>JAKSJP010000004.1 GCA_024398105.1 Bacteroidales bacterium | reverse complement strand
CGAATCAGCCACACAGAGCAAGAGACACCCTTCCCTGCACCAGGTCTCGTCAAAATGCCTGGACCTGGTGCACACATCAGCCACACAGAGCAAGAGACACCTTTCCTCGCACCAGGTCTCGCCAAAACGCCTGGACCTGGTGCACGAATCAACCACCCAGAGCAAGAGACACCTTTCCCTGCACCAGGTCTCGTCAAAAAGCCTGGACCTGGCGCACGAATCAACCACACAGAGCAAGAGACACCCTTCCCTGCACCAGGTCTCGTCAAAACGCCTGGACCTGGTGCACACATCAGCCACCCAGAGCAAGAGACGTCCTTTCCCGCACTAGGTCCATTTCAGGGAAGCTTGTCTCCCTCCCGCGACGTGGTGCTGGTGCGATGTTGTGCAGTGGTGCTAACGAAACCCTCGCTTCGCTCGTCCCTCCCAGCTGAAGCTGGGCCCCTCCCGCTCACGAGGCCGCGGGCGGCCACGGGTCCTCGGAGGAGACATCCGCCAGCTCGCCGAAGAGCAGACAAACAGCTCGGCGAAGAACAGATAGCAGTTCGGCGACCGCTCAAGACATTAGGAAAGCCCGCATCAGCGGGCCGGCCTTTTGCAAATCGGAGTGCATCCCGACCAGAATTCTAAGCACCCAGGATGGTGTTTCTTATGCACTCATAGGCCAGACAGTGCCAGGAGCGCATGACAATGCGCCACTCAGCGTACAGATCAGGTTTCTCCATGCACTCCGATTTGCAAAAGTGAGGAACCATCGCCTTACGGCAAATATATGGCAACGAGAGCAACCAGCTTCGGGCTGACATAAAAAAAGAAGCCAGTTCCTTGAACTGGCTTCTTTTGTCCTATTTCGAAAAGTAATTCGATGATTACTTCTGACGGCTCTTGTATCTCTGGTAGAATTTATCAACACGACCGGCGGTGTCAACGAGCTTGACTTTACCAGTGTAGAAAGGATGAGAAGTGTTGGAAATCTCGACCTTTACGACAGGGTACTCAACACCGTCAACTTCGAGAGTCTCCTTTGTAGAAGCGCATGAACGTGTGATGAACACTGTGTCGTTTGACATATCCTTGAAAGCTACAAGACGGTAGGTTTCGGGATGGATTCCTTTTTTCATTTCTTAATTAATTAAGTATTGTTAACTATAGTTCCAATTGGAGCGACAAATTTACGAATAATTCCTGAAACGACAAGAATATTTTACTTAATTCTGACAGGCTGATCGTCATATAAAGCAAATCTCTTGGCCTTCCTGATCCACTTCTGCTCTTCTACCTTCACATGGTCTCTCGCATCAGCGAAATAAATCTTTCCGGCGAGATAGTCAGCGAGCACCGGATCCGCAAGCTTACGGTAGAATTCCGGACCGATCTCAAACTGAGGATACTTCTCTTTGAAGAAGCGCATCAGCTGGAGGGTATGGAGAAGAGAATGATACTCAGCGCCTGGCTGCAGCATGATCTGATAGCCATAGCACCTCTCCCCTGCATACTGTCCGGCAGACGGAGTGAAAGAACATGGACGCATCATCACGCCATCAGGAACCGGCAGGTCGTCATCCATCACCGCCTTCACGAATGGAGCACCGATATACTCATATGGACGGGCCGTTCCGATCGCAGGGGTAATGTTCGTATTGTTCCAGAGACCGCCGCCGCTGTACATATAGCACGTGAACATGCCCGGGATATCCGAAGCCGGGGCTATGGTCCATGGCATGAGCTGATGGGTAGTGTCCGATGCAAGAGCTGAGATGATATGGAGAGAGAACTTCGCTCCGATCTCGCTGTAATAGAGATTACAGAGTTCGCCAAGAGTAAGGCCGTGTCTATGCGCGACCTTCGGCACGAATGCCTCCATGGTCCCGGAAGGGATGGACCCTTCCACGTGACGACCGGCCGGATTCAGGTGGTCGACGATGTAGAGAGCAGGAGCCTCGTCGCCTAGTTCCACCATGACGGACATCAGACGAAGCACGTCCTTAGTGTAGTTGAAGTAACGTGAGCCGACGTCCTGGATCTCCACGACAACAGCTGAAAGCGGCGCAAGCTGTTCTTTGGTGAACTCGATATGGTTGGTGCCTGGAGTAAGCTCAGCATCACGGGGTGTAAGCACGATCTCAAGGTTGCCCCTTTCCTGAAAAAGCTGGTACATATACCTGTCCCTGCCGGTATCCCAGCAGTTCTGGGTACAGAAGCACCCTACCTTACCGTCCATCAGAGCCTTGTCGAGCTGATCCTCGAGCGGAGTCGTCCTGAAAGAGAACATCTTACTTGCCGATTATCTTGTTTGCAACGGCGATGACCTTCTCTGCAAGAGCCTCAGCCTCCTCCATAGTCTGTGCCTCAGCATAGATACGGATGATAGGCTCGGTATTTGACTTGCGGAGATGAACCCACTGCTTCGTAGCCTCGAAGTTGATCTTTACACCGTCGATGTCATTGATGTTCTCTGACGCGTATACGACCTTGAGTTCCTCAAGGATCTTGTCGATGAGCGCCTTGTCTGAGAGCTCGATCTTGTTCTTCGCGATGAAGTATGGAGGATATGTTGCCTTAAGTTCTGACACCTTCATCTTCTTTGCAGCGAGGTTGCTGAGGAAGAGAGCGACACCGACCATGGCATCACGGCCATAGTGGCTTGCAGGATAGATTACGCCTCCGTTGCCCTCTCCACCGATGAGCGCACACTCTGAACGCATCTTTGTAGTCACGTTCACCTCACCTACCGCAGCAGCCTCATATCGGCCGCCATACTGCTCGGTGACGTCTCTGAGCGCACGTGAAGAAGAAAGGTTAGAGCATGACACAGGCTTATATGGTGCGCACTCCTCTTCAAGTGAGATGCCCTTCGCCTTAGCGTTTGCAGCCGCCCTTGAGAAGAGGTAGTCTGCAACGCTGACGAGTGTATATTCCTCTACGAAAGGCTCACCGTTCTCGCTGATGAATGCAAGACGGTCCACATCCGGATCCACTGAGATACCGAAGTCAGCGCCTTCCTTCACGACAGTCTCGCTGAGCTCGACGAGGTTCTTTGGAAGCGGTTCAGGATTATGTGCGAAGTCACCTGTAGGCTCGCAGTTGATCTTGATGCACTCAACACCAAGCTTGTCGAGGAGACGTGGCATGATGATTCCGCCTACGGAGTTGATGGCATCAAGGACGACCTTGAACTTTCCAGTCTTGATCGCCTCTACGTCCACAGCCTCGAGATCAAGGACTAACTGGATGTGCTCGTCTGTGAAATCCCTCTCCTCGATGACACCAAGCTCATCGACTGAAGCGAAGCAGAAATTCTCTGCCTCAGCGCAGTCGAGGATAGCCTGACCTTCCTCTGCGTTGAGGAACTCACCCTTCTCGTTGAGAAGCTTGAGGGCATTCCACTGGCGTGGGTTGTGGGAAGCGGTAAGGATGATACCGCCGTCAGCCTCGCAGAAGGTGACTGCAAGTTCTGTGGTTGGGGTAGATGCGAAGCCAGCCTTGACGACATCGACGCCGCATGAGATGAGAGTACCCACTACAAGGTTCTCGACCATCTCGCCTGAAAGTCTTGCATCCTTTCCGACTACTACCTTATATCTTTCGCCCTCGGCCTTAGGCCTTCTTTCGCGGAGTTTTTCGCAATATGCGTATGTGAACTTGACTACATCAATCGGGGTAAGAGACTCCCCTGGATTGCCTCCGATTGTACCACGGATTCCGGAAATAGATTTGATAAGGGTCATATTTGTCAATTATTTTTACAAAAATACAAAAAAAATTTGGAGTGTAATATAATTTGCCTATCTTTGCAATCCAATCAACAACTAACACGCTGGGTTCGTATAACGGTTAGTACTCGAGATTCTCAATCTCGCAATAGGAGTTCGATTCTCCTACCCAGTACCAAGGTGGTGGAAACACTGCCTAATGAACAGAGCGGCTGAATCTTCAGTCGCTTTTTTCTTTTATGTCACGTTCCGATACTTCTCCAAGATTGCTATCTTTGCATCATATACCTAATCAATCATTTATAATGAGAACGAAAACCAAGATCACCCTTATCAGCATCCTGCTGGCTCTGCTGTTCGTAACGGGATTTACCTATTTCAAATATTACTTCGTCTTCGCAGAAGGCGTAAAGGCCGGAGAGCTGAACCAGTTCGCGCTGAAAGGCTATCTGTTCAAGACATATGAGGGCAAGATCATCCAGGCGGGCATCCGTGGAGGCAATGCAGCCAACGGAGCGCTCATCGAGTCCTACAACCTTGAGTTCTCTGTCAAGGATCCCGAGATCGCCGAGACTCTCATGGGACTTGGCGGACAGCTTGTCCAGGTCCATTACAAGCAGTACAAGGGCGTCATTCCTTGGAGAGGCAACACAAAGTACATCGTCGACAAGATAATCTCCGCAACTGAGCCATCCGGCAGCCAGATAGATGACTTGGGAAAGATCAATAACAGATAATCAGCAAGAACAAGGTACCATGAACAGAATATTCATTTCAATTTCCGCCGCGCTTATCTCACTTGCGGCTTATGCTCAGCCAGGAGTCAAAGACATACATCCTGCAGGTCCGGCCAATGGCAAGATCATGACCATGGAGGACGCAATCCTCAACCGCAGTCTCTCCCCTGCCGTTCCTCAGGAGTACTCTGAGAAGATGGCCCAGCTCGCAGAAGAAGGCATAGTCTTCTCCAAGAGACCTGAGGGAAACACAGAAGTCCTCAAGGGTCAGAGCCTCTATTACAAGGACGCAGAGGGCAATCTATACCTCGTTGCCAGAAGCGAGAACAGCCAGATCACATACGGACAGAGCGTAAGCCGAAACGAGTTCGGAATCAACGGCGGCACCTTCTGGTCAGACGACAGGACCAAGCTTGCCTTCTACAGGAAGGACGAGTCCATGGTAACCGAATTCCCGCTTCTTGACATCACCACAAGGACCGGCTCACTCAGGAGCATCAAGTATCCGATGAACGGCATGAGCTCAGAAGTCATCACCCTTGGTGTCTATGACACAAAGACGATGAAGACCGTCTATATGAAAGTCAACGATTTCGGCCAGGACAGATACCTTACCAACATCAGCTGGGGTCCTGACGGAAAATACATATTCATCCAGGTCCTCGACCGTACCCAGGAGCACATGAAGCTCAACATGTATGACGCCCAGACCGGTGAATACGTGAAGACCATCCTTACAGAAGACAACGACAACTGGGTAGAGCCGCTCGATCCGCTCTATTTCATCGGCGACAACTACCATTTCATCTACAGGACGAACAACCGTGACGGCTACCGCAACCTCTATCTCTGCGACACACTCGGAACCGTCAGAAGAGTAACCCCTTGCGACGCTGACGTGGAGTTCACGGACATAGTCGGCGAGGATCTCTACTACATGTCATCAGAGATATCTCCTGCCGAGAGCCACCTTTTCCGCGTGAAGATCACCGACGGCAAGGGCAAGAAGGCCCTTTCTGCAGCTGATGCGAAGGTAGGCAAGCCAGAACGCCTTACCATGGACAGAGGCTGGCACAGCGTTGCCATCAGCACCGACGGCAAGTGGTTCATAGACAGCTACTCATCATTCAACACCCCACTCGTCAGGAAGGTCGTATCAACAGACCTAAAGACAACCAGGTTCACCCTCCGAAGCGAGGACCCGCTCAAGGACTACGCTACCGGCGAGGTAGATTTCGGCACAGTGAAGAGCGCCGACGGCAAGTTCGACAACTGGTACAGGCTCTACAAGCCGACCAACTTCGACCCGTCGAAGAAATACCCGGTAATCGTCTATGTCTATGGTGGCCCGCACTCACAGATGGTGCATGACTCATGGCTTGGCCAGATCCGCATGTGGGAAATGTACATGGCCCAGCACGGCTACATCGTATACGTCCAGGACAACCGCGGCACCGACTGCCAGGGCATCGAATACGAGCAGGCCATCAACCGCCAGTGCGGACAGGCCGAGATGGCAGACCAGATGGAGGGCATCAAGATGCTCAAGAGCCTTCCATATGTCGACGCCGACAGGATCGGTGTCCATGGTTGGAGCTACGGTGGATTCATGACCATCTCACTCATCACCAACTATCCTGATGTATTCAAGGTTGGTGTAGCAGGCGGTCCGGTGATCGACTGGAAGTGGTACGAGATCATGTACGGCGAGCGTTACATGGATACTGAAATGCTCAATCCTGACGGTTTCGCAAAGACCAGCCTCATCAACAAGGCCAAGGACCTCAAGGGCAAGCTCCTCATCTGCCAGGGAGCGATCGACAACACCGTCGTATGGGAGCACAGTCTCAGCTTCATACGCGAGTGCATCGTCAACAATGTCCAGGTCGACTATTTCCCTTATCCTTGCGCCGAGCACAATGTCCAGGGCAAGGACAGGGTTCATCTTATGGATAAGGTAACAAATTACTTCAACGACTATCTGTAGCAGGAAATATTCAAGGCTAAAGCGCCATTGGCTTCCAGACCCTCCCACTTCGTGGGCCCCTCCCGCTCCTTGCGCGGGCGCAAAGGTCAGCCAATGGCGCTTCAGCCTTGATTTAATGATACTACCTAGTTTCCTAGTCTTGCTTTAGCGTAGTCAACCGAAAGCCTGAAAGTCTTCTTTCTTGAAGACGGAGCATCATACATCGCATCGGCCATTACCTTCTCACAGATTGACCTCAGGCCGCGGGCGCCGAGCTTGTTGGAGATTGCCGTATCCACGATAAGATCCATCACCTCAGGATCGATCTGCAGTTCAACTCCGTCGAGTTCGAACATCTTCTCATACTGCTTGAGAATCGCATTCTTCGGCTCAGTAAGGATACGCTTTAGTGCGTCCCTGTCAAGATTGTCAAGATATGTGATGACAGGAAGTCGGCCGATGATCTCAGGGATGAGACCATAGCTTCTCAGATCCTGAGCCTCGACATACTGGAGGAGGTTCTCCTTGTCGACATGCTGCTTGTTCGCTGCGCCGAAGCCTATCACCTGGGTATTGAGCCTCTGCGCGATCCTACGCTCGATTCCCTCGAAAGCGCCACCGCAGATGAAGAGGATGTTCTGGGTGTTGACATGGAGGAATTCCTGGTCAGGATGCTTTCTTCCGCCCTGAGGAGGGACGTTTACCACATTGCCTTCAAGGAGCTTGAGCATAGCCTGCTGCACGCCTTCGCCTGAGACATCTCTGGTTATCGAAGGATTGTCGCTCTTGCGCGCGATCTTGTCGATCTCATCGATGAAGACAATACCTCTCTCTGCCTTTGCGACATTATAGTCAGCCTCCTGGAGGAGCCTCGAAAGGATACTCTCGACGTCCTCTCCGACATAGCCGGCCTCTGTGAGGACAGTAGCATCAACGATTGTGAAAGGGACGTCAAGCATACGGGCGATAGTCTTGGCCATCAAGGTCTTACCTGTACCGGTAGGACCGACGAGAAGAATGTTCGACTTCTCGAGTTCGACGCCGTCATCCGCCTTGTCGACGAGATTATGGTTGATTCTCTTATAGTGGTTGTACACAGCGATGGCAAGAGCCTTCTTCGCTCTGTCCTGACCGATCACATAGCTGTCAAGGAATTCCTTGATATCCTTCGGCTTATGGTTCTGCTCGAGTTTCTTGCCAGCCTCAGCGACTACAGCCTGTTTCTGGATGTCCCTGAGGTAATCTCCGGCCATCTTGACACAGTCTGAACATATGCATCCGTCGATACCCTGGAGAAGAAGGGAAACCTCCGCCTCAGAGCGACCGCAGAACATACAATGTCTTCCGCCGTTCTTCTTGTTTGACGCCATTACTTTCTCTTTGAAAGGATTTCATCGACCATACCGTACTCAAGAGCCTCCTGAGCTGTCATCCAATAGTCTCTGTCACCGTCGGCGAAGACCTTGTCGAAAGGCTGTCCTGAATGTTCAGAGATGATATTGAAGAGCTCTACTCTGAGCTTCTCGATCTCCTTTGCAGCGATAAGGATGTCAGATGCCTGTCCCTGCGCTCCACCGAGTGGCTGATGGATCAGTACCCTTGCATGAGGAAGGATTGACCTCTTGCCCTTTGCGCCGGCGCAGAGAAGTACCGAACCCATCGAAGCAGCCATACCTGTACAGATAGTAGCGACGTCCGGTTCGATAAGCTGCATAGTGTCATAGATACCGAGACCTGATGACACCTGTCCGCCTGGAGTGTTGAGGTAGAGTGAGATATCAGCCGATGGATCAGTCGATGAAAGGAAAAGGAGCTGAGCCTGGATGATGTTTGCGACATCGTCGTCGATAGGAACGCCAAGGAAGATGATGCGGTCCATCATCAGACGGCTGAACACGTCCATTGAAGCCACATTGAGCTTCCTCTCCTCGATGATAGTAGGGTTGATGTAGCTGTCTACAGCCGTTTGATAACGATGCAGGGTCATGGAGCTGATACCACGACCCTGATTCGCGAATTTCTGGAATTCGTTATTGTTCATATTTTACTTAAGCTCGCGGAATTTCTCTACAGAGATTTTCTTTGCAGTGTAACTTACGACCTTCTTGAGCTCGGTGAGGACCTTGTTGTCCTGAACGCTCTCCCAGAGGTTGCGTGACTGGCGCTCGTCAGCGAGAACTGACTTGGCTGCCTCCTTGATCATGTCCTGAGGAACGCCACCCATGCCGTACATAGCGTACTGGTAGGTAACGAAAGCCTCAGCAGCCTCCTGCATATCCTTCTCGTCGACAGAGAGCTTGTACATCTCCATGAGGTACTCACGTACCATCTGCCAACGATAGTCTACGAGGAATGCGTCGAACTCAGCCTCGATCTGCTCCATGGTGAACTTACCCTCGTTGATTCTGTAAAGCCATCTCTTGAGGAATGCCTCAGGAAGCTTGATGTCAGCCTTTGCGAGGAAATAGTCCTTGATATCCTTTGAAAGTCTGTAGTCAGACTCCTGCTTGTAGTTCTCAGAAAGTCTCTCAGCGACTGCCTTCTCGAACTCCTCTGAGTTGTGTACCTTGTCCTCGCCGAAGAGCTTGTCATAAGCCTCCTGGCTCTCTGTTGCAGCAACGAAAGTCTTGACGTTGACAACAGTGACATGGAACATAGGATCGAGAGAAGCGAGCTCCTCCTTCTTAACCTTGAGCATGGCTGCACGGTCAGACTCGTTCACGAATGCCTCGTTGACATTGATCTCGAACTGGTCACCTGGCTTTGCACCGATGAACTTTGCCTGTGACTCGCCGTTCACGCTGCGTACTGCGACGTAGGCATCCTCGACAGTCTTTGACTCGTTAGAGAAGTCAACGATCACGAAGTCCTCAGCACCTGCAACCTCAGCATCCTGGAGGTCACCAAGCTGACGAAGCATGTTCTCCTTCATCTCCTTCTTGGCCTCAGCTGTGCAAGTGATGTTGTAGTTCACGATCTTGTCGTCAGCTGAAGGAACGAATGTAAGCTCAGGACCCTGAGCGATATCGAACTTGAAAGTGAAGTCATTGCCTGACTTCCACTCGATCTGTGGCTGATCCTCGCTTGCGAGAGGCTCACCGATCATACGGATCTTCTCGTCCTGGACGAACTTGTTGAGGCCCTCTGAGATAACCTCGTTCACAGCCTCTACGAGCACCTGCTCGCCATAGTATCTCTGAATGAGTGACATAGGGACATTTCCCTTTCTGAAGCCCTTGAAGTCAGCTTTCCTTCTTACCTCTGCGAGTCTCTTCTTCTCTGCAGCAGCGTAGTCGTCCTTTGAGATCTCGAGGGTAACCTGGTAGTTAAGCTCGTCAATCTGGTTCTTAATTGTATTCATATGTTATCTTAAATTTTATATTCTAATTGCAATTCGGCGGAATAGCCTACAAATATAGCAAATATTCCTCTAAATACCAATTCGCTAAGCGTTCCTCTTAGGATATGCGATACGATCATGGTAAAGCTGCTCCAGGTAGGACTTGAGCTTGGTCTTGACAACCTCGAGTTCCTTAAGCGTAAGCTCTGACTCAGAGAGCTGCCCATCCTTCATCTTGGAAGCCACGATACCGTCGACGAAACTGCTGAACGTCTCAGGCCTATTGTCCTTGAGCGTGCGCGAAGCTGCCTCTATGGTATCACAGAGCATGACTATCGCCTCTTCCTTGGTCTGAGGCTTGCGTCCCTGGTAGAAGAAATCCTTGACATCATCCGGATCTCCGCCTTCATTGAGATACTTGTTATAGAAGAATCCCGTAGAAGAGGTACCATGGTGGCTTAAGATGAAGTTTATCACGACCTCCGGAAGTGAATTCTCTATCGCGATGTCTACACCGTCCGTCACGTGCTTCGTGATATCCCTTGCGCTTTCCTTATTGGAAAGGCCTGCATGATAAGAGAAGCCGGCCTTCTCGTTCTCGATGAAACAGAGAGGGTTGTTCATCTTTCCGATATCATGGTAGAGCGCACCCGTCTTTGCAAGCACTGAATCAGCACCGATCTCAGTCGCCACTGATTCTACCATGTTCATGACCTGAAGACAATGCTGGAATGTACCAGGCGCCTTCTGTGAAAGGTCCTTGATAAGCTTGTTGTTGCTTGTGTCGCAAAGTTCAAGAAGCCTGTTGACCGACACAAGAGAGAAGACTTTCTCGAAAAGGAAAGTCAGAGGATATCCGGCGACTGACAGCAGAGAACCGAGGGCAATATATGCGATAGTGCTCATGTCAGCGAACACGTTCGTACCCTTGATCATGCAGAATCCGGCATATACTACAGACAGGACGACGAAGGAGATGAATGCCATCACGAACTGACGCCATCCCTTGTTCAGGAACTGATATACATAGATCGTAATCACTCCGGCAGATACGAACATCACGAAGAGAGCCACACCGTTGTGCGAGAACACAAGCAGCGGAATCAGGGAGATGACATATACCGGAAGCACTACCCTCTTCCTGAAGAACGTTATAAGATACAGTGCCGTCAGCGTGAACGGTATCATACACAACGCATTAGGATTTGTCTTTTCCATGACCATGGCACCTACCGAGGCAAGAAGGAAGACAAAGACCATATAGAAGAAGTGTCTGGCGGACGCATACACGCCCGGACTCGTATAGAGGATCACGAAGAAAAGGATCAGTACGATCGCAAGTGCAAGTATCGCGTTTCCAGCGATAAGCACCGCCACCGGACCGCTGTAGCCAAGGCTGTTCTCATATTCCTCCTTATAGGAATCAAGCATCTGGCATATCTCGGCAGTCACGAGTTCACCCTTTGACACGATAAGCTGGCCTGAATTGACGAAGCCCATCGTAGGTGAGATATAGTCCACATTCTCAGCATGGACAAGTTCTGTAGTTTCCTGGTCATACAGAAGGTTCGGGACGAGAAGGTCATAGATATGGTTCTCGACAAGCACGGAATCCACATTTGTCCCAGGGAATGCCTTGGCGGCAGCAGCAAGCATGCTTGCCTTTGCAGTCGGAAGAGTAAAGACTTCGGAATAGAGAGTCTTTGCAGTCCTCTTGTCCCTCTGCACAAAGATTATGGATCCCTGACTGCCTTCCGGTGTATAGTCAGAGACGATTCCCTTCGAATAGATTTCGTTGAGGGAGGTCACGACCATCTGCCTGAGATTGTTCTGACCGTCAAGAGGGAGAGAACCTGCGGCAGCAAGGCTCGACTGAGCTATCTCGTTCGAATACTTGTAGTATGGAATCACGCTGGAACCGGCATTCTCGCTTTCCTCGAGAATCTGTTCCTGCGTCTTAAGGATTGGAAAATCGAACTGCGCCACAAGGGTTTCATATGTCCATGGCGAGCCTTTACGGTAGTCATAGCTGAACTTACCGGTCCTAGGCATGGTCAGCATCAGGACAACCCATAGCACCGCCAAGGTGAAATATATCCATGATGCCTTAGGCAGAGTCGATCTTTGCATTTGTCAATCCTATTTGAAAGGACTGTCGGCTTCCCTTGATATATATTTATAGGTAACCCAGTCCATGAAATTTGGAGCGATGTTGTGGGCAACGACAGAAGCCTTGCCGAGAGTAGTAAGCACCATGGTCTTCTTGCGCTTGTACAGTGCCTTGGCCATGTATTTCGCTACTCTTTCAGCGCTCATCAGCTTATCCTCTGCGAGCGGAGTCTCACCCTGTGCAGAGCCATCCGCGGTCAAAGCCGCATTACGCACGTTCGAGCTTGTGTATCCAGGAGCGAATACGAGCACATGGAGTCCCTCATGCATGTGTTCGATCCTGATAGTGTCAAGGAAGCCACGGATTGCGTACTTGGATGAAGAATATCCGGTCCTTGCAGGGAGTGCGGTATATCCGGCGACGGAAATCACACCCACTACAGAACCCTTTGTCTTTAGAAGATGAGGAAGAGCGTACTTAGTGCAGTACACCGTTCCCCAGAAATTGACGTCCATCAGTCTCTTGATGACCTTAAGGTCAAGATCCTTGAACATCGCGCGCATGGAGATACCCGCGTTGTTCACAAGGATGTCGATGCGACCGAATCTCTCGACTGCAGCATCTATCAAAGCCTTGCATTCTTCCTCGACAGAGACGTCGGTCTGTACGCAAAGCACTTTCGAAGGATCGGTAGAAATTGTAGGGGCGACCTGATACAGAGTTCCGATGCTCCTGGCAGCAATCACCATCTTGGCACCGTAACTTCCTAATAATCTTGCAGAAGCCAACCCGATACCCGAGCTGGCTCCTGTGATTATCACTACCTTGTCCCTGAAGTATTCTGGACGCATAGTAAAAGATTGATTTTCAACTATTCAGCTGACATCACTGTCATTGCAGCGACATCGTCGCCATCGTAGTAACCTGCATCAAGCTTAGCCTTGATCTCCTTGAATGCGTTGAGTGTGTACTCAACATCCTCCATTGTATGTGCTGCGGTGCAGACGATACGGAAGATAACCATTCCCTTAGGGATTACAGGGTAAACGACAACTGAGCAGAAGATCCTGTAGTTCTCGCGGAGATCCTTGGCCATCTTTGTAGCCTGAGCGACACCACCCTTGATGTGTACAGGGGTAACGCAAGCCTCAGCCTCACCGATGTCGAAGCCTTCCTTCTTGAAGCCCTCCTGGATAGCGTTGGTGATAGCCCAGCACTTCTTACGGAGCTCGTCGCCTTCTGGAGACATGATGATCTCGAGACGCTTGATGTTACCGATAACGAGCGGCATAGGAAGAGACTTGGCGTACATCTGTGAACGCATGTTGGCGCGGAGATAGTTGATGATCTTCTTAGGACCGGCAACGAAACCACCGATTGATGCCATTGACTTTGCGAATGCACCGATATAGAGGTCGATTGCATCCATGCAATGGAGCTGCTCCGATGTACCGCGGCCGTGCTCACCGAGGAGACCGAAACCGTGTGCATCGTCGATCATGATACGGAAGTTGTACTTCTCCTTGAGAGCTGCGATCTGGTCGAGGATACCCATGGCACCTGTCATACCGTATACACCCTCTGTGATGAGGAGCACACCACCGCCGTTCTCGTCAGCCTCCTTGCAAGCTCTTGCAAGAACCTTCTCACAGTCAACGATGTTATTGTGGCGATACTTATACTTGCTACCGATGTGGAGACGGATACCGTCGAGCAGACAAGCGTGGCACTCAGCATCGTAGACGATGACATCGTGACGGCCTGTAAGAGCGTCGATGGTAGAGACGATTCCCTGGTATCCGAAGTTGTAGAGGAATGCATCCTCCTTCTTCTCGAACTCAGCGAACATTCTCTCAAGCTTCTCGTGATACTTTGTATGACCTGACATCATACGGGCACCCATAGGGTAAGCAAGACCCCACTGAGCTGCTGCCTCAGCATCTGCCTTGCGGACCTCTGGATGGTTTGCAAGACCGAGATAGTTGTTAAGACTCCAGTTGAGGACCGGTGTACCGTTGAAGGTCATATGTGGACCGAGTTCTCCCTCGAGACGTGGGTACATATAGTAACCGAATGCCTGGTCGAAATACTGACCGATTGGACCACCTGAGTCCCTTTCAATTCTGTCAAAAATGTCTAACATAATGATATTGTTAATTTTATTTATACGTCAATTTAAAGCGCTATGCATCGATGTTTGCGTAATGCGCGTTCTCCTCGATGAACTGGCGGCGTGGCGGCACGTCCTCGCCCATGAGCATTGAGAATGTCCTTTCCGCCTCAGCAGCGTTCTCGATGGTGATCTGGCGGAGGAGACGTGTCTCAGGGTTCATGGTAGTATCCCAGAGCTGCTCGTCACTCATCTCACCGAGACCTTTGTATCTCTGGACTGTGACGCCCTTGTCACTTCCCTTTCCAAGCCTGTTGGTAGCCTCGGCTCTCTGGGCCTCAGTCCAGCAGTACTCTTCTTCCTTGCCCTTCTTCACGAGATAGAGAGGTGGAGTTGCAAGATATACATATCCGTTCTTGATGAGGTCGAACATGTAGCGGAAGAAGAATGTAAGGATGAGTGTCGCGATATGGCTACCGTCGACATCGGCATCGGTCATGATGATGACCTTGTGGTAGCGGAGCTTGCTGAGGTCCATCTTCTTCTCGCCTGTCTCGTCCTCTGTTGCGACTGAGACGCCGAGTGCGGTGTAGATGTTACGTACCTCCTGGCTTTCGAACGCCCTGCCGCTCACAGCCTTCTCGACGTTGAGGATCTTACCTCTGAGCGGAAGGATGGCCTGGATGCGGCGGTCACGGCCCTGCTTTGCTGTTCCACCTGCGGAATCACCCTCGACGAGGAAGATCTCGCATTTCTCCGGATCCCTCTCAGAGCAGTCTGCAAGCTTGCCTGGCATTCCGGCGCCGGTCATGACGGTCTTTCTCTGGACCATCTCACGTGCCTTGCGGGCAGCCTGACGCGCTGTAGCAGCAAGAAGGATCTTCTCGATCACGACTTTTGCAAGCTTAGGATTCTCCTCGAGATATGCGTCCATTGCGGCTGAAGTTGCCTGAGATACTGCAGATGTGACCTCGCCGTTTCCGAGCTTGGTCTTGGTCTGACCCTCGAACTGAGGTTCAGCGACCTTGACTGAGATCACAGCTGTAAGACCCTCTCTGTAGTCCTCCGGAGCAAGATCGACCTTTGCCTTGGCAAGGAGGTTGTTCTTCTCAGCGTAGTTCTTGAGGGATCTTGAAAGACCCATCTTGAAGCCCTGGAGGTGGGTACCGCCTTCGATTGTGTTGATATTGTTTACGTAAGAGTAGATCTTCTCGCTGAAGCCGTTGTTGTACTGGAGAGCGATGTCGATAGGAATGATCTTGTCGCTGGTTACACACACAGGCTCAGGTATAAGATGCTCAGCACCTGCATCGAGGTAGGTGATGAACTCCTTGAGGCCTTCCTGTGAGTAGAACACATCTGACCTGTTCACCTGACGGCCTGTAGGCTTCGACTCGCCTGACTCGTCCTTTGCGAACTCATCGACGAGAGCCCTCTTGTCGGTAAGGATGATCTTGATTCCCTTGTTGAGATATGCAAGCTCACGCAGACGCGCTGCGAGAGTATCGTACTTGTAGACGGTAGTTGTCTGGAAGATGGATGCGTCAGGGTGGAATGTGATCATGGTACCTGTGTCCTCACAGTCACCTACGATCTCGACGCCTGTGATCGGCTTGCCCTGAGAATACTTCTGGAGATGGATCTTGCCCTCGCGATGTACTTCTGCGATGAGAAGGTCAGAGAGTGCGTTCACGCAGGATACACCGACACCGTGGAGACCTCCGGAAACCTTGTAGCTGTTCTTGTTGAACTTACCACCGGCATGGAGTACTGTCAGCACGACCTCGAGCGCAGAGCGATGCTCCTTAGGGTGCATACCCGTAGGAATACCACGTCCGTTATCCTTTACAGTGATTGAGTTGTCCTCGTTGATGTAGACTTCAATATCAGTACAGAATCCGGCCATAGCCTCATCGATACTGTTATCAACTACCTCATAGACAAGGTGATGAAGACCTCTCTCTCCAATGTCTCCAATGTACATTGAAGGTCTCTTGCGCACTGCCTCGAGGCCTTCGAGCACTTGGATACTACTTGCGGAATACTGTTCTTCCGCCTTCAGCATTTCCTTCTCTTCCATCTATCTGAATTTTTATCGTTTTCCGTATGATATATAAACATACAAAAATACGAAAAAAATTACAGATTTAAGCAAATTCCAGCAGTAAACTTGATGCCTTTTTCAGCGTATAAAGGAGTTCTCTGGATGGTCTGGCAAAGGAGGTTGTCACCCTTTAGCCAGAACGAAAGTTTCCTGTTGAAAGCATACGATGCATCGAAGCCAAGATTGAGGAAGCCAGGCATGCTAGCGTGTCCTGTCCAGATACTGACAAGAGCTGGATTGTAGTCTACACTGTAGCCCCACACGCCTTCACGTCTTACCGCACCGTCCGCATGGACACCAGCCATGATCCTGTCCTTCCAGTTGTATGATACTGAGATATTTCCGACAAGAGGAGAAGGCGAGAATCCCGGTACCGCGTTCTTGAGAAGATTGGTATGGGTATATATCAGGTCACCGTCCATGAGGAAAGAGCCAAGTTCAAGCGCTGCCTTAAGTTCAGCATATGCGACTTTTGCAGCGTCATATCCGTAGAATGTACCCGTACCGGCCTTGAGGACCGGTCTGTGATCCACATACCATGAATTGCCGAGGGTGCTTGCATCATAACCTACGACACTATGCCTGTAACCGTCATACGAAGCGTATCCTCCAGATATGTCGTATCTGAAGACAGATGCGATATTACCTCTTAATCCGAGTCTTGCATTGAACCTCTCTATCGTATTCATCGATACCGGATTCAGGAAAGCGCTGTTTGAAATAGCCTGGTAGAAATGGTCATTCTGTATCAAGGACGTGTATGGATTATGGTCCACTCCACCTGTCACAGAGGCATATGCATCCAGATGCTCACGGATAAGCTGATAGTCGAACCTCACATCAGGATATATCAGCTGTCCCTTGTTCTGGTTGATCGGCAGGCCGCCTATGAACTCATTCTTGGAAGCGACAGCCATATCAAGCTTAAGACCAGCAGAAAGCTTCATCCTGTACGATGAAAGCACATAATGAGGCGCAACATAGAGATGACCAGCCTGCGAATGCATCAGTTCTTCGGTTGGCCTGTCGATCCAGATACGATATGAAAGCGGAGCCGTATACGCAGAAACGAACATGCCTACTCCCACAAGGACAGCATGGGTCTCGTTCAATACAGGGCCGAGCTCAGCTTTCAGGGCAACATCGTTGGAAGCAACGCCCCTCAACCATTCGTCGAAACCCAGTTCATCCGAAAGCGAATACCTATACGACAGGTCAGCATCGTACTTGAACGTGCGGTTCCCGTCATCGGTCGAATGAAGGCCCGCCTTTGCCTCTACAGCATTGTAATTACCCCTCATAAGGGCAGAAAAACAACTGCCCGAATTGTAATCTGTGATGAAATTCTTATGATGGATGCCCTCGTATGACAGAGCAAAATCGAGGAACGACCTGGCGAAATCGTACTTTCCATTGACTCCAGCTGTCGTATGGATATCATATCCGGAGTTCCTGGTCGGATAGATGGACGCGTACTCATCATCCACAGACTCAGGTGAGAAAGGAACGAAATCATATGACTCGACAGCAGTCCCGTCCTCCGACATACGGACTTCAGGATGTATCTGCATATAATCCCCCACATACGACCTGTTCTTCGCGTAGACATTCAGATGCAGAGCCTGGTTCTTGAGCCTAGGAGACCATACAAGGTCGAATTCAGGATTGAGAGTATAGCCTGCACCTGCCCTGAGATAGAACTTTCCGCCCTTGTTTCCGTCTCCACCCGGCTTCATCTCAAGAAGATACGGGGCGAAGTCATAGCCGCCCTTATAAGGGTTGCTGAGCACAGAATAATCGAAGTCCAGGTCGAACTTCATGACAGAATCCGGAACCTCCATCTTTCCCATAGGCTTGGACGCATCCACAGACCTGGTCAGGAAGTCATTGGTCACCTCGACCGTAGGATTGAGATTCTGCGCTGAGGCAGATATTGCAAATGTCACCGCAGCTGCGGTAAGGAATATATTCTTTTTCATAATCGGATCCTTCTTTTAAACGCCCTACTTACCCATTTCCGCGATCTTCGCGAGTCTCACTGCGACATTGTCAAGTACATCGTCATCCTTTGTGCCATAGCCGTCCCTGACGCTCTCGAATGTAGCCTTTGCCTGCCTGTAATCACCTCTCTCGACATATGAATCACCTAGAAGGATGAAAGACTTGGCAAGCCAGTAGTTCTGGTTCGAGCCAGACTCGGCAAGAGCGAACACCTTGGTCTCGACATCGTCGAAATCACCCTTGTCGAAGCTGTCCTGTGCAAGCATGTACGCAGCCTCGGCACCCTGAGGGGTAGACGTCTTTGACGAGATGGACCTGAACAGGTTCATGGCAGCTGTTCGGTCGCTGGAAGCCAGATTTGACTTGGCCTTGACATAGACAGCCTGGAGCACTTCGTCATCGGTGCTTGCCTTGTCGTCACGCACGATGTCTGCAGCCTCGATAGCAGCCTCATAGTCCTTTGCATGGTATGCAGACTCCATCATACCGAGGTTTGCCACGTGCTTGTTCTGGTCAAGCTTCGCGATCTTCGCAAGTCCTCTGAAATAATCGAGTGCATCTGCGTAGTTCTCTATCTCGAACGAAAGCCTTGCAGCGGTAAGAGCCGACACCTCCTTGAAGCTGTCGTCGTCGCTGTCGAGCACTTTCGAATATGAATCGACAGCCTGCTCCTTACGTCCGAGGCCACGGTATGACTCAGCAAGATAGAAGTCAGCCTGAGCGATGCGTCTTCCGGTAGGATAGCTGCTCTTGTAGTTCTCAAACGAGGTCACAGCCTTCTGCCAGTTGCCTGAGAGATAGATCTGCTCAGCCGCATTGAACACGAGCTGCTCCCTGTCGATGTCGACTGTAACAGCTGAGTCGCCGATGCTGTCCACATATGCGACGTAGGCCTCAGGATCCTGCTTTGCCTGATAAACGAGCTCGATAGCGCTGAGAGCCTCGTTCGCATATTCAGTTCCAGGCATGTCTGAGACAACCCTCTTGTAGCTTTCAAGAGCCTTGTCATAGTCCCTCGCATTGCGAAGCACGGTACCCTTGTCAAGGAGTGCACGTGCGATGTATGTCTTGTCCGAGCTCTTTTCGATGATCGCGCTGAAGCAGTCTGACGCAGACTTGGAGTCGCCTGAGGCGAGATATGTCCTGCCGAGCTCATAGCAGGCCTCGTTGAAGTATGCCTTCTTAGGATCAGCGCTGAGCGCTGCCTTGAGGGCATCTATCTTCTTGGCATTGTTGCCGGAGAGTCCGTATGAGATACCTGACTGATATGCAGGATAGAGGTCAGGAGCGCCCTTCGATGCTTCGCCGTATGCGGCAGCAGCGAGGCTGTAGTTCTTCTGGGCATAGAAGCAGTCGGCCCTGCGGGTCTGCGCATCGTTGCGTCGAGAGAGGCTGCCGTTCTGGAGATACTGGTCAAACCACTTTATCGCAGTCTCATAATTGCCTTCCTTGAAGTAGCAGTACGCGAGGTCGTAAGGAATCATCTTGCCCTCGTCCTTTCCGTCAAGGGCCGAGTTGTTGTAAAGGTCTGTATAGAGTTCCTTTGCAAGGTCGAACTGGTCATTCCTGAAATATGACTCTGCAAGCCAGTAGCGTGAAAGCTGGTTGAAGAAAGAACGCTTGTCAGAATAGTACGAAGCAGCCTTGAGACAAGGAACCGCATTCCTGTATGAGCCGTTTCCGATAAGCTGCTCAGCCCTCAGATAGTTGGCTTTCATATAGTTAGCCACCATATCATCCTCAAGGTCATCGATCTTGTCATAGGCTTCTACCGCAGCGGCGTAGTTCCTGTCATAGAGAGCAGAAACCGCCTGATATGCATATATTGCGTTACCCTTGACCTTGTCGGAATACTTTGCGAGATACTTGTTGAAGACCGAATTGTCGCTGTTCAGGTCGAACGCGAGCTTTGCATAGTTGTAGAACGCGTCTTCGGTAAGCTTAGGATCATGGTTGACTTCAGATGCAGCCTTGAAGCTCTCAAGAGCCTCGACCTTGTTGCGGGTCTGGATGTAGCTGTAGCCCATGTTGTAGTTTGCGATCTGACCGATGGAGTCAGTCCTGTCTGTCATCTTGCCATAGTTCTCGATCGCGCCCTTGTAGTCCTGTGTGGTGTAGAGAAGAGTTCCTGCGTAGAACAGGTCTCCCCTGCTCTTTCCGCTGAGATTTCCGATCCTGTCGTAGAATTCCTTTGCCTTGTCGGCATTTCCACGCACGAGATAGGACTCGGAAATGATCCTTGCAAGATGCGGACGACGCTCTTCAGGTACGGACTCGTAGATCTCGGCACCATGGTCAGTGACATACTTGTAGTCCTTGTCCATAAAATGGCATTCCATGATGTAGTAGTTCGACACTTCCTCGAAGCGGCGGTCCTTGACGGACTGCTCGAACCACGAAAGAGCCTCCTTGAAGTCCTGGTCCTCGTAGTTGATGTAGCCGAGAGCATAACGTGCAGGGGCTGTATAGTCGTTTATCGGAAGGGCCTCGACCTGACGGAATATCTTCTCTGCGCTTGATGACTCGCCGTTCGCGAAGTCACAGTATGCGACCTTGTACAGATACTCAGCCTTGTCCTTCTTTGATACCTTCTTCTCCGTGAGCTGGTCGAAATAGAAACGCGCATCCTCATACGCCTCCTGGTCGAAGAGATTGAGGGCGTGCTGCCAGTAGACCTTTGGAAGCAGGCCGGAGTACGGATAGTCGGCTATGAAGTTGTTCAGCCTGTTCTCATATCCGACCTCCTGGAGGTTGACGGAGCAGAGCACTGACCAGCCTATGGCCTGAGGATCATCTCCGATCGAGTCGAATATCGTCCTGGCCTGGGCATACATGCCGTTTTCATATAGCGAGAGAGCCTCCTTGAAGCGTTTGTCGACGCTGTCGGCGAAGGCTGTGAAAGCCGAAGAGGATATCATGAAAGCAGCCAGAGCGACCGCCATTCTTTTCATATTCATACGCATATCTATATTTATACAAATATAATAAAAATTCCATTTCCGATTGCCTAAAATTCCATATATTTGCTACTATGGAACAAGCTGTGATCACATTCAGGAACGCCGATATCATGAACGGCGAAAATGTAGTTATATATGGCCTTGACATGGAGGTTTTCCCTGGCGATTTCGTCTACATCGTAGGCAAGGTCGGAACCGGTAAGACATCCATCATCAGGACCATGATAGCCGAGAACAAGCTATGCAAAGGTGAGGCCGAAGTCTGCGGCTTCAAGCTCCAGAGCATCAAAGAGAAGGAAATTCCTTTCCTTCGCAGGAAGCTCGGCGTGGTGTTCCAGGATTTCCAGCTTCTCATGGACAGGACCGTCCACGACAATCTTGAATTCGTGCTCAGGGCGACAGGCTGGAAGGAAAACGGCCTGATCGAGAAGAGGATCCACGAGGTCCTCGAGGACGTCGGAATGAAGAGCAAGTCCCACAAGATGCCTCACCAGCTTTCCGGCGGAGAGCAGCAACGCATCGCGATTGCAAGGGCCCTGCTCAACAAGCCTGAGGTCATCATCGCCGACGAGCCGACCGGAAACCTCGACAACGAGACCGCTTCCGGCATCATGAACCTCCTCTCAGAGATCAACAAGGAAGGTACAGCCATCGTCATGGTGACCCACAACCGAAGCATCTTCGAGACCTACCGCGGCCGTGTCATGGTCTGTCAGGGCGAGAAGTGCACCGAGCAGAAAGAGGACGAGGTCATCGACCTCGCGCTCAACATCTAGTCCGGTCTCCGAGACCCAGGACTACCGCATTTTCAAAGACAGCCAGGAATGAGGAAGAAAGACAGATATGCGTCAGTGATAGGATGGTTCAAGGAGAACGTCCCCGTCGCGGAGACAGAGCTCCATTACGACAATCCTTTCCACCTCCTGATCGCCGTCATCCTGTCCGCACAGTGCACCGACCGGAGGGTCAACATCGTCTCTCCCCCGCTTTTCAAGGCATATCCGACCCCGGAATCACTTGCTGCCGCCGACTTCGAGGAAGTCTTCGGCTACGTCAGGAGCATCTCATATCCTAACAACAAGGCCAGACACCTGATCGCCATGGCAAAGATGCTGGTCGAGGATTTCGGTTCCATGGTACCTTCGGACATAGATGATCTCGTCAGATTGCCGGGTGTAGGCATCAAGACCGCCAACGTCATAGCGGCAGTCGTCTACGACAAGCCAGTGATCGCCGTAGACACCCATGTCTTCAGGGTATCGCACCGCATCGGACTGTCCGACGGCAAGACACCCGTCGCCGTCCAGAAAGAGCTTGAGAAATACATCAGCGAAGAGGACCGTGCCATCGGCCACCACTGGCTCATCCTCCACGGCCGCTACACCTGCACCGCCCGAAATCCGAAATGCGACGCCTGCGGCCTCGCCGACTTCTGCCGCGAGTATCTCGCCACACACGTGAAGGTCTGACAGGCCGTCGACCGACGTCCCCCAGAGGAACAGACCGCCAGACGCCCAAAGCCTGACAGGCGGTCGTCGTCCCCCAGAGGGACAGCCGCCCGACGCCCCCTACCGAAGGGGCTGAAGGCAACGGGGCTCGTCCATTCTCGCATCCTGCGTCATTCGCTACGCTCATGACTTGTCTGCTGCGGCTGAGGTCGCCCCTTATGTCTTCGGTCCCTTCGGGGAACCGTCCGGTGACCTAGGTCGGACGAAAGATGGGTGACCTAGGTCATGCAGATTTTTTATCTGCTTGAATTTCAGATACATACCAAAAGAAAGTGACCTAGGTCGGGGCCTTTTCAGGTGACCTAGGTCGCTAGCATATATCAGCAGATTTCCCGAAGTATATGATTATTCCGGTCTGTAAGAGTCCTTGAGCGAGGTGGTCTTGTTGAAGACGACCTTCTCGGCGGTGCTGTCCTTGTCGATGATGTAGTAACCGGTTCTCTCGAACTGAACGGCGATGCCGCTCTTGTCCTCGATGAGAGCTGGCTCAGCATATGCTGTAGAGACGACGAGCGACTCAGGGTTGAGGAACTCCTTGTAGTCCCTGTCGGCAGGGATGGAGTTCATGTCAGCCTCGGTGAAGAGACGGTCGTAGTTCCTGAGCTCGATAGGCTTTGCATGCTCGGTCGATACCCAATGGATGGTACCCTTGACTGAACGCCACTCACCTGTAACAGGGTGAGTTGATGGATCATAGGTACACTTGAGCTCAACCACGTTGCCCTCGGCATCCTTGATCACCTCGTTGCACTTGATGATGTAGGTGTACTTGAGACGCACCTCTCCGTCCGGCTTGAGGCGGAAGAACTTCTTAGGAGCATCCTCCATGAAGTCAGCCCTGTCGATGAGAAGCTCACCTGTGAATGGAACCTTTCTGGTTGCACCCTCCGGCTCAGCCGGGTTGAGCGGGCAGTCGAACCATTCTACCTTTCCTGGCTCCCAGTTGGTGAGGGTCACCTTGATCGGATCCTGGACTACCATGTAGCGGTTTGACTTCGCGTTGAGCTCCTGGCGTACGCACCACTCGAGGAGCTGGATGTCCATCAGCTGGTCACGCTTTGAGACGCCGATCTTCTCGCAGAACATCCTGAGCGCAGCTGCAGGATAACCTCTTCTGCGGACACCGCAGAGCGTAGGCATACGAGGGTCGTCCCAGCCGCTTACGTAGTTCTTCTGCACGAGCTCGAGGAGCTTGCGCTTAGACATGAGAGTGTATGTAAGGTTGAGTCTCGCGAACTCATACTGATGGCTTGGGTAGATGCGGAGAGTCTTGATGAACCAGTCGTAGAGAGGTCTGTGGACGTCGAACTCGAGAGTACAGATAGAGTGGGTGATATGCTCGATGGAGTCGCACTGGCCATGGGTGTAGTCGTACATCGGATAGATGCACCACTTGTCACCGGTACGATGGTGGTTCGCATGCTTGATACGGTAAAGGAGAGGGTCACGGAACATCATGTTAGGATGTGCCATGTCGATCTTGGCGCGGAGTACCTTCTCACCGTCGGCATACTTGCCGGCTTTCATGTCACGGAAGAGCTGGAGGTTCTCCTCCACGCTGCGGTTCCTGTAAGGACTCTCGACACCTGGCTTGTCGACTGAACCACGTCCCTTGCTGATCTCCTCCTGGGTCTGGTCATCGACATATGCGAGTCCCTCCTTGATCATCTGCTCCGCCCAGTCATAGAGCTGGTCGAAATAGTCAGATGCATAGAACTCGTTCTCCCAGTCGAAGCCGAGCCACTTGATGTCCTCCTTGATAGAGTCTACATACTCGGTGTCCTCCTTGGTAGGGTTGGTGTCGTCAAAGCGAAGGTTGGTCTTGCCGCCGTATTTCTGGGCAAGGCCGAAATTTATACAGATGCTCTTGGCATGTCCAAGATGCAGATATCCGTTCGGCTCAGGAGGGAAACGGGTCATTACGCTGTCAACCTTGCCCTCTGCAAGGTCTGCCTCGATGATCTCCTCAAGGAAATTGAGCTTCCTTGGCTCCTGGATGTTGCTGTTGTTCTCTTCCATCATAAAGTTCTTAACGAATCAAATTTCTTACGAAAGGTCCAAAGATAACACATTTTGACATTTTATTGCTAAATTTGCCCCGCTAATTTGAATCTGACATGATTAAATCAATGACCGGCTACGGAAAAGCCGAAGCAATACTCGAGAACGGAAAGATCACCATCGAGATCCGCACCCTCAACGGAAAGAACGCAGACATCAACCTGAAGACCTCCCTCATCCCTAAGGACAAGGAGATCGGCATCAGACAGAAGATAGCTGCTCAGCTCCAGAGAGGTACCATGGACTTTTTCGTAACCTGGGAGCCGAACGCCGCTGAAAGCGCGAAGCAGATCAACAAGGAAGTAGCAGCCAGCTATCTCAGGCAGGCTGCAGAGATCGCATCCGAAGCCGGATGTCCGAACATCCTGATGAAACCGGAAGGCCTTGCAGCGCTCATGAACAGCATCATGAGGCTTCCTGACGTCATCGATTCAAAGAAAGCCGACATCATCACAGAAGAGAACTGGCCTCTCGTGGACAAGGCGATCGACGACGCACTCGCAGCCGTCAACGATTTCCGCTCCAAGGAAGGTGCAGTCCTCTACAAGGACGTCACCTCAAGAGTAGCCAAGATCCTCAGCATCTACGACGAGGTCGAGAGCTTTGAGGGAGAGAGAGTCGAGACCATCAAGGCAAGGATACTCAAGAACCTTGAGGACCTTCAGCAGAAGTTCGACCAGAGCCGTTTCGAGCAGGAGATGATCTTCTATCTCGAGAAGCTCGACATCAATGAGGAGAAAGTCCGTCTCCGCCAGCACTGCAAATATTTCATGGACACAATCGACGGTGAGGAGTATCCGGGAAAGAAGCTCGGATTCATCATCCAGGAGATGGGCCGAGAGATCAACACAACCGGATCGAAGGCCAACCATGCCGACATCCAGAAGGCTGTCGTAAGGATGAAGGACGAACTCGAGAAAGTACGCGAGCAGAGCCTCAACATCCTCTAATCCCCCACCCGCTGAACAATGTGGATCCTTCTTGCGCTGGCGTCCGCCTGCCTTCTGGGCTTCTATGATGTATTCAAGAAGAAATCCCTGAAGGACAACGCCGTAATCCCGGTACTGCTGATCAACACGATAATCTGCAGCTGTATCTTCATGCCTTGCATCCTGGGCTCGGAATTCGGGCTCATCCATGAAGGCAGCGTACTCTTCGTTCCTCACGGAGACTGGGAGCGTCACAGATGGATAGTCCTCAAGGCAGCGATCGTCCTTTCTTCCTGGATATCAGGATATTTCGCGATCAAGCATCTCCCTATCACCATAGTGGGACCAGTCAACGCCACAAGGCCCATCATGGCCCTGATCGGAGCTCTCGTGATCTTCGGGGAGAAACTCAACGCATGGCAGTGGGCTGGTGTCCTGACAGCGATATTCGCAGTCTTCATGCTCAGCCGTAGCGGCAAGAAGGAAGGCATCGACTTCAAGCATGACAAGTGGATATTCCTGCTGTTCTTCGCAGCATTCACAGGTGCGATTTCCGGTCTGTACGATAAATACCTGATGGCAGCTGACGGCCAGCATTTCGACAGGCTGTTCGCGCAGGGCTGGTACAACTTCTACCAGTCTATCATCATGGGTATCATCCTTCTCACTATCTGGCTGCCTGCCCAGAAGAAGCATCCGGAGAAATTCGAATGGAGATGGTCGATCGTATTCATCTCGCTTTTCCTTTCGGCCGCCGACCTGTTCTACCTGACCGCCCTCAGCCGTCCAGGCGCGATGATAGCCGTCGTATCGATGGCAAGACGCTCAAGCGTGGTCGTATCGTTCATCTTCGGAGCAATCGTATTCCACGAGAAGAACCTCAAGGGCAAGGTGCTCGATCTGCTTTTCGTGCTGCTGAGCATGGGCATGCTCCTGATCGGAACCTTATAGCCAGACGGGAAAGCCTTGGACCATGGTACCATGATCCAGGGCCTATGCCAGGAATCCCTTTACGTTCTTGACGGCAGCCTTCAAGGTACTGTCGCCCGAGAGCTCAAGGTCCAGACGGACCTTCTGGTACGCCTTCATCAGGAAGCCGTTGCGGGAGAACATCCCCATCATCTGAAGCTTGAATCCCAGTTCCTTCAGGAAAGCGACCGAGGCATCCTTGAATACCTTCTTCACCGCCTTGTCCCCTATTTCCAGGTCAATCAGAGGAAGGATTTCCTTCGCTGTCCTGGCAAGCTGATCCTTGTAGTATGCAGCCGCCTTGTGTACTCTCTCATCCAGAAGGTCAGATTTATACCCTTCCTTTTCAGTCAGTACGATTCTTCTTATCTGGTTCTGGAACTTGTCTGACGTATCCACCAGAGCACGTATTCCAGCCCTGTCCTTCTGTTCCTCCTTTAGAAGCTGAGGGACCGGAGCCTCGGCAACAGCCTTGAACGCCTCAGCCGATTCGCGGTACTTGTTGGACAGATCCACCTGATATACCCGGTTCAGCCTGTTATAGAGGAACCTGAGTTCATGGAGGTCAAAAGCCTCGCACAAAGTCTTCACATAATAATCCTGCTGGAACAGGACAAGGGACGATTCAGCCGAATCGAACGAGGTGTAGGAGCTCTCGAAGGAGTTGACCTCCTCGTTTCCGAAAGTGCAGCGTCGGGTGATCGGAGTCGAAAGTACTATGCCCTCAAGGCTACGGCAGCGGGACAGGGCGACATAGACCTGACCGGACGAGAATGCCGAACCTGCGTCGATGACGACCCTGTCGAAGGTCAGTCCCTGGCTCTTATGGATAGTTATCGCCCATGCAAGGCGCAGCGGATACTGGGAAAAGACGCCGTCACAGTTTCCGACGATCTCCTTGGTCTCAGCGTCGAGTTCATACTTGATGTTCTCCCACACTACCCTCTCGACCTCTATAGCATTCCCGTCCTCGTCAGTCACCACCAGCTGAGGGGAAATGCTTGTCACAGTACCGATCTTGCCGTTATAGTAGCGCGCCTCACCGGACGAGTCGTTCCTGATGAACATGACCTGAGCGCCGACTTTGAGACGCAGCTCCGTATCGGCAGGATATGCGCTTTCCGGGAAGTTGCCTTCAATGTCGGCCTTATATACAGACTCCTTTCCTTGCAGCTCAGACATCTTTGCCGAATTGACGGCATCAGCCTGCGCATTATGGGTAGTGAGACGGATCCAGCTTTCGTCCTTCGGCGGATCGAACGAAGGATCAAGACGTGAATTCAGCCTTGACAGGACTTCGCCTCCCGGATTCCCGGCACGGACGCTGTTCAGTATCGCCATGAACTCGGCGTCGCTCTGGCGATGGATCTTCTCAAGCTCGATCGTCAGGAATGGAAGTCTCTGCAAAGCCTTGGAATTGAAGAAGAACGGCGATTGATAGACCTGGTCGAAATACTTGCGTTCGGCCTCCTTGATCACAGGCGGCAGCTGCTGGACGTCGCCGATCATCAGGAGCTGGACGCCTCCGAAAGGGCGGTCGTTCCTTCGAAATCTGCGAAGGACCATGTCTATTGCATCCATTATGTCAGCGCGGACCATGGATATCTCATCGATGATCAGCAGATCGAGGGTCCTCAGGATCTTTATCCTTTCCTTGCGGAGAGTATTCATCTTTTCCGGGAGCTGATATTCGGTTATGAGTTCCTTGACATCTGGAAGATAAGGGCAGAGAGGGAGCTGGAAAAATGAATGGATGGTGACTCCTCCTGCATTGATCGCGGCCACTCCGGTAGGGGCGACGACCGCACAACGCTTCATGCTGTCCGCCACGATGGTCTTCAGGAAAGTAGTCTTTCCTGTTCCAGCCTTTCCTGTCAGAAACACGGATGCTCCGGTCTCCTGCACATATCTCTCCGCTAATCTGAAGCTTCTGTCTTTCTCTATCGCCATTTTCATTGATAATAATTAGTCAAAAATAACAATTATTTCTATCTTTAGGAACAAAGACAATCCCATGATGAATACAAGAAGAACCATTATCTCCGCCGCAATGGCAGCATTCTTCGCGACCAGCCTCAGCGCACAGGTATGTCCAAGTGAAGAACTGGCCTACAAAGTCAAGCAGGAAGCTTTCAACAATTCCCAGATCTACGACCTCTCAAGGTTCATGACAGACCTTCTCGGATCGCGTCTCGCCGCATCTCAGATGAAGCTTCGTGCCGAGGGCCTCGTGATCAGCAAGCTCGAGGAATTCGGTCTGTCCGACCCACGCGCTGAATACGCATGCGACTTCGCAAAGGGTGGATGGGACGTTGAGAAGACCTACGCCGCCATGACAGCACCATACTACTGTGCATTCTCTGTCAATCCGAAGGCGTGGTCAGGAAGCACCAAGGGCCTGCAGGAAGCTGAATGTGTGCTGTTCGACCCGCTCGAGGAGAGCGACCTGAAGGAATACAAGGGCAAGCTCAAGGGGAAGATAGTCCTCATGCCTGAGACCCAGACATATACCATGAGCTTCGAGCCTTTGGCCAGCAGGCTTACCGACGAGGAGCTTGAAAGATATGCGACGGACAGCCGTGCCGAGATCCGACCTAGGTCGACCTACCGCAGGACCGGACCAAGCCAGGCTCTCCAGAGAGCGATGGCTGAGTTCATCAAGAATGAGAAGCCTATATGCGTAGTGACGGGACGCGGTTCGTTCAACGTTCCTTCTGCCACAGGCGTGTCATATAAGGCCGGAGACCCGGAGCCGATTCCTGAGATCATCATGCCTATCGAGGACCATGGACGTATGGTCCGCCTTATCGAGAGAGGCGAAAAGGTCAGGATGGAGGTCGAGCTGAAGAACAGGTTCACTGACAACCAGAAGATCAACAATGTCATGGCAGAGATTCCAGGTACCGATCCTCAGCTCAAGGATGAGATCGTCATGATCGGAGCACATCTGGATTCATGGCATGGAGGTACCGGCGGTGCAGACAACGCATCGGGATGTATAGTAATGATGGAGGCTATGCGTATCCTCAAGGCCATCGGCTACCAGCCGAAGCGTACCATCCGTCTCGCTCTCTGGGGCGGTGAGGAGCAGGGACTCTACGGATCAGCAGGATATGCTGAGAACAACCTCTACAGGAAGGCCGACAAGCAGAAGCTCCCAGGCTATGACAAGTTCGCGCTCTACCTCAACATGGACAACGGTTCAGGCCGTTTCCGTGGCATCCATCTTGAGAGGAACGACATGGCAGTTCCGTTCTTCAAGGCATGGATGGGACCTGTAGAATCTCTCGGATTCAACGTCCTCAGTCCTAGGACCACAGGTTCTACTGACCATGTCACCTTCGATCGACTGGGCCTGCCTGCATATCAGTTCATCCAGGATGAGCTTGAGTACGACAGGACCTACCACACGATCATGGACACCTTCGAGCGTCTGTCTCTCGAGGACCTCAGGATCGACGCATGCATCACAGCATGGCTGGTCCTCTGCGCAGCGGAAGACCCAGGAAGAATACCAGTGAAACCTGATGTATTGAAATAAACGGATAATACCTATAATCATGAAGAAAAGACTTATCGGAATGCTGGCGCTGCTGTGCGCTGTCGCATGTACAGAGAATAAGAAAAGCGAAGAGACTGCATATGCAGATATCAGCGAAAGCTACATCACCAAACTGGTTGCTGAGATAGATTCTCCTGACAAGGCTCTTCTCGAAAGAGGAATACGCCAGGCTGCCTCCCTGTGGACCAGCGAGGACGGAACGACCGACGAGTTCATCGCGTTCGTAAAGGAGAACTACGTAGCGGACCCCGACAGGAAGAAGGAACTCTACGACAAGCTCGCAAGGGCGAATGAAATCCTCGCAGGAGCATACAATCAGGTAACCATAGACCTGCAGAAGCCGACGATCCTCGCCGGACCAGAGCCTGACAACGTGGACTATATCCTGAGTGAATACAGTCCTTACTCCCACATGTCGGACGATATGTTCCAGAACAAGCTCGCTTTCATCACCATGCTCAACTTCCCGTTCTATACCCTTGCGGAAAAGAACGAGCTGGGCAAGGACTGGAGCCGTCTCGAATGGGCGTACGCCAGGATGGGCGACAGCTATACCTCACGCGTCCCTGCGGAGGTCAGCAAAGTCGGCAGCAAGGCTTACAGCGACGCTGAGAACTATATCGCCAGCTACAATATCATGATGGGACACGTCCTTACCGACGACGGCCGCAAACTCTTCCCGGAGGACATGGTCCTTCTCTCACATTGGAACCTGCGTGACGAGCTCAAGTCCAACTACGCCGATGTTCCGAATGCTAACGAAAAGCAGGAAATGATCTACAAGATCATGGAAAGGATCATCTCCCAGGACATCCCGGCCGCTGTCGTCAACAACCCTGGCTATGACTGGGCACCATATTCCAACAAGACATGGAAGGATGGCAAGGAAGTCTCCCTCAAGGCCGAAGGAGCCGTCCGCTACCAGCGTATACTTGACGAGTACCATGCCGACCTGTTGGTTGACAAGTACAACCCAGGAATGCCTACAGGCATCATCAGGAACTTTGAAGGCAGCATGGAGGTCTCAGCAGACGAGATCGAGAGACTGTTTGTGGACCTTGTGTCGTCGGAACAGGTAAAGAAGGTAGGTGCGCTCATCAGGGAACGTCTTGGCAGAGACCTTCGTCCATACGACATCTGGTACGACGGATTCAAGAGCCGCTCGACTATGCCTGAAGATGTCCTCACAGCTCAGACACGCAAGCTCTACCCTGATCCTGACGCTTTCCAGGCAGGAATGCCTAAGATGCTTCAGAACCTTGGCTTCAGCCGCGAGAGATCCACATATATCGCTGACAAGATCGCCGTTGAAGGCGCACGCGGTTCAGGTCACGCATGGGGAACCCAGGGCAAGGGCTACAAGTCTTTCCTCAGGACCCGCATCGGTGCAGAGGGAATGGACTACAAGGGCTACAACATCGCTGTCCATGAGTTCGGTCACAATGTCGAGCAGACCCTCGACACCTACGACATCGACTACTACAGCCTTTCCGGCGTTCCGAACACCGGTTTCACCGAGACTCTCGCGTTCGTATTCCAGAAGCGCGACCTCCGTCTTCTCGGCTACAAGAGTGTAATCGACGACAACACCACCCTCGACATATTCTGGGGCATGTACGAGATCATGGGAGTGTCTCTCGTGGACATGTATACCTGGCGTTGGCTATATGACAACCCTGATGCCACCGCCGAGGACCTGCGCGACAACTGCATCCGTATTGCAAAGGAAGTGTGGAACAAGTATTACGAGCCTGTACTCGGAACGCACGATTCAACCATCCTCGCTGTCTACTCACATATGGTCAACTCGCCGATGTACCTTCCGAACTATCCATACGGACACATCATCGAGTACCAGATTGAAGAGCATTTCTCAAATCTCTACAATCCGAACCATATCGCTCCTGAGATCGACCGCATCTGGAGAATCGGCCGCCTTACTCCAAACGCATGGATGAACGAGGCTGTAGGTTCAGACGTTTCGACACAGCCTATCCTCAACGCCATCGACCGTATCGTGAAATAAGGATCGGTCATAAACACCTGACCGACAGACTCTTAATAGTTATCCCTTCGGTGATTATGCCGAAGGGATAACTATTATATCTTTGTCTCCACATGCGGTCAGCAGTATTGTAGCCGCCATTGTGATTGCTATTACTTTCTTCATATCACCGAATATAGTGTTTATCTTTGCAAAAAAGCCACAGATATGGAATATCTTTCACAGGAAGCTCATGACAAGATCGTCGCCGAGCTTGAGGAGCTCATCGACGTCACATATCCGAAGATCAAGGACGATCTCTCAGAGGCCCGCGCCCAGGGAGACCTGAGCGAGAATTTCGGTTACCGTGCCGCCAGAAGGGCCCAGGCTAAATGCATAAGCAGAATCCGCTTCCTTCAGAAAGTACTCAAGTATTCCAGAGTCATTGACACGAAGCTTCTTCCCAAGGACGAGGTATGTCTTCTGAGCAAGGTAGAATTCACCAATCTCGATACGGGTGCCAGGATGACCTACACTATAGTCAGTCCTCACGAGATGAATCTCCAGGAAGGTAAGATTTCACTTAAGTCCCCTATCGGCAGCGCATTGATGGGAAAGAAGGCTGGTGATATCGTCGAGGTGAAGGTTCCAGCGGCGACGCTGCGCCTCAGGATCGACAGTGTCTCGCTCGAGGGGTAGCCAGATCTCTCGCAGACAGAACTACTGTTAGCAACAGACAGAACTACTGTTAGCAACAGACAGGTCTCAAAAGACGGGCTCCCAAGGAACTTGGGAAAATGGTCGCCCTTACTTTTGAGACCTGTCTGTCGGTGGCTGAGGCGTTCATGTCAGAGACCTGGTGCAACAACAGCCTTCCTGACAGCACCGGCGGTGCAGCAGCGCACCAGGTCTCGGCATTTCATTGACACCTGGTGCAACAACAGCCTCCCTGACAGCACCGGCGGCGCAGCAGCGCACCAGGTCTCGGCATTCCACTGACACCTGGTGCAACAACAGCCTTCCTAACAGCACCGGCGGCGCAGCAGCGCACCAGGTCTCGGCATTTCATTGACACCTGGTGCAACAACAGCCTTCCTGACAGCACCGGCGGCGCAGCAGCGCACCAGGTCTCGGCATTTCATTGACACCTGGTGCAACAACAGCCTTCCTGACAGCACCGGCGGCGCAGCAGCGCACCAGGTCTCGGCATTTGCAGACAGGAACATACAAAGAGACCAGGTGGATCAGGGCGACCTATTCCCAAACTCTTTTGGGAGCCCTGGCCATCTGGCCTCTTTGTTATTTATTCAGCATTATTCGGCGTAGATGCCGAACTGAAATGCATATACGCCGTAGTATAAGCTACTTGATGAGCTGAGCCTTGAGGTCTACGAGCTTCTGGTCTGCGTCTGCGCCCTTTGCACCGAAGTAGAACTTGATCTTAGGCTCGGTACCTGAAGGACGGATAGACACGACGTCACCTGCCTCATCGAAGAACTGGAGGACGTTAGACTTAGGCTGGCCTGTCTTCTCAGGTTCGAGATAATCGATGACCTTTGTGACAGGAGAACCTAGAAGGTCCTTAGGAGGGTTCTGACGGAAGTCAACCATCATCTGCTGGATCTCCTCAGCACCGCTCTTGCCCTTGCGGACGATAGAGGTAAGGCCTTCCTTGCGGTAGCCATACTCCTTGTAGATCTTCTGGAGGAGCTGGTAGATTGTAAGACCCTGGTCTGCAGCCCATGCAGCAGCCTCAGCGACCATCATGGCAGCAACCTGGCCATCCTTGTCACGTACATACTGGCCTACGTTGAAGCCGAAGCTCTCCTCACCACCGCAGATGAACTCACCTGTAGCCTCGTTCTTCTTGACAACCTCAGCGATGTACTTGAAGCCTGTGAGCACGTCGTAGCACTTCACACCGAATCCGGCAGCGATCTCACGGAGAAGCTCTGTGGTAACGATGGTCTTGACGATGTACTTTGTTCCGTCAAGCTTACCGAGATCCTTCCAGCGGTTGAGGATGTAATATGTCATGACAGCAGCGGTCTGGTTACCGTTGAACTGTACGATGTTTCCGTCATTGTCGCGTACTGCGATACCCATACGGTCTGCGTCAGGGTCTGTTGCGAGGACGATGTCAGCACCAACCTTGTTTGCGAGGTCAATGGCCATCTTCATTGCTGCAGGCTCCTCAGGGTTAGGAGAAACTACTGTAGGGAAATCACCGTCGCTGACATCCTGCTCCGGGATGTTGTAGATATTCTTGAAGCCCATTCTTCTGAGGCACTCAGGCACGAGTCTCACACCGCAGCCGTGGAGTGGAGTATAGACGAGCTTGATCTCATCGGCGTGTCTTGCTACTGACTCAGGGCTGAGGCAGAGTGAGAGGAGGTCATTTACATAAGCCTCATCGATTTCCTTGCCCATCACGTCGATCTTGCCGGCATCCTCACCTGGTACGAACTTCACCATTGAAGGATCGGTGATCTTGGCAACCTCAGCGACTACCTCTGTATCGACTGGAGAGGTGATCTGACCGCCGTCTGCCCAGAATACCTTGTAGCCGTTGTACTCCTTAGGGTTGTGCGAGGCAGTGACCATCACACCGGCAGTAGCGCCGACCTTGCGGATAGCGTAGCTGAGCTCAGGTGTAGGACGGATGTTGTCGAAGAGGAATACATGAAGGCCGTTTGCGCAAAGAACGTCAGCTGTGATCTTGGCGAAAAGCTTGCTGTTGTTACGGCTGTCGAAAGAGATAGCGACGCGGATGTCGTCACCCTGTACGTGAGCCTTGATATAGTTTGCGAGGCCCTGGGTAGCCATACCGACAGTGTACTTGTTCATTCTGTTGGTACCTACGCCCATGATACCGCGAAGACCGCCTGTACCGAATTCGAGGTTACGGTAGAACGCATCCTCCAGACCTACCGGATCGTTATTGCGGAGTTCGAGAACCTTCATTTTTGTTTCCTGGTCGAAGTCACCCTCGAGCCACTGTTTTACAACTTCCATGTAATCCTGTGCCATATGATGATTATTTTTTAGAGTTTTAGTATTTTACCAGATAACAAATATATGAAAATAATTCATATTATGGCTATTTTTGTAAAGCAAATAGGGTAAGCTTCCGACAATCAATGGACCACATCCTCCGACAATTCATAACCGAGCACCAGGACGACGACACGACCAAGCTGCTTCTTTCACGCAGGAAGTGGCCTTCAATCGACATCGACCTGGCTGTCAACACTATAGAAGGACGCCGAAGGATCGTCGCGAAAGTCCCTGAATGGGGTTCGAGGAGCGACCTGCTCTACCCTACCCGCCTCTGTACCGAACAGTGCAGTTCTGCCGCCACGGCCGCATATAAGGCGTCAATAGCCGAAAGGATGGGATGGAAAAGGATAGCCGACCTGACCGGCGGGCTGGGAGTAGATTCATGGTACCTTGCCCGAAGGTCCGAAGCCGTGCTCCACAACGAGGCCGACGGGCTCCTTTCCGAAAGCGTGCGGGAAAACTTCGCCGCGCTAGGTACCATGAACATAAAGACCAGATCCATGATGGTAGAGCCGGGCAATGTCAGTGAGGTCCTTGACGGTTTCGGACCGGACGTCGTGTTCATGGATCCCGCCCGAAGGTCTGAGTCCGGGAAGAAGGTTTTCCTGATCGAGGACTGCCAGCCGGACGTGCTAGGACTGAAGGACGAGATCTTCGCGATCTGCCGCTGGATATTCCTCAAGCTCTCGCCGATGGCAGACATCACGATGGCTGTGGAAAGGCTGGGCAATGTCACTGAGGTCCACACAGTTGCGACCGGAGGTGAATGCAAGGAGCTGCTGATACTGATGGACAGGGAAAGCCGTGGCGAGCCATACAGGCTATTCGTGCATGACTCGGGAAATACGATTGAGTTCGACCCTGAGGAGGAACGCCGTGCGTCGGCCGTTCTCCCTAGGAAAGCCATTGGAGCACCTGAGGACGGTGCCGGATTGCCAGGGGGCACCGGCGGGCTTGTCGGGATGACCCTCTTCGAGCCCGGGAAGGCGCTCGGCAAGGCTGGCGTACCGAACAGCCTGTGTGACAGGTTCAATCTTGTGAAGCTAGGACGATTCACCAATCTCTACCTGGCAGGGGAAGACGGCAATGCAGGGTACCATGGTCCCGGAACGGCGGAAAGCATCATGCCTTTCGGAAAGACCTTCCAGATCGACGAGGTCCATACTCTCGACAAAAGGTCCATCAAGTCAGTCGGCGACAAGCTGGGATGGGCAGACGTAACGGCAAGGAACATTCCTCTGACAAGTGAGGAACTGGGCAAGAAGATGGGTCTTTCGCCAAAGAAAGCGAAGAAGACTGAAGGACATGAAGTTGTACCGCATGTTTTCGGAATCAAGGTAGACTGGAAGGATTCCGCATCGGAGAACCTGTTGCTGGTGACACGTCCCAGGACTTGATCCACTCATAGCGAAACAGATAATTACAAACCAACTAATATCAATTCAAGATGAAAAGATCCTTAATTATTGCAGCAATCGCGGTGATGGGCGTGCTCACATCGTGCGGTGGCGGAAAGCAGAGCTCCTCTGGGGACTTCCGCGACTGGGCTCCTACCCCACCTATGGGTTGGAACAGCTGGGACTGCTATGGTCCTACAGTTGTTGAATCAGAAGTGAAGGCCAATGCCGACTACATGGCCGAGAACCTTCTCAAGTACGGATGGGAGTATGTAATCGTCGACATCCGCTGGTTCGTAGCCAACGACAAGGCAGGCGGATACAACCAGACCGACCCTATCTACTCACTCGACGAGTGGGGCCGCTACATCCCTGCAGAGAACAGGTTCCCTTCAGCTGCAGGCGGCAAGGGATTCAAGCCGCTCGCTGACTATATCCATGGCAAGGGCCTCAAGTTCGGTATCCACCTCATGAGAGGTATCTCAAATGTCGCTGTAGAGAACAAGATGCCTATCAAGGGCACCAATGGAATCACAGCAGATATGATCTATAGCAATGACAGACTCTGCAGATGGCTCAGAGACAACAAGTCAGTAGATGCTTCTCAGCCAGGTGCGCAGGAGTATTATAACTCGCTTTTCGACCTCTATGCTTCATGGGGTGTCGACTATGTGAAGATCGACGACCTTTCATCTCCATACCATCTCGAGGAGATCGGACTCATCCGTCGTGCTATCGACCAGTGCGGCCGCCCTATCGTGCTCAGCACATCCCCTGGCCCAACCCCGGTTCAGTTTGCGGACCATCTTGAGAATCATGCAAACATGTGGAGAATGGTCAACGACGTATGGGATATCTGGGGAGATGTCACAAACCTCATGAGAGTTGCCCAGGGCTGGTATGACTATATCGGAGGCGGCACATGGCCAGACTGCGACATGATTCCTCTCGGCCGTCTTTCAATCCGCGGCGAGCGTGGCGAGGACCGTCCTACCAGACTTACCCCGGACGAGCAGAAGTCACTCATGACCTTCTTCTGCATCTTCCGCTCACCTCTCATGTACGGAGGCGACCTCCCTTCAATGGATGACTTCACCCTCTCTCTTCTCACCGACGAGACCCTTCTCAAGCTCAACAAGTACGGCGAGAACGTACACCAGGTGCTCAACGAGAACGGTCAGCTCATCGTCGCTTCTACAGTCGAGGGCAAGACCTACCATGCTCTCTTCAACATCGGCGAGGAAGAGCAGACAATCACCGTCCCGGGCACAGAGCTTTCAGCGACCCTCGCTCCTCACGCCTGCACGATTCTCTAAATTCTGTGCGCGACCTAGGTCAGACGAAACGTGCCCGACCTAGGTCACCCAGAATACAGAACATACTGATATACAGTTTATTACAAAAACAAAGCGACCTAGGTCACGGCATTTTCAGCCGACCTAGGTCGCTAGCTTTTCTGTCTGTCAGAAGCTTACCAGTTCTTCCTTACGAAGGTCCAAGCCGGGTAGAACTTAGCCTCGTACTCGTCGTCGAGGAACATTGCAGACTCTCCCACCTTGCCCTTGAGCTGCCAGTCGAGCCACTTGCGGGCAGCGACAGCGTAAGGACCGCCGTTCTTCTCGTAGTAGGTACCTGAGTGGCCGTCGAGGGAGTTAGCCATGACGATAGGAAGGTCCTTGATGTTGTCATAGTCACCCTGCGCGTTCTTGTAAGCGATGTCCACAGGACCGCCGATCATATAGAACATAGGAGTATGGAGGCTCTCAAGGCAGTTCTTGTCTACGCCCTGCATGGAGTTTTCACCGATACCGGTGTTGAGCATGACGCAGGTCTTGATTCTTGGGTCATGAGCGACTGCGAGGGTCTGTGCGCCACCGCAAGACTGGCCCATGGCAGCAATCTTGTCGAGATCTACCATGTGGTAGTACTCGCTGGTCTTTGTAGCAGCCTGGTCAGTGATCCAGTCGATAGCCTCGAGCATCTGCTTAGGATATGTGCGGAATGGAGCAGGTGCAGGAGCGGCGTTCTTCTTAGGAGCCTTCTTTGCCGCAGCGGCTGCAGCAGCACGTGCTGCCTCTCTTTCCAATCTCTGAGCCTCTCTCTCCTCGGCTGTATAGGCGAAGACTCTCTCTCCGTTACCCATTACGAGCACTTCCTTTGTCGAAGGATATGAACCCTTTACGACACCCTTCCACTGGTTGTAGAATTTCTCGTCTGAATACTCCTCGTAAGGTCCGATGGCGAGGATGACATAGCCGTATGAAGCGACCTCGCTGAGGAGGCGGCTCATCTCAAGGCTGTTGTTCACACATGCACCGTTTGCATAGACGATGACAGGAAGCTTTCCTCCGTTCTGTGCCACGGCTGCCTCAAGGTTCTGAGGACGATAGATGATGTGTGTAGGAAGACTTTCGTCTCCGACAGCGACTGACTTGTAAGGACCGGTACCACCGTTCTCGATGACCTGGACCTGAGTTGTCTGCGCTGAGCACAGTGCACATGACACTGCGACTGCAGCAGCAAATGCGAGAATCTTTTTTGTGTTCATTGTTATTATTGTTTAGTAAATAGATTGTCTTTGAAGTTTACGAGATATACTTTGTCCACAGCTCGAGTGATCGCCGTGTAGAGCCACTTCAGGTCATCTTCCACAAGTTCGTCCTGCCAGAACGGATTGTCTATGAACACGCATTGCCACTGTCCGCCCTGGGATTTATGGCAGGTTATCGCATCGGCATACTTGAGCTGCAATGCATTGTAGAAAGGATCTTCCCTGACGGCATCGTAACGCTTTTTCTTCGTCGTCAGATGCGAATAGTCTTCCAGGACTCCCTGATAGAGCCTGTTCTGCTGCTCGTAGGTAAGAGAGGCTGATTCTGACTCAAGCGTGTCAAGGCAGACCTTCGCTAAGATCTCCTGGTCGTCATAGTCCGGGAAACGGAGGCGGGCCTCTGCGAAATGAAGGCCATAACGCTCCTCAAAACGGGAAATCTTCTCAAGCTTCGCCATGTCACCGTTGGCGATGTAGTCCATATTCTCCACATCATCGACGAACTGATAGCAGTTCTTCACAATCATCAGGTTGTCGCCTCGCACAAGCCTTTCCTCACGATACTGGACCTGGGCACGTATGCCGGCATTGTAGCGTATCGCCCTCTTGTTAGAACGGCAGAGGACGACGGTCTCGTCTTCGCCGTACCTGGAATAAGCCTCCGAGAGAGCGTCGATCAGTTCTCCTCCCGATATGCGTTCTATATCAGGGAAACCGTCGACTTCCAGCCCAAGCTCATCAGCCTCGATGCCGAAGAAATCTTCTTCCGAGAGAATCTCACGGATGTGGGTAGCGTTATGCAGGATACCTGATTCCTCCTGCTGACGGACGACTGTGGTAAGGGTGGCAAAGCGTACTCCACCTGCCATGGACATGTATTCCTCGGAAAGAGCCGGACTCTTGTCAAGCCCGACCGGAGGTAGCTGGGCCGAATCTCCTACCATGATCAGACGGCAGTCTGAACCGCTTCGGACGAAGTTTATCAGGTCCTCGAGCAGGTTGCCTGTACCGAACTGGGCGCTGCGGCCCTCCCCTGCATTGTCGATTCCGATAAGCGATACCTCATCGACGATGAAAAGAGCATTCTTCGCCTTGTTCATGAAGAGCGAGAATTCGCCGAAGCCGTCGTCACCTACGTTCTTCTGACGGTAGATATGCTTATGGATAGTGTATGCAGGAGAATGCGTGTATGAGGAAAGGACCTTTGCGGCACGTCCGGTGGGAGCAAGGAGTATGCAAGGTACTTCAAGTTCCTTCATCGTAGAGACGACGGAAGCCAGCGCGGATGTCTTTCCTGTGCCGGCATAACCGTTCACGACGAGAATGTCCCCGTCATCGCCAGTGATGAAATCAGCGATGTCGCGGAAAAGCGAATCCTGACAGGATGTAGGTTCAAAAGGCAGCCTCGAGCAGAAACTGTCGTATAGGAAATCAGCCCTGCCCATCTACTTAAGTTCTTTTCTGTTCAGAAGAATATAGAATATGGCCAGGACAGGATAGATCTCAAGACGGCCCATCAACATATCGACAGTCAGGATGAACTTAGTCGGAGAATTCATCCAGCCGTAGCTTCCGCTGCTGCCAATCGCATCGAAGGAGAGGCCCACGTTCGAGAGAGACGCGATGGAGGCTGTCACCGAATGCTGCCCGTTACCGAGTGCATAGCAGAGTCCGACAGACAGCATGAACATGAAGAAGAACAAGGTAAGATATACCAGATGCGGATATATCTCCTCCTGTCTTACGATCTTCGAGCCGACCCGGACGTCTGTGATCTTGTATGGATTGATAGTCTTCTTGACGCTGTCACGCACCGCCTTGAAAAGGAGGAAGCCACGGTCAGCCTTGAGTCCTCCTGAAGTCGATCCGGCCATACCGCACTGCAGGCTCAGGAACAGCAGGATGAACACGATGAACGGGTTCCAGCCCGTGTTGTCAGTAATCGAAAGTCCGGTCGTAGATGAATAGGCAGCGACGTTGAACGACGCGGTCATCAATGCCTTTCCCCAGGTCGGTTCAATCCCGCTTGTCTTCATGGATACCGTAACGAGGAAAGCCGCCACGGCAAGGATGCTGAGATAGTACTTGAGTATAGGATTGTTGAACGGCTTGAGGCTTCTATTGACCACTGCAAGATAGAAGAATGCATAGTGGCAGGAAGCCAGCACCATCAGGACCGTAGTGACGATATTGAAATAGTTCGAGCCATAATATCCCATGGACAGGGTCCTAGGGCTGAATCCACCGGTCGAACAGATCGTGAACGCATGGGTGACCGCGTCAAACGCAGGCATTCCGCCCAGCATATATAGCACGACAGCTGCAGCGAAGAAAGCGAGATAGACGTATGTGAACACATACACAGTCTTGTTTGTACGCGTGCCATAGCTGCCCTTGGAGAGTGACGAAAGTTCCATCGACGACAGGCGCAGACGCATAGGAGACGACTGAGGGATGATGAGCAGCAGGAAGACCGCGACTCCCAATCCACCGATGAAGTGTGTCGATGACCTCCAGAACAACAGGCTTCTTGGCAAAGCCTCCACATCATCGAGGATCGTGGCTCCTGTGGTCGTAAATCCCGAGACGCTCTCGAACCATGCATTGGCGACGGTGAACGGACCTCCCCAGAGGAGATATGGCATCATACCGAAAAGGAAGGACAGGACCCAGGATATGACGATGATCATATAGCCTTCCTTGAGGTTGATAGCAGTGGTCTTACGTACGAAGATGAAAGGGAAAGCGCCCACGCTGAAAGTGATGACGAAACTGATCATCAGGGCTGCTAGCGCACTGTCATTGCCCTCAGACACCGAGACCAGGATGGACAGGAACATGAACAATGCACTGACGAGCAGCGCAAGTCCTACATTTCTCAGTATTACTTTCAGGTTCATAGTCGCGAGGGGTTTTCAGGACTATTTCTGGTTCATGGCATCTCGTAGCACCCTGAGTCTCTTACGCAGCTGAGCGTTCTCGTCCGCAAGTTCGGTGATGTTCCTGTTCAGGTCAGAAAGCTCATCGTCCCCGTCGAAGGTATAGCTATACTTCTTGTTGAACGCCTTATATTCGTCAAAGGCCTCGTTCATCTTATAGACAGGATTGACGAAATAGCTGAGGATGAAGAAGAGCAGCATCAGCACGAGCATAAGGCCGACAGCTACGGCGACCGCTCCTGGGATGACACTTCGGTAGAATCCTCTCTCGAAGGTCTCTGAGTTCTTCTGGAGATCCTGGTAGGTAGACACGGAGAGATTCTCGATATCGCCTCTGAGCCTTCCATAGACCGGCTGGAGGCGGTCGAAGTACCATGTCCTGGTATCGATGAAATCAGACTGAAGGACAGATGGAAGCTCAAGCGAAGTAAGCATGTACGCAGAGAATGAATACTCTACGGAATCGGCGAGATTTGAAAGGTTGCGGGTCTCGAGAGAAGTCCTCAGGTCGTCGCAGTGGCGCATGAACTCTTCCTCGTCAAAAGGAGGAAGGGTCGTCTTGGTCGAGTCGCCGATGATGGTGAGGATCTCGAGATTGTACTCGTTGCTGACATTTGCAAGCCTCTGTGCGACATTGATACTGCGGATGTTCTCACCGATCAGCTCAGAGACATAGTCACTCATTCTGGTATACTCCATGACGGAAAGAATACTGCTGACGAGAAGAGTGACTGCTATGGCGCCAAGGGCGAGCACAGCCTTCATCCTCATCGAGAGCCTGAATTCCTTCAGGTATTTCCTTAGTTTCTTTCCCATGTCCAGCAAATGACAGATAGCTTGTCAGGCAAATATAGTCAATTTCTCAAAGATAATAGTATCTTTACGCCCAGGATATCTGCGAATACTACCATTAATTCAGAACGACAATATGCTGCAGAAGATAATCGACATAGTACGTCAGGCAGCCGGCCTGATGGTGACGGAAGGTTTCGTCGTGAACCAGAAGGAGGGTTTCACCAACATCGTGACCAGCTCAGACCTGGCCGTACAGCACTTCCTTTGTGAAAAGCTTTCCGAGTTGATTCCCGGCAGCGGCTTTTTCTGCGAAGAGGAGGACCTCGGACATGACGGCAACGGCGACGGAGGCGAAGGTACCATAGTCCCGGAATATGTCTGGATCATCGACCCTATCGACGGCACGGCGAACTATTCCCGCGGAATCGACCACTGCTGCATCTCGGTCGCGCTTTCCCGTCACGGCGAAGTCGTCGCAGGCGTCGTCTACAGTCCTATGAGAGACGAGCTCTACTGCGCCGAAAAGGACCATGGTGCCTTGTGCAACGGCATTCCCATCAAGGTTTCCGGCCGCTCGTTCGAGAACGGCATCCTATGCTCGGCACTCTGTCTCTACCGCAAGGAGCACGCCCAGGCCTGCTCAGACATAATCATGGAGACCTATATGCAGTGTAACGACGTACGCAGATTCGGTGCCGCGGCTCTCGAGATCTGTTTCCTTGCCTGCGGACGCATCGAACTCTACTTCGAATACAGGCTCCTGCCATGGGACTTTGCGGCCGCCAAGCTCATCCTGACTGAAGCTGGAGGTGTAATGAGCGGTATTGACGGCTGCGAGCCTTCGCTCAGGAAAGCGGGAATAATCGTCGCCGCCAACTCCCCTGCCAACCACCGGAGGCTGCTGGAGGTAGTGCAGAAGCATATATAGAACAAGGGCCCGGATTCCTCCGAGCCCTTTATGTTTTCTGTATCTGTTGAAGATTAGATTGCAGTGTAACCGCCGTCAACTGCGATGTTCTGACCATTTACGTAGGTAGAAGCAGGTGAAGCGAGGAAGAGAGCAACTGTGTCAAGCTCACCCTCCTTACCGTAACGGCCTACAGGAATAGCGCCCTTAGCGTAAGCTGCGAACCAGTCTGTCTCAAGAGTTGACTTTGTAAGAGGAGTCATGAAGTAACCTGGGCAGATTGCGTTTACAGTGATGCCATACTTACCCCACTCAGCTGCGAGAGCACGTGTAAGGTTGACAACGCCACCCTTTGCTGCATGGTAAGGTGAAGATGGAGCAGCCATGTTACCTACGAGACCGTACATAGAAGCGATGTTGATGATACGGCCATAACCAGCCTTGATCATCTCCTTACCGAACTCACGTGCACACTTGAATGTACCGAAGAGGTCGATCTGGAACTCCTTCTCGAACATCTCATCTGGAACGTCCTCAGCTGGAGTGATACCGCCAGTACCGGCGTTGTTCACGAGGATGTCAACGCGGCCGAACTTAGCCATGACCTCAGCGACAGCTGCCTTTACCTTCTCTGTATCTGTGATATCGCATGCGATAGGAAGCGCCTCAACACCAAACTTCTCGACGATGGCCTTGCAGTTGTCCTCGAGGAGGTTGAGTCTTCTTGCCATAAGAACAACATTGGCACCCTGGCTTGCGAAAGCCTCTGCCATCTGGAGACCAAGACCTGTAGAAGCACCTGTAACGACAGCTACTCTACCTGTAAGGTCGAAATAATTCTTGCTCATAATTCTGTTAATTAGTTTTATATAAGTAATTAATATAATTCAATTTATGAAAGGGCTAGACCCCATTTACAAATATAGACATATTTATTGAATAACCTAATTTTTCTTTGACTGTGAATGATAATAGTAGAATCTTTCATATCTTTGCAGAACTGTTACGGGGATGTTTTGGTTTTGACAGCATCGATGTCGGACAGTAAGCACGTCGGGCGCTGTGGGCCGGCCCGTTAATCCCGATCCTCAAAAATTCAGTTGGCAACAACAACTATGCACTCGCTGCCTAATCGACCAAGTCCATTAGCTTAATCCGCGCTGCCAAGGCTGCAGCGCCGACGAGTATCCCGCGGACTTTAAGCCTGCTATGCGCCGAGCACGGGGTATCATCCAAGCAGGATGCTCAGACCAGACTCAGTTAAGGTCTGCTAAGATTCAACTGATAAGCTCATGGTAGCCTTCCTATCGGCAGCCATGCGCCGACAACCAAAGACAGGATAAGCGTGTAGAAAGCTGTTTGGTGCGTTGTTTGGACGGCGGTTCGAGTCCGCCCATCTCCACCTGAAAAAGGCTGGCCCTCAGGGACCAGCCTTTTTTCATATCTTCGACAGATGATTATCTCTTATAGACGTATCCGATCTTTTCCGTAGCCCACTTGATGAAATGCTTCATGTTAGGAGCATCGGTGTGGCCACCGTCATGCTGACGCCATGCAAGGTTGCCGTCAAGGACGTCCTGGTTTACTGCAGGCATTGGAACTGAGCGATAGTCGTGACCGAGACCGAGGTCAGTCGAGCCGAGGAGGGTGAATGCCTCACCTGCTGCGATTGTAGCCTGCCAGCTGCCGTACTGGTCGAGCCACTGGGCATCGCCCTGCTCAGGAATACCATAGCTGATGAACACGAGGCGAGGTGCACACATTGCGATAAGCTCGTGTGAGTCTACAGGGAGCATGTCTGCTGTACCTGCACCGTTCTTTCCCTCTACAGCGTTGTACTTGATATAGTTACCGGCCATCCAGTGGTACTCGCCGCTGGTTGCAAGGTTCTCAAGACCTTCACCGAAGATTCTTCTGTGGAGTGTCGCGCCACCCTTTCCTGATGAACCGATGAGACCCATAGCAAACCTGTCCTCGAATGCGAGTGTAACGAGAGCTGCCTTTCCGTAACGTGAAACGCCTTCGATGCCTACGTGCTTAGCGTCGACGTCAGGGTCTGTCTCAAGGTAGTCAAGTCCACGTGCAGCGCCCCATGCCCATGCTCTGAGCGAGCCCCAGTCGTCCGGTTTGCGTGGCTGACCATGGTTCACAAGACCGATGATACCGCGGGTAAGACCAGCGCCGTTGTCTGCCTGGATGCTTGATGGATCGATCATAGCATAGCCCCAGCCTGCTGCGAGAAGCTGCTGGTTTGAAGGTGGATCCTGGCCTGGTGCAAGCTGCTGTCTGCCGAAGCCTGCGAAAGGATTAGCTGCCTCGAACGGCTGCCATGCAGGATACTTCTTCATGAGATCTGCTGTCTCAGGATTAGCCTCGAGCATCTGGCGGAGAGCCTTGTTGATGATTTCCATGTCACCTCTTGCAGGTGTCACAGGATTAGGGAGTGTAGCACCACCGAACATCATAAGGAGTGGAACAGGTCCCTTGGCATCAGCAGGGGTCACTACGACCATCTTGATATCTACGTTGATCTCAGGACAAGATGAGTTGTCGACATGGCCGACAAGCTGCTTTGCCTTTGCTGAGATCATACCGACTCTTTCGATTTCTTCACATACGACTGTCCAGGTGACGTCAGGGACATTTGCAGGAACGCGTCCATAGACCTCGCTCTCGAAGCCTTCCTTGATTTCCGGACGACGCACTTCCCACCAATCCTTCGCGGTCTTCACCTTCTTGCCTTTATTGGTCGTCATAAGGTCAGGGATGACAGGGTAAGGATTAGCCTTTGACTCATCATAGTTAGCTGCATAAGGACTGCTCTGGTCTGAATCGAATCCACGTCTTACGGACTTGATTCCAAGCTGGTCGAGCATGTTCTGGAAGTCCTCCTGCGCTGTGAAGGTTACAGGACTCTGTGCAAACATAGGGACGCACAGCATCATTGCGATTGCAAGTGAAATACTCTTCTTCATGGTATATTAGTATTATAGTAGTGCGAATATATATAAATTCTTGCTCAAATAAAATAAAGACCGGCCATAATAATCATATATAGCAAACGATATATCAGTCGATTACAACAAGGAAGCCTCCACGGGCACGACATGGGACTGATGCACTGTCGCCATTGAGTTCGAGGGTCTTCACATCAATGATCCTGTCCTGAGGACCATCGCAGAAAAGAATGTTGGAAGATGCACTGACTCCGAGACGTTCAAGCGAGAATGCGATGTCAACAGGCTCAGACTTGCCATTGATTCCAGCGATATACCACTTGCTGCCTGAGCGACGTGCCATCACCACAAATTCACCTGGATATCCAGCAAGGAGCTTGGTGTCATCCCAGATTGAAGGAAGCCCTGAATATACGTCAAGAGCCTCCTGTGGAATACCTGGGCATTCTTCTGTAGGGATTGCGACCTGAACGTTGCCGAATCCTCCTCTAGGACCTGGACCGCCGGAAGGTCTTGATGCCATGGCTGCAGCACGCTCGATCCTTGCCTGCTTGTCCGGATCATATACATTCTTTGCTGCCTCATCTCCGAAATAGCCTGCAGGACGGTCAGCCATATGCTGGATTCCTGATTCGAAGAGGACAGGAAGCGCAAGCTCATGGGCATTGGTCGTGAGATGTGCATACTGGCTGTCGCTGAATGAGCCAGGAGTATAGTCCATAGGACCGACGACATTACGTGTGAACGGAACCGTGGCATTGTGGACAGCTGCGGTCGGCCCGAAGAACGGACCGTTGTTGTACCACTCAGCTCCATAGATAGCCTCCATGCTCATCATGTTCGGCCATGTACGCTGCCATCCGTTAGGGATCGTACAGCCGTGGAAATCTACGAGAAGATGGTGACGCGCAGCATCCTTGAGGATGTCGATATAGTACTTAGCCATCTCGTCGTTGAGAGGAGAGAAGAAGTCGACCTTGATACCGCTTACGCCGATCTCCTCAAGCCACTGCATCTCGCGTTCACGGCTCTCAGGGGTATTGAGACGGTCCTGTGGCTGAGGTGCGCCAGGACCGATCCAGGAGGTTCCTGAATTGTACCAGAGATTGATCTTGACACCTTTCTCACGAGCATATGCCATGACATCGTTCAGGTCATAGCCTCCTGTCATTTCCGGCCATTCCCAGTCGACAAGGCAATACGGCCATCCCATCTGTGCTGCAAGGTCGATGAAGGTCTTGCAAAGCTCGAAATCCTTTGAACCATGGTTATATGCCCAATAGATCCATGAGCTGACTCCTGGCTGGATCCACGAAGGATCGGCGATCTCGCTTGGAGAAGCGAGGTCTGTGATGAGAGTAGACTCAGCGATGTCAGAGAGCTCTCCGATGATCGCACAGCGCCAAGGAGACATTCCCTCGTTATAGGCGTTCGGGCCCTCGAGGGTGACCTCATAGACTTCCTTGTCCTTCTCGTTCACAAGATATGAACCGCTGTCTCCGACACGGATGTCCGCCTCAGAGATAAGGGCAAAGATTCCTGGAACCGGTTCTACGAGGGCAGGATAGCTCCACTTGCTGTTCTTTGCAGCCCTGCCATACTTGCTGGTTCCTACAGATCCGTCAGTCGAAAGCGGGAACGGCTGCTCATTCGACGCGTCATAGTTTGCAATCCATCTGTTGACGCCGTCTGCGACGCTGTACGAAGTACGGTCCTCCATGACCATGGTACCTTCAGCGGTCACATAACGGAGGGCGACACCGTCATTATAGAGGCGAAGTACGACCTGAAGTTCCTCGCCAGAAGGATTCTTATACGTAAGAATCTTCTCATTTGCGGAATTGCTGCAATGCAGACGCTTTCCAGCAGGCATGTCATACTCTTCCTTGATAAGTTTCCTGCCGGACTGTGAGCTCAGCACAAGAGCCGAGTCAAGATTCTGCGACTGTGTGATGATTCCGACATGAAGGTCAGATATGACCTGCGATACGCCATAATAGACGGCAATTGACTGACCGTCAATGACTGCCTTGATCGACTTGTCGGGCGACTGGAGAGTATTGCTCCCACATGCTACCGAGAAAAGGGCTGCTGCGCCCAATGAGATAAGATGGAATACTTTCATGGTAAAATAATGATAGTGACACAAAGGTAATCATTTTGAAAACAGTGAAAAAATAATATATCTTTGCAGCGCAGATCATTAATCTGCAAAACAATAAACTTCAGGGTCGGGTGCAATTCCCAACCGGCGGTATAGTCCGCGAGCCCTCTGTGGCGTTCTTCCACAAGGGTTGAGCCGTTGAAACTACGGCACCGACGGTAAAGTCCGGATGGAAGAAGTATTATATTATGTCATTCAAATCACTACCAGCAATCGCGGCAGTGATGTTTGGGCTGAACATGCCCGTCATCGCCGCAGGTGCAGGCACAACGCCTGTCACACGCCCCGACGGGGCCTCATCGTCCGTCCAGGACACAACATCCCACATCATCCTCGACGAGATCACTATCTCAGCAAGCATCGCAGACAGGAACTCATCCCCTCTGAGACTTACTGACATCACCCAGGACAAGATCCGCACGCAGGCAGCCGGCAAGACCTTCCCTGAGCTGATCCACAATGTTCCGGGAGTCTACGCGACAGCCGAGACCGGAAGCTTCGGTGACGCCAAGATCAACATCCGTGGCTTCAAGCAGGAGAACATCTCCGTCCTTCTCAACGGAGTGCCTATCTCTGGTCTTACCTCTGGCAGCATGTACTGGAACAACTGGATGGGCATGGCGGATGCCGCATCATCGATCCAGGTCCAGAAAGGTATCGGAAACTCGATGCTCTCGGACAATTCGGTCGGAGGTACCATAGACATTGTCACAACACAGCCGTCGAAGGACGCCCATGCGTCAGCAAGCTATTACCATACCGGCTATGGCACCAACGGAATGAGCCTCAGCGTCGATTCCGGCATCAGGAAAGGATGGGCAGTAAGCCTCATGGGCTCACACAACTGGGGAAGCAGCTATGCGGACATGACAAATCTCAGCACTTGGTCGTACCAGCTGGCCGTCACCAAGAAGTTCAATGACAGGCATTCTCTCAATCTTACCGCCCTCGGTTCCCCTGAGCAGCACGAGCAAAGGTCGCAGAGGCTGACCTATGCCGAGGTCGAGAAGTACGGAAGGAACTACAACAAGAACTGGGGATGGTACACCGACGAGAACGGGAAGCGCACCGCCAGGACCCTTTCAAGGAACAATTACTTCAAGCCATACTTCACACTCACCCACTCTTACCACAGCGACGACATCAGAGTAAGCACGACCGCTTATCTCGCGTTGGCCAACGGAGGTGGCTATTACACTGAAAGCAAGGGAAAGAGGATCGCATCGTTCATGGACGAGAACGGGCAGATCGACTGGGATGCAGCTGTCGCACTCAACAAGTCCAACGGCGGCGCTGCGGTCAACATAATGTCTGACTACCAGGCAGGACATACCCAGGCAGGTGTGAAGTCAAGCGTGACCAAGGATCTCAGCGACCGCTTCCAGATCGAAGGCGGCATACACTACCAGCTCTACAGCACATGGGAAAGGGAGCAGATCACCGATCTTCTCGGAGCTGACTACTGGTACGAGGACTACAGCAAGTCCCTCGCCGGACAAGCTGGGAGAGAGAGCATCAAGCATGTCGGTGACTTTGTCAGGACCGACAGCGGAAGGGACCAGCACTACGGCACCCTCTACGCAATCGGAACATGGAAGAATGCGTCCGACATCCTCACGTTCGGAGTCTCTGCCAGCGGAACCGTCCTCAGGAAATGGGACGCCTACAACTATGTAGGCGACGACGTCAGGAGCAAGTGGGCAGGCAAGCCTGGTGCGAGCGTCAAGACTGGATGGCTTCATAAGTTCGGCAAGTCGACAAGCCTCTACGCCAATGCGGCCGTATATTCAAGGGCACCATATTCAAATGTCTTCTTCTCAAGCGGAAGCAACGAGGTCGCAAAGGACATCACCAACGAGAAGAACTATCTCGCCGAGGCCGGATTCAGACGCAGCGGCCAGAGATACAGCTTCGAGGTGACTGCATATTACGCATACTGGCAGGACAAGACCTTGATGAGCGCGTCCTACAAGACAGTAGACGTCGACCCTTACAAGTATATGGTCAAGGGACTTGACGCCCAGCATTTCGGATTCGAGGCCGAGGCTGGCTACAGACCTGTCAGATGGCTCGATTTCGACGGATTCGCATCGATCGGACAGTGGAAATGGAAGAACGACGTCGAGGCGATAATCTACGATCCTGACACTATGCTTGAGATGGGACAGGTAAAGGTCTATGCCGACGGTCTCCATGTCGGAGACGCTCCTCAGACCCAGCTCGGCATCTCTGCGGGGGCAAAGTTCCTCAAAGGTTTCGTCGCAAAGGTTGAATACAGCTGGAACGACCGCCTCTGGGCAGACTTCGATCCTGTCACCAGGACCAGTCCTGAGGACAGAGGTGACTCGTACAGGATTCCTTCTTACTCGCTTATCAACGCCAGCATCAGCTGGAGCGGAAGGATCTTCGGAAGCGATGTCACCATCTATTGCAACGGCGGCAACCTTACCGACGCGTTCTACATTGAACGAAGCAAGGACGGGGCCAGGCACGACAAGGACGGTTTCACCGGATACTGGGGCAACGGCCGCAACGTCAACTTCGGCATCCGCCTGACACTGTAATTCAAAATGGAAGAAAAAAGGCAGAATAATTACCTTTAAGCAAACAATCCAAGACGTAACTATGGCCAAGGGCACACACATCTCCGCACTGCACGACCCGATGGGAAGTGCCATCCTTGAATATCAGAAGACCGGGAAGGCGGCCAAGCTGAGGGTACTGTCAAGTCAGTTTGAGGAAGACGAGATCCCTGTGGCCCATCTGTTCCGCAGCGAGGAAGACATGCCAGAGCTTGAGAAAACGGCACTGTCAATGGCACGCGGCCGCGTCCTCGACATCGGAGCCGGGGCTGGTTGCCATTCAATCATCCTCCAGGAGCGCGGACTTGAGGTCACCGCCGTCGACATCTCACCACTCAGCTGCGAGGCGATGAAGATGCGCGGCCTGCGCGATGTACGCTGCATGGACATACTGAGCGACGAGGGCGAAGGACCATGGTACCACAGCTTCGACACCATCCTGATGCTGATGAACGGTACAGGCATCGCCGGCAAAGCCGAAGGTCTGAAGCCGATGCTGAGGAAAGTGTCAGAACTTCTGACGCCCGACGGATGCATCCTCATCGATTCCAGTGACCTCCAGTATCTCTATCTCAATGAGGACGGCTCGTTCGACATAGACCTCTGCGGCGCCTACTACGGCGAAGTCGACTACCGTATGGTCTATCGCAATGTCAAGGGAAAGCCATTCGACTGGCTCTATGCCGACTACTCACTCCTTGCCACAGCCTGCGGCAAGTGTGGCCTTAAAAGCGAGATAGTCGCAGAGGGCGACCACTACGACTATCTTGCGAAAATCCAACTTTCAAGCAAATAGCTTCAAGCCTAGTGCCTGAGGTAATATGTCACGTATGTGACGACACGCACTCTCTTGAGATGAGGAGTGTTGCTGTCTCTGTTCTCGATGCTGAACGTGCCTTGGGTCGCTGTCTTGATCTTTCCGATCCTGCTGCCAGAATCCTTTGCAAATTTCTCTGCAGCCTCACGTGCGTTGGCTGTAGCTTCCTCGATCATCTCAGGCTTGATGTCGTTCAGAGCCTCGAACTTGAACTGGAGAGGATTCTCCCAGTCATTCTCTGAAAGAGTAAGGCCCTTTTTCATCAGCTCCGACTGCCTTGCCTGGAGAGCGAGGACAGCATCCACGTTCGAAGTACATACTGTGACAACGTTTGTGCTGAGATATCTGAAGAGCCTGTCATTGTTTCCGTACTCGCTGGCGAACTTGTCTGAGACTTTAGGGGTTCCTACTGTTATCTCGCTGTCATTCAGACCGCCGCTCTTGAGGAACTCGACGATACGGGCATTGTTTGCGTCAGTCTGCTTGAGAAGAGCAGAGAGATCGTCACTCATTTCCTTATAGGTGATAGGCCAGATGACCTTGTCAGCCTTGACTTCTTTTTCACAGAGGCCTTTTACGTCGACCGTCCTGTCGTATGACTTCAGTTTCGCGACTGAAAGCGGAAGCATCGCCGCTGCGATGACCATTGCCGCTCCGATTATCAATGCTTTTTTCATAGTGTAGATTGTTTTCCAGACCTGTCTGCAAATTCCTCGCCAGTCTTGACAGTCCTGCGGCAACTATTACTTCCAGAGAAGCTGCGCGAACTGGTAAAGGCTTCTGCGCCAGCTCTGCCACTCGTGTGCTGTCTGGTCAGAGACATAGTAATGTGCGTTGCAACCTGTAGCTGCGAGACCGTCAGTGATCTGCTTAGGATCGCCGCCCTGGCGTCCGCCTTCAATCTCGCGTGAGCCGTAGCTTACAAAGGTGAGATTGTTGTTCTTCATGAAGCCAGGTGCTGCAGCAGCCTCCTCAGCAGAGATGGTTCCGCCGCTGAAGATACCGAGCGAGCCGAATACGTCCGGACGTCTGAGACCGATCTCCTTGGTCTCCATGGCACCCATTGAGAGTCCTGCGAGGGCTCTGTGGTCCTTGTCGGCGATTGTCCTGAAACGGTTGTCGATCATAGGGACGATATCCTGGATGAGAGTGTTCCTGAAACCTTCGGTCCAGTCCTCAGGAAGGTTCATTCCGCCGCCCTGGCCAGGCCTTCTCGGGCCCATTGCGAGAGACGAACCGTCTGCCCTCTTGAAGCTCATCCATGTTCCGTTGTCCATCACTACGATGAAAGGAAGAGCCTTGCCTTCAGCGATGAGGTTGTCGAGGATTATGCCTGTCTTGCCCTGCTGAGCCCAGCCGTGCTCGCTCTCACCGCCACCATGCTGGAGATAGAGCACTGGATAGCGCTTGTCTTTGTCGATGTCATATCCTGCAGGTGTATAGACATAGCAGTGACGCATTGCCTTGTTGTAGTCTGACCAGTAGTAGATCTCGCGGATCTCGCCCTGTGGGACGTCCTTGAGCTGATAGAAATCCTGGTCTGCAGCAGGTACGTCGATACCGCTTCCCCAACGGCTGCAGCCGTAGTAGTACATCGTAGAAGGATCCGGAACGTCTGCTCCGTCGATGTTGATCTGATAGTAGTGGAATCCCTCGTCCTGAGGATCAGAGGTACCGGTCCACTGACCGTCCTCACCCTTCACGAGGTCATACTTCTTGCTTCCGATGTCAAGCTTGACAGACTTTGCGTCAGGAGCGTTGATCTTGACCCTCACGCGTCTCTCCGAGTTGACCATCGGATACTGTTTTCCAGACTGGTTGTTAGGAGAAGGTACGAAATCTTCCTTGACCTGTGCGTTGGCGCTGATCGCACCGAAACAGAGCGCTGCAGTCAGCGCATACATGAATTTGTTCATAGTGGTTATTATTTGTTGATCATATAGTTTCTGAAGCTGCGAGGTATCCTGTCCGCCGGAACATCCCCGAAGAACTCTTCCATAAGGGCATTGAATCCTTCCCTGTCGCCTGCCAGGAGCAGATGGCACAGAAGTCTTTCCTTGGCCGCCACCGTCGCGTTCGGGCTGTTTGTGATTATCGCGCTGAGATTGTACGCCACATTATTGTCCGAGACCATCGCGTCGGCTCTCCTGACCTCGGCCTCTTCCTTAACGTCCGCCGATCCTCCGTCTGCGTCCTCCGCCTTCCTTGACATGGCCATCTGGATCGCGGCATCGGCCGTCTTTACATTGAACGGGCTTCGTCTCAGGACCATGGCATGCTTCACCGCGAGGTCATAGCTGCCGTTCTCTATCTCAAGGCGTATGAGCTGGCGCAGGACACCGAAGCTGATGCCGTGAGGTGTCGCCATTCCCATCTGGTATGTCTGGTGTATAGCCTCGTTGGTTCCTCCTGTAAGTTCGGAGATCTGGCTCCTCAGGGAGTATGCGCTCCAGTTCATCTCACCCAGGTCACCGAGGCTTTCAGGGCCTGTGACAGGATAGTCCATCATCCTTTCGCCAAGCTGTCCCTTCGCATTGAGGGCAAGCAGTGAATAAGGCACGTAGGACATGTCGCTGCGGCAGAGTTCAGGAGTAGCGATCGCAAGGAGGACGTCCCAGTCATGGGCTCTCGAGCAGTACTCGACCGCGTACCATTTCTCATTGTCCCTGATTTTAGTGTCCCTGACTATGAGCACAGCCGAGCAGAAGACCAGGGCGACTGCGGCCGCGGCCTGCCATGATCCTGACTTCCCTTCCCCTAAGGTCTTCCCTGCCGTCCTAAAGATCTTACTGTATGGGATACAGAGGGAAAGCAGTGCGGCCAGGAAGGCGGACATGAGTATGACGACTCCGGTGTGAGGCGTATCGGCATGGGCGATGGCGTACCAGGTAGCGGCAGCGGCAAGGCCACCGAGGACCTGGCGGAACGAAGCGAAGCGGAATATGACGCAGGTCATCACGTATGTCTTGACGACTATCAGAGCGGTGATCAGTGCTCCGAGACTGGCATTCCTGTAGAACTGGACGAGGAAGTCGCTGATCAGCGTTGTGACCGGCCATCTGTCCGAGAATACCTGGCGGAAATAGTCGCCGGTCAGAAGGAAGAAGCCTTTCTGTTCCTGCATCAGCAGCGTGTAGCGCATCACAGGCAGGGTGACGTACCATACGATGGCGAGTATCGCCACCGGGACCGCGAGCCTTACAGCCAAGGCAATGTATTTCTTCTTGTCCGTCATGGCTGGAAAAGCTTCTTGGTTTCTTTCTCGAGACCGCCCACAGGTCCCGTCACGAATTCAGGTATGTTGTAGGACTTGAGTCTCAGGGTATTGTGCATAGGGTCGCGCTGCGGGAGCAGGAAAGGCTTGGAGAACTTACCGTCCTCACCGTAGTGCGAGATGAAGAGTCTTGTGTATCGGCCGTCTATCCTTCGGCTGCTGAATATCAGCCACTTGCCGTTGCTTGACCAGCTGTGGTAGCTTTCGGTGTCGTCGCTGTTGAGCTCATCAAGAGGCCTTAGCGAGCCGTCGGTCAGATCAAGCATCCAGAGGTCCGCCTCCTTGTGCCATATAGGGAAAGTTCCGTAGGCGGAAGCAGTGAATATCAGCTTGTCACCCTTGACGCGCGGAAAGGACACGGAGAGGCTGTCCACATCGAGGACAGTCTGCGGTCCGCCGACGAAACTGCCGCCATCGAAAGCGAGAGACTTCAGCACATAATGAGTCTCCTCGCGGGAGAACGGAAGGTTTCCAGGGTTGTCAGAGACGCAGTAATAGAGGGTCTTTCCATCCTCGGACCAGCTCGGGAAGGTCTCGAGAAGGCCTTCAGTCTGCGCCACGACACTCACCTGCCCTGTCTGGAGGTCCATCAGCATCATGTCCGACACCTTGTCGTAGACCTCGATCTGCTGATGAGCGGCGGTGTAGAAGCTCTGGTTCGTGGAATTGGATGAGAAGACGACATAGCGTCCGTCGGGGTTCCATGCAGGATAGGTTCCCTGCATCATAGGACCCACCTTCGAGAGGTCGACCTTGGTCGCCTTGCCGCCGTCGACGAACACGGTTCCACCGTTGCGTCCCCTGGCATGGAAAAGCATCCTGGACGGATCCCCTGACGGGAAGGTATGGCAGTTGACGCAGCCACGGTCGTTGATCCTGTTCGTCACGACCGCCGTCTCCTTATATGACGAGAGCTCCCTCTGGTAGATGCCCATGTCATGCCAGCTTTCATAGGCCGGCTCGATCAGACGGTATGCGACATAAGGGTCGATAGGATCATGGCTGATGTAGACCGGGAATTCCTTATAGCTCTCACCTGACTTTGCTCCCCTGTTCCACGCCGATACCTTATACCATATCACATCTCCTTCCTTTCGGGTCTCCACATTGGACCTGCGGCCGTCAGCCATTGAGAAACGGAGTCCTGCCATACTCTCCGGGACGGTGACGCCGATATAGTCAGGAAAAATCTCAGGATAGGAATCGACCTGACACATATTTCCAGGCCTGCATGATAAAGCAAGGAATGTCAGGAGAAAAGCCGTTATGCCCTTTGAGTATCGCATGATACAAATATATGCATTTTTCAAAAATCACTGCGATAACCTTCTTTCAACAACGATTTTATTTATATATTTGCTGATAATCGGGATTAAGCCCCGACGCATACACGTAAAGAAAAGACACTAGAACCTGACCGATATGACAGACAATATAAATGCTCTGGATATAATCATCATTGTATCCGCTGTTGTCTTCCTAGTCTGCTGGATAGCATGGATAATCCGACTCATAATCGTCGGCAGCAAGCTCAAGAAGAGGAATGCTATGCTCTACAAGAGGTACGAGGAACTCCGCATGGAGAGAAAGAAAGCCGATATGTACGAGAGTCTCCTCGACTCATATCATCTCAATGCCGAGGACGTAGCCGGCATCCACGACCATAGACGTGTATTCAGGAATCTCGAGAACCAGATCAAGCAGACCAAGATCTATAAGAACGCCAAGGTAAGCGCAGCTGACCTTGCAGAGCTGGTAGGGCTCGACAAGAGCAGTTTCGACATCATGTTCAAGGAGGCATCCCCTACCGACACATTGAACGACTTCATGGATTCCATCAGGCTCAACGAGGCGATCGAGATGTTCAAGAACGACCTGAACGACGGCGAGCTTGACGCATGGATCGCTCAGATCGCGACCGACTGCGGTTTCGCTAACCGCCGTGCCCTGAACAATGCGTGCAAGCGCATCATCGGCATCGGAATCATCGAGCTGCTCCACCAGCTCAAGAAGATCAGATAATCAGGACGTTAGCCAGATATCAGAAGACAAGACTCTGAAGCGCGTAGGTCGCGATTCCTGCGACATAGCCTACAAGCGCTATCCATGTTATGTTCTTGAGGTACCAGCCGAATGAGACATTCTGAAGTCCCATCGCAACTACTCCGGCCGCTGAGCCGATGATCAGGAGCGATCCGCCCGTACCTGCACAATAGGCAAGAAGCTGCCAGAATATGCCGTCCTGGACAAGAGATGCCATGGCAGGATCAGCGGCAACCATTGCCACATCCGCTACTGGGTACATCTTCATTGACGCCGCCACAAGCGGTACGTTGTCCACGACGCTGGAGAGGATTCCGATAAGACCTGTCTGAAGGTAATCGCTCTTCACATTCTCAGAAAGCATCTTTCCGAAGTCTGTAAGTACGCCTGTCTCAGAAAGCACGCTGACTGACATGAGGATTCCAAGGAAGAAAAGGATTGTCTCCATGTCGATCTTTCCGAGCACTGACTGCACGCTTGCAGAACTCTTCTTGACGAAGAAGTGGAGGATGTCGGTGAACACCCAGAGGACTGCAAGCACGATGAGTATTCCCATGAATGGAGGAAGTCCTGTAAGACTATGGAAGAGAGGTACGCTGCACAGACCGCCGACTCCGATGGCGAACACTTCGGCGCGGTCACGTCTTGACACCTCACCATGGACCTTGATCGGCTTGAAGTTGGTGACAGGATCAAGCGTGCCCTGAAGCTTATGCTGCAGGATGAGCCCCGGCACGACGAAGCTGACGACTGCTGGGAGGAAGACGTGTGAGATGACTCCGACGGCCGACAGCATGCTGCCGTTCCAGAGCATGATGGTCGTGACGTCTCCGATCGGAGAGAATGCACCTCCCGCGTTCGCGGAGATTACGATCATGGCAGTGTATATGAGGGCGTCCTTATGGTTGTCCACGAGCTTGCCCAGTATCATCATCATTACGATGGTAGTTGTAAGGTTGTCGAGGATTGCACTCATGACCGCGGTCATAACAGCCATTCTCCAGAAGAGACTTCGCTTTGAAGTCGTCATGAGAAGCTTACGGACGAAATTGAAGCCTCCGTAGGTATCGACGAGCTCGACGATGGCCATGGCTCCCATGAGGAAGAAGATTGTCGTACCTGCTTCTCCCAGGCTTGATTCGAGTACATGAGAGAGATTTCCGTCAGCCCCTCCGCCCAAGGCGAAGACGGTCCAGCACAGGACGCACATCAGAAGTGAGATGGCCGCCTTGTCCACTTTCGTGAAGCTTTCAACGGCGATAAAAAGATATCCTATCAAGAATATCAGGACAATGGTGGTAGTCATATTTGCACACTAACTAAGAAACAGGTCGCAAAGATATCCCGTTTTTTTACATTTTTGCTTATTTTTGAAAAAAATAACTAATCACATGAAAAAGATCTTTCTTACCATCGCCCTCGCGGCGATTTCAACAGTGCTCCTCGCCCAGGGACCTGGAGCAGGACAGCAGCGCGCTCCAAGAGGCTTCAGCTTCGGCCCAAGAATGGAGACCGTACAGATCTGGCCAAACGGTGCACCTAACGCCTTCGAGACCCCTGAAGGCACAAAATACACAGAGGCATATATGGAGATCTACCCTGCAAGGGAGCCTAACGGATACTGCATCATCTCATGCCCGGGCGGCGGTTACGCCGTGATGTCCGACACACATGAGGGACGCGACTTCAAGGATTGGTTCAACGCTCAGGGATACACCTTCGTACTCCTCGAGTACCGTCTTCCAAGAGGACACCATGACGTTCCACTCAGCGACCTTCAGGAAGCAATCAGGATCATGAAGGGCCGCAAGGACCTCGGCATCGAGCATGTAGGTGTCATGGGATGTTCTGCAGGTGGTCACCTCGCTTCGACAGCTGCTACCCATTTCACAAGCGACGAGAACCGTCCTGAGTTCCAGATCCTCTTCTACCCTGTGACAACCATGGACCTCGCCATCACCCACAAAGGCTCATACGACGGACTCCTTGGCGAGAACCCGTCACAGGAGATCGTAGACCTTTACTCAAATGACAAGCACGTCACTCCGCAGACTCCTCCTGCACTCATCCTCCTCTCATCTGACGACTACCTCGTACCGGTTGCGAACAGCCTCAGATACTACGAGGCCCTCGTAGCAAACAAGGTCAGCGCTTCAATGCACATCTGGCCTACAGGCGGTCACGGCTGGGGCTGGTCTGAGAAAAACTTCAAGCGTGAGTTCGTCGGCGAGCTCGAGAGATGGCTCAACGACACCGTCCGCAAGTAGCAGACGCACAATCGCAAACAACACAATCAACTGATAATCAGCAATATACAAAATTACTTTCGGTCAAAAGGCCGAAAGTAATTTTTTAATAGACTGCTATTCAAACAGTTACACTATTCAGCATATTAAAGGCCGAGGGCCTTTCTGGCTGATTCTGAAAGGAATGGCTTGATTTCGGAGAACGGTACGGTGAATGAAGGCATGCCCATCGCATATGGTGCGATCTCGTACTGCTGGTAGATGAAGTTGAGACCGTCCTCTGTCGGGTATGGCTCATAGGCAGGGAACGGGATTATGCCGTCTTCGATGAAGAGATAGTCGATCACCTCATCCTCAGAGATGTCTTCGCCTGACTCGTCAAAGAATCTCACGATACCCTGGCGGAGTATAGGCTGGATCTCGTCAAGCTTGGACGGATCAAGGAAACCAGTGATCCTGCTGCCGTCCTCCTTGCTGTAGGTAAGGTAGCCGGCGCCTCCGATACCGCCATGGGCTCCTCCCATGTAGACATAGTCCTCAGAAAGGTATACCCAGTACTTATCTGCATCGAGGATACGGGAAAGGGTGCTCATGCACTCCCACTGGAAATCATAGTGCTCGTCGAAGTCGAATTCAAGCGCGAACTCCCTTCCAGCGCCGGACCTCATCCTGTCCTCATAGTCTGCCTCAGCCAGCTTACCAAGAGACACGAAGACCTCTGATCCGAGCTTGTCGACAAGTGTCTGGATATCCAGCTCAGGCGAAACGCCTTCGATGTGGCCGATGACCGATTCCTCATATCCGAACTTGCTGAAATTCTCAACAACGACATCCAAGAGGTCACGACGGACGTTGGCATTGACCTCGTCAGCAGCTATCGGAAGCTCGACATCGACATTGAACATCAGCAACGCGGTCGAATCCGAGTATGCAGCTATCTCAGTCTCACTTGAAACTTTCTGCTTAGGTTCGCAGCCTACGAGCAAGAACAGCATCGCAGCTGCAGCAAATAGATATTTCTTCATGGTCATATAATTATCGGTCTAATAGTCTTTCGGGATATACTGCTATTTTCCGGAGCGTCTGGCAGCCTTCGCGGCTTTCTTCTCCGCTACAGCCCTTGCGGCAGCCTCCTGGGCGGATTTTGTCTTGATGACAATGACACCTCCGGCGCCTCTTGAGCCATAGATGGAGGTGGAAGAATCCTTCAGCACATTCACACTCGCCACATCGTTAGGGTTGATGGAGGCGATGTCGCTTACGACTGCGCCGTCAACGACGAAAAGCGGTTGGGTACCGGCATTGAAAGAGTTCTCGCCGCGTATCGTGACCGAAGGGGTCCCGCCAGGACCGGCATAGCCTATCTGCACACCAGGCACACGGCCTCTAAGGTATTCGAATATAGTATTGTACGACCCAAGCTCCTCGTCCTTGATATCCACACGGCTTATTGAGCTGGCGTTTTTCCTGGAATCTATCCTCTGATATCCGTCAGATACTATCTCACTACGTTCCTGTGAACCACGCACAGCCAGCTCGTCACCTCCCGACACCGCAACCGCTGCAGAACGTGAAGTTCCGCAGGATGCCGCGAAAGACGCGATGAGCACAGCTATAAGAACCTTTCTCATATTCATATCCAGTTTCTTATCGTGTAAATTTAAGAAATGTCAGGATATTTCGCCATCTTTGCAGGGTAATCTTGACAAAATGGACAGAAAAATCGTTCTCATCACAGGTGCGACCAGTGGAATCGGTGAAGCTTGCGCACGTAAATTCGCCCAGGGAGGCTATGATACAATAATCACAGGACGTCGCGGAGAGCTCCTCGAGAGCCTCAGGACAGAGCTTGAGCAGTATGGTGCAAAAGTACTCGTCCTTCCATATGACGTACGCGACAGAGAGGCCGTGAAGGCTGCCGTAGAAAGCATTCCTCAGGAGTGGCAGGACATCGACGTACTGATCAACAACGCAGGTCTCGCCCGCGGACTTGAACCGGAGTACGAAGGAGACTTCGACGACTGGGACCAGATGATCGACACCAATATCAAAGGATTGCTCAACATGACCAGATACATCGTGCCAGGCATGATTTCAAGGAACCATGGTCATATAATCAACATCGGCAGCGTCGCAGGTGATGCAGCATATGCCGGAGGAAACGTCTACTGCGCGACCAAGGCTGCGGTCAAGACCATCTCTGACGGTCTCAGGATCGACGTCGCACCATCGGCCGTACGCGTGACCAACCTCAAGCCAGGCCTCGTCGAGACCAATTTCTCGAATGTACGTTTCCATGGTGATGATGCACGTGCAGACAAGGTCTATCAGGGAATCAAGCCTCTCACAGGAGATGACATCGCCGACGTGGCGTTCTATGCTGCATCGGCTCCAGCCCATGTCCAGATCGCCGAGGTCCTCATCCTGGCGACCCATCAGGGCAGCGGAAGCGTAGTATACAGGGAACAGTAATCAACACATAAGAATATGAGCAAAGTAAAGATAATCACAGATCTCGGAGACATCGTAGTGAAGCTCTACGACGAGACTCCCCTCCACCGCGACAACTTCATCAAGCTCGCGAAGGAAGGTTTCTATGACGGAACACTCTTCCACAGAGTAATCAAGGATTTCATGATCCAGGGCGGAGACCCTGAGAGCAAGGGCGCTACAAAGGGCAAGCAGCTCGGAAGCGGAGACGCAGGATACACCCTTCCTGCAGAGTTCAAGACAGGACTCTTCCACAAGAGAGGTGCGCTTGCGGCAGCACGCCAGGGTGACAACGTCAACCCTGAAAGACGCAGCAGCGGCTGCCAGTTCTACATCGTATGGGGCCAGACCTATAAGGAGGGCCAGCTCGGCCAGCTTGAGAAGCAGATGAAGATGCAGGCTATGCAGTCTGTATTCAACCAGCTCTGCTCTGACCGCAGGGACCTCATCATGGCAATGAGAAGGAACCGCGACAACGCCGCTCTCCAGAAGCTCCAGGACGAGCTCAACGAGCTGACCCAGCAGATCGTGAAGGACCAGAACCTCGGCCAGCTTTCTGCAGAGCAGAAGGAGGCATACACGACCCTCGGCGGAACACCGTTCCTTGACGACCAGTACACTGTCTTCGGAGAAGTAGAGCAGGGTCTCGAGATCGTCGCGAAGATCCAGGAAGTCACTACAGACCGTTCTGACCGTCCTCTCAAGGACATCAGCATGAAGATGGAAGTCATCGACTAGTGAACGCAATACAGGAACTCAGCCGCCAGGCCTCACTGCTCCGGATGGAGTATGAAGCTGAGAAGGATTCCTTTCTGAAGCAGACCCAGGAGATGGGTGTGCTCAGGAAGGTCAGGCGTGGTATGTGCTGGTATCCTGTACATGTCGGGCAGAGCTACTACAACTCACTGAACCAGCAGGTAGTGGAACTGCACCGTACTCAGGACAAGGACGTAGAACATGGTTTCGAATACGGCAAGCCAGTGATGTTCTTCACATGGAAGAGCAGCGAGCCAGAAGTCAAGTTCATGAAATATGTCGCGACTGTAAGCTATGTGGACGATGACCGCATGGTAGTCGCCCTGCCACAGGGACGAGGCTTCGCAGAGATAGCCGCCGCTGAGAATCTGGGAGTACAGCTATACTTCGACGAGACTTCCTACCGTCTGATGTTCGAGTCCCTCAACAAAGTCATCAATGCCGACAAGGGACGCCTCAAGGAGCTGCGTGACCTCATATATGGGGACTCCCCTCTGGGCAAGCTGAACCTGACACCGATCCATTTCCCAGGTCTGAATTCCACTCAGGAACAGGCGGTCAACGAAGTGCTACGCGCAAAGGACGTCATGGTAGTCCATGGGCCTCCGGGCACCGGAAAGACCACAACTCTGGTCGAGGCCATCTACGAGACCCTGCGACGCGAATGCCAGATCATGGTATGTGCCCAGAGCAACATGGCGGTAGACTGGATCAGCGAGAAGCTGGTAGACTCCGGACTGAGCGTACTGCGCATAGGCAACCCTACACGTGTCAACGACAAGATGCTGTCATTCACATACGAGCATCTATTCTCCGACCATCCGGACTATCCCCAGCTCTGGAATATACGCAAGGCCATACGAGACCTGCAGAGCCAGAAAGGCAAAGGAGAAAGCACAAGGCAGAAGATCAATTCCCTGAAGGACAGGGCGACAGACCTTGAGCTGAGGATCAGGGAACAGCTCTTCGCACAGAGCCGGGTCATTGCATGTACCTTGACCGGCAGCGCCAACAAGGTACTGAGCGGAATGAAGTTCTCCACCCTGTTCATCGACGAGGCCGCCCAGGCACTCGAAGCAGCATGCTGGATTGCCATACGCAAGGCCGACCGAGTCATCCTGGCCGGAGACCATCAGCAGCTTCCGCCGACAATCAAGTGCTACGAAGCTGCACGTCAAGGTCTTGACCGGACCTTGATGGAGAGGATCGTAGACAAGCATCCCGAAAGCGTATCGCTTCTCCAGGTGCAGTATCGCATGAATGAGAACATCATGCGCTTCTCCTCAGATTATTTCTATGAAGGGAAAGTACAGAGCGCACCGAATGTAAAGAACCGTGTCATCCTCGACGCAGACATTGACAGTCCGGTCGTATGGATCAACACGGCAGGTATGGACTGCAATGAAGAGTTCATACAGGAGTCATTTGGAAGAATCAACAAGCCTGAGGCAGAGCTCTGCATCCGACAGCTTAAGGATTACTACACCAAAGTCGGTCACAGACGCGTTCTGAAAGAACATGTCGACGTCGGTCTCATCAGCCCGTACAAGGCCCAGGTACAGTATCTTAGGCATAGGATCAAGTCCGATCCTTTCTTCAAGCCATACCGTCAGCTGATCACAGTGAACACGGTGGACGGTTTCCAGGGACAGGAGAGAGATGTGATCATCATATCCCTCGTCCGAGCCAACGAGAATGGCGAGATCGGCTTTCTTCGCGACCTCAGACGAATGAACGTAGCCATGACCAGAGCCCGTATGAAGCTCATGATCATGGGAGATGCGTCAACATTGACACGTCATCCTTTCTACAGGAAACTCTACGAATCCATCTCCTCCGGCATCTGCTTGATGTAGAGGTCGCGCTGAGGGAATGGAATTTCGATTCCGTTCTCATTCAGGGCATTGTAGATGATCTCCTTAGCCTTGGCTGCATATGTAAAGTGAGAGTCCACAGTGGTGTACTGCTGGACGATAAGATCCACGCTGTTGTCACCGAAGCCCTGGAACCTGACAATCACGCCATTCTTAGGATCCACGATGTCCCGTCCGTACTTATCCTTGACCTGAAGGACCTTCAGTGCCTCAGTCAGGATCTGCCTTACCTTCTCCACATCAGTACCGTACTTGACACCTACAGGGATCTTGAGAAGCTCGTAGGCATGGTTCCTTGTAAGGTTCTTGAAATTCTTGCTGAACAGAGTACTGTTAGGGATGGCGATGATCGCACCGTCAGTAGAAAGAATCTGCGTGCTCTGATAGCTCATGCTGTCAACTGATCCACGGATGTCGTCACACTCGATCACGTCTCCGACCCTGAGTCTTCCGGACATGAGCTGGATTCCGTAGAAGAAATTGTTGAGCACGTCCTTCAATGCGAAACCGACACCGGTAGCGAGACCTGTCGAAACTATCGTGATGGCAGATGTAGGAATCTTGAGCATGATGAAGGAGATGATGACATACAGACCCCATCCGATAAGGCTAGTAAGATTGTCCGAGAGAGTGAAGTTGACATTGGTGTCCTTGAATATGACTCCGTCATCCATCTTCCTCAGCTCAGACTTGGTCTTGAACAGTCTATAGAAAGCCTTGAACGCATAGATGAGATATCTGAACACATAGAAGGTCGAGATGATGGTCACAATGCGCGAGAGGGAGATGTGCTGAAGCTTCTCTACATTGATCAAAGGTCCGTTGAAGAGGTTGAGACAAGCCTTCGAAAGATCGAACACGCCGCCTGCCATATAGATACAGAGAGGGATCGACCAGAGAATCGCCATAGGTACGATTGTCATCTTGAGGAGGTCATAGCCCCATGATATCTCGATGTAGGCGCCCTTGTGCCTGAGCGGAATGCTTGGATGGTTCTGACGATACTTCCTCTTCCTTTCTGAGAGAGTGTCATCGTAGTACTTTGAAAGAAGGAAGTAAACAGCCGCGATTGACTGGAGCACAGTCAGCTGGAACATCCACCAGATCACGAACAGGAGAGCCATCATCACATATCCTATGAATGCGGCTACAGTGGCGACGAGGAATACCAGGAACGAAGCCCAGATATATATCTTGTCGCTGGCTGGAACTCCACGGAGTACTCTGCTGTTGACAACAAGCTGCCAGATGCAGAAGAACAGGAGGACCGGAGGAAATATGATGTTGAGCATCGAGTTCGGCACGAAGATGATGCGTAGCGTGATGATCACGACACCCATCAGGATGACTGGAGTATAGGCCTTGAGGGCGAGCGCGCTCTCATCCTTCCTGAGACGGATCAGGATAGAGAGGAAGATCGCCGCCATGAGCCAGGCAAGTTCAGCGAGAAGAGGAGCTGCCATCTGGATGAAGTTGTTCGAATTCGCGATCATGCTGATAGCCATGATGGTCAGAGCAAAGAGGACGACACCGAGGAAAAGGATGAAGGTACTCTTGTGGTCCTGGAAATACGAGGTCTGAAGAGCCTTGGCCTTCTTCAGGAGTACTCTCACTACGATGTTGCTGATCAAGAATGAAAGTATGATGTAGAAAATGGCGATGGCTCCGAAACCGACTACCATCGGGCCTCTCCACTCACTGATTATGTCCTCCTTCTCAGACTTGGTGCTATACTTGTCCGTACAGCTGCAGATCGCCTGCTCCCAGTTGTTCCTGAAATCGCGAAGCACCTCCAGGAATGGGGTCTGGCCATCCACGAAGATCTTCTTCTGCACAAGCTTGTATCGGTCCTGGGCATAGTTATAGGCATCCCTGATGTGCCTGTCAGTCTCGATATAATAGTTATTATCCTCATCGATCCTGATAAGGTCATCCCAGTAGAGGTCCTCGATCAGCTCTGCATAGAACACACAGCTGTCACGCAGTGCCTGTCCGAGTGAATCGAGCATGAAAGGCTTTGCCTCAGCCTCTTCCAGGATGGAAGGGACTGCGACGAATGAAGTATCATCCTCCGCCGAGAGAGAATCCAGAAGTTCCATCATCTTCGGAATTTCCGGAGCCGCCTCCCTGGTGACTGGAGGAAGGTTCTTAAGGGTACGGATGAGCTTGTCGTACCTGTCGATCTCGATCTCAAGACGATTCACGATGTCGTTGTATGGCATTCGTGAGGCATTGAAGCTGAGATACTGGTCAGTAACCTTGTTAAGCGCGTATGTCAGGTCAAAGGTATAGTCCTGCTGCTGCGAATACAGCATGATAGACAGCTCGTTACAGTTCTCGATCAGCCTGATGAGTTCCCTGTGCTGCTGGGCTTCATTCCTCGTCTGGCCTTCCTGCGTCTCAGAAAGTTCCATATAGGCATCGCGAAGCTCGAAGACAAGCACGTCAAGTGTCTTCCGGAGATTCTTCTCCTTGAACACTGCGTATGAAGGTATTGCCGCAACCAGGATTGCGACCATGCTTATCAGGAAAATTTTTCTGTTCTTTCTCATATATCGGAAACTGTTCTATCTGTTTACTGTAAGTGAATCCATCTCTGCAGAAAGTATCCTGTAGAGAGAGTCAAGGGCAGGACGTCTGTCCTCGCTGATAGGCTCTGAAGCCGGAGATTCCATGGTCAGAGGATTGATCGGAGTCCCGTTCTTCCATACACGGAAGTCAAGATGCGGGCCTGTCGCCGTACCGGTCGCACCCACATAGCCGATAACCTGTCCCTGACGGACATGGTCACCGACCTTCAGGCCTGTGGCATACTTCGAAAGATGCATGTATGAAGTCGTATATACCGAATTGTGACGGATCTTGACGGTGTTTCCGCCACCGCCTGCCCAGCCCTTGCTGATGACCGTACCGTCTCCGATGGACATCACAGGGGTTCCGGTAGGCGCCGCATAGTCGACGGCAGTATGTGCTCTGACATCACCATGGACAGGATGCCGTCTATGGTAAGAGAAACCGGAACTGATACGCGAGAACTGCAGCGGAGCCTTGAGGAAAGCCTTGCGCAGGCTCTCTCCCTTCTCGTTCCAGTATATATTTCCGCCGTCATGGTTGTCAAGCATTATGGCAGGAAGTTCGGTCTCTCCCCTGTTGAACTTCGCGAAATAGATCGAATCTATCGCGATGACCTCTCCGTCACAGACTTTCTCTGAATAGATGACCCTGAAACGGTCGTCTTCCTGAAGACCGAAGAAGTCGACGGTCCATGCATAGACATCGGACAGGTTGAGGATGAGCAGAGTCGACGCACCCGCCGCCTTCATGTCGTTCCAGAGCGATGAAGTGATAGTTATGTCGGCAAAGCGCCTAGTGATCTCGACAGGCTTCGAATATCTCCATGCAGAAAGCGAGTCCGCACACTGGAAGACAGTCTGGTCGACCTTGTTGTTGGCATAGACGAAATACCTCAGCTGGTTCGCAGTCGTGTCGTAATAGGCCCACCACTGGTCGCCAGGCCTCATCTTACGGGTATTGAACAACGAATCCGGTACCATGGTACCCAGCTCATGGGCACGATCCGCACTCATACCAAGCTCGGTCATCAGAGCGGTGAAAAGCTGTCCGTTCCTTAGTTCACCTTCAACGACACGGAACGAATCCGTGCAGAAGCCCAGAGGGTAGACAGTATCCTTGACGGTTTCGACGTCAGCACGTGAATGCCTTCCTCCGCGGCACGAAGGGAGACACATAAGGGTCACGAGTGTTATTGCAAGCAGTATTCTTCTCATTATTTGTTAGCCCTTTCCAGATTGTAGCTGTTAAGCAGTATCTTGTTCTTCAGAAGCTGAGGGTAGTCAGGATGAGCCTCGATGAAGGCTTCGAATTCATGGTACGCGTCCGCAGACCTGTGCCCTGAAAGCAGGGCCCGGCACCATGCGGCCGGGAAGAAGATGTCTCCCGTGGCCTTGACCTCCAGAAGCTCTTCGAGGGCTGGACGTATATATTTCACCGACGCCTCATCGCGCAGGAAGTGGTTCAGCAGAGCCAGTGCTGACTCAGCCCACGGCTCTACAGCTCTGTTCTGAGGTTCCAGAAGTTCAGCGAACACCGCATCCAGGGTATCCTGCTCAGGAACCGCAGCACGGCTGATGAAATCGAACTGACGGAGAAGATCCGGATTGAAGTTCCTCTTCTGATCCGACCCGTCTATCCTCGAACGCTGGCGCGCAAGTATCTCATGGGCCTTCTCAGGCATCCTGATGGCAAGCTGATAAGAAAGAGTCAGATAGTCGCTGGTACTTAGCAGCGCGTTGTCCTCCCTGTCCCAAAGGCCGTGAAGATACGAGAGCGTCGCCTCAGACGTCCCGTTGGCAGCAAGGTTCCTTATGAGTTGCTGACGCACAGAGGTAAGATTATGGTTCTTAGAAAGTTCAACCATTCTCTCTTCACATCCAGGATCATCGATATCTCTGAGTATCAGAGGAAGCTCGCCTATGATAGTCGATGCGATCTGGGCATTGGTCTCCCTATCCAGCAGCTGCAGAAGTGCATTGAGATATTCAGCTGCGTCTCTGCCCTGGGGATACTGCACATAGTTCTCATATACCTGTATGAGGATATACTCGCGGTAAGTCTCGCCGACCTCGCCGCTCAGGGAACAGAGGCATTCCATCGCCTCCTCCGGGTCCATCTTCAGAAGACCATAGGTCCTTGAATGAGGTTCCTTTACCTCTGGGATTCCTTTGCCATAGACCCATGTCTTGCTGAATTCCTTCAGATCCAACTCGGAATGTCTGTCAAGAATCTCGATCAGGTCGTCCCAGGTAGCATTGTCGAAGGCGAACTCACGGAGATATTCGCGGATACCTTCCTGGAAGTTCTCCCTCCCCATGTAATCCACCATGGACTTCATCACTATCGGGGCCTTGTCGTAGATTATGTTGCCGTAGATAAGGCCGGCGTCGGCAAGATTGTCGAGGTCCTGGCGTATAGGTGTCGAACCGGAGGTCCTGTCGTCTGCATACGAAGGTATGTAGTAGCCCTGAAGCCATGCGAGATCATGGTTGATCTGTGGGAACAAAGGTTCGGACATCTCGGCCGCGAAGTAGTTGGCATAGACCTCCTTGGTCCAGACATCGTTGAACCAGCGCATGGTCACCATGTCTCCGAACCACATATGGGCAGTCTCGTGGGAAAGAAGCTGGATACGGTTTTCCCTCTCGTTAACGGTAGGATTCGCGCTCAGGAAAATCGTGCTCTCCTTGTAAAGGACAGCTCCCGGGTGCTCCATGCCTCCGAACTGGAATCCCGGAACAACCACGAAATCATATTTGCTGAAAGGCATAGGGATGCCTGTATAGTCCTCAAGATACTCCAACGCCGACTCGAGTTCCTTGAAGATCTGAGGGAACTGAGCGATCTTCTCCGGGTCAGTCTCGCGGTAGTACGCTGTCATTGGCTTGCCGTTAACGGTCTGGGTGACAGTATTCCACTTGCCCGCCACGAAAGAGAAAAGATAGGTCGGAAGAAGCTCTGTCTCAGCAAATTCCACCACTTTAAACGACTGGTTTACTGAGTCCTTATCCCCATCCAGTGCTGCAGAGTTGGACACAGCGACCCAGTCCTCAGGGATGCTGAGCGAAAGACGGAACTTCGCCTTCATGTCAGGCTGGTCGAAACATGGAAATACCGAATGGGCGTGGGCCGGGACGAAAAGAGTATAGAGATATTCGTCATTCCTGTTCAGGGACCTGTCGTCGGATACGAAAGACAGACTTACGGTGTTGCTTCCTATCGAGAAGGCAGATGAAGGGATGACAATATGCTCGTTGACGAACTTCGCCTTGACCGCCTTGCCGTTCACCTGGACATCCGAGAACCTGTCGGAAGTGAAGTCCAGGATAAGGTCCTGCTTCCCAGACATCGTGAAGCTCAGAGTCTCCTTACCGGTGATTTCCGCCGTCCTGTCCTGAGGTATCTCGAACGACAGGCTGTACCCAATATCAGAAATGACTGCCTTGCGTTCCACTGCAAGGTCAAGGGATATACCATCTGTGGCAAGTTCCTCAGTGTGCTGAGTGCACGCGAGAGCGAACAAAGCCAAGGCGGAAAGCAATATGTTGCGGATATTCATATCTAGCGGTTACCTAAGGGTGTATTATACAAAAATAATAAATTATTGCATAAATTTGCACGTTTACAGACAACTATGGAGATAGAACCTATAGCAATATTCCACGGTCCACTGACTTCCAAGTTCGGCATACCTCGCCAGAGCAGCATCGTAGACGAACTGGACGGGACCATCGTGTTCAACAAGGAATACGACTGCGAAGCTGCGCTCAGAGGCCTGGACGGTTTCGACCGCATCTGGCTGATCTGGGGGTTCTCCGAAAACCGGAAAAGGGAATGGCAGCCGACCGTACGCCCTCCAAGGCTCGGCGGAAACAGGACCATGGGCGTCTTTGCGACCCGTTCCCCTTATCGTCCCAACCCGCTCGGACTTTCCTCGGTAAGGATTGCCTCGGTCCATGGTACCATGATCCATGTGAAAGGTGCTGACCTGATGGACGGCACTCCGATCTACGACATCAAGCCATATCTCGCCTACGCCGACGCCTTCCCCGATGCGAAAGGCGGTTTCGTCGACCAGAACGAATGGCACGCCCTGGACGTGGACTTCCCTGCTGAGCTCAGGGAACTGACGGACAGCCTATGCGGAAGCGGTGCGTCGGATGCTGTCTGCGCGCTTCTCGCTCAGGATCCTCGCCCACGCTACCAGGACGACCCGGAGAAAGTCTACGGAATGACCTACGGCAAAGTCGACGTACACTTCACAGTCGAAAGCAGCTTATTGAAAGTAACCAAGATAGACAAGATATAATGAAAAGATATTCCGTATTTGTGCTTATCGTATGCACAATGTTCCTCCTCTCCCAGAAGAGAGCCGATGCCCAGTTCATGATCGGAGCAGGCTATGACAGGATGGCCTATGTCCTCGACGAAGGCACTGAAGGAAATCCTTTCGATGGATTCAGCGCAGAGATAGGTTATACCGCAAAGTTCGCAAAGGGCGTGCTTGGAATCAATTTCGGCGTCGGATACGAGTTCAACACACGAAGAGACAATTCATTCTCAGCGGGAGAGTTTGAGGCCGACGTCTCAACGCAGGAGCAGTATGTAAGCGTTCCGCTCAGATTCGTGATCGACATACCTGTCTCGAAGGTCGGAATAGTACTCTACGGAGGAGGCTACGCTTCCTACGGCATCAGCGGTCTCAAGACCTATGAGTTCAGATTCGGAGAAGAGGGTTCAGGCAATATCACATACGACTATTTCAACGCCAGGATCGATTCAGATGAAATCATCCCGGAGCCTGTCCTCGACGCGATCAACAGAGGACTTGGCGAAAGCAGATATTCCAAGCTGGAATACGGCGTACAGGCAGGCGGCGGACTGAGACTCGGCAACAACGTCCTTCTCCACGGTCTGTACAGCTACGGTCTGGGCAACAGGAACGCCCATGACGAGGGTGCGAAGCTCACCCGCCGAGGTTTCAGCGTCAGGCTTTCATTCCTTTTCTAAGATTCCGGAGGCGGATATCCCAAGCCTCTACAATATATCCAGCAGCTGGGAGAACTTCTTGATGCGTACGATAGCAGGATGATCGAAATCATCGATATGCTCGTGCGCCCATGTGATGTGGTATGGGATGAATATTCCCCTGCCGCCAAGGTCGACGACCGGCTTGATGTCTGATTTCAGGGAGTTGCCTACCATAGTCAGTTCCTCGGGCGTGATGCCCAGCTCGGAACACAGTCTGAAGTACTCCTTCCCGGTCTTGTTGGAGACGATCTCCACCCTGTCGAAGTTATTCTCAAGCCCCGACCTCTGAAGTTTCTTTTCCTGGTCGAGAAGGTCGCCTTTCGTCAGCACTATCATATAGTATTTTCCACTTTCATGGAGCTTCCTGAGGGTATCCTCCACGCCTTCAAGGGGAGTGGCAGGATTGTGCAGAAGGCCATATCCGGCATCAAGGATTCCTGATATCTGCTCCCCGGTGACATTGCCTCCGGTAAGTTTCAAGGTCGTCTCGAAAAGGCTGAGAGTGAACGCCTTGGCTCCGTAGCCGAGCAGTTCCATGTTCTTATCCTCCACCGCGTAGAGAGCGTCGGACAGTTCATCCAGGGTACCATAGTCCCTAAGCATTTCCGCCCATTTCTTCTCCGCGCCTCTGAACAGCGGCTCGTTCTCCCAAAGGGTGTCGTCCGCATCGAAGGCGATGACTCTCTTTCCAGGTACCATGATCATATTTTTCAGTCTTTATCCGAACAAAATTAACTATTTCGCCAAGGCGATGCAAGTTTTTCACTTTTTTGGATTATATTTGTTATATAGGTTGATAACACAAAACACTAATCAATATGGCAAACAACGCAAGCGAAGCTAAAGGCTTCTACAAACTGTCGTGGCTCCAGAGAATCGGTTTCGGTTCAGGTGACATGGCTCAGAACCTCATCTACCAGACAGTCAGCATCTGGCTCCTCTTCTTCTACACAAACGTATTCGGACTTGACCCAGGCGCAGCAGCCGTCATGTTCCTCGTCGTACGTCTCGTGGACGTCATCTGGGACCCTATCGTAGGAACCCTCGTCGACAAGAAGAATCCTAAGTGGGGAAAGTACCGTTCTTGGCTCATCCTCGGTGGTATTCCGCTCACAGCTCTCGCTATCCTCTGCTTCTGGAACGGATTCTCAGGATCTCTCATCTATGCTTATGTCACATACGTAGGTATGTCGATGTGCTACACCCTCGTGAATGTACCTTACGGTGCGATCAACTCTTCGCTCACCCGTGACACCGACGAGATCACCATCCTCACATCAGTACGTATGTTCATGGCGAATTCAGGTGCGCTCATCGTGAAGTCACTTCCACTCGTGATTGCAATCTTCGCCCCTAAGGTACTCAACCCTGCCACAGGCAAGATGGAGGCTGCTTACAACACACCTGACGCTGCCGGCGCATGGTTCATCACCATGGCTATCTTCTGTATCGCAGGCTTCGCTCTCCTCATCTTCTGCTTCAGCCAGTGCAAGGAGCGCGTCGTAATGGACGAGAAGGAATCCGCAAACGTGAAGGTCAGCGACCTCTGGATGGAGTTCTTCCGCAACAAGCCTCTCCGCGTCCTCGCGTTCTTCTTCATCACAGCATTCTCAATGCTTTCAGTCAGCAACGCTGCTGATGCATACTTCATGACATACAATGTAGGTGCTACCCCACTCCTCACCACTCTCTTCATGTGGCTCGGAACAATCCCTGCACTCATCTTCATGCCTCTCGTTCCTGCAATCAAGAAGGCTATCGGCAAGAAGAACATGTTCTACGCATCGCTCGGTATCGCGATTCTCGGAATGGCAATGATGTATGTATTCGTACAGATCAACATGCCTCAGTCAGTGAAGTTCACCCTCCTCTGCATCGCACAGTTCGTCAAGAGCGCAGGTGTCCTCATCGCTACAGGTTACATGTGGGCTCTCGTTCCTGAGGTCATCACATATGGCGAGTACACAACAGGCAAGCGTATCGCAGGTATCGTCAACGCCCTCACAGGTATCTTCTTCAAGGCAGGTATGGCTCTCGGCGGTGTAGTTCCAGGATTCGTACTCGCCATCGTAGGATTCCAGGCTGCAAGCGCTTCACAGACACCAGCCGCTCTCCAGGGTATCCTCTGGCTCGTATGTGTGATCCCTGCACTTCTCCTCCTCCTCGCTATGTACATCATCAGCAAGTATGAGCTCACAGACGAGAAGATGGACGAGATCAACAAGGAGATCGAGGCTAGAAACGCATAATAACAGAAACAAACAATAACTAGAATATGGCAAAGAAAGTTGTAAAGAGATATCTCTTACCTGCCGACTACATGGCTGACCCATCAGTACATGTATTCAACGGTAAAATCTATATCTATCCTTCACACGACTGGGAGGATGACTCAAACGTCGAGGACGACAGCGGTGACCAGTACATCATGAAGGACTACCATGTCCTTTCAATCGACGGCGACCCTATGACAGGAACCGTCACTGACCATGGCAAGGTCATCGGCCTCGAGGACATCGCATGGCACGGACGTCAGCTCTGGGACTGCGACGTACAGGAGAAGGACGGCAAGTACTATATGTTCTTCCCTATGAAGGACAAGAACGAGGTGTTCCGTCACGGTGTAGCTATCGCAGACCGTCCTGAAGGACCTTTCATTCCTCAGCCGGAGCCAGTCCATGGCAGCTACTCGATCGACATGGCGATCCTCAAGGACAATGGCGAGTACTATATGTACTTCGGCGGTCTCTGGGGTGGTCAGCTCCAGTCTTACAGAGACAACATCGGCATCGAGGATCCTGCAAAGAACAACACTCCTGACAGTCCTAATCTCCCTCACGGTGACCAGCCTGCACTTCCTAGCCGCGTCGTGAAGCTTTCTCCAGACATGCTCCAGTTCGGCGAAGAGCCAAAGCCTGTAGTAGTCGTTGACGAGAACGGCGAGCCTCTCAAGGCAGACGATCCACATCGTTTCTTCGAGGCAAGCTGGACTTTCAAGAAGGACGGCAAGTACTACTTCACATACTCTACCGGTGACAGCCACCTCCTCTGCTACGCAGTCGGTGACAATGTATACGGTCCATTCACATACAAGGGAGTGATCCTTACCCCTGTAGTAGGCTGGACAACTCACCACGCTATCATCGAGTTCGAGGGCAAGTGGTATCTCTTCCACCATGACAGCGTCCCTTCAGGCGGCAAGTCATGGCTCCGTAGCCTCAAGGTCTGCGAGCTCACATTCGATGAGAACGGAGACATCGAGACAATCGAGGGTATCGACGAATAGTCCCGTACAATTATTCATAGGAAAGCGAGGCACGATGTGTCTCGCTTTTTCCTTATGGAGCAATTTGATTGTCTTTTGGAACATTTTCAATGTATCTGTGCAACATTTGGCATATGATTGGCATCTATCATATCAGTTATAAAGAACAAGCATACTACCTTAATATGAAAAAATTTCTGATTCTCGCGGCTTCAGCATTGCTCGCCGCAATGACATTCACCTCATGTGAGAAGGAGGACAACGGCAATGCGCCCGTTCTTCCATCAGTGGAGACAATCAAGATCAAGATGCCTGAAAAGGCTGTCACAAAGGCCGACGTCGATCCAGCATTCAACTACAACGCCTACATCGAGCAGATGCTCGAGAACTGGAACAAGATCTACGAGACGATCATCAACATCCCTGTCCACGGCTTCGAGCTCGCATCGAACGTTACTCCGGTCAAGGACGGCAAGACCTGGACATGGTCAGTCATCGTGACCGAAGGTCTTTCTTCCTACGAGGTCAGCATCAACGGCACCGTCATACGCAAGGACCATGTCGACTGGGAGATCAAGGTCTCAGGTGCAAGTTTCTGGAACAAATGGAACAAGACAGACTATGCATGGATCACCGGAACCTCAGCCCTTGACGGATCAGAGGGTTCATGGAGAGTGATGGCAGGACCTTCTACCGATGTAGTCCTCGTGAACATCGACTGGCTCGCAAAGGATTGCCAGGTACAGTCTGTCAAGGTCAGCTACGAGCTTGACCAGCTCTTCGGCGGCATCCTTGCGACTTTCAACGGCAGCTATGTAGAATATTCAAATGCCGCTTCAAGCGATGAGTACACAGACACTATCGTCGCCCACTACAACCAGAAGGGTCTCGGTTTCATCGATGCGATCGTTGAATGGAACGACCAGACAGGTCTTGTCAGAGTGAAATGTGAGGCTGACTTCGGCGATGCAGACTGGCATTGCTAGAAGACTACCTATGTTATACAATAATTAATCTGAACAATAAAGGCGGCCCTTCCGGGTCGCCTTTATTCATATAAAGATTTCCGATTACTGGATGTTCTTGAGAAGCTGAGCCTTCCAAGCGGCGTAAGCCTCCTGGTAGAGGTCGCACTGAGCTGGCTCGATGACCTCGAGCTTCTGGAGTGTACCGAATGCTTCCTTGTTATCCTTGTAGATACCGGCACCGATACCTGCACCCTTGGCTGCACCTGCTGCACCGTCTGTGTCGTAGAGCTCGATCGTAGCGCCTGTGACACCGGCGAGAGTCTGGCGGAAGATAGGGCTGAGGAACATGTTAGCCTGACCTGCGTGGATCTTCTTGACGTCCATACCCATCTGTTCCATCACCTCGATACCGTACTTGAATGAGAATACGATACCCTCCTGAGCTGCACGTACCATGTGCTTCCAGCTGTGACGGTTGAAGCTGAGGCCAGCGACCTGGCAGCCAAGCTCCTTGTTGCAGAGCATACGCTCAGCACCGTTACCGAACGGGAGCACTGTCACGCCCTCGCTTCCGATTGGAATCTCAGCAGCGATGTCGTTCATCTCAGCGTATGAAACGCCTGCAGGAACTACATTGCGACGTACCCATGAGTTGAGGATACCTGTACCGTTGACGCAGAGAAGGACACCAAGACGGGTCTGGTCTGCTGTATGGTTGACGTGTGCGAAAGTATTGACTCTTGACTGTGGATCATAGTTCACGTTGCCAAGGACACCGTATACAACGCCTGATGTACCTGCTGTAGAAGCGATCTCACCTGGCTCGAATACGTTGAGTGAAAGAGCGTTGTTAGGCTGGTCACCACCTCTGTAGGTAACAGGGATGCCTGCAGGGATACCGAGCTCCTCAGCGACAGCTGCGGTAACGCGGCCCTGGTCAGAGAATGTAGGCTTGATCTCAGGGATGAGTGAGCTGTCGAAACCGAAGTAGTTCATCACGTCCTTTGAAACCTCATTGTTCTTGAAATCCCAGAAGATACCCTCTGAAAGGCCTCCTACTGTAGTGCAGATCTCACCGGTGAGCTTCATTGCGATATAGTCGCCTGGAAGCATGATCTTGTAGATCTTTGAATAGAGCTCAGGCTCGTTTTCCTTCACCCATGCAAGCTTGGCTGCAGTGAAGTTACCAGGAGAGTTAAGCATGTTCTCAAGGCACTTGTTCTGTCCGATTGCATCGAATGCTGCTGAGCCGTAAGGGACTGCTCTTGAGTCGCACCAGATGATTGAAGGACGAAGTGGGTTGAGATCCTTGTCAACACATACGAGACCGTGCATCTGGTAAGAGATACCGATAGCAGCGATATCGTTTCTGCCTGCCTTTGCAAGCACTTCAGCTGTAGCGAGCTTGAGGTTCTCCCACCACATGGTAGGTTCCTGCTCTGCCCAACCTGTCTTCACAGAAATAATTGGAGCTTCCTGTTTTGGATAGAATACTGATCCAACGATCTTTCCGTTTTCAGCATCTACAAGGCTAGCCTTCACAGAAGAGCTGCCGACATCGTATCCGAGTAATAACATATTATTGGTTTTAGTTTGAGTTTTCTATTTCACAAATATAAGTATAGCATTGTTATAGTGCAATATTACTTGAAGAGCTTCTGGGCGAAAGAGTGTACGGATTTTCTCCATACCTGCCACTCATGGTCGCCAGGGAAAGTCTCGAAGATGACATCGAGATTGTTCTTCTTCATGGTCTCTACGGCTGCAGTGGTAGGGCCGACTCTAGGGTCGTCAGTACCTACTGAGATGTAGAACACGTCAAGTGCCTTGTTGAAATCAGCGCTCTTTGAAAGAAGGCCTGGCATCTGGCTCTCGAGGTCGACGCCGTCAGCTGTCTGTGCGATACCGCCGAAGATACCTGCGCTGAATACACCCACGTTGGCGAAGGTCTCAAGATGTGTAAGACCGTTGTAGAAGCTCTGTCCGCCGCCCATTGAAAGGCCGCAGAGCGCCCTGTGCTTAGCATCCGGGATTACCCTGAATGTGCTCTCGACGTAAGGGATGACGCTCTCGATGATCTCTCTTCCGAACGGAGCCATACCCTCGCGGCTGTAACCGCCTGCTGTAGGGAGCGTACCATTTGCCATGACGATGATCATCTCCTTCGCATCGCCGGCAGCAATCAGGTTGTCCATGATGTCACGTGTATGGCCCTGTGTGCCCCAACCGGTCTGGTCTTCACCACCGCCATGCTGGAGATACATTACAGGATACTTCTTCTTGCCCTTCTCATATGAAGCAGGTGTGTAGACACAGAGAGGTCTCCATGCCTTGCACTCCTTTGACCAGTAGGTCATATAGCGGATCGATCCGTGAGGGACGTCCTTGATATCATAGAAGTCACATCCTGGCTCAGGGATATCGACGGCGCTGTAGTCACGGCTGCAGCCGAAGTAAGTGTGGCTTGCAGGATCAGATGTCGATACTCCGTCAACGATGAGAGCATAGTAATGGAAACCAGGGATAAGTGAATCAGTCTCCCCTCTCCAGTAACCGTCGATGTCCTTCTTGAGATCGTACTTCTTTGACATGATGTCAATCTGCACGCGCTTTGCAGCCGGAGCATTGACTCTGAATGCGATCCTGCCGTCCTCAAGAAGCCTTGGATATCCGTTTGCATTGATGTTTGAAGCCATGCCTACGCCTGGAAGCGGAGCTGCAGCAGGACGTGCGCCGGCAGCCCTTGGTGCCGATGCAGCCTTCTTTGCCTTGGCAGCGATAGCGAAATCAACCATCTTCGCGAGGTTCTCGTCGCTGTACATACCCATACCGTGACCGCCGCCGAGAACTTCAGTGTAGATGCATTCAGCCTCGCCCTTCTTGAGAGCGTTCGCGAACCTCTGGCCCTGGCATACAGGTACGACGTTGTCCACGGTACCATGGAAAACGGCGATAGGGACCTTGTTGTATGGAGCATATGTGATAGGGCTGAGAAGTGCGTATGGAGCAGGATTCTCAGCGAGCTTCACGCCACCGAGGAGGACTTCCTCAGGTGAAGGCTGCATCTTCATGCCTTCGCCACAGTCCATGTTCATAAGGTCGATCGGGCCTGACCAGTCCATGGCCACGTCTACGTCGCTGCTCATATCGGTATACTTGCCCAGAGAGCCTTCAAGGTCCATGGTCACATCACCTACAGTGAATGTCTTGATTCCTGTGGTGACTGCGGCAAGTGACGAAAGATGGCCGCCTGACGAGAATCCGCTGATACCGATGAAAGAGGTATCGAAATGATACTTGGCAGCCTCGCCTCTTACGAAGCGTATGACAGCCTTGATGTCATGGATCTGTGCAGGGAACTGGGCGTCTCCGCTTGAACGATGGTTAGGTGTCACGACTGCACAGCCGGCATCGAGAAGCGCTGCACAGATGGTGTTGAGGTCAGCAGCACCCTTGGAGTTGTTGCTGAACCATGCACTGCCATAGATATGGATGAAGACTGGATAGCTGGCCTTTTTCTCCTTAGGGAGATAGATGTCGAGGGTATGGTAAGCTTCGCCATCGCCGACATAGTTGACGTCAGAGAACTTCTCGGAGTACTCCATCTTGTTCTGAGGGAGCTGGAAGCCACCGAAGCCGCCGGCAGGCATTCCACCCGGCTGAGCGGACATTGTAGCGCATGCAAGCATCGCTGCTACAATCATTGTGATCTTTTTCATGTTCAACAGTTAAATTGATTATAGGTGATATAGTACAGTTCAGTATCAATAGACCTCCTGGTGGAAGTAGTCGAAGTCTGCATAACCGCCTGTCTGGGTGGTAGGATAGCAGAAGAGGGCAGGTCTGTAGCCGGTGAAGAAGTCAAGGGTGAAAGAGATCTTGAGAGAGTAGTCTGTAGTCTCCCAGTTCTCTCCGTCGTATGACCAGCTTGCGGTCACTGTATCTGCCTCCCTGAGGCTTCCTTCTGCAGGTGTGAACACGAAGTCGAGTCTGAGCCATACCTTCTCGCTCTTGAGAGGCTCGCTGTAGACTACATCATTGGTCTCGTAACGCTCCATCATAGGGCGTCTGCCAGGCTGAGGCTTCTGACCAGGAACCATTCTAGTTCCACGCTTGTTCTCACGGATTGTAAGAGACTTGGTACCGTCTTCCGCAACCTCTACACCTACGCTGCAGTTATTGCTCTGGAATGCGCAGAGACCTGCTCTGTCACCTGCCTGAAGGCCTGAAGCATCGAGGAGTACCTCGCTGATGCACTGAGGACCGACTGATCTCTGGGTGAGAGTATTCCTTGCCTCGACTACGCTCTGTGCCACAGATGCTGCATGGAGACGCATCCAGCCTGGTCTTTCAGTAAGCGACCACGCCTCGTTCATAGGCTTGTGGTTCCACTGCCATACGAGAGCGAGCTTGTCGCTGTCGAATTCGTCATTTGCCCATACATAATCCTCACCCTCGGCAGTAAGGTTGACTGTCACTTCCTTCATAGGAACGGTGTTGTCACCCATGACAGGCCAGTCCTCCACCCATGTCACAGGCTGGATTGTAGGGATGCGTCCTACAGCACCATGGTCCTGGAACATGATTGCGTACCAGTCACCGTACTGGGTATCCACGATAGCACCCTGAGCGACGCCGTCGTTACGTCCGTCGAACTTGCCCTGGAGCACGATCTTGCTCTCGTAAGGTCCGGTAAGGCTCTTGCTTCTCCAGCATGTCTCGGTACGGCAGCCTGGATCGCGTGGCCAGTCGATGAGGAGGATATAGTAGTAGTCACCGATGTGATAGACGTGAGCGCCTTCACCCTTGAGGTTATAGCCCTGTGCAGGGTATTCGATGAGGAGCTGGTCGACACCGCCTGCCTTGACATCTGAAAGATCCGGCTCGAGCTCGGTCACATAGATGTTGGTGTTGCCATAGACAACATATACTCTTCCGTCATTGTCGAAGAGGAGGGATGCGTCGTGGAACTTCCTAGGGAGCTCGTTCCTCACCCACTTGCCGCTCTCGATATCGTCCGTCCTGAAGACATATGACTTCTCGCCCTGCTCGTTGCAGATGAAGAGAGCATAATATACACCGTCGACATAGCGGAGAGTAGTAGCCCACTGGCCCTTTCCGTATGCGTTCTTGCCGTTGCGGAGGTTGTAGAAGTCGTCATCCTCGATGAAATCGTAGATGTAGTTCACGATCTGCCAGTGTACAAGGTCCTTTGATTTCATGATAGGAGCACCAGGGCAGAAGTACATTGTGGTGCTGATCATATAGTAGGTATCCCCTACTCTGATGTAGTCATTGTCCGGAATGTCAGTGTAGGTCAATGGGTTGACCATCACCTGTGGGACTGGCTTACTGTTGCATGAAGTAAGCATTGCCACTGCCGCGATACAGATCGCAGCAGCGGCCATAGTGGTCTTTCTTATTGAGAACATATTGATTAGAATTTCTTGTAGATTTTGAGAACGCCTGCAGAATATGCGTCTGCAGTGAGTGTGACAGAGTTGTCAGCGACCTTTGGAGAAGCAGTCTTGAGTGCAACTGCATTCTTGTTCTCCATTGAGTTGGCAACCATGAGGTCGCCTGGTGCATAATACTCATAAGAAGCAGACTCGATGCCTGCCCAGTCGCCATTGATCTTGATGCTGATCGGCTTTTCTGTTGCATTGACGAGCTTAACGATCACATGGGTACCGTCTGCGGAGAGTGTGGTTGTGACGCTGAGATCCTTCACGTCTCCGCTGTACTCAAGTCTGTATGGAGTGTAGTTGTCATACCAGAGCTTGGTAACCTGATAGTTAGGAGCTACGAATACGTCCTTGTAGTCAAAGTTGATGAACGCGTTGTTCCAGTCTGGCATGTCGGTCCTTCTGATGAAGAGAGCCGCTGCACCCATGCCGACTACAGGAGTATTCTCGCACATGTTGAGGAAACCGCCTGCGAAGAGACCTGTACGCCAGTCGATAGACTGAAGGTTCCACTCAGAGATGAAGAGCTTCACATGTGGGTTAGGTGACTTGGAGATCCAGTCTGCATAACGGTTGTACTGCTCGCCAAGACGTGCAGGACCGGTAGCGTAGCCACCCTGCTGCTCGTAGTGGTGGAGACTGATGAAATCGAAGTAGTTAGATGAACGCTTGATGAAGCCTTCGTCGTCAGGGAAACCGCCGCATGCGATGATCTTGATGCTAGGGTCGATCTCCCTCATTGCCTTTGAGTAATCGCGGACACACTTCTCGTATCTCTCGATACCCATCTCCCACATCTCGTTGTCGATCTCCCAGTATTTCACGTTGTATGGTTCAGGATGACCGTTGGCAGCTCTCTTCGCACCCCACTCGCCTGTTGCTGGCTCGTTGCAGTAGCGGAGCCACTCGAGGGCCTCCTGCATGATTGCGTCATATTCCTCTTCAGGACGCTCGAACGCGACGCTGACAACCATCACAGGCTCAGTGTTGATCTCGCGGCAGAATCGCATGAACTCATCGATACCGAAGCAGTTCTGGTCGTAGTCCATCCACATCCAGTGTGGCCATCTCTCGCGTGCCTCCTGAGGGCCGACGCCCCACTTCCAATGGTACTGAGCTACATAGCCGCCACCTGGCCAGCGAAGAAGTGTAGGATGGAGATCCTTGACAGCTTTGAAGATATCAGGACGGAAACCGCCGAGGTCGAGACCTGTCTTTGTGCTCATGGTAACCATATCCACCTGAAGGTCGCCACCTTCAGCCTCGATAGCGAAATCTGCGTCTCCATTGTATGAAGGAGAAGAAAGCTCGAACTCATACTTTGTCCAGTCCTTGCCTGGCTTTCCGAGCACCTGACGTGCCACATAGCCGTTCTTGCCCTTCATCGCTACGCTGAGGGTTGCCTTTGAGTCACCCTTGGCATAGACAGAACCGATGTACTTCTCACCTGCCTTGATGCTCTGAGGACCCTGAGCGACACCGCTGACACCTGAAGGAGAAGAGATCTTCTGTGAGTAACGCATGTTGACTGCATCGTCCTTCATCATCTCGAACCTGCCGTTTCCGAAGCTGGTCCACTGTGGAGCTACCTGAGGGATGAGCACATCCTTAGGCATTCCTTCGAAATAGACCTTCTTGCCGTCGGTAGAGGTTATCTTGATGTTCTTATAGTATGCCTCTGTATAGTTCACCCAGAGTACGACATCGTTCTTGGCAGCGCCTGCGATGGAATATGAGAGGACCTGCTTGCCATCCCAGTAGGCCTTGGCGCTCTTTCCCTTCACGACGATGCGGAGATGATGCCACATTCCGCCTGAGTTGATCTGGCTCTTGTTGGCATGGTATGACTTCATCGGCTCGAGTACGTTCATGACTCTTGTACGGCCACGCATGGTCACTTCCTTCTCTACCATCGTAGCGAAAGAGAAGTCTGCCTGGTTCTGAGCCTTCTGGAGTTCCTCCATAGCCTTTGCTCTCTCAGCGGCCTCTGCCATGGCCGCGGTCTGGAGTGGAGAGAAAGTCTGGGACTCGTAGTATGGGTCATGGATCCTGAAATAGACAGGAGAACCGTCTGCATTGTTCCTGAAAGCGATGCGGATATCATGGAGACCGCCTGACCATGATCTTCTGGCAAGCTTATATGCTCTCCAGTCGATGTCCATGTTGATCTCATATGAGTCGGAGTCTATGGTTGCCACCGGGATAGGCTGCTCGTAACGTGTCGGAGAGTGGAGGACGTTGTCATCGTCGGCATACCAACCGTCGAAATAACCGTCACGAGGAGTGATGCCAGGATAGTGCTCAGGCTCGAAAGAGCGTTCGTAGATCATCTCCTGCCATACACCGTTGTTGGCAGAGAAATAGATGTGCTCGAAGAGCTGTCCATAGATGGTCTCATCGATGATTCCGGCAGTCTTTGTCGAATTCACGTTGATAGACACATCCTGCGCACTCAATGTGAGCGCTGATGCAAGTGCAAGGCACGATGCAGAGATTAGGAATTTCTTCATTATCTTAAGATTTTGATTGTATTCGTGGCTATATGCGGAACATAATGCTCCAATCAGTAAATATAATCAAAGTTTAAGACATTCAAACAATTGAAATAAGGGAATATGCATAAAAAAGCAGGATCCGGAAAACCGGATCCTGCAATCTTATCAATTCAATTAAGAATTACTTTGCCCAACCAAGAACGTCGTGGAGGTTAGGATTTGAATTCTTGACATCGAGTGGGAATGGGAAGTACTCATGCTGACCCTTTACGAAGTCGCTGTACACGAGTTCACACTTTTCTGTGTAAAGCTCATGAGGAGTGATGCACCTCACGAACTCATTATCATCGTTGTACTCTGCCTTGTATGCATCCTTAACGGTAACTGCAGTCTCATGGAGGTTGCCCTTGCCGTTGTAGATAGAAGCCATGTCAACCTTGCCCTGCTTGCTCCAACGAACGAGATCGAGGAAACGGCAAGACTCGAACCACATCTCATACTGCTTCTCCTCAGCGACAGCTTCCCATGTAAGCTTTGAGCTGATCTTGCCAGAACCTGAACGCTCCTGGACATCGTTGAGAGCCTTGAGACCCTTAGCCTCGTCAGATGAACCGATACATGCCTCAGCGTAGAGAAGGAGTGCCTCAGCATAACGTGCAACCTTGAAGTTTGTTGCATTCTGAGGTTTTCCAAGGTATGAAACCTGATCGATTGGATACTCCTTGTCGCCTGCGAGGAGCTTAGGAATCTTGGTGAAGCACATATGCTTCCACTCGAAGTATGGACCGTGGCTGAATACTGAACCACCAGGAAGGATACCACGCTTAGGGTCTTCCTTCTTCTGCTCAAGTGTACCATCGTTCACCTTTGAGCCTTCCCATTCCATCTCATAGAGCCACTCATCAGCTGTGAGGAAGCAAGCCCTACGACGTGGAGAGTTACCGTCGTGCTCAACGAATTTCTTAGCGAAATCAACAGTGATGGCACCACCGTTCCAGCCCTGGTAACCAGCTTCTGGTGAAGGTGTAGATGCGAGGTTGTCAGTTCTCCAGCAGAATACGTTGGAAACCATCCAACGTGTACGCTGGTATGCACCGAAGCCCTTGAGCCAGTCCTGATCCTCAACTACATTTGGTTCGAAGATCTTCTCGGAATTGCCGTCACCTGCCATATGGAAGTTTGTCCAATACTCGTCTGAAGGTACAAGTGAGTAGCTACCTGAGTTGATGAGGTCACCGAGGTACTTGCGGGCGGTTGCAGGATCGTTGTTGAACATTGCAGCCTTTCCAGCGATGAACTGTGCGAAACCGACGCTCATGCGAGCGGTAGCGTTCTTGTCAGCAGCACCGTTACGCTTAGGAAGAGCACCTGAGCTGATGGCCTTCTCGCACTCAGAAACGACCCATGAGAGGATCTGCTCCTGGCTTTCTGCGTTTGTAGGCATCTCATCACCCTCGAGGACGCGGTCAACGAGAGGAGGACAGTTCCAGAGGAGGGCGGTCATCATGTGGAGGTATGCGCGCATCACGCGGGCCTCAGCGACAGCCTGCTTTGTGTAGTCAGACTCCCACTTTGGTGCATCACCTGCTCTGTTCTCAGTTGTGAAGTTTGAGATCACGAGGTTTGCGTGATAGATTGCGTAGTAGTAACGCTGGTAAGCAGACTTAAGTGTACCGTTTGAATCATCATAACGGAACTCACAGAAGTTACGGAATGGCTCGTGGTCATGGCTGTTGCCACCGGCAGCGAGGATATCATCTGCAGAGTAGTTGAGCATCACCTGCTCAGGGTTGTCGATACCTTCAGTACCTGCAACCTGGCTTATGTAGTTTGCATACATGTCAGCAAGAGCAGCCTCGCAATCCGCATCTGAAGCATAGAAAGTGTCATATGCTACGACACCCTTCTGAGGGATATCAAGCTTCGACTGGCAGCTGACTGCCACGAGAGCGAATCCTAAAAGTATAGGGAGAATTATTTTTTTCATATCTGACAATTATTAGAATGTGAGGTTTACACCAAGGATGAGCTTCTGCATGGTAGGATATGAACCCCAGTCAAGACCGGCACCTGATGAGTTGTTGGTAGAAGCAGTCTCTGGGTCAAGTCCCTGGTATGATGTGAATGTGAAGTAGTCATCAAGAGATACATAGACGCGGAGGTTGCTGATCGCTGCCTTTCTTGTGATGGATGCAGGGATGGTGTAACCGAGCTGGAGCTGCTTGATCCTGAAGTAGTCACCCTTGAAGAGGTTAGCTGATGATGACCAGAACTGGTAGTTACCTTGTGTCTCTGAAGGATGTGGATAGTTACCCTTCTTGTACTCGTCAAGCTGATACTGGAGCTGGTTCTTGAAACCTGTACGGTAGAGGACTGGCATGATTGAGTTGCCTGCAACGCCTGAACCGAACACGAGGAGGTCGAAGCCCTTGTATGCAAGGTTGATGTTGAGACCGAAGGTCACCTTTGGAGTACCCTGGCCGATCATCACCATGTCGGATGCGTCGATCTTGCCGTCGCCGCTGTAGTCGACGAGATAGTCGACTACCTTGTGTCCGTCATATTCTGTTGCATTGAGACCGGCATACTGGTAGCCACGGATGTACCAGATTGGATAGCCAGCGTCGAACACGGTCTGTACCTGGTAGTTAGATGAGCTTGCATCTGTCTTGGTGGTCCTTGATGTTCCCTCAGGGAGTTCGAGTACCTGGTTCTTGAGGGTAGAGAAGTTACCTGTGATGCCATAGCTGAAGTCACCGATGTTGTCCTTCCATGAGAGCTCGATCTCGAGACCTCTGTTGAGAACCTGACCACCGTTGATGGTAACTGAGCTTACACCGAGCTCAGGAGGTACTGGCTTGCTGAAGAGAAGGTCCTTGGTCCTCTTGTCGAAGTAGTCGACACCGAGGGTGAGTCGGTTGTTGAGGAATCTTGCATCAAGACCGAGGTCGATCTGCTCTGATGTCTCCCATGAGAGGTTAGGGTTTGCAAGACCGCCAGGTGATGAGGATGCCACAGCACCTGAATTCTCTACGTCGTACTGATAGAAGCTGTTACCCTTTGAGATGGTGGTAGAATATGGATAGCCGCTGAGGACTGAGATGTTACCGTTGCGACCCCATGAAGCACGGAGCTTGAGGAAGTTGAATGCGCTTGAGCTGATGTTGTCCTTGAAGAACTTCTCGTTAGACACTGTCCAGCCGACTGAGACTGATGGGAAGTAACCCCAGCGGTTACGTGCAGAGAGCTTCGATGAGTCGAATGCGTCAGCACGGAAGTTGGCCTGGATGCTGTAACGGTTGTCGTATGTGTAGATGAGACGTCCGAAGTATGCGAGTGAGTTCGACAAGCCTGGGAGGTTGCTGAAAGACTTTGCAGCGTCGCTCTTCACATAGTTGAGGTACTGGAAGTTCTCCTCGTATGAAGAAAGGATGTCGTTTCCTGATGCAGAAGCACTTACGCTGTCGCTGTGTGACTCACGGTATGACATACCGGCCATCGCGGTGATGCTGTGCTTGCCGAAGTTCTTCATGTAGTTTGCGAAGTTCTCCCACTGGTAGTACCAGCTTGTAGATGCACCTGCCGAGATTGAATAGGTAGTGGTTGAACCACGGTCACCGATATAATAAGGGGTGCTGAAGTTGTGGCTGTTGCTGAATGCGAGACGGTAGCCGAGACGTGAGGTGATGGTGAGACCCTTGATAGGTGTCACGTTTGCTGCCATTGTACCGTTGATGTTGAAACCGCCGCTGGTGCTGTTGTCAGAGTCGCGCTTTGCGAGAGGTGAACCCTCGGCGTCTGAGTACTTGGTGTTTGCGAACCAGCCGTTCTCGTCACCGAAGAATTTGTAAGGGATGTCGTTTGTTCCGGCCTGGACAGCCTCGTAGATGTCCCTGAAGCCTGTAGGCATCTCGTTGATGGTCTTCCAGTATACTGGAGTGGTAGGGTCCATGAGGAGCATCGCCTCGAATGAAGATGAGTAGCCACGCTGTGATACGCCGTGGGAAGCATACTTCTCGATAGAGTTGTTGGTGGATACGTTGAGCCACTTGAAGATGTTGTAGTCAGCGTTCACCTGTGCGGTGAGACGGTTGTAGTAGTCCTTGTTGCCCTTTACGACACCGTCTTCGTGGGTGTAGTTGAGGGATGTGAAGAAGTGACCGTTCTTGTTACCGCCTGAGAAGCTGATAGAGTGCTGCTGGCTCCATGTAGGCTCTGTGTATGCATTCACCCAGTCTGTGTCGATCACGCCATCCTTATAGTCAGGATGTGAATAATCGAAGAGAGCGAGCTTCTCGTCAACGAATGTATCACCGTACTCGAGCTTGAGGTACTCGAGCATGTCGGCACGGTTCATCTGAGGATGTGAGTTGATCGATGAAAGGGTAGCCTTTGCTGTGTAAGTAACAGAGGTGTGGCCGTCCTGACCGCTCTTTGTGGTCACGAGAACGACACCGTTACCAGCCTGCGCACCGTAGATCGCAGCGGATGCAGCGTCCTTGAGGACCTCGATTGATTCGATCATTGAAGGATCGAGGTACTGGATGCTTGACACCTGGAGACCGTCCACGATGAGGAGAGGTCCGATTGAACCAGAGTTAGAAGAGTAACCGCGGACACGGATTGAAGCGCCCTCACCAGGAGCAGCGTTTGAAAGGATGTGAACGCCGGATACCTTTCCCTGGAGAGCCTGGGCTGCATCGGATGTTGAACGGTTCTTGAGGTCCTCCTGACGTACTGATGCGACAGCACCTGTAAGGTCTGACTTCTTCTGGACACCGTAACCGATGACGACTGTCTCCTCGAGGAACTCAGAATCCTCTGCGAGAACTACATTGAATACAGACTGGTTTCCTACAGGGATAGTCTGTGTCGTGTAACCGATGCATGATACAGAGATGGTAGAATTTGCCGGAACGTTCAGGACGAACTTACCGTCAACGTCTGTAATAGCACCATTAGTAGTATTGCCGACAACAAATACAGATGCTCCGATGACAGGAACACCCGCGCCGTCAACAACAGTACCGTTAATCGCTCTGTTCTGAGCAGAAACGCCCAGAGCAGTCATGGCAAAGATCATGACGATCGCAGCCAGTTTAGCAGATAGTTGTTTAAACATAGAATATTAATTAATAGTTAATAGTGTGTTTCAGCCTTGACTGAATAGGTTGACTAATTAATCATGCGTACTTCTATGTACGAATAGGTAGTGGATTTTCGGCTTTCACCTAAATCGAATAAACAAATATATTGATAGATTTGAAAAAATCCAACTCAACTCAAATTTTAAGCGATAAAGTAAAAAAAATGAAAGATTTTTAAAAGAATGAACTGAATTTAATAGTTATCATTGAAAACGCAAAACTTTCAATCGAAAGCATTGAATTACACCAAAATAGATGTTTTACACTATTGATTTTAGAGCATTCCGACTATAAATTCAAAAAATAATTCATAAATTGCGTCTTCTAACAATCTTAACACACGTAAGATATCTAAAGAGAAATGAGAACCTTTCTTAGATTGTCAATCCTGACCGTCTGCGCCGCTCTGACCATTTCGACAAAGGCTGCAGCAGTTCCCTATCACTTCTTCACCAGATACGACAGCGAATCCGGGCTCCCGAACAATACTATCATCAGCTGCCTTTCCGACAGCAGAGGTTTCCTGTGGGTAGGAACCAAGGACGGACTGTACAGATTCGACGGATATGACTTCATGGTCCCTGACCAGATGCTTGGAAATGAGTTCAACGAAGGTATGATCGGAGCGATCTGCGAGGACATGGACGGAACCATATGGTTCTCTACCACAAAAGGTATCGGCTATTATGTGCCTGGCACAGGAGAAACCAGGACCATCGAAGGTCTTAAGGGCGTGATGTGCTACCATATGTCCGCAGACCAGTCCGGAAACATCTGGTTCCTTCAGACAGACATCTGGACAAAAGGCATCGATGACAGTGTAATCTATAAATATTCCAAGACAGACGGCAAGATTTCAAGATATCCGATCTCCAGCGGACATATCAAAGCGAGAGAGATTGCCATTGACTCAGGTCAGAAGGTATGGTTCAATGCTGAGGAAAGCCCATACCTCTATATTTATAACCCGGATTCGGACAGGTTCGACCAGGTCAGCTTCAACATAAACGGAAAGCCTAACGAGGAGACAGTAACGCATATCGCTACAGCATCAGATGGCGGCATCCTGGCTTCGACGTCAAAAGGCAATGTTTTGATGGTCAACACAATAACCAAGAACGCACGATTGATATACAAAGTCGAGCCGGAATCGTCTGAAATCAGGACCCTGTTGGAAAGGGTAAAAGGAGAATACTGGATAGGTACAGCATTCGGCATCTATGTGAACATAGACGGACAGACTGCTCACCTTGACCACCTCGTCACCGACCCTCATTCACTGTCCGGCGGTGACATCTGGTGCATGTCAAAAGACCTCAAGGGGAATGTATGGATAGGAACCTTCTACAACGGTCTCAACCTGTGGCAGAACAGTTCAAATCTATTCAGCGTCCTGTACGACAATCCTTCCGAGAATTCAATCCATGGTGTATTCATCAGGGCTCTCTGCCCGGATGGGAACGACAATCTATGGATAGGCACCGAAGATGGCGGACTGAACTGCGTGAACCTTGTCTCTAAAGCTGTCAGGAACTTTGATGTGACAAATGAGCATGGTGCCCCGATCAACATCCAGGGTCTCGCAATCAATGGAGACGATGTCTGGATTGCAAGCTATGAGAACGGTATCTATGTACTTGACAGAAATACAGGGAAAGTAAGGAAGCACTACACTTATCCGATGGAGAATGCCACCATAAGGATCCTTCCACATGGCGAAGTGATAGTCGGTTCCAGAAGAGGACTCTTCACTTTAGACGAAAAGACAGACAGTTTCAGATTCCTGGAAGAATTCGGCAATGGATTCGTCCATAGTCTTCTCACAGACAGCTTTACAGGGCTGTGGGTAGGAACATACGGGCAGGGTCTTTGGTATGGCAACAGTAAAGGAAGCGATCCGATGCGGATAAGCATCGACACACCGGAATACGCACTCACAAACAACTTCATCACATCACTGTATGAAGACAGTCATCGCAGGCTCTGGGTAACGACTGAAGGAGCCGGTCTGTTCATGGCTCCGCTCGACAGCATCAAGACTGGGCATTTCAAGTTCCGTAACATAAAGAAGGGGGCTTCGTCAGAAAGCCTCTCTTCCAACGTCACATGTGCGGTGGCAGAGGACGAGCAAGGCAACATCTGGGTTTCTACATCAAGAGGTATCGTACAGATTGCCCCAGATGAGATGGAAATCAAGGAAGTGTTCATCAAGAACAGCGGAATCCTCGGGGAGCAGTACTCATACGGAGCTACATACACAGCCCGCAACGGAGACATCTTCTTCGGAACCAACCAGGGCCTGTTCGGTTTCTCCCCTACCCGTATCAGCACCATGATGAAGACCAGTCCTATCTTCATTACCGAGATCAGGGCAGACAAAGAAGACAGAAGCACATATCTCAGGACTCCGGGCAAATCTACCATTGACTCGGACGTCATCACCGTCAAGCACAAGGACATCGGCTCACTGAACATCAGATTCAGCGCTGCCGACATATCCCTTCCTCAGTCTGTCGTATATTCATACACTCTCTCAAAGAGAGGCAAGACCTACAAGGGAGCATCAACAGCCAACCATGTCAGCTTCGTAGACATCACCCCAGGCCGTTATAAGTTCAGCATAAGCAGGATGGGCGAGGAAAAGATGGAAAACATGAGGACCATCAGCATCACCATCACGCCTCCTATCTACAAGTCACTCATTGCCTATGTATTATACGTCATCCTCCTCTCAGGAATCGCAGTCGTGCTGATAGGCCTGCTGCTAAAGAGAAGGAATTCCGTACGTAGCAGACAGCTCGAGAAGATGGAAGACAGGAAACAGCAGGAAATCTATAAGGCAAAGCTCAACTTCTTCACCAACATCACCCATGAGATCCGCACTCCACTGACACTCATAAAGATGCCATTGGACAAGATCATATCTAAGGGCGACTATACCATCACAGCCAAGAAGGATCTGCTCACTATGCAGGAGAACACCAACCGCCTCCTGACATTGACGAATCAGATTCTGGACATGAGAAAGATGGACATGAACGAGACTCAGCTCAGATATGTCAAGAGAGACATCACCAAGCTGATCAAGAAGACCTACTCATTCTTTGAGCAGAATGCCGCAGACCAGCACCTGAACATGTCTATCTCAATACCTGATACGCCTGTCGAGATACCTTGCGCAGAAGATGTCGTATCCACTGTCATGAGCAACCTCCTTTCCAATGCCATCAAGTATGGCAAGGATACGATCGAGGTCCTGTTTGAGCAGACTAAGGACAAAGTGAAGATAAGAGTCAACAGCAACGGCAGGAGGATCTCTGTCGAAGACTCAGAGAAAATCTTCGAGATGTTCTATCAGATCGATAACGGCGAGGACGGAATCCAGAGAAGCAACGGCACCGGTCTCGGTCTCCCATATGCAAGGTCCATGGCAAAGCTCCACAATGGTGAGCTCTATCTTGATACCGACTACCCTGGATGGAATTCATTCGTATTCGAGATTCCTCTGACCCAGGACTCACATATCGAGGTCGAGAAGAAGAATGTTACAGAAGACGGAACACCAAAAGAGGAGAAAGACAGCAACTTCCACTTCATCCTGATCGTAGAAGACGACCCTGACATGAGAAGCTATATCAGCAATGAGCTGTCTGATGAGTACAACACAGTCACTGCCGCCAATGGAGAAGACGCCCTAAAGGTAATCCAGAGCCAGAGGATAGACCTTGTAATCAGCGACATCATGATGCCTGTCATGGATGGTTGTCAGCTCTGTAACGAGATCAAGAGCAGCACGGACTACAGTCATATCCCTGTGATTCTCCTGACAGCCGCGGTCGGCATCGAGACCCGTATGGAGACTCTTCAGGTCGGAGCTGACGGATATATCGAGAAACCGTTCTCGATGGAGCTCCTCAGAGCTAACGTATCCAACCTGTTCAAGAACAGAGAGATTGCTTACCATCAGTTCGTCAACTCCCCTCTTACCCACTACAACAGCGTGACAGTAAGCAATGTTGACCAGAAGTACATGGATAAGCTCCACGAGGTGATAATCAACAACCTGTCCGACCATAACCTCAATGTGGACACCCTGGCTGACATGCTCAGCACCAGCAAGTCTACACTCTACAGGAAGGTCAAGGGCAACACTGGTCTGAACATCAACGAATATATCCGTGTCTGCCGCCTCAAGCAGGCCGCAGAGATGCTTGCTTCGCAGAAGTACAGGGTGAATGAAGTCGCCGACCTTGTCGGTTTCTCTTCTCCTTCATACTTTGCGACCAGCTTCCAGAAGCAGTTCAACATCTCCCCTTCAAACTTCGTCAAGCAGCTGCGCGGAGATGATTAGCCGAACAGACAGAACAATAAACAAAGAAAGCGACTGATAAGTGATTATCAGTCGCTTTCATTATTCAGAAGCTAAGATTACTTCTTAGATACGTTCTTGAAGATTGAACCGAAGATCACATAGTTACAGTTACCTGCGATGGTACCCTCGTTCTGTCCCCAGAAGAATGGCCAGTTGTCGTAGTTCTCGAAGTGGTCAGGATGTCTGAAGAGAAGACCTGGAGCAACGTTTCCTGGGATAGCAGAGAAGTCAGCTCTGTTGTTACCGTAGAACACATTCTTTGGACGGGTTGCACCGACTACAGCTACAAGTGAGTAGTTGTGGTAAGGATGTGCACCATAGAGGTAGTTCGGAGCCTTGTAGATATGGCGCTCCTCGATGATATCAGGGAAGTAGAGGTATGCGTAGCATACGGTTGTACCGAATGTCACGACCTCGCCTGAACCAGCCCAGTTACCGAGTCCGATTGGAACTCCGTAAGGGTTGTTCTGCTCAAGGCTCTCGATATACTCCTTATACTTTACGATATAAGGACGAAGCTTCTCCTTGTAGTCCTCACCCATGTAAGGGACAGCGTCAAGAGCTGTAGGGAGTGAACGGTTGACACCGAACTCAAGAGTCTGCCATACATCATTGAGGAACTGCTCCTTGTACTGTGCGTCACCTGTCGAGAGATAGAGCTGGAGAGTAGCGCCGACATTGTTGCCACCCGCTCTGCTGTTGCTGTTTCCACCGAACTGGTTAGGACGTGAAGGTCTGCTTGCAAGGATTGCAGTAGCTTCCTCCATGAGTCTCTTTGACTGGATGAGAGCACGCTCTGCAAGGTCGTCATTGTAGCCCTTCATCACACGGCTTGCAGCTGCGAACATGTTAGCCGCATTGATGTCAGTGTTAGGATTGCGGGTTGTGAAAGCCCACATGTCATCCTTTCTACCGCTTGACTTGCCGTCAGCTGCAACCTCGTATGGACCGAGTGCAGGGTTGTATGGAAGACCGTCAGTGATAGAAGCTGCATCACCAAGATGATGATAGTTGTCAAGGACAGCGTTTGAAAGGGTCTGTGACATATGACCGATGATCTCAGCCTGTGCGATAAGGTTGAGGAGACCATGCTCGATGTACTGGAGAAGGTCTGGCTTGCCATCTGGTCTATGGAGGTCTACATATCTCTGGTCCTCATCCACGAAAGTCTCGTCTCTCATAGGATGGAAGAGGTCCCATGTCCTGATGAGTGACTGAACTACGTTGATGTTGGAACCTGTCTCGATATCGAAGTCTCCAGCGTCGAAATAACCACCGACGTTGAGTCCTGGGATAAGCTCGAGGTCAGCATATGGAACATCTCTTACGCCCTGTGAATGGAGGTCGAAATGGTCTGTGTTCTCAGGAGCCTGGAGGTAACCCTCCTTGAAAGGCTCACCGTGCCATACGCGGTATGCCTCATTGACGAACATATGGTTCATATGGATAGGAACCCATACGTCAGTTGTAGCGTCAGTAATCTTGTTGTATACGCTGTCGTCGATGAGGAAGTTGTTGGTCTTGGTAGAACCATACTGGATGTAGTAGATACCAGGAGTCTTGACTGAAGAGAAGTCGAACTGTACATAGTTGTACTTGTAGTAACGGCCCCATGTCTTGACCTTACCTGTATAAGCGACCTCAGTTGTACCGTCGTTCTTCACTCTGACGAGGGAAGCCTTGGACTGGACCTTGTCAACCTTGTCGAGCTCGATGATAGAGATCTTAGGCTGTGAGGTTGTATAACCTACCTGTGAGAAACCGATGTTCGGCTGTCTTACCCAACCCTTGATCTGGTTAGGCTCGAGGTACCATGTCATGACCTTGCCGGTCTTGCCTGCAGGAAGGATGGTCCTTGCGACGAACCAACCGTTCTGAGCGAGGATACGGCCGTCATAGAGGCTGATGTCAGAATCAACTGAAGAGATCTTCACGAGACGCTCTGGATCGTCCGGTGCGAGGATGAAGCTTCTACCGGTCTCGAGAGGAAGCGGATCGATGAACCTGCCGGTACCTCTGTCATCAGAAGTGTTATAGCCCTTGTACTGCTTTACCTTCTGGTCATTTGGCTTGGTAACGGTAGCACTTGTAGCATACTTAGGGAAACGGTCAAGTCTTCCATCTACGATGAAAGCCTTGTTCCAGTACTCTGCTGGAAGGAACTCAAGGTTGAAACCAGCCTTGCCCTCAAGGAATGAAGGAACTGGCTTGTCAAGATAGACTGAGATCTCGATACCCTTACCCTTGGCTGCGACAACGATCTTTGAATCGAAATCATAGTCCTCATATCTGAGGCTGATATCAACTGTGTTGTTTGTCTTGTTTACAACTCTGCTAGGTGTAGCAGGGACAAGATCCCACTGCTCTGGAGCAGTAGAAAGACGGATAGCACCACCCTGTGCGGTTCTTACGCCATGATGGATGAGCTCGATACCCGAGTTCTTCTCATCATTGAAGCCACCTGTGAAGAGGTTGCTGTAAGCCAGCACGTTCACGCCCTGAGCCTCGAAATACTCAAGGTCGTTGATCTTGAGGTCCTGTGCACCTGCGTTCAGCGAGAAAGCAGCAGAAAGCGCAAGAGCCGAAAGAATCATTTTTGTCTTGCTGTTCATATCAATTAATCTGTTTAGTAAATCAGTTCTTTTTCAAAGAATTGCAGTGGGAACAGTTAGGTACATAGAAGACGGTATTGTTCTCACAATACATGATCATCCTATCGTGGTCTGCATCATATTCAAGATCCAGCGGCTGCTCTTCAAGCCAGAGAGTCCTTCCATGTTCAGTGTATGAAAGTTCCCTTGGGCTCCATACAGAACCGTCAAACGAAAAGTACATGGCCGGACGGCCATCTGAATCAGTACCTGCAATTGCCATGGTCTTATAACCGGCCGCGACGGCTTTGATAACAAGCGGTTTATAGTAACCTTCGTACTCGACGTTGAAGTCTATGGAAGTCCAGGAAGCACCGTCGTCCTTGGAGACGAGGATGCCGCTCTCTCCGGCGATGCCGCAGACCAGGTTCTCATAGGAAGAGAACTTCAAAGACAATTCATTCTGCGCCATGCAGCAGATGCCCATGGCACAGAATGAAATGACTGTTGCGATTACTCTTCTCATCTAAGGCTAGAGGCCTTTGGAAACGATTGTGAAGTTGTCGAACTTAGCTGTAAGAGGTGCAGCCTGTGGCAATGCCATGTTAGGAGCACCACCTCTGCCCTGAGCTACCATGACACCCTGAGCCGCTACCATGCCGGTCTGGACATTCTTGAGAGTAGCGTTTGCTGTACCTACATTGACGAACTTCTTGCCGTCAACTGAGTAAGCTGCAGTATAGGTGTCGCCAGACTTGGTAAGTCTGAGCCATACAGTCTGGTTTGCACCGATGACATCAGCCATGCTGAGGGTCACTGAACCCTTCTGGTTGCCCTTCTCCTCTGTAACGAGCTGGAGCTGTCCGGCTGCTGGTGCAGCTGCGTCAGCCTGTCTTCTCATGTTGAAGGTTGCTGCATATACGAACTTCACGAAGTTGTCATCGTCCTGGTAAGCAACGAGACCGGCGTTCTGTGCAGGTGCTGCAGGGACATTAGAGCATACAAGCTTCACGGTTGTCGTCCAATCACTGTTAGCAGACTGGAGAACGACGTTAGGAAGATTGTTGTTTGCAGCTGTGAGGTCACCAGTTGAAGTGGTGATGTTGAGTGAACCGCCAGAAACCTTGAGGTCTGACTTGTTTTCTCTTACGACATTCCACTGGCTTGAGAGGCCTGCCTTGTCGAATGAATCAGAAACAGCCTTTGTACCGAATGCCACGAGGTATTCTGCGCTGTCACCTGTCACGTCGTCAAGAACCTTCACTACTGCTGTTCCAGGGACTGCCTCAGCCTGCTCTACGACTACGCGTACAGCTGATGAAGAAGCCTTTGCTGCAACTGCAGGAGCATTGCCTGCCTTGCGGACGAAGCTGTACTGTGTAGCACCGGTGAGCTTGACTGGCTTGCCGTCGATTGTGAGGCTTGCGAGTGAGAGGTCTGGCATAACCTTGACTGCGAATGTGTCAGACGCGGTCCTGCCGTTGATTGTAACCTCGCATGTGATGGTAGCAACACCCATTGACTTGGCAGTCATGACACCCTTTTCATCGATAGCGATGACAGAGCTGTTGTTGCTGGTCCACTTGACCTGTGCCTTGCTGAGATCATAGAATGTATCGTCAGTCATGGAAGCAGTAGCCTTAGCCTGTGCTGTCTGGCCGATCTTGAATACGCTCTGACCGCAGTCAGCGACTACGACCTTGACCACAGACTCGAACTTACCGCTCATGTTAGCAGTAACGGTACCTCTGATGTCCTTTGATGATGAACCGATCTCGAATACATAGCGACCTGGGTCGAATACGAGAGCGTCCTTCTCCATATCCCAGAACCAAAGGTTGTCACAGTCGATGTCCATAGAGACGGTCTTGGTCTGTCCTCTTGGGATGGTGACTCTCTGGAATGCCTTGAGCCTCTTGATAGGACGGTCGAGCGATGCAGGAGCGTCAGGTGTAGATACATAGACCTGGACAACCTCGTCACCGTCACGCTTACCGGTGTTCTTCACGTCAACGCTTACAGTGATCCTGTCATTAGGAGTGATCGCTGTCTTGCTGATCTTGAAGTTGCTGTACTGGAATGTGGTGTATGAAAGACCATAACCGAACTCGTAAGATACAGGCTTGTCGAAGTACCAGAGTGTACGACCGTTGGTTGTAGCGCTCTTGCGGAGTGTATAGTCAGTGATTGCAGGAAGATCCTTCACGCTCTTGTACCATGTACCGTTGAGCTTACCGCCTGGGTTCACATCGCCGAATACGACGCGTGCGATACCGTCACCCTGAGCCTGGCCGTTATAACCTACCCAGAGGATACCAGGGATGTTAGCAAGGTTCTTGAACTCCTCAACCTCTACGCAGCCGAGGGTCTGCATGACAACGATGGTCTTGCTGTTGACAGCAGCTACTGACTTGATGAGGTCGAGCTGGTTACCAGGAAGATCGAGGGTAAGACGGTCAGCCTCCTCAGTTGCGGTGTTCTCGTCTGTACCAACGAATACGATAGCGACGTCAGCGTTCTTCGCTGTGTTGATGACCTCAGGATCGATAGGACCGTCCTCAGCTGCCTTGTAGACAAGGTAGATTGTCTGAGGCTCGTTGAAACCGAGCTTGAGTGCAGGAATCTTCATAGGCATGCTGGCGCCATAGACACCACCTACTCTTGCACCTGAAGCCTTTGTAGCCTCGATGCGGCCGATGAGGTTTCCGTCAGGACCACCTGTCCTGATCTCGACGATACCACCCTCTGTAGGGATGTTGAGACCCACGGTTATGTTCTCGATGTTGGTAATGTCGATGTTCTCGTATGCTGTCCATGTACCATCGTCGATAGAACGTACCTGCTCCTCTGAGCCCATACCAGAACCTACTGTGATGCCAGGAGCGGATGATGAGTACTGGGTAGCGTCATATCTCTGGACAGAACCGTCAGTCTTCTCGATCTCGAAGTATGCGATATAGAGAAGGTTTGACTTACTCTTTGCATTTGCACCATTTGCGAGGCTGAGCTTCACTGGATAGTTGTGGTCAGCGATGTACTTCTGGAATGCAGCATATGGAGAGATCTTTGAATCCTCTTCTGGACGACCAGAATAAGGTCCGAGCTCAACGTCGTCAGCCTGAGGACCGATGAGAGCGATGCTCTTCACTGTGTTGCCGTCGAGAGGGAGGATAGAAGCCACGTTCTTGAGAAGGACAGGAGTCTTGGCTGAAAGCTCTGCAGCGAGAGCGCGGTTAGCTGGAGAGCTGACCATGCTTGCAGGATACTTTGTGTAAGGCACCATCTGCTCAGGATCGAACTCACCTGTACGGAATCTTACGGTGAACATGTTCACAAGTGCCCTGTCGATGTCAGCCTCAGTGATGAGACCCTTGTTGAGAGCCTCGATTGCATATCTCTGATAGATGCTTCCGCAATCTGAATCGACACCTGCCTTGAGACCGTACATGGTTGCCTCAGGATAGTCGACAGCATAGTAGTGACCTGACTGGATGTCGTCGATGGCAGCACAGTCACCAGTGATGTAACCGTTCATACCATAGGTCCTTCTTGCGATCGAGTCAAGATAGAATACGCTGGCCGATGTAGGAACATGGTTGACCGCATTGTAAGATGACATGATTGAAGGAAGGTTGTCGTTCTCGATGAGCTCCTTGTAAGGATAGAGATAGAACTCACGCATGTCACGGCTGTCCATGTTTGAGCTGCCGACATGGCGGTCGAACTCAGAGTTGTTTGCGAAGTAATGCTTAGCAGTAGGAACTGCCTTCATGTACTTCTCATCAGGTCCCATGAGACCACGGACGAAGCCACCTGCCATGATGCTTACGAGGTATGGATCCTCACCGTAAGACTCACCGGTACGGCCCCATCTTGGGTCACGGATAGGCTCAACGACAGGAGACCAGAAAGTAAGTCCCTTGGTTCCAGTCTGGAAGATTGCACGTGCCTCGTCTGCGATTGCGCCTGCCATTCTCTGTACGAGTGATGGGTCCCAGGTTGAACCGAGTGCGACACTGTTAGGGTAAGAAGTAGGACCGAGGATGCCTACTGAAGGGTTAGCGCCGGAAAGGACTCCGTGGAGAGCCTCGCTCCAGACATTGTAGCTCTTGATTCCAAGTCTTGGAACCGCTGCCATGTTGTTACCGATGAGGCTCTGCTTCTCTTCGATTGTAAATCTTGAAACGAGATCCACAGCTCTTTCCTCAAAAGTGTAGTTTGTGTTGAGATAGATAGGCTTTGTCTCCTCCTGGGCGAAGGCGTTGAAAGCCATTACAGACATTGCTGCACCTACCATGAACACTTTGAAGGTTTGTTTAACAGAATGCATAATTGTTGTTATTATTGTGTAGTGTTATTCTGGTCGCTTATGGGCTTATCTAGTGTCATACACCAAAATCTATTAAAGATACCTTAATAATTTGACTTTATAGTACAAAAAGTAAAAATAGCGTCATTTGCCTAATTCTTTAAAGTCTTTGACCGAATATTGTTATCCAAACCACGGGCATTAGTTTTATATTTGCGTTACACAGAAAGTGCCCTGGAGGGCATTGCAAACACGGAACTCAACCATTTAATTATTATGAATAGCATTACTAAAAAATTCATGCTGTCAGCTTGCGTTCTCGCATCTCTCAGTACCCTCTCTTTCGCAGCAAAGAAGGAGAAGAAGGTGTGGAACGAGACTCTTGACAAGTATTTCACCCAGATCGAGGCTACTGAGGTAGCACCAGACGCTGAAGGTTTCATCAGACGTTGGAATCTTCTTGAACCAATCAGCAAACCTAACAGAGGAAACACTGTTTTCGTTGACTCTTATGTAAGAGACGCTTTCGCAAAGCAGTATTTCGATGGTCAGATGACCATAATGCCAGAAGACGGCCAGAAAGTAAAGGTCGTTGAAGAAGTAGAGGTCGTTGAGAAAGGCGCTCCTACTGACATGAGAAGAATGATGGGTCCAGCAAAGATCGAGGAGGTAAAGACTACCCTCGCTTGGCACGCTCTTGACTCAAAGCTCTTCAACGTAAAGATCTTCCGTTTCGCTGAGGGTTATGGCAGAAATCACTACAGCCTTATCTGCTGGGGTGTCACCGTCATCAACTGCGAAGAGGATATGACCGTAAGACTTGCTGTTGGTTCTAACGCAGCATCACAGTGGTGGGTAAACGGTGAGGACGTTCTTCTCCTCTCTAACGACCGCCGTATGGTCCAGGACGACTGCGTCTCTAAGCGCATCACCCTTCACAAAGGTAAGAATATCGTAAGAGGTGCCCTTATCAACGGCCCTGGTATGAGCGACTTCTGCGTTCGTTTCCTTGACGAGGCAGGCAAGCCAGTAAAGAACATTACAGTTAGCTATAAATAAGATTGACCATGAACAAGAAAATAATTCTTAGTGCTTCTGCACTCCTTATGATGTCAATGGCAGCAAGTGCCCAGATCGGCAAGCCATACATCCACGATCCATCTTCCATCGTTGTATGTGATGGCAAGTACTACACCTACGGAACAGGTGGTGGCGGTCTTGTTTCAGAGGATGGTTGGACATGGACCTCACTTCCACGCGAGGCTCGTCCAGGTGGCGGCGCTGCTCCAGACGCAATGAAGATCGGCGACAAGTATCTCATCGCATACTCTACCACAGGTGGTGGTCTCGGTGGCGGTCACGCTGGTTCAGTTGTGACAATGTGGAACAAGACTCTTGATCCTAATTCTCCAGACTTCAAGTATACAGAGCCGGTTCAGGTTGCATTCTCAGAGATGAACGAGGACTGCGACGCTATCGATGCAGGTCTCCTCATGGGTCCTGACGGTCGCCTCTGGTGCACATACGGTACCTATTTCGGATTCATCCGTCAGGTCGAGCTCGATCCTAAGACTGGTTTCAGAAAGGAAGGCAACGTCGCTAAGGACGTCGCAATCGACTGCGAGGCTTCTACAATGATGTACCGTGACGGTTGGTACTACCTCCTCGGAACACACGGAACATGCTGCGACGGTGTAAACTCTACATACAATATCGTAGTAGGTCGTTCAAGAAACCCTCAGGGTCCTTTCTATGACAACGTAGGAAGAGATATGCTCAAGGGTGGTGGCAAGATGGTCGTTGCTGCTGAAGACAGAGCAATGGGTGCTGGTCACTTCGGAAGATTCATCGAGGAAGACGGCGTTGAGAAGATGTCTTTCCACTGGGAGGCAGACCTCGACCAGAGCGGTAGAAGCGTTCTCGCTATCCGTCCAATCGTATGGAAGGATGGTTGGCCAGTAGCAGGTCAGATGGTAGAGGCTGGTACATATGAGATCGAGTCTGTACGTCGTGGCTATGCTCTTGAGCTCTCAGTAGATTTCCAGAGAATGAACGTAGCAAGAAGAGGTGGTTTCGGTGCACCTGCTACAGATGAGCCAGAGATCTCTATCCCTAACCAGACTCTTGAGGAAGTTATCGGTTCATGGCCAACTGGCAACATCGACGTACGTGCAAACGACTACATGTCACGTCCTAGCCAGAAGTGGGTTCTTACCCCATGCCCAGAGCTTGGCGCAACAATCGCCGGCCCATATTACAAGATTACTATTGCAGGTACAAACAGAGCTCTTGCAGCTTCTGCAGAGGCTGAGGTCATCACAGTTCCTGAGTTCACAGGTGCAGATGAGCAGCTCTGGCGTATCGACCAGCTTACCGACGGCACATTCAGAATCATGCCTAAGGCAATCCCTGGTTGCAACGAGAAATACGCACTCGTATCCCTTGGCGACAGTTCACCAACACTCGCAAAGTTTGATATGAGCAGTGATAATTCCAAGTGGAATTTGATCAAGCGTAAATAGTTAGTGTATAATGTTGGTTATTAAAAAGTCGGTCGACGTGAGTCGCCCGGCTTTTTTTGTTTCCATCCCTGACCACCATGTGGGCATCTTATGGCCCCACCTACCTCACAAATGCCCGAAATTGACGTAGGTGGGCATCCCATGGTCCCACCTACCTCACAAATGCCCGAAAATGCCATAGGTGGGCATCCCATGGTCCCACCTACCTCACAAATGCCTGAAAATGCCATAGGTGGGCATCCCATGGTCCCACCTACCTCACAAATGCCCGAAAATGCCATAGGTGGGCATCCCATGGTCCCACCTACCTCACAAATGCCTGAAATTGACGTAGGTGGGCATCCCATGGTCCCACCTACCTCACAAATGCCCGGAAATGCCATAGGTGGGCAGACAAATGGCTGCAAACAAGCAGTGAAAGACAGCGACAGGCCACGTGAAAGGACAAAAGAAAGCCGGCCGCGCATGAATGCGTGGCCGGCGTATCGTAGGCAGGCGGCAGCCTGCTGTCATTGATCAAAGACTACTTGACCTCGAAGTCGATTGCCTTGAGATCAGCGTCTGCTGATGAGGTACCGTAGAGGATCTGGTACTTGCCAGGACGGACTGCGAGACCGTCTACAGACTCCTTGTAGTAAGAGAATGAGTCAGGTCTGAGTGACACCTTCACCTTCTTGGTCTGACCAGGGTTGAGGTCAACTCTCTGGAAGCCCTTGAGGGACTTGATAGGTGCGTCTGGGTTGTCAAGGCTCTTCACGTAGATCTGGAGAACCTCAGTACCGGCTACCTTACCAGTGTTGGTTACAGGAACGGTGATGTCTACGCCCTGGCCTGCTGCGATCGAAGCCTTTGAGAGCTTGCCCTCGCCGATGCCGAAGGTTGTGTAGCTGAGACCGAAACCGAACTGATAGAGAGGCTGTCCCTTGAAGTAACGGTAGGTTCTGCCTTCCATGTCATAGTTGAGGAAGTCAGGAAGCTGGTCTGTAGATGCGTAGAATGTAACAGGAAGCTTAGCTGATGGGTTGCAGTCACCGAAGATGATGTCAGCGAGCGCCTGTGCACCACCCTGACCGCCGTACCATGCCTGGATGAGGGCGTCGTACTGATCCTCGATTGAACCGAATGCCATAGCTGAACCTGAGCAGTTCACGAAGATGACAGGCTTGCCTGTTGCGTGCATTGCCCTGGTGAGTCTCTGCTGTACAGTTGGGAGCTCGATGTCAGGACGGTCGCCGCCCTCACCTTCCTGCTGTGCAGTGATACCGCCGACGATGATGATGGCATCACAGTCAGCAGCCTGGGCAGCGAGAGGAGCGAAGTCTACGAGAAGACGCTCGCAGAACTGAGCTGAAAGCATAGCGAAAGGACCGTTGCCCCTTACATACTCAACCTCGACAGTATAGCTCTTGCCAGCCTCTACGTTGAACTCCTTATAGTCTGGAGTAGAGTTTCTTCTACCGAAACCACGTGATGCAGAAGCAGCCTTGTTGTTCTCTACTACCTTACCATTGACAGAAAGCTTGTAGCCGTTGTCAGATGAGATGTAGTACTTGAGCGGACCTGTGAAATCAGGATTGAGGACACCTGTCATCTTCACTGCAACCTCGTCAGCATCGACATCCTCTGCGAATCCCCATGCACCGAATGTGCTGAAGTTGATGTTATCCTTATAGTATGCAGTCTTGACTGGTGCGCCAGCAAGGCTTCTGTGTGTGTAGAAATCAACCTTCATACCCTGTCCACCGTTGAAGTCAGGCATGTGGTTTACTGTGTTGTAGTCATCGAGAAGGCTGCAAGCCTCTGAATATACGACCTCTGCTCCTGGAACTGCAGCACGGATACCGTCTACGATTGAGCGCTTGTGCTCATCAGTAGGAGTTCCACCGTAGTTACCATTGAGCATCTCTACGTTGGCAGCGTTAGGGCCTACAACTGCGATCTTCTTCACGTCCTTTGAGAGAGGAAGAACTGATCCTGCGTTCTTGAGGAGAACCATTGACTCCTGAGCAGCCTTTCTTGCAAGAGCGTCGTTAGCCTCGCTGCTGATCACAGTCTCTGGATCGAGATTGTACCATGGTGACATCTCGTCCGGGTCGAAGAGACCGAGCTCCATCATGCCCATGAAGACGATGCGGAGGTGGGCGTCGAGGTCAGACTCCTTTACGAGACCCTCATTGAGAGCGTCGACGAGTGAGCGGAATGCTCTACCGCACTCGAGGTCGGTACCGTTGAGGATAGCGTCTGCAGAAGCGTGCTTTGCATCCGGATGAGTCTCATGCTGTCCCTTTGTATAGAAGTTGTTGATAGCGTCGCAGTCGGTAAGGGTGATACCCTCATAGCCCCACTTATCACGGAGGATGTCAACGAGGAGACGGCTGTTGGCACAGCATGGAGTACCCTCATAACGCTGGTATGCACACATTACCTCACGTACGTCAGCCTCCTTTACGAGAGCCTCGAATGCAGGGAGATAGGTCTCCCAAAGGTCGCGCTGTGAAACGCGTGCATCAAAGCTGTGACGGAGTGGTTCAGGACCAGAGTGCACTGCATAGTGCTTTGCACATGCGTGGGTCTTGTAGTACTTCTTGTTGTTGCCCTGCATACCCTTCACGGTAGCGACACCGATGACTGTTGAAAGATATGGGTCCTCACCTGGAGTCTCCTGACCACGGCCCCACCTTGGGTCACGGAAGATGTTCACGTTAGGACACCAGTAAGAAAGACCGGTGCTGCGCTCAGGATAGTAACGGGCGTCAGGACCTACATTGAAGTCACGTGTGTGACGGTTCCAGTTTGCACGGGCCTCGTCAGATACAGTCGTGAAGATGTCATAGACAAGTTCACCGTCGAAAGAAGCACCGAGACCTACAGGCTGTGGGTAAACGGTGTAACCAGACTCTCTGACGCCATGGCAAGCCTCACTCCACCAGTTATAGGTAGGGATACCGAGACGGTCAATAGAGATGGTCTTGTTCATCATCATTCCGACCTTCTCTTCAGGTGTGAGGAGAGAGATGAGGTTCTCTACTCGCTCAGCACGGTCGAGCTTAGGATTCTGGAATGGATAATCGTATGACTGCTTGTCTCCGCAGGATACGAGAGCTGCAGCAGCGAATGCTGCAAGTACCAAATGTTTGAATCTCATATTAATAATAAATTAAGAATTATTTGTCAAAACATAGTTCCTTATATGGTCTGACCGGATCGTCTGTGAACAGGAAAGCAGAGAAGGTAGGATCAGCTGACTTCACCTTGACCTTGACTGTCTTTCCTGACTTGATGACCAGTCCCTTCCTGATGGACATCTCCACCGGAGAAATAAGCTCACGCACGTTCAGATCCGCATTTCCGCTGTTTCCGATCTCGATCTTTCCGACATAGCTGCTGCCGGATTTCTCCATATGGACAAGGGATGGCTTGGTCCAGAGAGAAGGATTCAGCTCGGAATCCTGCACAGGTGCCATATAGATCGCGGAAACATGGATAGGGGTGCCTGTCTGTGCGCCGTTGGCAAAGACAAGCACCTCATCTGTAGTTACTCCGAAAAGATCCGGATCATCAGGAATTCTATATGTAAGGAGTATCTCCTCCTCGGAACGAGGCGCTATCGTAGAGGGACCCTCGACACTTAGCATCGATCCTGGGTCCTCAGTCACAAAGCGAAGGTTCAGAGTCTCATGGGATACATTGGCAAGACGGACAAGCTTCGAGAATGTCTGACCATGGTACATGTAACCGAAACGTACGTCACCCCTGTCGACCAGAAGCTGTTCTGAAAGGGTGATATGGTACAGGTCTTCAAGGTCAGCATCGACTCTGTTCACGTCAGCATGCATGCTGAGCGTCGCAATGCTTGATCCGTCTTCACCATATACATCTACGGTCCTGTAAACGGCTCCGGCAGCACCTGCTGGCATGAAGGTGAGAACGATCTCTCCCCTGCCGCCTGCTGGTATTGCCTCATGAGGATAGTCTACAGAGATGCAGCTGCAGCTCACATTTACAGGACCCAATTTAAAAGGGCGCGATGACGGATTCAAGAAAGCGTAGGTATGTGTAACTGTACCTTCATTGTCGTCAACCTTGCCGAAATCCCAGTTCACTGAATCGAAGACGATGTCATCACCATAGGCAAGTGCGAGGGAGTTGCCCATCATTGCAGATACCTCAGAGAACTCATCTGCCTTGTCAGCGACAGCGAACACAGGAATCATGTCAGGACCTACAGCGACAGTGACATACTGACCGCCGTCATACTTCCTGCCGTCGAGAAGGCTTACCCAACCCTTGCCGTTGTCAGGGAGGTAGACTCTCCACTGGGTGGCATCCGCCTCAAGTACAGGGCAGACGAGGAGTGAAGGACCGAACATGTACTCAGTATCCTGGCGAAGTGCCTCGACATCCTTAGGGAAATCGAATACGAGAGGACGCATCATTGTGTATCCTTCCTTAGACACAGCCTTTGACACCTTCACGATGTAAGGCTTGAGAGCCTCTCTGATCTTGATGCAGTTAACGAAGATCTTATAGGTCTCATCGCTGTAGTTCCAAGGCTCAGTGTTAGACATATAGCCGTGGACTCTCATGAATGGAAGGAATACTGAAGTCTGGATCCATCTGAGCATTCTCTCCTGGTATGCAGGATCGGTATACTGGTCGTTAGGACGGAAGAATCCACCTGCGTCATAGGTCCACCAAGGAAGACCTGCAGCCATCTGGCCGAGACCGCCGACGATCTGGTGATGAAGTGTCTGGTAGTCATTTCCTACGTCACCTGACCATGTGATGGCACCATAGCGCTGCATTCCTGGGAATGCGCTTCTGGTAAGGATCACCGGAGGTCTGTTGGTAACATCATGGCGCATTCCTTCATAGACTGTCTTCACTACGAAGCTAGGATATGCGTTTCTATAGAATGCTCCTGGCTCGGTACCGCCATTGACCATACGGCCGTCAAGGTCGTCATTCTCCGGCTCTGTAGCGTCAAGCCACCATACATCGATTCCGTATGGAGCTGCGAGACTGTCGCGGAAGTTCTGCCAGTAGTATGAAGCAGCCTCAGGATTGAGGAAGTCCACCCAGTCAGTCTCAGGGATATAATAACCTTTCTCCTCGAATCTCTTACCGAGCTTTGAAGGATGGTCGATCTTTGACCATACTGAGAGCATGAGATGCGCGCCCATGTCATGGAGACCGTCTGTAAGAGCCTTTGGATCAGGGTAATTGTCAGGATCGAACTCCATTGAGTTCCAGCCTGTCTTGCCCCACCACTGCCAGTCCTGTACGATTGTACCGAGAGGAATGTTCCTGTTCTTGAACTCAGATGCGGTCTTGAGGATCTCATCCTGGCTATGGTAACGCTCGCGGCAATGGATGTAGCTGAACATCCATTCAGGCATCTGAGGAACAGCACCTGTGAGGGTTCTGTATGAAGAGATGACCTTGTCAGCGTCACCGGCGAATACAGTATAATCCACAGCCTGAGCTACAGGAGAAGCGAAGGTTGTCTCATCGGTAACCTGTCTCCAGTATACGAGAGGGTTGTCACCGAACGAACCCTGCACCTCAAGGGTGTGCTCACCTTCCTCAAGGTCTACGAGGACTGAAGAAGTCGGAGGAAGCCAAGTGTTGGCGAGGTCGATCACAGGCTTGCCGTCGATGGCAAGGTAATGCTTTCTACCCATCTTCTGGCCTACGTCAAGAAGAAATGCGTACTGACCTGCCTTTGTTACGTTCATGGTACCGTTGAAATTCCTGTTCCTACGGAATTCACGCCTGTTGCCGGATGTACCGGTAGCGTTGACGGTGAAACCTGCGCCTGTAGGCTCCTCTGCGTTCATTGTCACGCAGCTGTCTGCAGGGTTGAAGTCTGTCCTACCATAGTTGTTCCAGAGGATACCATAGCCCTTGTTCGAAAGGACGAAAGGAAGGGCGATCTGGGTGTTGACCTGGGTAAGGCGACGTGTGAGGCCACGTACATTGAGATAGCCGTCCTGGAACTGTCCTGTTCCGAAGAGGTACTCATCGGCAGGAGACTTGAAAGTCTGCTTTACCGAATAAGCATGATGGCCGAGCACTTCTGTCTCCTCAAGAGAACGGGTGCCTGGAACCTCGCTGAGGATCACATTGCCTGAAGCGTCTGTGAATGTGAGGCTGCCCTGTGCCTTGTCGTAGACAGCAGTGATCGCAGATGTCTTGAGGACAACCTGTGAATCGTCTTCACTCACCTTGAATGAAGGCTGCTTGACCTTTTCTGTGTAAATGATTTCCCTGAGATCAATCGAGCCGGCATCTGTCAACCTTACTCTGATCGCATTGTCTGCGAGAGGTACGAGTGTCAGAGTGCCCTCAGATGTCTCAATCGTATGTGTCTTATAGGCCTTGCCTGAGCAGCCACAGAGGGATGCACAGACAGCCGCAGCACACATCAGTCTAAGAGATGTTCTGAATTTCATCTGATATAATTTTTAAAGTTTTGATTCGATAGTCCAGCCTTCTCTCTGAGAGATGCCGCTGTTCTCTCCTACGAACATCTTTGAAGCCTCCTTGTCACCCTTGAGCTGCCACTTGAGCCAAGCGACCGCAGGGATGGAGAACTCACCTCCATGAGGCTGTCCATAAGTGCCACCATGGCCGACAGGATAGTTCACTGCCACTGCAGGAACATGGTTGATCCTGCTGTAGTCGTCCATTCCATTGACATAGGCGATGTCGGTCGGTCCACCGAGGAGATACATCACAGGGGTGTGGATCTTCTCAAGGTCTGACTTCTCCGGCATAGGCATGTTAGGAACTGCAGTACGTGGATCGATGAACGAGCCGCTGTTGCAGATCATGATAGCCTTGAGTCTTGGGTCTGCTGCATTCACGAGTGTCTGGAGACCGCCGCATGACATTCCTGCGGCAGCCACGTTCTCGACGTCGAGCTTTCCGTAATATGGGCTGGTCTTGTCCGAATTGCGCTCGATAGCCCAGTCAAGGCCCTCGATCTGCTGGTCGGATGTAGACATAGGTCCTCTGTAAGCCGAGCCGTCCTCAGGTGGCATGTAGCCGATAGCGACTACAAGGAAACCCTGGGAAGCGATCTCGTTGAGGAAATTCTTGTGCTCCCATGGAGAATTCGTACATGCGCCGTTTCCCCATACGAGGATAGGAAGAGGATTCTTCTTTCCGAATGCCGAAAGGTCGGCAGGACGGAAGATGGTGTGTGCCTCAAGGCTTGGTTCAGTCACCATGATTGCCTTGTATGGACCTGAGCCACCGTCCTCTACAGTCCTGATCTCAGTCGCGGTCTCAGCGACCTTGGCTGAATTGCAGGCAGCGGCTCCGAAAAGAGCCGCTGCTGCCATAAGTATAAATGTCTTTCTCATTGATGATTACTTCTTGATGAGCTGATAGTCGCCACCCTTGACGGTCTTGAGGTCATACTCATAGACCTTTGCAGGAGCTGTCTTGTCGCTACCCTTGCTGAGAGGATCAGCGATCTGTGCGCCAGCGAGAAGCTCGTTAGGACAAGCGCCGCTTGCAGGAACGAGTCCATTGCCCTGGAGAGGAACGTAAGAACGGATTCTTGCTGTTCCGCCGATGTTAGAGTGGATGTTCACCTTTGTGACCTCGGCGTTGTCCCAATCGATATCGAGGACGAAGCCACCTCTTGAGACAAGACCCTTGACACTACCCTTTGACCATACGTCAGGAAGAGCAGGAAGGATATGGATCGCTCCGTCGTGGCTCTGCATGAGCATCTCAGCCACACCGGCAGTGTAACCGAAGTTACCGTCGATCTGGAAAGGTGGGTGAGCATCGAAGAGGTTAGGATAGAGCTTACCGTTGCTGCGGCTGAAGAATGAACGGCCGTTTGAGCCAGGGATAAGCTTGATAAGGTTCGAGATGATTGTGTAGGCATGGTTTCCGTCAAGGAGACGTGCCCAGAGATTGATCTTCCAACCGATGCTCCAGCCTGTAGCCTCGTCACCTCTCTGGTTGAGGGTTGTCTTGGCAGCGTTGAAGAGCTCAGGATGAGCGAATGGAGAAACCTGGTTTGATGGGTAGAGACCGTAGAGGTGAGATACGTGACGGTGCTGGTCTGTAGGATCGTCAACGTCCTCGAGCCACTCCTGGAGCTGACCGTGCTGACCGATCTGCATTGGAGGAAGCTGAGCCTTGGCTGCTGATACCTTCGATCTGAAGTCAGCGTCGATGCCGAGAGCCTTTGAAGCGTTCTCTACGTTAGAGAATACATCGAATACAAGCTGGTTGTCCATGGTACAACCTACGGTGATAGGTCCGTGCTCAGGAGAAACTGATGGGCCGACCACGAGATATCCGTTGCGAGGGTCCTTCACAAGGAAGTCGAGGAAGAACTCTGCGACACCCTTGAGAAGATCGTAGTTGTCGCTGAGGAACTTCTTGTCACCTGTGAAGAGATAGTGCTGCCAGATGTGCTGGGTAAGCCAAGCGCCACCCATAGGCCACATACCTGATGCTGCATAGTCGACAGGGCCTGCCTCTCTCCAGAGGTCAGTATTGTGATGGGCTACCCAACCGTTGGCACCGTACATTGTCTGTGCAGTGATCTTTCCTGAGACTGAAAGGTCTCTGATAAGGTCGAAGAGAGGAGAATGGTTCTCGCTGAGGTTTGTGACCTCTGCAGGCCAGTAGTTCATCTCGGTGTTGATGTTGATGGTGTACTTGCCGTCCCATGGAGCCATAGGAGAGTTGTTCCATACGCCCTGGAGGTTAGCTGGCTGGCCACCTGGCTGAGATGAGCTGATGAGGAGGTAACGGCCGTACTGGAAGAGAAGGGCTGCCATAGACTGGTCCTTGCCCTCGTTGAAACGGTTGACACGCTCAGATGTCACGAGAGATGAGTTCTCACCCTTAGGGAGGGAGATGCTTACTCTGTCGAACTGCTCAGAATACTTTGCAAGATGTGCTGCATAGAGCTTCTCCACAGACTTGCCCTCAGCCTTTGCGAGAGCATCCAGGGCCTTTGCATAGCCGTCACCTGAGATGTCCATGAAGTTCACGAAGTTTGTACCGGCTGCGATCTCTACGACGACCTCAGATGCATTCTTGACAGTGATTGACTGTCCGTTTGACATACGGGTACCGTCTGTGAGGATCTTGGTCACGGTGTAAGCGACGAGCTTTCCAGGTACGGTCTCCTGGTCAGGACCGTAGTTCTTCTGTACAAGATAACCACCCTTGATGCATACCTCGCTTCCCTGAAGCGGGCTTGTGTAGCTGAATGTACCGTTGATAGCGCCCTTCTTGTCTGCGGTCATCTTGATGACGACTACATTGTCTGCAAGAGAAGCGAACGCGGTACGTGTATAGTTCACGCCACCGACAGTGTAGGTTGTAGTGTTGAGAGACTTTGAAAGATCAAGTTCCCTGCGGTAGTTGGTGAAATTTCCGCCCTCATACTTGAAAGCCATCTCAAGGCTGCCGAGGGTAAGGAATGCCATACCGTGCTTGCCAGAGAAGAATGTGCTGTCGACAACGTCCTGAGCCATCTTGTTGTCGCCTGCGAACATCAGTCTTCTGATGTCGCCAAGACGGGACTTGGCAGCAGGATTGTTGTTGTTGTGAGGAGAACCTGCCCAGAATGTCTCTTCGTTGAGCTGGATCTCTTCCTTCTCGACGCCACCGAATACCATGGCGCCCATGCTAGAGTTACCGAGAGGCAAAGCCTCGAGCCAGTTCTCGGCAGGCTTGTCATACCAGAGGACAACATCAGCTTTGTCCTGTGCATTGGCGAACATGCCGGAGATGGCGAGAAGTACTGTCAGTACTGAACTACAGAATCTCATGAAATAAGTGATTATGTTTTGATTATAAATGGTTTTACTTAACAAGTAAATATAACCACATTATATCTGATTTCCTGTAAACAAGTCAAAATATTTACCTTTAATGTCTAATAATTCCTGATGTTTGCCTCTTTCGATGATACGGCCATGGTCCAGGACCATGATATAGTCTGCATCCATGACTGTCGAGAGCCTGTGAGCGATGACGAAAGTGGTCCTTCCCTTCATCAGGGAATCCATGCCTCGCTGGATCATCTGCTCAGTCCTGGTATCAATGGAAGAAGTAGCCTCATCAAGGATGAGGACCGGAGGATTGGCGACCGCGGCACGTGCGATGGCCAGCAGCTGACGCTCTCCCTGACTGAGGTTTCCGCCGTCTCCCGTGAGCATGGTACCATAACCGTCCGGCAGGTTCCTGATGAAGCCGTCCGCCTGGACCAGGCAGGCCGCGGCGATGCATTCCTCATCCGTCGCATCGATGCGTCCGTAACGGATATTGTCGAGCACGGTGCCGGTGAAGAGATGGGTCTCCTGAAGGACCATTCCGAGGCTTCGTCTGAGCGACTGCTTGGAGATGTCGCGGACGTCGAAGCCGTCGTAGGTAATCGTTCCGTCCTGTATCTCATAGAAGCGGTTGACAAGGTTTGTGATGGTCGTCTTGCCTGCTCCGGTGCCTCCCACGAAAGCGATCTTCTGGCCTGGGTAAGCAGTCAATGTAATGTCGTGAAGCACCTGTTTCTCAGGCACATAGCCAAAGTCGACATCCTTCAGGCTGACCAGACCTTCAAGCTTGCGCTTCTGTCCGTCAGGGCTCTGCCATGACCACGACGACTCGCCGTCCTTGACAAGTTCGACCTTTCCCTCGTCGACCTCGGACAGCTCGTCCATCAGAGCATAGAAACGATCGGTTCCGGCCGAAGCCTTGACTATGCTGTTTATCTCGTTCGAGATATGAGAGACCGGCCTGGTCAGCTGCTTGTGCAGGGTCAGGAAAGCGACCAACGTACCGAGCGTCAAGGTCGAGCCGTTCAGACCGCACATGTACCATGAACCGTTGCCACCTATCGCGATAACCGAGCCGATTATGGCCATCAGGACATAGCCCATGTTGGAAAGGTTGCCGTTCAGAGGCATTATTATGTTGCTGATCTTGTTGGCGTTGAAGACGCTGGAACGAAGGTCCTCGTTTATCTTGGCGAAGTGCTCAAGTGACTGTCTCTCACGGCAGAAGACCTTCACGACCCTCTGGCCGGAGACCATCTCCTCGATGAAGCCGTTGACTATTCCGAGGTTCTCCTGACGCTGCTTGAAATACTTCTTCGAAAGCTTTCCCAGACCGGTAGTGATCTTGTACATCACGAATGCGATCAGGACAGAGACCAAGGTCAGCGGAAGGTTCATCACCAGCATGCTGACCAGGGTCGCGACGATCGTGACGACTGACTGTGCAAGTCTAGGCACCGTATCCCCCACCACGCCCTTGAGAGTATCTATGTCATTGGTATACACGGACATGATACCGCCGTGCGAATGCGAGTCGAAATATCCTATCGGAAGGGTCTCCATATGGGCGAACAGCTCCTGTCGCAACAGTTTCATGGTACCCTGACCCACCTTTATCATCAGAAGGTTATAGAGGAAGCCTGCGACAATGCCGGCAAGCAGCACAGCGGCCAGCTTCACGAGCGCGATGGCGAGAGGATGATAGTCCGGACCGATGCCGACACCTCCGAAGAGCGAGGACGGACGGTTCAGCATCGGGGTGATGTAGTCATCGATGAGAGTCCTGGTGAACAACGACGACGCAAGGGATGTCAGCGAAGACACCAGGATGCAGACTGCGACCAGCGCGATCTGCCCCTTGTAATGCCTGAAGATAAAGGCGAAAAGCCTGAATACAGACGACTTATCCTTCATTGCGCACCTCCTTTTCCTTTACAGGTCCATCGAAGTCTCCGTTGCCTCCATGTGACTGCATATCAAATATTTCCTTGTATACCGGGCAGTCCTCCACCAGCCTCTCATGGGTATCGAAGCCGATGACTTTGCCGCCTTCCATGACGATGATTCTGTCGGCATCCATGATGCTGAGAATTCTCTGAGAGATGATGATCTTCGTCGTTCCCGGAATCCTCTGCATGAAGGCTTTCCTGATGCTCGCATCTGTCGCCGTATCGACCGCGGAAGTCGAGTCGTCAAGGATAAGGATCTTAGGTCTCTTGAGCAGCGCCCTTGCGATACACAGCCTCTGCCTCTGTCCTCCTGAGACATTGGTGCCTCCCTGGTCGATGATGGTCTGGTAGCCGTCAGGGAAAGACTCGATGAACTCGTCGGCACAGGCCTGCCTGCAGGCTTCCCTGCACTCCTCCAACGTAGCGTCCTCCTTACCCCATCGGAGATTCTCGAGTATCGTTCCGGAGAACAATGTATTCTTCTGGAGCACCACCGCCACTTCGTTCCTGAGTGCCTCCATGTCATAGTACCTGACATTCTTCCCGCCGACATAGACGCAACCCTGGTCAGTGTCATAGAGTCTTGGAATGAGGTTGACCAGCGAAGTCTTTCCGCTACCCGTTCCACCTATTATGCCGACAGTCTCCCCTGCCTTGATCTCCAGAGAGATGCCGCTGAGAGCATTTCCGCCACCTTTTCCATATGAGAAATATACATCCTCGAATATGACGCTTCCGTCGGCGACCTCGGTCAATGCATCCTTCGGATTCGTCATGTCAGGCTTCTCATCGATGACTTCCGCCACTCTGGTTCCGCTCGCGAAGCTTTCAGTAAGGCGCACGATGATCATCGAGAGCATCATAAGCGAGGACATGATGGTCAGGATATAGCTGAAGAGCGAGGTCAGCTGACCGGTCGTCAGGCTTCCTTCCACGATGAAATGCGCTCCCCACCAGCTTACAGCGATGATACATCCGTTCACCACAAGGCTCATGACAGGTCCATTGAGAGCCATCAGCGTCTCCGCCCTGACCTGAAGCGTAAACACCTTCAGGACAGCCTTGTCGAATTTGCCGAGTTCATGGTGCTCTCTCACATAGGCCTTCACCACACGTATCGCCGAGACGTTCTCCTGGACGATCGAGTTCAGCCCGTCATAGGCCTCGAATATCTGCCTGAAGAGCCTGGAGGCCCTGGATATCAGCAACGTAAGCGAGACTATGAGTATCGCCATGGCTATGAGGAAGATGACACTCAGCCTCGCGTTGATGAAGAAGCACATGAAGAGTGCACTTACCATGTTCATAGGAGCCCTGAACGAAATCCTCAGCATCATCTGGAAGGCTTGCTGGAGGTTGCTGACGTCGGTGGTCATACGGGTTACCAGGCCGGCGGTGCTGAACTTGTCTATGTCCGAGAAAGAGAATTTCTGGATATTGGTGTACATCGCCATTCGAAGATTGGCGGCGAAACCTGTGCTGGAATACGCTCCGAAACGGCCTGCGAGTATTCCGAAAAGGAGGCTGAAACACGCGAGGACGACCATGATACCGCCATATCGGTAGATGTTCGGAAGATTGCCAGCGGTGATTCCTTTATCGATGATGGAGGCGGCCACATATGGGATGAGGACCTCCATGACGACTTCCAGCGACGTCCACACCGGCGTCAGGATGGAGGCAGTCCTGTATTGTCTGACTTCTTTGAGTAGGGTTTTGAGCATAGTTTGTGCAGTATGACTTCAAAAGTACCAAGAATTCTTCGTACTTTTACAATAATTGTAGTGTTAAAGACATCAGGAACAATGACAAAAAGAATTAAAGGACTCATCTCGACCCTTGCGACGGTAACAGTACTCACCTTGCTTGGAATCGGAGGAAGCAGATATATTAAGAATCTTTCACCTAGGAAGACCATCAGCGAGGAAGGTGTCAAGATCTATGTCGAAGGACTCAGTTTCTACAGCGGCAGCGACAAGATAGTCGGAACAGTCTACAAGCCTCAGGACACCACCGGCAGGAAAGCTGCCGTGATCTGGTGCAACGACCTCGGCAGCGACTCAAGGAGCGCAGACCAGATATGCAGGGCTATAGCGACAAAGGGATATATAGCATACACATTCGATTTCAGAGGAGGCTCGCCTCAGAGCAAGAGCACCGGCGACCCGCTGTCCATGTCTGTCGCTACCGAGAAGAAGGATCTTGAGACTGTCATCTCACGTCTCAGGAAGGAAAGCTTCGTAAGTGACGGCAAGATCTATCTTGGAGGTTTCGGTCAGGGAGCTTTGGTAGCGTCCATGGCGGCCGGATCCAAAGGCGTCAAGGGACTCATCCTCGTGGCCCCTGCCTTCAATCTTCCCGACATGGCCGAACTCCAGTACCCTAAGAACCGTCAGATCAAGGATTCGACGGACTTTGCAGGTACCATGATCGTCGGCAAGTCATTCATCACCGAGGCAAAGAATGTCAAGCCGTACAGGGGACTCTCGAAATTCGGAGGAGATGTGCTGATCATCCATGGCTCGGACGACCAGACCGTTCCTCTCGAATACAGCCGCAGAGCTGCAGAAGAGCTCAGCAGCTGCGACCTCCAGATCATCGAAGGCGCAGGCCATTCAATGACCGGGAAGACCGGCAGCAGGGCTATGGAATTGATCATCAACTATCTTGATTCACAGAAGAAATAATCAATGGAACTATACGAATACGCAAGGCCTGAAGTAATGGCAGGCAAGAAGATACTCTACCTCCACGGTTTCGCGTCCAGCGGCCAGAACGGCACAGTCAAGACATTGAGGACCCTGTTGCCTCAGACAGAGATTATCGCTCCGGACATCCCTGTGGAGCCTGCAGAGGCGATGGAGATGCTCCGCGGGCTGTGCGCAAGTGAGAAGCCTGACCTCATCATCGGCACCTCAATGGGAGCCATGTACGGCGAGCAGCTGAACGGTTTCTGGAGGATTCTCGTAAATCCTGCATTCCAGCTCGCGGATACAATTCTCAAGAACAACGGTCTCGGACGTCAGGACTACCACAACCCAAGACTGGACGGGCAGACCTCTTTCCTCGTCAACAAAGGGCTGCTTGAGAGCTTCAGGGAGTGCTCATCACATTGCTTCGAGCACAACGAAGAGGATGCTGAGAAGGTCTACGGCCTTTTCGGAATCCATGACAACCTCGTCCACACCTTCGACCTCTTCAACGAGCACTACCCTAACGCCATCCGTTTCGACGGCGAGCACTATATGAACGACAGCATCGTGCTGCACTCAGTCATGCCAGTCATCCAATGGATCGACGACAGGCAGGAAGGAAGGGCGAAGAAGACCGTGATGATAGCTATCGAGGACACTCTCGACACCGACCCTGTCCCTGTATCAGTCAAGGCATTCAGGAAGCTCTGCGAGTCCTACGACTGCTATGTGCTCGCATCTGCCGAGTACAACAAGCCTGAAAAGTGGGCCGAGGCGGTGAAATGGACTGAGGACCATATCGGCGTCCACGCCTGGGACAAGGTCATCATGGCCAACCGCAAGGACCTCATCTTCGGCGACTACCTTATCGACCGTCACGTCGACCGCCACAACGTCTCCGATTTCATGGGGACTGTAATCGAGTTTGGTTCAGACACCTTCAAGAACTGGGAGGATGTGCTCACCTTCTTCGGAAGGCTTGGAGGACAGTAGAATCCTTACTTTCTGAGAAGCCTCTTCACATTCCTGTAAGCCGCCCCGACGCAGGCAATGGTGATAAGAAGGGTGACCGCTGCCAGCCCAGGGTTGTCCCCTATCGTCAATTTCCCTGTCACATAAGGACTGACGAAGAAGATTGCGAATCCTACCTCAAGAGCAACGATAACCAGCTTCCAGGCTACTCGAAGGATAGCAGGTACATCCCTGTAGTCGATCAGTCTGTCATCTGTAGGATCGACAGGCCATAGCTTGTTACATGAATACCAAAGGAGAGCGTACGCCAACGTTGACAGCACAACTGCGATCAGGCCACAGAGCAGCCAGATGCCGAAGTTTGAATCGTGGCCCTGGGGCATGAGTTCAAGTATGGCATTTCCCAGCCCGACGACCGCAAAGATGCCGGCCCCTTTCCATACTGCCTTCAGGATCTGGCTGCTTCTGGAATTGACGACATATTCATAGTGATGGCATGTATAGGCTACTGCGTAGATGACTCCAGCCACTGCGGCAAGGATAAGATAGAATGTCAGATCGCTCATAAATATCTTGGATAGATTGGATTATTCATTGAAAAGATGTTCTACAGGCTGTCAGGGCCTCGATACTGACCCTTGCCAAGCGTCGCCTTGCCGAACTGGATGGCATTCGCCGGACAGTTGTGATAGCAGGCCTCACAGGTCGTACAGTTGCCGTTCCAACGAGGGCGCTTGTCAACAATGGTAATATTCTTCAGCGGACAGACTTCGGCGCATCTGCCGCATCCTTTGCAGGCGTCCGACACGGTGAAATACCTGTCCTTCACAAGAAAAGCATAGAAAAGCGGCCTCACGAGGTAGGTATTCAGCCACGGTTTCGGGCCAAGGATCATAGAAGATTCCTTCCTGTGTGCGGCGATGGACTTCGCGATCTCATCCAGTCGTACCTTCGCATCTGCGACCTTCCTGGCAGCGCCTTCCGGAGTATCGAGCATCATACCTTTGAGATTGATATATGTCTCGGGCATAATGACCGAATAGATGGCATCCAGTGACAGGTCCATGGTACCCTGCCCCAAGCGCTTTCCCGCGTTCTTCAAAGCCTTGCGCCATACCTTCTCGGTATGGCCGGCTGTGTCTCCGCAGGTACACACAGTCCAGCAATGGGACGGACGGCCGTTTATCTTCAGCTTCGACACGAAATCCAGCACGAGCTTAGGTGGCGCCCAGCAGTAGACCGGCCACACGAATCCAAGCATCTCACCCTCCTCGAGAGTATAGCAATACTCCCCGGCACGTGCTGCGTCGGGGATGAACACCAGTTTCTCCCCCAGCCTTTCCGCCAGCTGGTCTGCCGCCATACGGCTGTTGCCGCAACCTGAATAATAGAATATCATATCTACTCCTTGTTATGCGAATCGATGCAGATCGTGACAGGACCGTCATTGAGAAGACGGACCTTCATGTCAGCTCCGAATATTCCCTTTCCGATCGGCTTTCCAATGCCGGCCTCGAGCTTTGCGCAGAACTTCTCATAGAGAGGCACCGAAATGTCATGCTTGGCAGCCCTGATGTATGAAGGGCGGTTACCCTTCGCAGTGGCGGCGAAAAGAGTGAACTGGCTGATGCACAGCAGTTCTCCACCGATATCCATCACAGAGCGGTTCATCACACCGTTCTCGTCGTTGAATATCCTGATGCCGACGATCTTCCTGACCATCCAGTCCAGGTCCGCCTCAGTGTCGCTTTCCTCGAAACCGGCAAGGACCAGAAGGCCCTCGCCTATCGAGCTTACATATGGATTGCCTTCAGCATCGAGATGCTGTTCCTCATATACTGTCACGGAAGCCTCCGTGACTCTCTGTATTACTACTCTCATGCTACTCTGAAAGCTCGTATCCGTAGTATTGACCCTTGCGTGTCATAGGCACGCCGTCCTTCATCCAGGCTGGCATAGACTCGCCCTTGAGATAGTGGTCGAAGAACTGGGACAGACGGATCGAGAGATCCTTGCTGTTGCGGCGTTCATTGAGGTTGTGTGCCTCGTTGTTGTACTGGAGAAGCCATGCCGGATTGCCGAAGCGGCGGAGTGACATGAAGAACTCGATTCCCTGGTACCATGGAACCGCGCCGTCAGCGTCGTTGTGCATGATAAGGGTAGGAGTAGTGCACTTGTCGGCGTGGAAGATCGGAGAGTTCTCGATGTAGAGATCAAGGCCGCCTTCGTCCCAGAGAGACTTGCCGATACGGCTCTGTCCGTGCTCATACTGCATGGCGCGGACAAGACCTGACTCCCAGCGGATTCCGCCGTAGGCACTGGTCATGTTGCCGACAGGAGCACCTGCTCCCGCAGCTGCGAACATGTTGGTACGGGTGACTAGGTAAGCGGTCTGGTAGCCGCCCCAGCTCTGACCCTGGATCGCCATGCGGTCCTTGTCGATGAACTTGAACTGCTCGCACATAGCCTCCGCACCTGAGCAGATGCAGTTGTATGCGCTCTCGCCTGGATGACCGTCCTTGTAGACGATGTCCGGAACGAACACCACGTATCCACGGCTTGCGAAGAACGAAAGGTTCACCGTCGAGCGGCTTGGAGCCGGAGTGAAATATGAGTAGAGGTTCTCCGAGTACTTCTCGTAGAAGTAGATCATCATCGGATACTTCTTGTTCGGATCAAGGTCCTCAGGGGTGATGAGCATACCGTCGAGCTTTGTACCGTCATAGGCGGTCCAGTGGACAAGCTGATTATTCACCCAGTTGTACTGAGACTGCTGAGGGTTGATAGAAGACATCTTCTCCCTGCCGCCGAAGAGATCTGAAGCAAGATATGCGTCAGGTGAATGTTGGGTATCGCCCATCCTGAATGCATATGCCTCAGCATTACGTGCCTTCACAGGAGAGAGGAATGAGTGCTTCTCCTTGAGAAGATTGATGATGCCAAGCTTATCCACAGAGACTGTAGCGTAGCCGTTCTCCTTGGTAGTCCTGTCGAAGACCGTGAGGAAGACCACATCCTTCTTTCCGATAGTCCTGGAAGCACCGAGTCTTCTGAGTGCAGCGTAGGTATCGTCCTTTGCCAGAGCAAGATAGCTCAGCTGGAGGTTCTCATCGCGTCCCCTGCCCAGGGTGAGGCATACAAAGCCTTTGCCGTCGGCATCGAACTTCCACATATCGTACTTGTCAGAGATGATGAATCCCTCGTCACCGTCCATCCAGTGAGGTCTGTCATAATATGGCGGAACCATAGGATGATCATCCTCGTCGTCGTAGAATGCCACGCCAGCTGAAGCTGTCACATTGACTTCCTGTCCGTCAGAGATCCTGTAGGTATGCCAGCCAAGGTCGTCGTTGCTGTACCAGTAGATGTATTTTCCTGCAGGAGAGATAGCTGCGCTTCCGTTGAGCTTGGTGAAGATTGTCTTGCGTGAGCCGTCTGCAAGGTTCACGAGAGCGACATCACAGTAGTCATTGCTGTCCCATGTAGAGCTGATCTGGTAAGGTCTGCTGTCGACTGCAAGGGCCCATGCACAGTCTGCTCCGTCAGCAAAGCTGATGTTCTCGAATATACTGTCAGAAAGAAGCACCACCTTGCCAGGATCGGAAAGATTGATGACAGCGTCCACGGTAGCCTTCCTGAGCTGATCGAGGCGGGCCTTCTGCATCGGAGGTGTCATATAGATGTCATAGTTCCAGATATCGAGCTGAGCCGACTCGAACTCGACGATCGTGGTATCCTTCGGAGGCATGCACTCAGCCATGCCGAGCACTATCCTGCCTGACGACTTCGAGAATGAAGGAGTGCTGTTCTCTGTGAGACAAAGCTTGCCGAGAGCATAGCTCTGAGGGATGATCTCCTCGATCTTTGAGCTCTTTACAGCCTTCTTTCCCTTGCCTGTCACGATATCCTGATAGAGCCAGAGGGCGCAGTGCTTGTTGCCTGTGTCGTTCGAATCCGCAGAAGCGAGGAATGTCAGCTTGTCGCCGGCCTCATTGAACACCGGTGCCGAATAGTACTTGAGATCCTGCGAAAGAGTCTTCTTGTCCATGGTACCGAGTTCGAACAGTGCTACCTCGTTCACCGACAGCGAGTCTTTCTTGTCCTTCTTGAATGTTGCGGCAAGACGCTTTCCGGCCTTGTCGAAGACATACTGGTCGATATGCTTGAGGCTGTCCCTGCGCTCTGTAGCAGGATCGAAGATTACAGCGCACTTAGCCTCCTTCTCATTTGTCTTAGGCATGTAGAGTACAAGGTCGCTCTTCTCTCCTGCAAGGCGGAAGGATGTGACGTCTGCGATCTTCCTGAGTTCGAATGTCCTGAGGTCCACATAACCAAGGGAATCCTTAGGCATCTCGTCAGCCTTCTTCTTGGCTATCTTCGCGGCACGTGTATCCGCAAACGGTGCCTTGATCGTGAAGAACGCCCATCTTCCGTCACGAGTGATCTGTGCAGCACCTCCGCGGTCCACACTGACCGTCTGCTTCGTAAGACGGTTGGTTATCACAAGACGGGTGTCACCCTCCTGCTGAGAGACTACGTAGGTGAATATATCACCGTCGTCGCTCAGGTCCATGCCTGTGACACTCTCCCATGAATCGTAGACCGAATGGTCGAGCGGTTTCTTCTGAGCCGAAGCACTGAGGCTGAGAGCCGCAGCGAGCATCGGTACCAATACTATTCTTTTCATATCTATTCTGTTTTCTTGTTCTTGACTGTATGGGACAGCATCCTGATGGCTTTCACGTCGCCGAAGAACTTGATCGCTATCACACGGGCAACCGTGTATCCAGGGATCGCCACGAGCATTCCGAGTATGCCGAACACTGAACCCGCAGCAAGGATCACTATGAAGATCTCAAGCGGATGCGCCTTGACGCTGTTCGAGTAGATCAGCGGCTGGTAGACATAGTTGTCGACCAGCTGGGTGAACCAGAAGATGCCTATTATTATCGCGATGAACGCCGGAAGTCCGACTGCGATGCCCAGAGAGGTAGCGCATACATACTTGATGGTCAGGCTCAGCACCAGTCCAAGGACTCCGCCAAGCAGAGGTCCGATATATGGAAGGACGTTGAACAGACCAGTCAGGAAGGCGATACCTATCGAATACCTGAAGCCCATCCTCGCGATGAAGAAAAGGCCCAGGAAATTGATCAGAGAGACTCCGAGTATCTCCAGCACAAGCCCGACGAAGTACCTTGAGATAAGCTCACCGATCTCCGTGAAGGATTCCTTCATCTTCGACTCGATGGAGTCAGGCATGAATGCAGTCACTATCGAGGTGAATATATGAGGGTCCCTGATGAAGAAGAAGGCGATGAATACCATCGAGAACAACGCTACGCCGAACGAAGCGAAGAATGAAGCTACGGAACCCACTACAGAAGACACTGAACCGAGGTCCAGCATGTCCACGAGCTGGGCATAGACCACATTCTCTATCTTGAAGTCCCTGCCAAGCGACGGGAAGTTCCTTATAAGGTCATGGTTGAACTGTGAAAGAGGGACGGACACAGCCTGAGCCATGTTCTCGATGTTCGCCTTCGAGATATCCCGGATCACCCCTGACACCACAGGAACGACCACCAGGACCAGACATGCCAGAGCCGAGAGTATCACGACTATGGTAAGTGCAGCGGCAAGCCAGTCAGGACAATGATGGCCCTTGACAGACAACTTCCTCAGCCACACATATATAGGTCTTCCAAGAAAAGCCAGGAGAGCCGCCAGGACCATATAGATCAGCACGCTTCTGAACAGCCAGCAGACCGCAAGTGCGGCGCAGACCGTCAGAGTCGTCAGGATGACTCTTGCAAGCTTGTCTGTTGCTCTTTCAGCCATTATCTTCCGTGTTTAGCGTTGAATTCATCAAGCTGCCTGAAACAGCATTCGTTGATGATTTCCTGGAGACGGCGGTCAAAGTTGTTCTTGATCTCGATATTGTAGTCGAAGGTAAGAAGCTCACCGTTCTCAGGAGTATAAGGATGCCACTCAGGAAGTCCGGCCACGTTAGGATTGCCATACTTCGCGAAGTTAGCCCACGACTCACTCATGATGTCCGCAGCCTTGAGGTCGTCGTATGTAGGGTTCGGAACCTGGCGCGGAGAAAGATGAAGAGTGTTGAAGCAGAATGCGAGCTCGTCGCCATGGGTCGCAGCATGCGATACAGGAGACTTCACATTGTACATGTACATATAGACAGGAGCCTTCTTCCTGACTGAAATCGTATCAGCAGTGATGATGGTCTTAGGACGGAACATCCTGTCGAGAGATACGAGGTCCTGAGGGCGAAGTTCAGGATATGAAGACCTGAACTCGGAGATAAGCTCGTCAGTAAGCTCCCCGAAGACAGGCTCAAGCATCTCCTTTGCCTCGTCCCATGACATCTGCTCGATATTGTAGACATTTCTCTGAAGCTCGTTCAATGTCGTTCCTATCATCACTGGGATGTCGTCCGAGATTGGAGAAAGATCCGGCTGGAAAGGCTGCTGGAGAAGGGTCTCTCCGTCAGGAGCAGGACCGAATCCCCACATCATAGGAGTTCCAGGAGTCCTGGTACCTATGCTCTTCGCCATGGCTCTCTGGCCGGCAGCTGCAAGCTCACGGTAAGGGACATCAGCGATCTTGTCGACGTCGGCAGGAGCGATTCCAAGCTCTGAAAGGACAGCCGCGCCAAGTTCCTGAGCCATCTGCTTGTCATTGACATTGAGGATAGTACCGCTCATGATGATAGCCTTGTGGTAGAGGCCCTGGGCCTCAGGCATGCACATCAGTGTAGCGACCTTTCCGCCGCCACCTGACTCGCCGAAGATAGTCACATTCCCCGGGTCGCCTCCGAAGTTCCTGATATTGTCCTTGATCCATTTGAGAGCGTAGACAATGTCGATCATGCCGGCATTTCCTGAATACCTGTACTTCTCGCCGAACTGAGAAAGATCAAGGAAGCCGAGGATATTGAGTCTATGGTTAAGGCTGACGAGGACCACATCCTTCTTCGCAAGGCCCATTCCCGGGCTGCCTGCAGCGGATCCTGAGTCAAAGCCACCGCCATGTATCCAGAGCATGACAGGCTTCTTTGCCTTGGTGTCTGTCGTCCACACATTGAGGACGCTGGAATTCTTCTCTGACATCTTGTCCTCCGGCATCTCCCCACGTGCGCTCTGCATCACCTGCGGACCGAACTTGTCACAGATGCGGATGGTATCCCACTTCTCCACCGGCTGAGGTGGCATGAAACGCTCGATCCTTGCGTAAGGGATACCTTTGAAGGCCATCGTGCCTTCCTCTTCGATTCCCTTGACAAGACCCGAGGTGGTCTTCACCACGAATGGATCCTTAGGTTGGCATGCACTGAATGCAGCCGCAAGTGCCGCGATAGCGACCAATGTTCTGAATTTCATATCTTTCAACTGTTTATTATCTATCCATGTCCATGCTACCTGATTCTCCAGTCTGTCCAGAGATCGTAGCTGTCCTCCGTCTTTTCCTGTACTTTCTGGTCCAGGTTGTAGAAAAAGTCCATGCCAGTCAGCTTCTCGAGTTCGTTGACTGTCATGGCATATGATGCGAGTCCGTTGTCTCCTGCCTCGTTAGGGAACACGAAAGCGATTGAGATATATTTTCCATCCTTGTTCTGCGCGAGCAGGGCCTTGAAGAACGAATCCGGGACTACCACCTTGTTCTTACCGACAGTTCCGTGCCTGTTGCTGTCAACTATAGGACCGCAGACCACCCAGAGCTTGCCATAGTACCTGGCTTCCTGGCGTACCTTCTTCTCGAGGTCGTTCCATACGCCGGCATTGAGGTTATGGTTCTGAGGGCAGACATTCGAGAGGTAGAAACTCTCTTCCATGGCCTGTGTACTCCATTTCATATCTCCTGCAGGGGCCATGTGTCCCCTGTCATAGCCGGAACCCACATAGTCGCTGTCATAGGCCTGATGTCCCTTGACGAGCGGGTCCGGAGAGAATTTCTCCGCGCGGTCGAGGTCTCCGTAAAGTTCAGAGTCCTGCAGTTCATAAGCCACCCAGTTCGGAATCCTGTATTCAGAATTATACGACAAGGTATAGCCCATATGCTCGATGACAGTCTTGTCATCAGCCATGAACGGAATCTCAAGACCTATGAGATTATCCGTCTGAACTTGTGACTGCTGCTGGGTCTGCTGTGGAGTCTGTGGATCATCGCCGCCATCCCCGTCAAAGACGAAATAGACGGCTGACAACAGAAACAGGAAAGCAAGATATAGGATTTTCTTTTTCATCTTCCCAGTGTATTTCTAGATTGCAAGTCTGAAACCGAATGTTCCCTTGAGGTTGTCGGCAGGGATGGCGGAGCGGTTCGACACACGGCATGCATCCCACTTAGAAGCGGCGCTTCCTCCCCTCATGACCTTTATCTGAGGATCCTCAGCCTTTGCGCCATATGCTGCATAGGCATCCAGACACCATTCCCATGCGTTTCCACACATATCGTAAAGTCCAAGTTCATTGCGGCCAAGGGTCTTGACCTCCTTTACCTTGAGATTGCCGGAATTCTTCTCATGTACTGCGACGCTGAGCACCTGGTTTGAACCGGCATAACGGTAGCCGCCGGACTTGATTCCGCCACGTGCCGCATACTCCCACTCTGCCTCTGTCGGAAGGCGGAAGGTCCTGCCTGTCAGCTCGTTGAGCTTCAGTATATACTCCTGTGCAGCATACCATGAGACATTGATCACCGGCTTCTGAGGTTCTGACTCATAATTGCCGACCGGAAGCACCGGCATGACTGCGAGCCACTGAGCGACCGTAACCTCTGTCTGCGCTATCTCGAAATCTGCGACCTGGACTCCGTAAGGAGGGACCTCATCCTCTTCCTGATATGGATTCTGCTCAGAAGTGCCGCCGATAAGGATCTGACCGCCCTTCACCGCTATCATATTGAACTTCACTCCGTTCAGCTCGACCGACTCGTCAGCGCAGACATTCTCCCTTGAAGTCTGTCTGCCTTCCATGGCATCTACGATCCTGCTGTCTGCCTTCTCACCGCCAGCGATGGCAATCCTGAAGGTAATGGAACCGCTCTTGGCATACTCAGGAGTCTCCGTCCTCTCGGATGCTGAGCGTGTGACCTTATTGACGTCTGAGCCGTTGAAATATTCCGAGCACCATTCATACGCTCCCTTGATCGGCTGGAAAGCACCCTGACGGCAGGCATATTCCCACATCTGCTCGCTAGGGACCACATAGTCCTTGCCTGTCATCTTGGAAAGCTTCGCCACGAACTTCTCACAGTCCTTCGCAGAGACGCTGCTGACAGCCGCGAATCCCTTGGCTGAAAGCTTGGTTCCCATCACTGCGTCCCAAAGCTCCGCGCTTACAGGCTCCGCACTGATATAATACGAGTCCATTATCACCTGGTGTGGAGCATCAGCGCCCTTCACAAGCGACTTGTTCGGCATCGAACCGAATGAGAACGTTCCGGCTGGCACATTCACCATTTCCGGCTCAAGTCCGTCGACAGATCCTCCGCAGGAGCTGAGTACAGCTACCGCAAGAGCAAGGTATATCAATCTGAATTTCATATCTTTTTCATCTATTTGTACAAAGATAGCTAATATCTGAGTTCTTTCTGTATCAGTTCCAGTATACGCAGGTCTGTCCTCAGGTTGACCGCGTAATCCTCACCAGACCCACCTTTTGCCGAGGTGATGCCGCCACATATGTCGACTCCGACGATTTCCGAGACGGCGGCGACACGCCTGACGGCCTGGCAGAGGTATTCCAGGCTCATGGTACCATGGTCCCAGTCCGTCCTTGACCATTCCCGTCCGAGCACGTCCTTGTCGATCGAGAAGAACACCTTGCGGCCGCGTACGGCCTCGCATATCCGGTCAACGATTCCCGGGCCTTCCCCTTCGGCATCCTGCCTTACCGCCTCCTTGTCGAAGACTGTCACCCGGTCTGCGAATCCTCCACATTCGCCGGCAAGCTCAGGACTTATTCCGACGACAAAAGCCTTGTCGACATCCTCGCATTCCTCCAGAAGGCTTCTGAGCCATCCTCCGCAGCTGAGGATTCCCCCGAAAGCAGGCTCCTGCATGTCGGGATGGTGATCGATCTGGATGACCGTCAGCTTTCCGCAGCGACGAGCCGCCTCACTGACCGTCATCTTCGAGAGATGGTGATAATCCCCTGTGTCGATCCAGCTGAGCTGCATACGTCCTTCATCGGAAGCATCCGTTGCAAGCGCATGAGTGAAGCGTCTCAGTATCTCTTCCTGGGCCTCATCCTCGCAGTAGCAGTTGGTTCCTTCGATGTCCTTGCAGTCTATCGTCCGGACATTGATCCCACTCATACTGCCAGCGACGGCCTGACCAAGGCCTTCTTCCGAGAAAGCCCCTGAGAAATCAAGGATATTGAGGTCCAGACCAGCCATTGCCGACATTTTTCCTAATCTATGCAAGATAGCGACAATTTCTCAAAAGAGCACAAAAAAAGCCGACCCTTTGAGGATCGGCTCCGACTTTATCCGGTAAGATTAGTAAGTCAGGACTCCTGGAAGCTCCTTAGCCTGGTCGATCATAGCCTGGATCTCAGACTCTACAGGAACTCTCTTTGTTCTGTGCTCTGCCTCGTTTACCTCAAGCATCTTGGCAGCGAGGTTTGCAGCGTTGCGGTGTGCAAGCTCCTTCACTGTGTCGACACCAGCAGCCTCGAGAAGCTCTGCGAACTGAGGGCCTACACCCTTGATTCTGTAGAGGTCAGCATGGTTGACCCATGTAAGGATGAGCTTAGAGGTGATGCCTGTAGCTTCCTCAAGAGCCTGACGACCCTTAGCGGTAGCACCCTTCTCAAGAAGCTGATCTGTGTTCTCGATACCAGCAGCGATGAGCTTTTCTGCATAGACAGGACCGATGCCCTGAACATCAATAATCTTGTAAGTTGACATATTCGTTTAGTTTTATGTTATGAATGCCTGTTAGTATATCGCGGTATGACATGCAGCACAATATATGCCACAAATCAATCAAATATAGGAAATTGTTTTTAAAAATCGCTAAATTGCATCAATTAATCTTCGAAATCATGCAAAGACGCGACTTCCTCAAGACCTCTGCTCTCGCAGCCGCCGGTCTCGGTATCATGGCAACAGGCCTCACCGCCTGCAACTCAGGCAAGGATTCCACCCATGGCACCGTCACAGGCAGAGGTGGAAAGATGAAACTCAGCTACTTCCCTTACGAACTTAGCCTCACCCATACCTTCACCGTCTCTTCCTACTCCAGGACGACCACTCCTGACGTCCAGGTCCAGATCGACTACGAAGGCTATACAGGATACGGAGAGGCATCGATGCCTCCATACCTCGGCCAGAGCGTCGAGTCCGTCTGTGCATTCCTTGAGAAAGTCGACCTAGGTCAGTTCAACGATCCGTTCTGCATCGAAGACATAATGGCCTATGTCGACAGCCTGTCCGAAGGCGACACTGCCGCGAAGGCAGCAGTGGACATCGCCCTCCACGACCTGGTCGGAAAGCTGATGGGGCAGCCATGGTACCGCATCTGGGGTCTGAATCCGGAGAAGACGCCGGACACCACATATACTATCGGAATCGACACGGACGATGTAGTCAAGGCGAAGACCGTAGAGGTCGCAGGACAGTTCAACATCCTGAAGGTCAAGGTCGGCCTGGACACCGACAAGCAGATGATTTCAGCGATTCGCGAAGTGACGGACCTCCCTATCGCCGTCGATGCAAACCAGGGCTGGAAAGATAAGTACCAGGCAATCGACATGATCCACTGGCTCAAGGAAAATGGTATCGTGATGATCGAGCAGCCTATGCCTAAGGAACAGCTGGACGACATCGCATGGGTGACCCAGCAGAGCCCGCTCCCGGTCTTTGCTGACGAGTCGATACAGAGGCTTCGCGACATCCCTGCCATCAAGGGAGCCTTTACAGGCATCAACATCAAGCTGATGAAGTGTACCGGAATGCTTGAGGCAAAGAAGATGGTGGATTACGCCAGAGCCGAGGGCATGAAGGTGATGATAGGCTGCATGACCGAGACTTCATGTGCAGTCTCCGCCGCAGCCCAGCTCTCTCCTGCAGTCGACTTCGCCGATCTCGACGGCAACCTCCTGATAAGCAACGACCGATTCCGCGGCGTCGAGGTCCATGAGGGTAAGCTCTGGCTCCCCGACCGTCCTGGTCTAGGCCTCGAGCTGCTGTAGTGCCGACAGACAGAATTCCCCGGGACTGTGGCATAAGGGCGCCCTTTTGCCCAAGTTCTTGGGCGCCCGTTGTCACAGTCCCGGGGAAAATACCTCTGCCGGCAGTTATTCCTCGCCTTCTACCTTGAAGTCACGGAAAAGCATGTCCTTCTCTGCCTTCTCGCGGGAGAATGCGAAGAAAGTGGACACAGCCTCCGTGCACACCACACCGTTGCCATCAAGAAGCTCAGCATCGATGATGATGATATTGCGGCGCTGCTCGCGGATCTTCGCGCGGAGGGTAATCTCACCTCCTGAGATTGACACCGGATGCTTATAGCGAGTCTCCATCTTGGAGGTCACGCCTGCCGTCTTCAGCTTACGGGAAACCACCCATCCGCAGATCTCGTCAAGAAGAACTGCCTGGATGCCACCATGGAGAGTGTCGATCCAGCTCATGTAGTCATTGGTCGGAGTCCACTTTGATACGATATAGTCCCCGTCCTCGGCGAATGTCATCTTGAGGCCGATAGGATTGTCAGGGCAGCAGGCGAAGCAGTTATATGCAGCCTCGCCTACCCACGGATTGATTATCCTCTTAAGATCCATTATCTGCGTGTCTTACGTCTGTGGGACTTCTTTTTCTTGTTGCTTGCGTATGCCGCATAAGCCACTGCAAGGATAGCGACTGCGATCACCACATAGATGATCATGCTCATATTGTCACCCTTTACTCTTGACCACATCTCAAGGAGAGCGTCTGTACGGTCACCTGAATCGTGCATCATGTCGCATCGGTCGATCACACTCTGGTCAGGATACATTACTGGATTGAGATGGAGAGAATCAGCACCCTCGCCGAACATATATGACACATTCACGGTCTCAGGATAAGCCTCAGGATCCTCCATAGCCTCGAGGATCTCCGGAGAAGCACATACGCTGACATAGCCGATCTCATTCATGTTGCGGATTGCGTTCTCAGGCTTGCACATGAAGTTGATGAAGTAGTTGGCAGCCTTCTGGTTCTTGGCGTACTTAGGGATCACCCAGCCGTCGAACCAGTAGTTAGATCCTTCCTCAGGGACTGTATAGCGAAGGTCTACGCCGAGCTCGGCAGCCTCCTCGATAGCCCATGAAGCGTCACCGCTCCAGGTAAGGTTGAGCCAGCCTTTGCCCTGTACCATACGCTCCTTGCCGAAGTCCTGCTCCCAGCCTGCGATATTCTCCTTGCATGACTTGAGATACTCCTCTACGAGAGCGATAGACTCGTCGCTGGTATCGAATGCAAGCTGGTGGCGAGTCACCTTTCCTGAATTGAGGTCATCCTGGCGAAGCATCATCAGAAGCGGTCCGTAGACATCCCTGAAGGCGTCCTTCACGAAAAGATGGCCTGCGAACTTAGGATTCCTGATGGCGCTCCATGATGTAACCTCATCGTCGTTGACGTATGCGCTGTTATAGAGGAAACCGGTGGTGCCCCACATATAGCCGACCGCATAGTCATTGGCATCCTTGCCTGAAGCCTCGAGCTTCGAGAACATCATCTTGGCGAAAGGAGACACACTCTCCTCAAGGTAGTTGGGAGTATCGCCGAAATCCTTGTTCAATGGAAGGAGGAGGTCATTGCGGAGCATCCTCTCGATGATATAGTCTGAAGGACAGGCCACGTCGTAGTCCTCATGGCCCTTCTCGATCTTGGTGAGCATGATCTCATTGATGTCGAAAAGGCTGTAGACGATCTTGATGTCCTCACCTGTCTGCTCCTTGTACCACTTAGGGAACTCATTATAGAGGAGGTCCTCGTCGATGTAGTCCGCCCAGTTATAGATCTTGAGCACATGCTGGCGGTCGTTGTCGCTGTTCTTGTCACCTGCAGCGAAAGCCGGTACCATGGTCAATGCAGCGATGACAGCTGCAAGGGAAACTTTGATTCTGTTCATTTACTACTGTAATTATCTTGTCTTGTTAATTGTCATTGCATTTTCGGCAGCCTTCTTCTGCATCCTTGCCTGACGGACGTTGATGATGATAAGAAGTGCGAGCACTGCCACGAAAATAAGGGTTGAAAGCGCGCGGAGTTCAGGGGTGAGACCTCCCTTGCGGGCATCCGCGTAGATGTATGTCGAGATAGTCTCGAGACCGTTGTTGCCCTTTGTGAAGAGGGTTACTGCAAAGTCGTCGATCGAGATAGTGAAAGCCAGGATGAGTCCTGAGATCATGCCTGGCCGAATCTCCGGGATTATGACCTTCCAGAGCGCCTGGGCAGGAGTTGCTCCAAGGTCAAGCGCCGCCTCATAGATGTTAGGGTTCATCTGGCGGAGCTTTGGCATCACGCTCAGTATCACATAAGGTGTACAGAAAGCGATATGCGAAAGGATCACTGTCAGATATCCCTGTGACATGCCGAGGCTGACGAAGAGAAGGAAGAGCGAGATACCGGTGATGATATCAGGGTTCAGCATAGGCACGTTGTTCACGAAGGTGATGGCCTTGCGGTAGCCTCCCTTCATATTGAAGATACCTATCGCCGACACGGTCCCAAGGACCATGGAGACTATCGAAGCGACTGTCGCGATGATGAAGGTGTTGGCAATAGCCATGAGCATCGAGCTCTTCACACCGCCGGAGAAGATGTTGGCGTAGAGGTCAAGCGAGAAGCCTGTCCAGCTGCCGAGCACCTTGGCCTTGGTGAACGAGAAGATCATGATGATCAGGATAGGTGCATAGAGCATCACCAGGAGTATCCAGACATAGAGCTGGGCAAAGAACTTTTTCATCAGATGAGCCCTCCTTCTCCTTCACCGGTGTCACCTCCGTTTATGAGGCTCGTAAGGCCGATGATGATCAGCATTATGAGCGACAGGGCTGCACCGTAGTTCCACATTGTGTTGTTGATATTCTCCTGGATGATCGTACCGAAAAGCTTGATGTTGTTGGAAGTGAGGAGTTCAGCGATGGCGAAGGTCGACATCGTAGGCATGAACACCATGAGCACTCCGCTCATCACGCCAGGCATCGAGAGAGGCACGGTCACCTTGCGGAACACCTGCGATGATGTGGCGCCGAGGTCCTCGGCGGCCTCCACGAGGGAATGGTCCATCTTCTCAAGGACGTTATAGATCGGATAGATCATGAACGGGAGATAGTTATATATCATACCGAAGATCAGGGCACCCTGGCTGAGCGGCAGTCTGAGGAAATCAAAGAGAGACACTGTAGCGAGGGTCCTGATGAGGACATTGATCCACATCGGCAGGATGAACAGGATGATCGTGACCTTGGACCTGTTGAGCTGCCTGTTGCTGAGGATATAGGCAGCAGGATAGCCCAGAAGCACACAGAACACAGTCGTGATGATCGCTATTCCGAGCGAATACACGAAGGTGTTCACAGACTCCTTCTCCTGTGCGAACTTCACGAAGTTCTGGAAGGTGAAGTGTCCTGTGGCATCCGTCAGTGCATAGACCGCGATGAGCACCAGCGGGAGCACGACGAAAACGAGCAGGAATATTGCGTAAGGTACAGCCCAGTTTGCTCTACGGGATACTGCCTTTGAGAGGAAATTAGCCATTCTCTTACGAAATCTTGCTGATCTTCATATCTTTAGCCGGAATGTTGATGCCGACGAGGTCACCCTTGTCCCAGATGTCGTCTGTCTCGACGAACACCTTCTCGCCGTCATCAGTCTTCACGGTGATGAAATAATGCCTTCCCTTGAAGAGGATCGAATCGATCTGACCCCATGATGTACCGTCGTCCTGGCTGTCCATGAGATCCACATCGGTGAACTCAACCTCGACCTTGACCTTGTCGCCCTTCTCGAGGCCGGTATTCTCACACTCGAACTCGACGCCGAGCATCTCGACGCTGGTCTCCGAGGTCATCACTCCTTCGAAGCAGTTGTTCCTGCATTCCTTCCTCATGACCTGGATGTCGTTCGGCTTGATCATCATGCCGACTTCTCCCTCGAAGGCGTTGTAGTCCTGGACGAGGATCTCGAATCCTGTGTCAGTGACGACTGTCATCTCGTAATGGACGCCCTTGAATATGCATGAAGTCACCTTTCCGGTGAACTGCTCCTTTCCTGTCACAGGCATGATGTAGATGTCCTCAGGACGTACTACGACGTCAACCGAAGCCCTCTCGCCGAAGCCTTCGTCGACGCATTCGAATTCATGGTACATGAAAGCCACCTTCCTGTCCTCGAGCATGAGGCCGTTGAAGAGGTTGCTCTCGCCGATGAAGTCAGCCACGAAGCAGTTCTGAGGCTCGTTGTATACGTCCTCAGGAGTTCCGATCTGCTGGATCTTGCCCTCGTTCATGACGACGACTGTGTCTGAAAGCGTCAGAGCCTCCTCCTGGTCATGGGTCACGTAGATGAAGGTGATGCCGAGCTGCTTGTGCATCTGCTTGAGCTCCATCTGCATGTCCTTGCGCATCTTGAGGTCGAGCGCCGAGAGAGGCTCGTCAAGAAGAAGCACCTGAGGCTGGTTGATGATAGCCCTGGCAATGGCAACACGCTGCTGCTGACCGCCTGAAAGCGAGTTGACATCCCTGTCCTCATAGTCGCTCATGCTGACCATCTTCAGAGCCTTGCGTACTCTCTTGTCAATCTCATCCTCGGGGACGTTCTTGAGCTTGAGGCCGAAAGCGACATTGTCATAGACGTCAAGGTGTGGGAAGAGAGCGTATCTCTGGAACACAGTGTTGAGGCTGCGAAGATGAGGTGGAAGGTCAGTGATGTCCTTTCCTTCCATGTAGACAGTTCCGTCATCAGGCTTGAGGAAGCCCGCGATCATGCGGAGAAGAGTCGTCTTTCCGCAGCCGGAAGGGCCGAGGAAAGTAATGAATTCACCCTTGCGGATATCCAGATTGATATCCTGGAGCACTGTCTTTCCGTCAAACGACTTGGAAAGGTGCTCAATCTTGATGATAGTATCCTGTGGAACCATTATCTGTATATGGGAAAATTATTTCTTGAGAAGATTGGTAAGGCTGAAATTGTATGTGACGCCGAGGTTGAGCGACACAGATTCAGCGAAATTGTTGTACGCAGCGACTGCATGGATCCTGAGGTCCTGGCTGTCACGCAGCGGATAATAATGCACGCCGGCACCTCCGAAGACGTATTTATTCGGAGAGAAGACGTTGCTGTCATACAGTGTCGACGCCACGAATCCGTCGTCCTCGTATGATAAGATATCAAAGAAATACTCGTTTCCGAGAGAAGCCGGAGTATCCAGTCCACCCTTCACGAAGAATTCAAGCTTATCGTTGAGATTGTAAAGTGCAGAAGCATTCAGGGTCATTCCACGGCCACTTTTCTCATTGAAATCAGTAATTCTGCTGATCCAATCAAGAGTAAGGGTGAAATCACCCAGATAGAACTGGTTGCCAAGTCCGAGCATCTTCAGATACTTGCCCTTGGCATATTCCATCATGTTCACTGACCATATAGGTGCGAACCAGTCGAAATCACCATACCAGCCGAGCGATAAGGTCTTCAGATGGCCCTCTTCCTCACCGAACCATGAAGCGCCAAACAGGCGGCATGAGAAAGGAGAAGACATGACCTGTGCCAAGAGCTGAGTACTCTCATCAGGTGATGTCCATGCTACCTTCGCGCCCCACTGATATACCTGTGCGGCATTCCAGAAATATGAATTCAGATTTGCGTGGCTGTCATAATCGTACGCATCCTCCTCGTATGAACCAACCATGAGCATATCCTTACCGAGTGTAAAGTCCCATGATCCGAAATTGAGGTTCACATAGCCCATGTCGAGCCAGTTGAGGTTGTCGTTGCGGAATAGATTGGCGGATCTTTCGCCATCCTCGTCGATCACGTAAAGAGAAGCCGGATCGGTCGAGAGCCAATGGTTTGAGAAGAAATAGGAGACATGGTCTCCGATGCTGCCCTCGATCTGTGTGTAGAGAGAAGTAACCCCTAAGTCAATGTCCCAGCTACCGCCTGTCGTCGGTGCATAGGGATTCAGCTCGAAGCGTGGGATGATACGGACTTCGAGATCATTGCCGGTAGTGGTCTCAGCCTCTTGAGCGAAGGCTAACGAACCACTTAATAAAGTAGTAAGAAGAATAAGTATTTTTCTCATTTCCCATAAAAAGGGTTGGTTAGTTACACATGCCTGAGCTTGCGGCGCAGGTTTGCAGTTTGCGAATGCAAAACTACATAAAAAATAGAATTGTGATACTATATATTATGGGAAATTGCATAAAAAAACGGGCGACCTGCGCCCGTTTTCTAGAACATTGGCATGCCACCCATCGGCATACCTCCCATCATGCCTCCCATGCCCATTCCGCCACCGCCTGAGTTCTGACGGATACGGATGTCATTTGAATTGAGCTTGAGGAGTTTCTTTGCCTGGTCTGCATTGAGGCCGAGCTCGCTGACCATCCTGTCGGTCCTGAGCTGAGCAAGCCTCTTGATGTCTGCTCCGGTGAGTGAGCCGATCGCAGACTCAAGCGAATCTTCCTCGCTGACTTCAACGGCTGCTTCTGCTGCGCCCTGTGGTATCTGGAAGCCACCTTCAAGCATCTGGAAACCTTCCGGCATTCCCTGTGGCATTCCCTGAGGTGCTCCCTGTGGCATTCCCTGAGGCATCTGGCCTGGGGTGAATCCTTCTGGAAGCTGGAAACCCTCCGGCATCTGGAAACCTCCCCTGGCAGACTTTGAAGCTGCTTTTGCAGCCTGAGCCTCTTCCCACTTCTGGAACTGGTCTGCCGTAAGGATCTTAGATAGTTTCTTGCTGTAGTTCTTGTCCTGGGTCGATGAGCCGCCGCCCATACCCATGCCCATTCCTGGGAATCCGCCCATAGGCATTCCGCCACCCATTGGCATTCCTCCGCCCATAGGACCCTGTGCTGATGCACCGATAGAGAAATAAACAGCAGCTGCTGCTGTGAATAGGAACGATAGTAAGTGTTTCATAATTTTTAGTGTGTTTAGTCCTTTGACGCGAACAAAAGAAAAAGGTTTAGTCCAGTTTCAAAAAACTTGGACTAAACCTCTCCAGATATCAGATAAAGAAACTTATCGTTCAGCGCGCATAGGATTCTCGAGGAAATCCTTATAAGAGAGACGGATTCCGTCCTCGAGCTCGGTCTTGTATGTCCATCCGAGACTTGCAGCCTTTGAGACGTCGAGAAGCTTGCGAGGGGTTCCGTTAGGACGGGTCGTATCCCACTCGATGCGGCCTTCGTAGCCGACCACCTTTGCGACCAGCTCGGTCAGTTCCTTGATAGTCAGTTCCTTGCCCGTACCGGCATTGACCGTCTCGTTGCCGCTGTAGTTGTTCATCAGGAACACACAGAGGTTGGCGAGGTCATCGACATAGAGGAACTCACGGAGTGGAGAACCGTCGCCCCAGCATGTAACTGATGGAGCACCTGCGAGTTTTGCCTCATGGAAGCGGCGGATGAGCGCAGGAAGCACGTGAGAATGCTCTGGATGGTAGTTGTCATTAGGACCGTAGAGGTTGGTAGGCATCACTGAGATATAGTCAGTGCCGTACTGTCTGTTGAGAAACTCGCAGTACTTCAGACCGCTGATCTTGGCAAGTGCATAGGCCTCATTGGTCTTCTCAAGCTCTGAAGTAAGCAGGCAGCTTTCCTTCATCGGCTGTGGTGCCATGCGAGGATAGATGCAAGAGGATCCGAGGAACTCGAGCTTCCTGCATCCATTCTGCCAAGCAGCATGGATGACGTTCATCTCAAGTATCATATTGTCATACATGAAATCAGCAAGGGCGCTCTGGTTTGCTACGATGCCGCCGACCTTGGCAGCAGCGAGGAACACATAGTCAGGCTTCTCGGCCTCGAAGAATGCATTGACATCGGCCTGGTTGCAGAGGTCAAGTTCCTTGTGAGTCCTTGTTATGATATTTGTATAGCCCTGTCTTTCAAGTTCCCTCACGATAGCCGAGCCCACCATTCCGCGGTGACCGGCAACATAGATCTTAGCATTCTTCTCCATCATCGTACAAAAATTCAAAATAGTGAGGCAAAGTTAACCAATTATTATCATATCTTCGTAGAAAACCGACCATCATGAACGCACGAACACTGTTTTTCGCCACAATCATCTCACTGCTGACAATAGCTTGCGCAACGGGGCCATGGGAGCATCGAGACACCTATGCCGACGCATTCCGTCTTTCACCCGAATCCAGGCCTGTGCTCCGCTATGAAGGGGACTCCACATATCTGATAAAGGACTGGTATGGTGTTCCAGGGTACGACGTACGATTCAGGGTTACCATGATCGAGGACTCGACTTGTTTCATCGTGATGGATGCAGACTCTTTCGCGAACAACTTCTACTGGGTGAAGACCGGACTGGAGGATCTTCCTATCGCAGCAATTACTCCCCTCGTGTTCGTTCCGAACCATACTTTCTGCTCAGGATTCTGGGGAGACAGGAATTCCGGACGCGTATGGTCATATGTCTATCTATACGGCCACGACCGCAAATGGAAAGGCGGTCACTACTACAATCTCTACTGGGGTGAGGCTCCTGAGGCTCCGCTATGGACAGTCACGGGAAAAAGCGTGACACCAGGAGACCCAAAGGGACAGTGGACGACCATGGATGCATTCTCGGGAAACCGTTTCCGCATCCACAACTGGTATGGAGTCGACCACTATGACCTGGACTTCCGCATACGTGAGGACGGTGGTGTGGAGATGCTTGACGGCTATGCATGGGAAGAGGACAGAGTACTCGTACAGGCCCGCAGAAGCGACCTCGGAGACCCTCAGATACGCCAGGGAGAGAAGCCGAACGGAGCTCTCACCCTCACATGCGGCGAGGGCGGAGCGGCACCAGTAGCCGGACGTCTGGAATTCGACATGCTGATCACCGACCTCGAGGACAGGATAATGGAGGATGTTCCCGGCCAGTATGTGTTCGAATGGGACGATACAGAAGCCAAGGTCACATTCGAGACCAGCATGGGTGACATGACCTTCCTTCTCTACAATGAGACACCACGCCACAAGGACAACTTCCTCAGTCATGTAAGCAAGGGCGATTTCGATGGAATGACCTTCAACAGAGTGATCAAGGACTTCATGATCCAGGGTGGAATCTCAGACACTGACTACGAGACACTTCCTCAGTACACAAGCGTTCCAAGAGAAGAATATTCCGTCGATCCCGAGTTCCGTTTCGAGCAGGGAATAATCCATCGCAAAGGAGTCCTCGGTGCCGGCAGGGCCGACGATGACGTCAACCCGGGACAGTCAAGCTACCAGATGCAGATATACGTAACCTGGGGCAAGGTGTTCGACGACGAAGGCCTTGACAGGACACAGGAAAGACTTGACAGGCAGACAGGAGGAAGGATCAAGCTCACAGACGAGATGCGTGAGGTCTACAAGACCGTAGGAGGAACTCCTCATCTCGACGGTCAGTATACGATCTTCGGAGAGATAGTTGAGGGATGGGACGTGTTCGAGAATATAATCAACACCCAGACTGACTCGTCAGACGCACCTCTCGTCCCTGTAGTCATCAGAAAAGCCAGGAAACTGTAGCGTCAGGCCGAGACGAAGATTATGATTCCGGCAACGGCGATGTAGCCGTATACCACATATCTGAAATACTTGTTAGGAATCTTGCGGAATGCCCAGGAGCCTATGGTTGCGCCTATGGCCACGCCACCGATTCCGTAGAGATAGTCCAGTGCGACGGTCGGGGTTACGAAACCGTTGCGCCAGCGCACCATGGTCATCATCACGTTCCCCAGAAGAAGATAGTGCTGCATCATAGCGAGATAGTGTTCCTTGTCAGGTTCCGATGACACGAAGTACAGCACCGCCGGTGGACCCTGCATTCCGAAGAAGCCTCCCATGAAACCGCTGATCGTACCCGCTCCTATCTGGAACGGAACAGTAGGCTTGATATGGATCTTGTTGCTGAAGAAGGTGAAATAGATGCTGATCAGCACCAGAGCCACGCCCAGGATGCGTCTGAGCACCACGTCATCAAGCCTTTTTAGCGTGAAGATCGCCACTGCCGAAATGAGTCCGAAGGTCAGGAGCATAGGAAGAAGCCTCTTCCAGGTAACATATTTCCTCATCCTGTACGCCACGAAGATGGACATGCTCATGGCCAGCAGTCCCGAGAGTGCAGTCGCCTCGCCATAGGAAGGCATCAGCGACGGGAGCACGGTCATGATCACGATTCCGAATCCGAAGCCAGTCGTCCGGAACACAAACGCCGAGACTATGCAAAGCAGGAATATCAGAAGTGCAGTCTGCATGCTGGAATCCGTCTTTCTCTTAAAGGTTGCTTCCTCCGATGACACCGCGCAGGAGCGATGTCGCAGGAACGTACTTATCCGAAACCGGAACGAAATAGTTCAGGAACATCAGAAGCCTGTTGGCCTCGCTGTACTGAGGAGTGTTCTTCCTGACTGTCGCAAGAATCTGCTCGGCATGTGAGCGGAGCACGGCGAACTCGATCAGGTATGATGAATTGAACAGCACGTCAGCCTCTTCCTGGAAAGGATATATCCACTTCACCTCCGACCTGCGTACATTTGGCCAGTTGCTGATAGTCTGGGCTGCCGTGAATGAACCGTTGTTCGAATCCCTGACGATACGTCTGAGCAGACGGTAGTCGCTGGTAGGAATGCAGTTATGGCTGTCAAGCGAGAGGCTTGTGATCGTATTGATGAAGATCTTGAACTTCTTATTTTCGGGAACATGGTTGGTCAGCATAGGATTCAGAGCATGGATTCCCTCGATCAGGAGTATGCTTCTGTCCCTGAGTTCCAGGGTCTTACCATTGTACTCCCTGATTCCTGTGACGAAATTGAATTCAGGGACCTGGACAGTCTCCCCTGCGAGGAGCCTGACCACATCCTTCTGCAGCGCATCATGGTCGACTGTATCGAAATTGTCGAAGTCATAGCTGCCGTCAGGAAGCTTCGGGGTGTCCTCCCTGTTCACGAAATAGTCATCTGTCGAGAACGATATAGGCTTGAGGCCACAGGCCTTGAGCTGAATGCTCAGCCTCTTGCAGAATGTGGACTTGCCGCTGCTGGTAGGACCTGTGATAAGCACTATGCGGACTCCATGGTCCTGGCGGAAACGTCGGTCGATCTCTTCGGCGATCTGGACTATCTTCTTTTCCTGAAGAGCCTCGGATATCTGGATGAGGTCGGTAGCACGTCCGTTCTGGCATGCGATGTTGAGGTCGCCGACCGTACCGAGGTCCATGATGCTGTTCCAGCGGTTGCTCTCCGTGAAGATATCGAAGGTCTTTGGCTGCTCGAAGAACGGCGCAAGCTGTTCAGGATGGTGCCTGTCCGGCAGTCGCAGGAGCACTCCCCCTTTGTATGGAGTGAAGCTCCAGACCTTGAGGTAGCCTGTCGACGGAACCAGAGGATAGCAGTAATAGTCTATTGAATCCCCTATGGTGTAGAAAGTGACATAGACCATATCGGTAGTGCTGATCAGCTTGACCTTGTCTTCATAGCCCCTCTTCCTGAATATCTCTATCGCCTCTTCCTGCTGTACCTCATGGCGACGGATCGAAAGGTCCTTCTCCACGATCTCGGTCATTCTTCTGCTGATCATCGCCACATCTTCCGGAGTGCACTGGCTTCCGTCAGCCTTCTCCAATGTGCAGTAATAGCCCTTCGAGATAGGACGCTTCATCGAAAGACGCGAACCAGGGAAGACATCCTCCGCCGCCTTGCTCGCAAGGAAACAGAGCGAGCTGCTGTAGACATTACGGCCCGCATATGCCCTGTAATCAAGGAATTCGATGTCTCGGCTGTTGAATATCCTGAACTTAAGGCCCTGAGTGACATTGTTCACCTTGGCAGCAATTATTGGATACGGCTGGTCGAATTCAAAACCGGAAAGGATCTCCAGAAGTGTCAGTCCCTCATTGAATTCCTTCTTTGTTCCAGTATTTTTACAGTAGATGGTAACCATGGCTTTGTTTTTGTGGGATACAAATTTACGCTTTTTGAAGAAAAAAGTCTTATCTTTGGCCGTTTGACCGAAAAATTATAAAACAACTCAATAAAGACATGAAAATTAAAAGAATGATGGTATGCATGGCGATTGCCCTCGGCATATCAGCGCTGAGCGCGAATGCTCAGCCACAGGTGTACGGAGTAAGCCTTGCCAATCTCAGCGCTAAGCAGATGAAGGAGCTTGCTGTCGAGCAGACCGACATGATGAAGGCAGAGCTTGGTCTCAACCAGGTACAGTACGATAAGATCCTCAAGATCAATCTCAACCGAATCAAGGTCATGAGGAACACAGGTGCCGGCGGCGGTTTCGGCGGTCCTGGCGGATTCCGTCCAGGTATGGGAGGTCCCGGTGGTTTCAGGCCTGGCATGGGAGGATTCCCTGGAATGGGCGCAGCCAATGCACCATCTGCAGAAGAGGTACAGGAACTCACCAAGGAGGAGAAGCAGTATGAGGACAAGGTCCAGAAGGTCCTCACACTCGAACAGCTCCGCAGGTTCCAGGCAAACCGTACCATGGGCACAATACGTCGTCAGATGGAAGGCGCTCCTGAAGGTCCGGGCATGGATGGTCCAGGTGGATTCCCAGGTGGTGGCCGTCCAGGCATGGGTGGTCCCGGCGGATTCCCAGGTGGCGGTCGTCCAGGCATGGGTGGTCCTGGTGGCAGACCTGGCATGGGCGGCCCTGGCGGACGTCCATAGTCCTACCACTGTCTAGTCCTGAAATAAGTTTACCGACGTTGAACAATAAATAGATAGGACG
>JAKSJP010000039.1 GCA_024398105.1 Bacteroidales bacterium | reverse complement strand
CCATAAAAGTGTACCTTTTTTGGTAAACTTTTTTTAGGACGATACACACAGGAAAACGCCCAATCCCCTGACCTTCAGACTTTTAGCCATTTTCCTATAGGCGAATCCGTCCTACAGGAGAACAGCTAATTCACTGAAAGCCAGCGAATTAGCTGCGGGTATAAGCCCTCCGGCCTCCATACCCTCCCAGCTTTCGCTGGGCCCCTCCCACTCCTTGCGTGGGCGCAAAGGTCGGCCTGAGTGCTTATACCTGCAGCTTAGTCGGACAGAGAGATAAGCATATAAAAAGAAAGCCGGCCCTGACGGGTCGGCTTTCTTTGATATGAAGTGTCAGACTACTTGTCTGAAAGCTTCTTGTAAGTGTTGTAACGTACCTTTGCGAACTCCTCGGTTGTCTGGAGAAGTTCCTCTGCGCGCTCTGGGAAGAGCTTGTAGAGAGATGCGAAACGAACCTCACCCTTGAGGAAGTCCTGGAACTTGCTCCAATCTGGCTCCTTAGAGTCGAGAGAGAATGGGTTCTTGTCAGTGCCTTCGAGCATAGGGTTGTAGCGATAGAGATGCCAGTAACCGCTCTCAACAGCAAGCTTCTCCTCCTTCTGGCTAAGACCCATACCGGCCTTGAGACCATGGTTGATACAAGGTGCGTAAGCGATGATGAGTGATGGTCCATCATATGCCTCTGCCTCCTTGATTGCGTTGAGGTACTGAACCGGGCTTGCACCCATAGCAACCTGAGCGACGTATACATAGCCGTAGCTCATTGCCATCATACCGAGGTCCTTCTTACGGATCTTCTTACCTGAAGCAGCGAACTTAGCGATCGCACCTGCAGGAGTAGCCTTTGAAGACTGTCCACCAGTATTTGAGTAAACCTCTGTATCGAGTACGAGGATGTTCACATTCTCACCTGAAGCGAGGACGTGGTCGAGACCGCCGTAACCGATATCGTATGATGCACCGTCACCACCGATGATCCACTGGCAGCGGCTAGGGATGAAGTGCTTGTACTCAAGGAGCTTCTTGCAAGTATCGCAACCGCAAGCCTCCATGAGAGGAACGAGCTTGTCAGCAACCTCGCGGGTAACAGCTGCGTCCTGCTTGTTGTCAAGCCACTGCTGGAAGAGTGCCTTCATCTCGTCTGAGCAGCATGAGCACTCGAGACCCTCAGTCATGAGTCTTGCGACAGTCTCACGTGCACGGTCTGAACCGAGCTTCATACCGAGACCGAACTCGCAGAAGTCCTCGAAGAGTGAGTTAGCCCAAGCTGGACCATGACCTTCCTTGTTTGTACAATATGGAGATGCTGGGAATGATGCACCGTAGATTGAAGAGCAACCTGTTGCGTTAGCGATCATCATATGATCACCGAAGAGCTGGGTGATGTTCTTGATGTAAGGTGTCTCACCGCAACCTGCACAAGCGCCTGAGTACTCGAAGAGTGGCTGTGCGAACTGAGCGTTCTTGACGCTTGCAGCCTTGTTGACAGCATTCTCCTTGTAGCCGATCTTGCTGTGGAGCCAGTTGAAGTTCTCCTGCTCAGCCTTCTGGCCTTCGTATGAAACCATCTCGAGAGCCTTTTCCTTAGAAGGGCAGACATCGACACAGTTACCACAACCTGTACAGTCGTCAACTGAAACAACGAGAGCGAACTTGTACTCCTTGAGAGCAGCGAGGCCCTGCTTTGTCTTGAGTGCCTCCGGTGCCTTTGCAGCCTCTTCCTCAGTGAGGAGGAATGGACGGATAGCAGCGTGAGGGCAGACAAATGCACAGGTGTTACACTGGATACAGTTCTCTGTCTTCCATGTAGGAACCTTGACTGCGACACCTCTCTTCTCGTATGCTGATGTACCTGCAGGCATTGTACCGTCTGCGTAAGGAACGAATGTGCTTACTGGGAGTGAGTCACCAGCCTGTGCGTTCACGATGTCAGCGACCTTCTTCACGAAGTCTGGAGCAACGCGGTCCTTGTTAGGATTCTCGAACTTGGCTGAGATATTAGCCCACTCTGCAGGAACTGAAACCTCGACGTACTCGCCGCCACGGTCAACAGCTGCATAGTTCATGTTGACGATGTTCTCACCCTTCTTGCCGTAGCTCTTCACGATAGCGTCCTTCATGTACTTCACTGCGTCCTCGTATGGAAGGATGTTGGTGATCTTGAAGAATGCCGACTGGAGGATGGTGTTGGTTCTACCACCGAGACCGATCTCCGCAGCGATCTTTGTCGCATTGATGATGTAGAGCTTGATGTGCTTCTTGCCGATGATAGCCTTTACGTTGTCAGGGATCCTCTTGATTGTCTCTTCCTCATCCCAGAGGCTGTTGAGAAGGAGGCTGCCGCCGTCCTTGATGCCCTTGAGAACGTCATACTTTGTGAGGTATGAAGGAACGTGGCAAGCCACGAAGTCAGGAGTAGATACGAGATATGGAGCCTTGATAGGAACGTCACCGAAACGAAGGTGTGAACAGGTATAGCCACCTGACTTCTTTGAATCGTAGTCGAAGTATGCCTGGCAGTACTTGTCGGTGTGGCTACCGATGATCTTGATGGTGTTCTTGTTAGCACCTACGGTACCGTCTGAACCGAGACCATAGAACTTGCACTCAGTTGTGCCTGCCTTCACGATTGAGATCTCGCTCTTGATAGGGAGAGACTTGAAGGTGACGTCATCGACGATACCGATTGTGAAGCCGTTCTTAGGTTCCTTCTGCTCGAGGTTGTCGTATACTGCGACGATCTGTGCAGGAGTTGTATCCTTTGAAGAAAGACCATAGCGGCCACCTACGATCTCAGGAGCGTTCTGCTTGCCCTGGAAGAGTGCCTTTACGTCGAGGTAGAGAGGCTCTCCGAGTGCACCTGGCTCCTTGGTCCTGTCGAGGACAGCGATCTTCTTCACGTTCTTAGGAAGTGCCTTGAGGAAGTACTTCTCTGAGAATGGACGATAGAGGTGGACTGTGATGAGACCATACTTGCGACCCTTCTTTGAGAGGTAGTCGATAGTCTCCTTGATTGTATCGGTGACTGAACCCATGGCAACGATGATGTTCTCTGCGTTCTCGTCGCCATAGTATGAGAATGGACGATACTGACGGCCTGTAAGCTCGCTGATCTCACCCATGTAACGTGCTACGATGTCAGGAATTGCATCGTAGTACTGGTTTCTTGACTCGACAGCCTGGAAGTATACGTCACCGTTCTGTGCGGTACCTCTTGTCACAGGAGCGTCTGGTGAAAGTGCGCGGTTCCTGAAGTTCTCAAGAGACTTCTTGCTGACCATTCCGCGGAGTGCGTTCTCGTCGAGAGCCTCGATCTTCTGGATCTCGTGTGATGTACGGAAACCATCGAAGAAGTGAAGGAATGGAATTGAAGACTTGATCGCTGCGAGATGTGACACTGCTGCAAGGTCCTGAGCCTCCTGTACTGAGCTTGATGCGAGAAGGGCGAAACCTGTCTGGCGGCAAGCCATTACATCCTGGTGGTCACCGAAGATTGAGAGGGCGCTTGATGCGAGTGCACGAGCTGAAACATGGAAGACTGCAGGAAGCATCTCACCTGCGATCTTGTACATGTTAGGGATCATAAGAAGAAGACCCTGTGATGCGGTATAAGTTGTTGTGAGGACACCTGCCTGGAGGGATCCATGGACTGTACCTGAAGCACCACCTTCGCTCTGAAGCTCAGTAACCTTCACGGTCTCACCCCAAAGGTTCTTCTTTCCATGAGCAGCCCATTCATCGATATTCTCAGCCATCGGAGATGACGGAGTGATAGGGTAAATGGCAGCATGCTCACTGAAAAGGTAAGCGATGTTAGCAACGGCGGTGTTACCATCACAAGTGATGAATTTCTTTTCGTTTGCCATACTTTTGACGTTTATGTTTTAGTTTAATGTTGTTCCGAAGTGGATATATTTCAGTGTCTAAAATATATTAAGACAAATGTAGTCAATTTTTCGGGTATTCCCACGAATAACTGACTACATTTTTAGGTTTTTTTGAGCTTGTACCCAAGTCTTACAGGCGATCCTTTCCTTCGATGGTCACGATGCCTCCGGAAATCCTCTTGACGAGACCCTGGAGTACATTTCCAGGACCGACTTCCATGAAATAGTCCGCACCCTCGACGAGCATGTTCTTGACCGACTGCGTCCATCTTACAGGAGATGTCAGCTGGGCAAGAAGGTTTGCCTTGATTGTCTGAGGGTCAGTCTCAGCGCGTGCTGTGACATTCTGGTAGATCGGGCAGACAGGTGCGACGATCTCGGTCGCCTCGATAGCCTTTGCAAGCTCTACGCTTGCAGGCTGCATGAGTGGAGAATGGAATGCACCGCTGACCGCAAGAGGAAGTGCTCTCTTTGCGCCGGCCTCCTTTGCGAGCACGCATGCTCTCTCGACTGCTTCCTTCTCACCTGAGATGACGACCTGTCCGTCACAGTTGTAGTTTGCAGGAAGCACTGTGCCTTCAGCCTTCTGGCAGACTTCTTCCACCTGCTCGTTGCTGAGTCCGATTATGGCTGCCATTCCACCAGGAACGTTCTCGCAGCAGATCTGCATCTCCCTTGCGCGGATGGCTACGAGCCTGAGCGCGTCCTCGAACTTTATCGCCTTTGCAGCGGCAAGAGCTGAGAACTCACCGAGAGAATGACCTGCGACCATCTCAGGCTGGATGCCGAGACACTCTGCAAGCACTACTGAATGGAGGAATATCGCAGGCTGGGTGACCTTTGTCGCCTTGAGGTCCTCAGCTGTTCCATCGAACATGATGTCTGTAATTCTGAACCCGAGGATTTCGTTTGCTTTCTCAAGCATTTCCTTTGCGGCAGGCACATTCTCGTAGAGATCCTTTGCCATGCCAGGGAACTGCGAACCCTGTCCAGGGAAAACGTATGCTTTCATCTATGAAATAAAAGTTGTAAATGTTATAACTCTACAAAGTTAACAAAGATTTCGCCACAACCACTACAAATCATCACCTTTGAGGTGTTTTCCGCATAAATTGTGTACATTTGCACCAATGCTCCCGTAGTCTAATGGATAGGATTTCAGATTCCGGTTCTGACGGTTGCGGTTCGAATCCGCACGGGAGTACGAAAAAAAGGAGTGCGTGTGCACTCCTTTTTCCGTACCATGGCAGCTTCCCTACTCGCTTTCAGCGGTATTGCCAGGACGCATCACGAGCTCGAGGTGCGAACCTGAGAGGAGCAGCTTTGCGAGAGCCTGGATCGAAGCGGCCGTAAGATGCTGGACTCCAGCCTCATAGTCGGCATCGCGATCTGTGCCGTTGATCTCATGGCTGACGATCGCTGACATCCAGTAGCTGTTCTTGATCCTGTTCTCAGGTATGTTCTTCTCGAGATTCTTCTTTGCCATGTCGAACTCCTCGGCTGTAGGACCCTGCTCGGCAAGAGCCACGATGTCCTTGGTCGCGAGTTCGCGGAGTCTGTCTGCAAGGGCAGGCTTGCTGTTGTAGCTGACCTGGAGGGCTGCGAACTGCTTTGGGACAAGAGCAACGTCACATGAAGTGCTTGCACCGTATGTTCCGCCTTCCTCCTCTCGGAGAGATGTCACATATCTCATGTCGAGGATATAGCTGAGAGCCTCTGCTGCAACCTGAAGATCATAGCTGAACTTGACTGGGACCTTGTAGAGATCCACGATAGTGGACATAGGAGTCTGCATGTCGACAGTGAAGTCAGAGAGAACATCCTTGTCGAGGATCTGAGGAGTGTTGTCCAGCCAGTCAGTAGCCTTCTTTCCCTTAGGAAGCGAGCCGAAGTACTTCTCGACCATAGGCTTGATAGCCTCAGGGACGAAATCTCCGACAATCACGAGCTCAGCGCCGGCGATATCCTTGTAAAGAGAACGGTATACCCTTTCGACAGCGGCGAGCGAAGCATCCTCAAGTGTCTTCTCCGAGATCATCTGACGACGTGGGTCGTCGCCGAAGAATTCCTTGTAGAGAGCAGTCTGGAGCTGATAGTTAGGCTGAGAAGCAAGGTTAGGAAGAATGGCTGCGAGCTGGTTGATTCCCTGGTTGTACTCGGTCTCGTCGAAACGAGGATCCATGTAGTAGAGATATGCAAGCTGGAAAGCTGTCTCGAGGTCCTTGACGGTAGACACGCCGTTGACGCCATGGGTCAGGGTTCCGACTGAAGGAGCTACGCTGACGTTCTTGCCTGCGAGCATCTTTGAGACAGTGCTCGCACTGAACCTGGACACGCCGCTGTTATTGAGGAAAAGTCCGAAGATATTGTCATCGAAGCTTGCGATGTCTGCTGTAGGGACAAGAGTCAGTCCTCCCTTCTTGACAAGATTGAAAGAAATCCTGTCCTTCTCATGCTCGGTCGGATAGAGTACCACCTTGAGTCCGTTCTTGAGTGTCCATACAGTACTTCCGTAGATTCCTGTCGAAACTTTCTTGACTGCCGATCCCTTGAGCTTGGTGACATCAAGGAAATCGCTCTCGATCTCGTCTGCGGCATTTGCCTCGATCTCCGAAGCTCGTACCTTCTCAAGAGCTGCAAGGAACTGCTCCTCTGTCGGTTTGATGACGCCTTCCTTCTCAGGTCCCTGATAGATGATGACGAGATTTTCCTCAGTAATGGACGAAGCAACTGCGACATTCACGATCTGGCTGGAAATCATAGGGAGAAGCTGCTTGACGAGCTCGTATTCCTGCTTCGGATCCATGAAAGCATAGTTCTCGAAGAAGCTGTTGATCAGTTCAGGCACGAACTGCGCGTTCTTCCTTGTGTCCGCATTCTTTGCAGATGATTCATAGCCGGAGAGAATCTCTGTCTTCGCACGCTCGACCTCAGCATCTGTGAAGCCATATCTCCTGGCTTTCTCGAACTCAGTCATCAACGCTTCGAATCCACTGATGGAAGCACCTTCCTTGGCTGTAAGCTCTCCGATAAGCACCTCGCATGTCTCTGTAAGGTTGCCGATTCCGGCATCAGCTGAAAGGAAAGGAGCATCAGGCTGGGCAGCGATGTCTGAAAGGCGCTCTGTGAACACCATGGTGATGATGCTCTTGAGAATGTCTGTAAGCGTACCTGTCACGGTGTTGTTTATCTCCCTAGGTGAAGCCTCGCTCTCCCAGAGGACCTGGACAGACTCTGAAGCGCACTCAGGATCGGACAGGATACCTATCCTAGGCTTCTCGTTGCCAGGAATCATGATCACATCCTTCGGCTTAGGATTCTCAGCCGCAGGGATGTCAGCGAAGATCTCGGTGATTCTGCTCTCCACATAGTCCACATCCACGTCACCCACTACGACAACAGCCTGGAGATCAGGACGATACCATGTATGATAGAAGTCAAGAAGGCTCTGAGGCTTGAATGTCTGAAGGTTCTCGGCGCTGCCGATGATGGTACATCCTGCATACTTCGAGTCTCCGTAATAGTATGGATAGCTCTGCTCGCGGAGCCTCCAGTCAGCGGTTCTTCTCGCTCTTCTTTCCTCGAGGATCACACCGCGCTCATTATCGATCTCCACAGGGTCGCAGGTCACGAAATGAGAATAGTCGTGGAGGATGAGAAGACAGGTGTCAATCACAGTCTGGCGAACCAGAGGGATGTTGTTGAGCATATACTGGGTCTTCTCGACGCCTGTCGAGGCGTTGACGTTGCCGCCGAACGATGCACCGATGCTCTGGAGATAGTCAAGGATACCCTTTCCAGGGAAATTCTTGGTTCCATTGAAGCACATGTGCTCAAGGAAATGGGCAAGACCGTCCTGGTCCGGTGTCTCCTGGATAGCGCCCACATGGGTCGCGAGATAGAATTCCGCACGACCTGCAGGCAATTCATTGTGTCTGATGTAATAGGTAAGGCCGTTCTGAAGCTGGCCGACCTTCACTGCCGGGTCATTGGGCAGCACCTGGTCCTGAGCAAAGAGGGCTACAGAACACAAGACAGCCAGAATTGAAAATACAATTTTTTTCATTGATATATAGGTTTTTATTTTCAGACGCCAAAGGTAAGCAAAAACTACAGTATATTTGCAATAAGTGATTCTTATCATGCTAGAAGACTTCAGACTGAAAATATTCCTCAAGGTTTCCGAGACAGGAAGCTTCACACTGGCGGCCAAGGAGCTCGGCATTTCGCAGCCTGCCGTCAGCCAGAGCATCACGGCTCTCGAAAAGAGTATCGGCACGCAGCTTCTCACCCGTGCCCGCGGCGAGGTCTACCTCACGCCCGAAGGTCTGGCTTTCAAGGAATACGCCATAAAAATCCTTTATTGGTACGACGCCGCGCAGGCGATGTTCGGCACCGAAGGCAAGATAACGGTCAACAGACCGATAAGAATCGCCGCCGACCAGGTCGTCTCGTCCTACCTCCTTCCCCAGACCCTGAGCGCCATCTACGCCTCCCACCCTGAAGCAAGCTTCGTAATCGACGGAATCAAGCCAGGGGACGGATACTCTGACAATATGTTCGAGGCTCAGGACCATGGTACCTTATCCACCGACGTACCCGGTTCCCACTTCGGTCGCCCGGAAGACGCCGATGTCGAGATCAGCATGGCCCCGAGTCCGGAGACCATGGACTTCGAAGGCGAGAGCCGCCTTGTCGGGGTCATCGACGCAGCCGTCGTCTGTTCTCCCATGAACCGAAGCATCGCTTACGCAGCCGACGCGGAGCTAAAGCCGTTCTCGACCCTGGCCGGAATCCATGTCTCGAACAAATTCGCCATCTGGAAGGGCTATGTCCCGCTTCTGACGCCCGACCTTCGTCCAAGGACAGCCGTGACGTCTGACTCGATCGAGGCGATCAAGTCCATGGTTGCCGCATCCGACAGCCTTGTCGGTATCGTACCTGCAATTTCAGCCAGAAGGGAACTTGAGGAACGCAGGCTTATCCAGCTTCCTGTACCGCTTCCGGACTATTCGTTCGACTGCCACTTCAACCCGCTTCCTGAGTTTGCATCGAAATCGATATGCAAGCTTCTGATCGAGACGATAAAATCATCAATACACTGACAAAAGTGCTGAAAACTAGATAATAATACCTATAATTGCGACTTTCAATATAATAAGACAATATGGATAGATTTGATTTGGTCAAGGAGTCTTTCGAGAAGAAGGCGGTAGCTGCAGAAGCTCCCGAAGGAAAGCCGTCCGACTATTTCGGAGAACTGGTCTTCGACAGGGACAAGATGCGCAAGTATCTTGACCAGGATTCGCTCAATGCTCTCCTGGACTGCATCGACAACGGACAGGCGCTCGACCGCAAGACCGCGGACGGCGTTGCGAAGGGCATGAAGGAATGGGCTCTGGAGCATGGCGTGACCCACGTCACCCACTGGTTCCAGCCACTTACTGACACTACTGCCGAGAAACACGACTCCCTCATCGAGTATGACGGAAAGGGTGGAGTGATCGAGCATTTCGACGGCAAATCCCTTGCCCAGCAGGAGCCTGACGCCTCGTCTTTCCCTAATGGAGGTATACGCGCGACGTTCGAGGCACGTGGATATACCGCATGGGACCCGACCTCCCCTGTCTTCATCCAGGGCGACACACTCTGCATCCCTACTGTCTTCATTTCATACACAGGCGAGGCGCTTGACTACAAGACCCCTCTCAAGAGGTCCATCAAGGCAGTCTCAGATGCTGCTCTTCCTATAGTCAGATTCTTCGACGATAAAGCGACCAAGGTACTGACATATCTCGGATGGGAGCAGGAGTACTTCCTCGTCGACGAGTCACTTTATTCAGCCCGCCCTGACCTGATGATCACAGGCCGCACCCTCATGGGCCATAACTCTTCGAAGAACCAGCAGCTCGACGACCACTATTTCGGAGCGATTCCGACAAGGGTCGCAGAGTTCATGCGTGACCTTGAGATCGCCGGCCATAAGCTCGGCGTGCCTATCAAGACCAGACATAACGAGGTAGCTCCTAACCAGTTCGAACTTGCGCCTATCTATGGCGAGTGCAACCTCGCTAACGACCAGAACCTGATGGTCATGAACCTCATGACCACCATCGCACGCAAGCATGGTTTCGTAGTGCTCCTCCATGAGAAGCCGTTCGAAGGTGTGAACGGTTCAGGCAAGCATAACAACTGGTCCCTCGGAACAGACACAGGCAAGCAACTTCTTGCTCCTGGCAAGGACGCCAAGGGCAACCTTATGTTCGTCACATTCTTTGTCAACGTACTTGCAGCCGTGCAGAGACACAACGCACTTCTCAAGGCGACCATCGCTTCCGCCACCAACGCACACCGCCTCGGCGCGAATGAAGCACCTCCTGCCATCATTTCCGCTTTCCTCGGAAAGACCATGACAGATGTCCTGCGCAAGCTCCTCGAGCTTCCTTCGGACACCCCTATCGAGATTGCAGGAAAGAAGGGAAAGAGCGTGGGTCTCGTAGAAATCCCTGAGATCTTCGTCGACAACACCGACAGGAACAGGACATCGCCTTTCGCATTCACCGGCAACAGATTCGAGTTCCGCGCAGTCGGCTCGTCAGCAAACTGTGCAGGTGCTGTGACCACTCTCAATTCAGCTGTCGCTGAGCAGCTCCTTATGTTCAAGGAGGCTGTCGACGCTGAGCTTGCAAAGGACAAGGAGACCAACGTCGCCATCATGGACGCCCTCAAGCCTATCATCGCATCTATCATCGACGTCGTATGTTTCGACGGAAACGGATACAGCGAGGAATGGAAGGAAGAAGCTGTCAGAAGAGGCCTTGACATTGAGACCAGCGTTCCTGAGATGATAAAGGAATTCGCAAAGCCTGCTGCAGTAGACATGTTCACCAAGACCGGCGTATATACTCTCTCTGAGCTTGAGGCACGCAATGAGGTGAAGTGGGAGATCTATTGCAAGAAGGTGCAGATCGAGTCACGCGTGATGGTACGCATGGCGACCAACCATATCTGTCCGGCCGCCCTTGAGTACAAGACAAAGATCCTCAAGGAGCTTGCTCTCAACAAGGAAGTGTTCGGCAATATCGAAGGATGCGAATCTGAGGTCAAGGTGATCAATAAGCTTAACGGCTATATCAATGACATCATGCAGAAAGCCCAGGCGATGAAGGAGGCCCGCAAGGCTGCCAATGCCATCACCGATGAGTACCAGAAGGCTGTGGCATATCACGAGATCGCGGAGGCGCTCTTCGCTCTCAGGGAGCCGATCGACAAGCTTGAGGAGATTGTGGACAACAAGCTCTGGCCGCTTCCTAAGTACCGCGAGCTGCTCTTCATCAGCTAACACTTCGCACATATGTATATCAGAGGATGGCTCGGTCATCCTCTTTTTGTCTCCTTTAGTCCATGGTGGTCGGCTGCTCTCCTCCGGAGACCTTCCGCGCTACGCGCTTCATCCCTCCCACTGCGCTACGCTTGTGGGCCCCTCCCTCTGACACGGCCGAGGGTGGCCATGGGTCCCGGAGAAGACAGCCGACCACCTCTGGACCGACCGAGGACAAAAGGTCATACGCACCATCAGGAGGATGCTGATACCTGATTTTGACAGGAAGGACGTCTAAGACGGCAACGGCCTGCCCCTGAGAGGCCTGTCCACCCTCGGACAGGGGCAGAGGGAAGGGTCCGCCGGAGACAAGTTCCGCTTCAAGCGGGACGCAGGAAACGGTTGTTCCGGCAATTTACTTATCCTTATTCTCGCGGGCCTTGACATCGTCGCCGAGAGTATCCTTGTACTTGAAGCGGCGGATCTTCTGCGTCGCAGTCTTCTCGAACGGATCCTTCATTACCTCGACATTATTGACCTTCGACTGCTTGCTCACCCTCTTGTTGACATATTCAAGGAGCGCCGCCTTCTTTTCCTGAAGGTTCTCGAAGAACTTGTCCTCGCCGGCCTGGTTCCAGTTGAGGATCGAGTCGTCGAACTTCACAAGCGCCACGAGCTTACCGTCTCTTTCCATTACAAGAGACTCGTTGACACCGTCGACCGCATTGATCACCTGCTCGATCTCCTCAGGATAGATATTCTCACCGGATGCACCGAGGATCATATTGTTGAGACGACCCTTGATATAGAAGCGACCCTTCTCATCCATGACTGCAAGGTCATTCGTCCTGAACCAGCCGTCATCAGTGAGCACGGCCCTGGTCCTTTCAGGATCCTTATAGTAACCAAGCATGACATTGTCACCCTTAGCCACGATCTCGCCCTCGCCAGTCTCAGGATTCACATCCTGAAGTCTCACCTGCACGCCATGGGCAGGAAGGCCGATCGAGCCGACCTTTGTCTTACCGACACATGCCGCTGTGATGAGCGGAGCGGTCTCGGTAAGTCCATATCCGATCGCATATGGGAATTTCGCCTTGATCAGGAACTCCTCTACGACAGGATCAAGCTTCGAGCCTCCGATACCGAAGAACCTGAGCCTTCCGCCGAGAGACTTATAGAGTTTCCTGCCGACAAGCCTGTAGAGGATGTTCGGCATATGATCCTGCATCCATGAAAGGATGCGGCTCTTCTTGATTGTAGGGACGATGCTTGTGCGATAGATCTTCTCGATGATAAGAGGGACGACACACATGATCGTAGGTCTGATCTTCTGCATCGCTGCGAGAAGGATCGTAGGAGTCGGAGCCTTCTGGATATAATATACGGATGCACCTACATAGAGAGGATAGAGCACGCTGATGGCCATCTCATATGCGTGAGGCATAGGGAGGACCGAAAGCCACTTGTCCCTCGAGCTGCACTTCTGGGCGTATGATGCCTCTACGATATTGCAGCAGAGATTTCTATGGCTGAGCATTACACCCTTTGCCTTGCCGGAAGTGCCGGATGTATAGATCACTATGGCAAGATCGTCAGGCTGAGGCTCATTGACCCATCCTTCGCAGGTGAAAGCTGAATTGTCCCTCTTGATGATCTCGAAAGTGTCGAGCTCGATGACGAGGGTCATCTTGTCCATGCAATCCTGAGAAACCTTTGGCCTGAGTCTCTTCGAAACGAAAAGCACCTTGCTGCCGGAATGGTTCAGGATGTTGGTCACTTCGCTCTCCGACGAATCCGGGAGGATAGGGACTGCGACCCTTCCGAAAGGAACGACCGAGAACATGGCAACCGTCCAGTTCGGCATGTTCTGGGACAGGATCGCTACCCTGTCGCCGGCCTTGATTCCATATCTGGAAAGATTATGGGAAAGCTCCAGGCACTTCTCACGGAAGGATGCGTAGGTATATTTCTGGTCGTCACCGTCCACAAACTGTGAAAGCGGCTTCTTTGCGTAGGCAATTGTGCAGAACTCAAAGAGTTTTGCCAAAGTCGTGACGTAATTCTCACGATTGGTTGTCAACCTGCGTAAACGGCTCATAAGGTCAGAGTTTTAATTATGTCAGAACTTCTATCTGGCTGTATATCCTTCAGGATTCTTTCCTACAAGATTCATTGATTCATAGATTTCCTGGATCCTTGCTGTATCCGCCTTGGCGTCGTCTGTGAGTTCGAACTTCTCACCCACACCTACTCGCTTCGTACCCCAGTCGAAGTAACCGAGATAGACAGGGATGCCGGCTGCCTTAGCCATGAGGTGATAGCCAGTCTTCCACTTCCTGACAGCCTTCCTCGTTCCTTCAGGAGCGATGGCGAGCACGAAGTAGTCGTCCTTCTCGAAGGCATCTATCACACTCTTGACAAGCGCTGTCGAGTTGGACCTGTCGACAGGGATTCCACCGAGCTTGCGGAGAAGCCATCCGAGAGGACCCCAGAAAAGCTCCTTCTTGATGAGGACCTTAGCCTTACCGGCGTTGAGCGAAGTATAGAAAAGATAGGAAATCACGAAATCCCAGAACGATGTGTGAGGGACGCCAAGTATGATAGCCTTGTTCTCCGCTACAGGTCCTGTAGCTGCCGTCCATCCCATTGCCCTGAGAAGAAATCCACAGAATTTTGCCCACATAGTATTTTAGATATTGACATCCTCGAGTTCCTCCTCGCTGCGGAGGTTCTGTCGGATGAAGTTCTGTCTTTCAATTGTATTGTCACCCATATAGAACTCCATGATCTCAGCGAGGGACTCCTCGTCAGAGATCTTGACAAGATCAAGCCTCATGTTCTCGCCGATGAAGTCTACGAACTCGTTTGACGAGATCTCTCCGAGACCTTTGAAACGGGTTATCTCCACTCCTGACTTGAGGGCCGCCATGGCAGCCTCCTTCTCCTCCACGGTGTAGCAATAGCGGGTCTCCTTCTTGTTACGGACACGGAAGAGCGGGGTCTGGAGTATATGTACATGTCCCCTGCGGATCAGGTCAGGGTAATACTTCATGAAGAAGGTCAGCACAAGCATACGGATATGCATTCCATCATCATCGGCATCGGTCGCAACGATGATGTTGTTGTAACGGAGATCCTCGATGTCCTCCTCCACCCCAAGCGCGGAGATAAGCAGGTTGAGCTCCTCATTCTCGGCAACCTTCCTATGGCTTTCCTTGTAGCAGTTGATAGGCTTTCCACGAAGACTGAAGACAGCCTGGCTGTTGGCATTGCGGACCTTGGTGATAGTACCGCTCGCCGAGTCACCCTCTGTGATGAAGATGCTTGAGAGCTCCTTGAGTTCCACCTTGTCCTTGGCTACCTTGTCATTGAAATGGTAACGGCAGTCGCGCAGCTTCTTGTTGTAGACATTCGCCTTCTTGTTGCGTTCCCTGGTCTTCTTCTGGATGCCGGAGATCTCTTCCCTCTCGGCCTGCGAAGCCTTGATCTTCTCCTCGATGACAGGGACTATGTCCGTGTGCATGTGGAGATAGTTGTCAAGCGCCTTGCCGACGAAGTCGTTGATGAACGAGCGGATGGTCTGGCCATGCTCAGCGTTGTCCGGATTCTCCCAGATGTATGTAGAACCGAGCTTGGTCTTTGTCTGAGCCTCGAAAGTAGGCTCCTGGATCTGTATGCTGACAGCTCCGACTATGCCCTGACGGCAGTCCTCCGGAGCGTAGTTTTTCTTGAAGAACTCCTTGAGAGTCTTTGCTATGGCCTCACGGTATGCAGCAAGGTGGGTACCACCGTCCCTGGTGTACTGTCCGTTCACGAAGGACTGGATGTTCTCACCGTAGTTGTTGCCATGGGTAAGTACGATCTCGATGTCTTCTCCCTCGAGGTGGATAGGTGGATAGAGCGAAGGCTCGGTAAGGTTCTCGTTGACGAGGTCAAGCAGACCGTTCTCCGACTTGTAGGACTGACCGTTGAAGACCATGTTGAGACCCTTCTTGAGGTAAGAATAGTTCTTGATCATGGTCTCGACAAAGTCGAGGTTGTAATGGTATTCGCCGAACTTGAGGGCATCAGGAACGAACTCCACGAGAGTACCGTTCTTCTCCTTGGTAAGTTCCTTGGCGCTGTCTACCAGCTTGCCTCTCTCGAAACGCGCCCATGAACATTCGCCATCTCTGTGCGAGCACACATAGAACGAGCTTGAGAGCGCATTCACAGCCTTGGTACCGACACCGTTGAGGCCGACTGATTTCTTGAACGCCTCGCTGTCGAACTTACCACCGGTATTGAGGATGCTGACCGCCTTGATGACAGAGTCCAGAGGAATGCCTCGACCGAAGTCGCGCACTCTTACCTTCTCATCCTCGACCGTCACCTGGATCTGCTTGCCGAAGCCCATGGCAAATTCATCGATTGAGTTATCGATGATTTCCTTGAGCAGCACATAGATACCGTCACCGGGATTGCGGCCGTCACCAAGCCTACCGATATACATACCAGGACGCCTGCGGATGTGTTCTACACCCTCAAGCGTCGTGATGTTCGCGTCTGTATAGTTTACCTTCTGGGATTCTGACATAACGATTTAATCCTAAGGTAACAAATATACGAAAAAAAGCGGAAATACTACTTCTTGACTGCTCCTCCTATGAACAGATTGACAAGTGGACGGCTAGGAGTATTCGTGGTCATGGTTATGATGACCATATTCTCACCTGCAGACATGCCGGCAGTGTCGATCGTGATCTTGTATGTATCGCTCTTTCCAGGAGCGACAGGCCTGGTCGGAGCAACGGTCGTCTTAGCCCAGTCTGAATCAATCTTATAGACCACGAAATCACTCTTTCCATTGTTCTTCACGGTGAAGGTAGCCTCGACCTTGGTTCCTTCCTTGACTGTATCGAAATTGAAGGTGTTGGTGTCGAAGACAGGCTGGGCAGCCTTGGCCTTCTGGGCCTCGGTCCAGTTTGTGAAATCCTCCTTGGTGAATGCCCATACAGAGATAGGACGCTGAGCCTTTCCGTTCAGCACAGGAGTCGCGAAATAGTAGTTCTTGCCCCACTTGCTGCGGTCCGAGGTGATGGTATAGCGTACGCGTGCCGTCGCACCGGCCGGGATAGGATTAGGAGATACTGACACGGCCATGCCCTTGGTGACGTTCTGGAACTCGACCTTGAGAGGTGTCTTTCCGATGTTTGCTACCATGAACGCGTCACTCTTCTGGCTTCCCTGGCTCATGTTGCCGGCCTTCACCTCGACCTCCTTGAGACCAAGGTTTCCGTAGTGGATCGGATACATCTGGTCGAGCGGAATCTCCTTCTCATGAGCCTCTCCCCTGAGCTTCAGGACGACAGGTTGCTTGATTCCTGAGAAATATACGGTAAGGTTCTTGTCAAATGGATATGGGCCGTCCTCGTTATTATAAGACACCTTGATGGTGCCCTTCTGCCCTTTCTGGAGAGGAGCCTTTGTCCATTCAGCTTCGGTACAGCCGCATGACACAGTGACAGTATAGATCGCAAGCGGCTTGCTCCCAAGGTTGGTCACGGTGAATGTACAGTCAAGAGGACCGGAGCCTGTGACGACATCGCCGAAGTCATGGACGATCTTGTCGATTTCAACGATTCCATCAATTACAGTCGCCGTACCCTTTGTAGTCACCTGAGCTGCGAGGTTCAGGACCATGGTACCTGTCACGAGCAATGTAGCTATAAATCTTCTGAACATATATTCAATCATTTAGCTCGGCCAAAGGCCGGATTTTGTATTCTGGTATATTTTATGCAAATATCTTTCCAAAAATTGATAATTCAAATTTTTGAGTTACATTTGCACTAGTGGAAACGTGTTTCCGCATAGTCAGAAAACAAACAACAACAAATAAAAGAAAACTATTATGGCTTACAAAATTGACGAGAACGTATGCGTAGCATGCGGTACATGTATCGGTGAGTGCCCAGTAGGCGCTATCAGCGAGGGTGATGTTTACAAGATCGATCCAAACGCTTGCCTCGGTTGCGGTACCTGCTCAGGTGTCTGCCCTACAGGCGCTATCAGCGAGGAGTAATCCAGAACTTCAGAAAATCAGAAAAGGCTGTCCAACCGGGCAGCCTTTTCTGATTATGTGCGGGGCTGATTACTCAGCAACGATTTCGAACTTGAAAGCGCCCTTTACATCCTTGTAGCACTTTACCTCTGCATCGTAGATGCCAAGCTCCTTAGCCTCCTCTGATACAACTGTAATGTCCTTCTTGTCAACCTCGATACCAGCAGCTGCGAGAGCCTCTGCGAGCTGAGCTGAAGTGATTGAACCATAGATCTTGCCTGTCTCGCTTACCTTTGCAGAAACCTTCACGAGTACTGAAGAGATCTTAGCTGCGAGCTCCTGAGCAGCAGCAACCTTGGCAGCCTCCTTGTGAGCGCGCTGACGGATAGTCTCTGCGTGCTGCTTGAGAGCTGAAGGGGTAGCTACGACTGCATAGCCCTGTGGTACGAGAAAATTGAGAGCGTAACCGGACTTTACCTTTACGACATCATCTGCGTGGCCAAGGTTAGCCACATCTTTCTTAAGAATAATTTCCATATTACTGTCTCCGATTATTTAAGAAGGTCTGTTACATATGGGAGAAGGGCGAGAGAACGAGCTCTCTTGACTGCCTGAGCAACCTTTCTCTGGAACTTGAGTGAAGTACCGGTGATGCGGCGTGGAAGGATCTTACCCTGCTCGTTGAGGAACTTCTTGAGGAACTCAGCGTCCTTGTAATCAAC
>JAKSJP010000038.1 GCA_024398105.1 Bacteroidales bacterium | reverse complement strand
TTATACACTATGCTAAACGCCGACCTTCGCCACACAGTGGCATTGGCTGCATTATCAGCAGCCATTCTTACCTTGGGTGCCTGCAGCGCAAAGGACACTACTACCTCTAAAGAGCTTCCGATCACTGATATCCAGGAAGTTCCATTCACAGCAACAGAAATCACAGACGGATTCTGGGCTCCACGCATCGAAATCAACAGGACAGTCACCATTCCTGCCGCACTCTACCAGTGCGACATCAACGGCCGCTTCGACAACTTCGCCATCGCTGGCGGACTTATGAAGGGCGAGCACAGAGGTGACTTCTCATTCGACGACACCGACCCTTACAAGGTGATCGAGGGTGCCTCATACTCACTTGCTGCACACTACGATCCGGAGCTTGACGCAAGACTCGACAAGTACATCGAGATCATCGCTTCAGCACAGGAAGAGGACGGCTACCTCACCACCTGCGTCACAAACAAGTGCTACCGTCTTTCAGGATGGTGGGGCACCAGCAAGTGGGAGAAGATCAACAGCCACGAGCTCTACAACTGCGGTCACCTCTATGAGGCTGCAGTAGCGCACTACAGAGCTACCGGAAAGCGCTCCCTCCTTGACGTCGCTCTCAGGAACGCGGACCTCGTATGCGAGACCTTCGGCGACGAGGAAGGCAAGATCCACCGCCCTGGCGGACACCCTATCGTAGAGATGGGACTCGCAAAGCTCTACAAGGTCACAGGCGACGAGAAGTACCTCAGGCAGGCAAAATATTTCGTTGACGAGACAGGCCGCTGCACAGACGGACACGAGCCAAGCATGTACAGCCAGGACCACATGCCTATCCTCCAGCAGGAAGAGATCGTAGGCCATGCAGTACGCGCCGGCTATCTCTATTCAGGTGTTGCTGACGTAGCAGCCCTCACCCACGACAAGGCTTATTTCGAGGCTCTCAGCCGCATCTGGGACAACATGGCAGGCAAGAAGCTCTATATCATCGGAGGCATCGGAAGCCGCGCCCAGGGCGAAGGATTCGGACCTGAGTTCGAGCTCCACAACCACACCGATTACTGCGAGACCTGTGCGTCGATCGCCAATGTATACTGGAACCACAGGATGTTCCTCTACACCGGCGACAGCAAGTACATCGACGTCCTTGAGCTCGCCCTCTACAACGGCGTCCTCGCAGGAGTATCCCTCGACGGCGACGACTTCTTCTACGACAACCCACTCGAAAGCAACGGCGAGCATGCCCGTCAGGAATGGTTCGGCTGCGCATGCTGCCCTGGAAACATAACCCGTTTCATCGCTTCCGTATCCAACTACATGTATGCAGTCAAGGGCAACGACGTCTATGTCAACCTCTTCATCCAGAGCAACTCCGAGATTCAGCAGGAGAACGGGACACTCCACCTCGCACAGACGACCGAGTATCCTTGGAACGGTGACGTCAGGATCAGCGTAAACCCTGAGCAGGCAGGTCAGTTCGCAATGTACATCCGCATCCCTGGATGGGCAAAGGACGCACCGGTCGACACCGGACTCTACAGCTTTGTCGACAAGGCTCAGGCATACACCGTCAAAGTCAATGGAAAGAAGGTAAACGGCAAGCTGGAGGATGGTTATGTAGTGATAGACAGGACATGGTCAGAGGGTGACGAAATCCAGGTAAGCCTTCCTATGGAGGCACGCCAGGTCGAGGCAAGAGAGGAAGTGGTCGATGACCGCGGCAAGCTCGCGATCATGCGCGGACCGGTCGTATACTGCCTCGAGGGTGTTGACCAGGCAAACGGTCAGGTATTCGACAAGTTCATCCCTGCAGGCACAAAGTTCAGCGCACAGTACAAGGCAGAGCTCCTCAACGGAGTAGTTGAACTTAGCGCCGGCGAGATCAAGGCAATCCCTTACAGCACATGGTGCAACCGTGGCAGCGACGAGATGACAGTATGGGTTCCTACCGCGAAGGAGAACACCTTCCCTAAGCCGGAGCCTACAATCGCATCAGAGGCCTACGCCTACAGCACCAGCATCGCGGCTATCCAGGACGACGCTCCGGAATCAGCTGTCGACAAGGAGGATGCATGGGGACTCAACGACCAGTGGGAGCCAGCCTCATCAGACGACCTCCGCAAGCCATATTGGTACTGGTGGAGAAAGTTCGGTGACAAGGTAGACATCGCATACGAGTTCAAACAGGCAGAGACAGTCTCTTCAGTAGACGTCTACTGGCTCGTGTTCGACCACTACGACGGCAACTATCGTGTCCCTCAGTCATGGCAGCTCTACTACAAGGACGCAGCAGGCAAGTGGCAGGAAGTCAAGGCTCTCGATGCCTACGGTGTTGAACCGGACAAGTACAACACAGTCCACTTCGAGCCTGTCACGACCACAGGCCTCAGCATCGTGGCTACCCTCCAGGAGGGCGAGTCCGGCGGCATCCACGAATGGAGAGTCAACAGATAAAGAAAAGGTCCCTCGCACTGAGGGGCTTTTCTTATAGTCCTCGCCCTCAAGCAGGTCTATGGGGGTGACTAATCGTCAACCGACGGGAATCTGCCTGTCCGCAGTTCCTCATGAAGCAACTCATATAGGAACAGCGAGCCATTTTCGTATAAGCCTGTTGAGATGTCAGACAGATGTTTCACTGTTTCAGACCCATATACGACAGACATGGCCTGAGTCAAAGGCAAATCCATTTGCTCCCTCAGTCTGATTATCATCGCAGCAATCAGATCATTGATTATCGAACTCTGTACTTCACTCATAGCTTGATCAGTGCTTTTATAGATTCCTCTGTACAAAAACAGGAGGCGTTCCATATATCCTCGCCTTATGGTCTGCCCTGTCCTTTGCATGCTCCTCAATGCTTGTCAGGTAAAAGCCCCTGCCGAAGTCTCCATGAAACAGTTCGATCATAGAGCCCCTCCCTTCTGCCGACAGATCAAAGAAAGGTGTTCGACAGTTTCATCCAATGTATAGCTCTGCTCAATAGCAAAGAATTCTCTAAGAAAAGCCAGACCACCGAAAGTCTCCAGGTAGGAATATGCTCTGTTGAGGGTAAGATTATGGATTCCTGCAAAAGCGGCGATCACTTCCACCGCCTCGGTGACGAAAGCATCAATGTCCTCCTTTGGCTCTTCTATCTGGATATACGCTTTCGCGCCCATGGCTCCCAGAAGCCGGCTCACTGTTCCGACAGTCAGATTATCACGACCCTCTATCCTGCTTATCTGAGCCTTTCCCAAGCCTACGGCATCTCCAAGCTGAGACTGAGTGTATCCATGCCTTGAGCGATATTCACGGATTGCAGCGCCAGAATCCTGCAATTCCCTGCGACCAGGTTCTGACACTCCATATCCAACAACAAGTTTTTTCGTATCCATATTGCAAATATACAATATGTTTACAAAAATGTAAACTTTGTTCTGAATATTTTACTCCTTTCCTCTCCCGGCATTCTGGGCGCTGTACTCTGCGTTCAGCTGGGAGAGTTCCTTCCTGCCGTCGACATAGTCGTCGTAGAACTCGTCATATTCGCCGTCCAGCGCATCCTTCACGATCTGGATGCGCTCCATCGGTGTGGTGTCCTTGATCAGTATGCTCATGCCTCAATCTGTGACTTCAGGCAAGCGATGCCATGCTGGGCGACAATCAGGTCGTCCTCTGAGATGCCGCCGCTGAAAGCGAATGCATACTTGTAGTCCTGGGTCTCGTCATAGGCACCGCCGACATAGTTCATCTCGCGGGCCTTCTTGTCCATTTCGCCGCACGCAACGACGAGAGCTTCTCTGATCTTGTCCATAATTCTTATACTTTCAGTAAAGATATGAATAAATATTGCTTAAGTTTGCAAAAGCACACATAAATAACCTGATATGAAACGCATCATCCTCATCTCATTGCTCCTTGCAGCAGGAATCGTTGCATCGGCACAGTCAAAGAAAGTCTCAGTCCTCGGTGACTCATACTCAACATACGACGGCGTCAACCCTCCGGGCTACGCACCGTTCTACCCTAACAACCAGAACGACTGCAAGCTCGCCGAGCAGTGCTGGTGGAGCCTCTACACCAAGGCAATGGGCTACACCCTCGAGAAGAACGACTCATGGGGAGGTACAACAATCTGTACAACAGGCTATGGCCACAGAGACGTGACCGCATCGTCAATGCTCTGGCGCTTCGACAGACTCGGCGACCCTGACATCATCTTCCTCTTCGGCGGCACCAACGACGCATGGGCACATTCACCGGTAGGAGAGTACAAGTACTCAGACTGGACCGACGAGGACTGCAAGAGCCTCAGACCAGCGCTCTCATGCCTCCTTACACGCCTCGCCCTCAGATACCCTAAGGCACAGGTTGTCGTAATGCTCAACTCAGAGCTCCAGGAAGAAGTCAACGAGTCCTTCCGCACAGTGTGCAAGCACCACGGAGTCCAGCTCATCGAGCTCCAGGACGTCGAGAAGCAGAACGGCCACCCTTCAATCAAGGGCATGCAGAGCATCTGCGCCCAGCTCGTGGCTCAGGTCAAATAAGCTGATGTCAGCAACTGGCTGGCTAGAACTCTTTCTCGACCTCGTCGATGTATTCCTGTACAGAAGCTACAGGCTCGAGACTATCGACGGGAACGAGCTCGGTAGAGATACTGCCGTCTGTTCCGATTGTCAGATATCCGATATTGGTGAACTTAAGGCCTGTAGAGCTCAGAACGACCTCTTTCCCGTCCTTATTGGCTACGCGCTGGTCTGGAATCAAGGAATGCGCATGGGCATCAAGAACGACGTCAATTCCATTTGTCGCGGCGATAAGGTCGAGCGATGTTACTGAACCGTTGGCCTTGTCTCCAAGGTGTGAGAGGACTATGACGTAGTCTGCTCCTTCGGCGCGTGCCTTGTCGACATTCTGCTGGACGATCTCACTGAGGTTTTCCTCACAGAATGAGTACAACATGTTTCCTTCCTCGTCGGCAAAGTACTTCATCAGCTGCCTTGAGATTGTCTTCGGGGTGGTGACGCCGACGAAACCGATCCTGATGCCTCCGATACTACGTACAGCATAGCCAGGAAGTGGGAATTGTCCGCTTGCAAGCTCCTTGAAATTGCAGCACAGAGCTACGGCCTCAAGGTTCTTGAAGTTCTCCTGCATGTTTTCTATAGAGAAATCAAAATCATGGTTACCGGGCACGATGTAGTCGTATCCGATCTTGTTCATGATCTTGATGATTCCTGCTCCTTTTGACCTGTTGCCAAGTTTCTGGCCAGGCATGAAGTCAGCTAAGATGTCACCTCCTGAAACTACCATGACATTGGGTGTCTCAGAAATAGTAAGCTCTTTCAGGCCAGCCAGCTTGGGATAGCCTGAAAGAGTACTATGAGGGTCATTTTCGTAAATGATGACCACCTTCTGTGAAGGGGTTTTCTGCTGTGCCATCACCATACATGGGATGACAAGCAGCAAGAATGTCAGAATTCGTTTCACTTTTAAAACTATCTTAGTGGAATATTACTTCCAATCAATAAGCTTCTGGAAGTAAGCTCTGAGTTCGTCCCAACGGTAGTAAGGAGCGATATCGCTCTTGAGAGCAGGGATTGAGACCTCGGCTTCATTATAGAGGATCTTCGTAAGAACCTCACCCTTCTTATCTTTATAGAAGATCATCTGGCAGTTTGTTCCCATTGGAATCTGGAAGAAAGCATACCATGCGTTCTCATGAGCCTCCTTGTAAGGGAAACGTCTTCCCTGAGGATCATCGATTCCGATAAGAGCAAACATAGGGAGGATTGCTGTGTCATGACCGAAGCGAAGGTCCGCTGCTCTATGGCTGCCGTCCTTCAATGCTGCGTCTGCCTTTTCAACGAAGTTGTTGAGGAGAGGTCTTGCTGCATATTTTACGTTATCACCTGTCTCAACTGAAGCAGCCCACATACGATAGATGCTATCGTTTCCGCTTGCCCAGAAGTAGACGAGCTCTTCAGTTGTGAAGAACTTTCTGAAGATCTCTATTCCAAGGTAATCAATAAGCTGACAGTAGCTGCCGGCGCTGAAGATACCCCTTACGAAGCTCTCAGGGTTACCCTCGAATGCCTTCATTGCAGCAGGCACATCTGTCACGATCTGCGAGAGAAATCTTGTGAAGTCATAACCAGGAGTACCAGGTCCTGAAGGCCTTACCGATGGTGAAGGTGCTGATGGTCTTGGCGCTGGTTCATTACCTGGAGCAAAGACTCTGAGGCTTGGGTTGATGAATGCCATGAACTTCTCAGCACTTGTGAAGGTGAAATCAAGCTGAGGATAAGCCTCCTTGAGACCATAAGAGAAGTTTGCCATGCTGACAATACAACGCTGACTGGTGCTTGAGAAAGCGTCGACCTCATTACGATCCTTGTTCTTGAACACCTCAGGATAACGTGCTGCCAATCTGGCTGCGATCTGTCTGTGTTCCCGAGCTCCTCTTGGAGTAAGAGAGCCTTCCATGCCGACATGCTCTTTCTGAACAGCGGCAACGTCTTCCCAAAGCTGCTTTCCGGCGGCATTGAGGATCTTGAGCGAATCGAGCATCTGAAAACCACGGATAGAGCGATTAGCGAAGGTAGAATTCTGCTCGAATCTTGAGCCATGGCGACCATAATGAGCTACATAGAAAGGCTTGAAGCCCTTAGGAGCAGGGGTGTCCTTTATCTCACAGAACTCGTACGAATGCATATTGTTCGCGGCTCTGTCCGGATTTGCCTCAATCAAAGCCTTGATATCCTGGGCATTAAGCGAGAATGTCAAGGCAATGAGGACAAGTGTTGTCAATAAATTTTTCATTATTTTATGTGATTATTCTAGTCTGTGATTATCACAGATTCATTACTTTCATCAAAAGTATAGTTGAAGTCAAGACTGATCTGAAGTACCTTCAGAGCGAAGTCAAGACCATCACTGACACGGAACTTACCGGTAAGCTTCTCGTCAGCCACAGCAGAAGCGACCTGGCAGTCAATCTGTGTTCCGAAGTACTTCTCCATATCGAGGATGATCTGTGAGAATGGTCTGTCCCTGAAGCAGTAAAGTCCGTCGATCCAATTGTAGATATCGTAGTTCTCGATACTGCCAAGAAGAAGTTTCTTGTCGCCAAGGATTACTTTCTGAGATGGAGAAAGGACGCATGAAGTCTTTCCATCAGGAGTCGTGATGCTGACCTTGCCGGTGAAGAGTGCAGTCTCGAACAGGCCTCTGTCCTTGTCAGCGATGACGTCGAAGCTGGTTCCGAGAACCTCTATGTCAGCAAGGTAAGTATGCACTACGAAAGGATGAGCCTCATCCTTAGAGACGTCGAATCTCGCCTGGCCCTCAAGGCTGACCTCTCTCTTACCATCCTTGCCGGGCAGGGCTGAGTAGGTCATTGATGAACCAGCGTTGAGCCATACCTGCGTTCCATCAGGAAGATTGACGAGACTTCTGGAGCCTGCAGGTGCAGTCACGACTGTGTCCGCTACCATATATTGGCTCTTGTCAGGAGTCCTGAGGAATAATGCGGCAGCGATTAAAGCAGCTACGCCTGCGGCAACACTGAGAGCCTTCCATACGAATGTAAGACGTCTTACTTTGACTTCTGGCTCAGCGAAGCATTCTTCCGGTGCCAGGTTAAGCAGGTCGAAAAGCTGTCTTTCCTTTTCAAGCATAGCATAGTTGTCCTGCGACTTCTCAGCCCAGGATATAAGTTCAATGCTTTCGTTTTCACTCAGCTCACCATTGAAAAACTTGAAAAATATGTCTCTGTTGATTTCCATAATCTACTAATATAACGAGTGATAGGACCGAATCCCTAGTCAGGGATTGCTAAAAAAACAAATAAACAAAGGCCAGGGCGGCCAGATAGTCCTTCAGTTGCACACGAAGGAGCTTGTTGACTTTCGTGATATGATATTCCACGCCCTTTTCGGTCAAGCCGGTGACGGCAGCAATCTCCTTTACGGAAAGGCCGTATCTTCGGCTCATGGTAAATACTCTTCGTGACTCATCCGAGAGTCCGGCAAGGGTGTCGCGCAGCACTTTCTCAATCTCATGCTTGAAGACATTTTCAGGAACGAATTTCTCGAGGCTTGATATACGGAAATCAAGATCCCATATTTCGGCTTTTCCCTTGCTGTCGCAATAGTCCTGGTTGAGCCTGCACCTGCGCAGATAGTCGATACATTTGTTGCGGAGTGTGCGTAGCACATATGCAGGGACATTCGTATCCTGAGGTAAAGATTCCCTGTTCTGCCAGAAGGTCATCATAGATTCTACATATAGATCTTCTGCAAGGAAATCATCCTTCAGATAAGAAACGGCAAAACGGACATACCGCGAACGGTAGTCCGTAAAAAGGCTGTTGAATGTCTTTGAGTCTAATTGCATTCCTATAGATTCTTGAATCCTATCCTGTAGAGTTTCGACGGTTCCTCATCCGATCCAATCCAGACACAGCCGTGCTTGCGGTCAAGCAGAAGCGCCTCTGCATTCTTGATGTCCGGGACAGGATACCTGTCGATGACATTTCCTTTCATGTCGCAGCGATAGAGAATCTTGTCAAAATCTCCATCAAGGATCCATAGGCAGTCACGTACATCATCATATACGATTTCTGCGATCTGTCTGATTTCTGCAGGAGGAACGATTTTCTCTGTTATTCCCTTGGACTCAGAATAGAAGATCATCATAGGAGAGACCCTCCTTGTTCCACCCTCACGACCTACAATGAAATTGTCTCCACCAAGCCAGGTAAGGCCTTCGATTCCACTGTTTCCGTCTGGAATGGTTTCCTTGTCAAATGAGACGACCAGTTCCTCCTTGTCATATTTCGGAGCCCTGAGTCTGTAGACCGATGCTCCCTTGTAGCCGGTAGCATCGCGCTCTTGTCCATAGTAGATATCTCCTGACTTAGAGCCGAGAGTAACGCACTCGATGTCTCTCTTGACTTCATGGAATCCCGATCCCTCGACATCGAACGGAGTGAACTTCAAGCTTTCACCTGCTTTTGAAGGTATCTCCAACCAATAGAGAGCCGCGCTGTTGAAGGCAGCAATCATCCGCTTTCCGTCTGCGGAGAATGAGAGACCGGAGAAGTCGGCATTGTTGAATGCGACTCCTGAGATTGTCCACACAGTGATATCTCCTGAAATCATTTCTGGAGAAGCTGCGGAGGATCTGTTCATGACACCACAAGACATGGCAAGGACTGACACTGAGGCCAGAATTGCAAGCGTACGTGTTTTCATCTATCTATAGCTTTCTTGATTTTTCATAATAAGAGACAGCCTAGGAACAACCTAGGCTATCTCGCACACCATATCATTAACTACCATCCTGGATTCTGCTTCAAGAGGGCATTGTTTGCGAGTTCGGTGCCAGGATATGGCATGAGCTCATGCTTGCCCGCCTCAAAGTTATACGAAGTTCCAGTAAATTTCTTGAGGTCAAATAATCTGACTTCATATACACTGAATATATTCCGTCCATCAGAATCTATGTCATCGGCACTCTTGCCGGATTGATAGCCGTAGAATACAGGGAGAACATTCCAATGCTCTGCAAGCGCCTCTGCAGCATCTCCCCATCGTACGAGATCGAAGTATCGGGTTCCCTCTCCCCACATCTCATATCGCTTCTCTTTCTTCACATTGTCCATACTGAGAGAACTGTATGTCGGAGCGCCAGCTCGCTTTGCAATCTCATTGAGTGCAACGAGTCCGTCTCCGTCTGTCTCGCCAAGCTGCGCACATGCCTCTGCGTAAAGAAGAAGAACCTCAGCATAGCGGAAATAGCGTCTGTCCACACCATCACAGCTGGCATTGCCATTGAAGATCTCTTCCGGTCCCATGAGGAGTTTCCTATGCCAGAAGCCACACATCTCACCGGTATGGTCCTTTGACGTATTGGTGTCAAGGTCAGGATTCGGCTGATCTGCAGGCATCTGGTCAAGCAGTTCCTGCGTACGTGACGTCCTCTGGGAATTGAAGCTCACCAGGCCAAGTTCCTGCATATCCTCATAAGAGTAGAACCATGCCTTGAATCTGTATGACTGCGTGCCTTCATTGGCGATAATGTCTGTGAGGAAAGAATATGTAGGCTGGAAGTACTGCCAACCATCGACATATTTTCTAAGGAACGAGCCGGAGATGAGAGGAAGCTTGTCGACACGTGGAGCACAGTATGAGTACCATTCATCCGAAGAAGCAACCTTCTTGTAGTTCTCCTCATCCATGACGATATTGGTTTCGAAGATGCTCTCGCAATTGTGGTTTCCTTTCGATGAAAAGAAAAGTTCCGCAAGCTGCTCCGAAGGAATCAGCTCATACTTTCCTGAGTCGATGACCTTCCAGAGGGTCTCCTTCGCTCCTGCATAGTCGCCGGAGAGAACCTGTGCCTTGCCTTTGAGAGCCATCGCGAATTCTCTTGTAGCACGAACCGCACCCTTGTCAGTGACATCTCTCTTTGTCTGCATCACATCTGATTCAATCGCAGAGTCGAGAGAAGATATTACAAATTCCCAAAGCTTATCTGTATCAGCGTTCGGCTGCTGGAATTCAGCACTTGTACGGAGAACATGGTCCACGATCGGCGGATTTCCCCAAAGCTGGATAAGATATATATATGCCCAGCTTCTGAGTGTCTTTGCCTCAGCTACCGCCTGGCGCATGACCTCTGATTCTTTACCCTCGAAGTTATCGATCACGAGGTTGGCTCTGTAGACGATTGAATAGAGCTTCTGGAACTCACGTCTGATATAGCCATGGGTGTCGTCAAACAGAGAAAGCATCAACGTATGGCAGTCGTCGAGCTTATATCCTGAGGCCCCCTTGTAACAGTCATCGCCAGGAAGTTCTGTCACACAGAAATGATAGTACATGAAAAGGGTCCTGATGTCTACATAGATTGCAGCCAATGCCTGCTCGCAGTCACTGTCCGTCTTATAGAAGTCTTCCTCGGCATAGACTCCCTTCTGAGGGATGTCCAGCCTGCGCTGATTGCAGGAGACAAGTGTCATGGCTGCAATAACGGTCAGGAAAACTATATGGATCTTATTCATATTCATATAACGATTATTTCTGTTGAATCCCTAGTCTGAATCGTCCTTAAAATGACAGATTGACTCCAAGGGTAATCTTTCTTGGAGTAGGATAAGAGCCTCGGTCGATACCAACGGCGGAGCTCGAGTTGTCTCCGGCTGTAACTGGATCATAACCAGGGTAGCGGGATAGAGTAAGGCAATCATCGAAAGAGACATAGAACCTTATCACTTCCGCATTGATGCGATCGGTAAACCGTGACGGTAACGAGTATCCGAGCTGGACCTGACTCAGGCGGAAATATGAACCGTCATAGACGCAGGCTGATGACCTGACATAGCTAGACGTCATCATCTGGCTCGGACGTGGATAGCGCGTAACGTCGCCCGGATGCTTCCATGATTCCAGATAGAATATCGCAGGGACATTGCATATCGAATTCGGGCGGAATCCTGCAAACCAGATGTCGTTGCCATAAGAGCCATATCCGGAGATGACAGCATCGAAGCCCTTGTATTCCGCGTTCAAAGAAATACCGTAGGTAAAATCAGGCTGGGCGCAACCAATCATGGTCATATCACCTGTAGAGATCCTTCCATCACCGTCTACATCCCTGAAGAGATTATTGCCAGTCTTAGGGTCTACTCCCTCATACTCATAGCCATACATATACCAGATAGGATATCCCTTCTGAAAGAGTGTAGCATGGTGACCATTGTCGACACTCGCACCGGAAATACGTGTGACCGAAGAGGCGAGATCCTGCACTATGTTCTTGTTGCGAGAGAGATTTCCACTGATACCATAGATCAGGTTGCCGATGGAATCTTTCCAGCTCAGCTCTAGTTCAAAGCCATGGTTACCGACAGAACCGGCGTTCATATAGACCGAGGACTGACCTGTCATATAGGAAGGAGTAACCGAGACAAGGAGGTTGTCCGTCCTCTTGTAATAATTGTCAAATGTAATGGACAGACGATTGCTGAAAAGTCTTGCATCAATTCCGATGTCGAGCTGTCTTGACTCTTCCCATTTAAGGTCCTCATTCGCCAGTCTTGATGGATAAGAAGCCAATGTAAGGCTGCCGTCCGGGCCCAGCTGATACTGGCTTCCGCCGATGGTCACCGTCGCGGCATACGGATAGCCGGAGAGCACGCCGATGTTACCGTTGACACCCCAGCATGCACGGAGTTTGAGGAATGATAGCTTGGTTCTGTCCAAGGTATCCATCCATGGTTCGTTGGTCATAGTCCAACCCGCTGAGATTGACGGGAAGTATCCCCACCTGTTTTTCTTGGAAAGTCTCGATGTATCGAAAGCGTCCGCCCTGAAAGAGGTCTGGAGATAATATCGGCTTGCATAGTTATAGGAAATTCGGGAGAAGTAGGAAAGCGACGACTGCTTAGACCTCATACCGTCGACCTCATCGATAGCGCTTGAAGTAGAAAAACTCAGATAACGGAAGTTAGGAAGATAGTCCTTCAGCTCATTTGTCTGGCCAGTGGCATATCTGCCGTTTTCCTCGATATAGGACATTCCGGCCATGAAGCTGAGATTATGGCCTGAGCCGATCCTTGTGTCGAAATTGACGAAGTTGTCCCATTGGTATCTCATTTTCCATTCTACCTTCTCGTAGAGCTTGTACTCTGATTCGTATACCTGCTCATCTGCGTACCACGGTTCCTCGTACTTGTAGTCGTCGGCATTTTCAATCAGATAGCCGAAACGCGATGTGAACTTGAGGAAGCGGGAAGGAGTGATATCAAGATACATAGTACCATAGAAGTCAAGGTTCTCATTGATACTTTCCGGATGGCGGTAGAGATCAATCAGAGGGTTGACTACCGAGGTGGCAAAATGTGTTGTCGAGATATATTCTCCAGAAGGAAGCCTGAGAAGTCTCTTACCATTGTCAAGGTACGACCTCATCGTGTCCGGAAGTTTTTCCGCTGTGTATGTGAGTGGCATAAGAGGGCTCATGGCATAGGTATAAGACATAGGCGAGGTCTCTGAACCATCCATGGATCCGCTCTCGACGCTGGTGAGCTTATACTGAAGCGAATTGGTCGTTCCGATCTTTATCCAATCCTTGACCTGATAGGATGCATTGATCTGAAAGTTGATCCTGTGGAGCCTGTCCTTGTCGCCATAGACGATACCGTCATTGTCCAGATATGTAATGGAAGTAAAGAATTGACTCTTGTCATTTCCACCTTCAAGACCTATGTTGTGCTGGACAGCATAGCCTCCGGGGAACATCTCTGACTGCCAGTCTGTGTCAGTTACCTTATCCCAGTTCTCCATGATCATTCCCGGAGTCATGAGTCCTGCAGATGTATTGAAGTCGATGAACTGCTCAGCGTTCATCATCTTCGTCCTCCATCCTGCACTCTCAAACCTGTAGCTTCCATTGTAGAAAACCCTGCTTGAGCCTTCTTTGCCGGTCTTTGTCGTGATTACTACGACTCCATTACCGGCCTGGGCTCCATAGATAGCAGCCGAAGCCGCATCCTTCAGGATCTCGATGCTTTCAATGTTGTTCGGGTTGACATACTTCAGTGTCTTTACCTGAAGACCGTCGACTATATACAACGGGTTGTTTGCTGAAGAAGAGTTGGACGATATACCTCTGATGCGGATATCTCCTATTGCTGACGGACGTCCTGATGTCGAGATCACCCTGATTCCTGCCGCCACACCAATGATCGCAGCCGGAAGGGAGTTGACACTTTTGTTCTCAATGGACTTGCTGTCAATCGATGTTATGGCTCCGGTCACATCACTTTTCCTCTGGACACCGAAACCTATCGCCACAGTCTCAGCCATCTCTTCGATCTTCTCCTCCATCACGACAGAAAGGACCTGTCCAGGCACGACTTCAATATCATATCTCTGATATCCCATGCTTGAGAACTGCAGTTCGTCTCTTCGGCTGAGTTCTATCACGAACTTTCCCATGGAATCGGTCAAAGCATAGGAGTCGGCCCGTTTTGCCGCAACTACGACACCGACCAGCGGGATTCCATCATCATCTGTGACAATTCCCGAAACCGAAAGCACCGGAGCCTTGACTGCGGTCTGGGTAAGGACAATGTAGTTGCCCTCCATCGTGTAAGTGATACCTGTTCCCTCAAACAAGGTCTTGAGAATCTCAGAAACCGGTTTGTCCTTCGCCGAAATGCTTCTCTTAAGCATGACATTGACACCTTTTCTGTAGATGAAGAGATAGTCCGTATGCTTCTCAATATCGTCAAGGATAGCATCGATCGTAGATGACTTACGATCGATCGAAAGACGTGAACTCTGGGCATAGCTCGTAGATGCTACAAGCAGGAACAGAAGCATCAGTCCGAAAATCCTTATCCTTCTTAGCAATTGCATGATGGTCGTTCAGTATAGTGTGCTGAACAAATATACAAAAAATCTACAGCAGCATAAAACGTTATTATACAAAAAATTGGACCGGCACAGGAATTCCTGCGAACCGGTCCAGTCAATCAGTCAGCGTGGGAGAGGCTTCTAGTCCTCATCCCAATTAGTGATCTCTGCTATTGTGTTGAAATCGCTGCTCACTTTGTATACAGGTGAGTAGTTGTAACGCTTGCTGGTATTAGCAGTTCCAGAAGCAACAGCACCTATACGGAAATAGTGGTCACGCTGGTAAGCAAACTGCATACCGCTCTCTACAGTAGTATCGATAGAGAGTTCGACCTCTGCTTCGCCATCGGTGAGCTTGATCTTCTTGATCTTTCCGCTCTTCTGCTTCTTGTCGAAGTCGAAGTTGTTGTTACCGTCACTCACCCATCTGTCGGTGAAACCGAAGAGGGCGACATCCACGTTAGGAGTCTGTGCTGCATCTGCCACCTGTACCTTGAACCTTGCAACGATCTTTGTGTCTTCATGAGTGATCTTAGGATCGATGATGCGGGCATAAGGAGTCACTTTGAAGTTCACGGTGTTCGCTCCCTTAGCCAGTTCAAAGCTCTGTGGTTCCGGATAGAAGCACTGATCCTTGATATCCATTCTGTATTTGCCGGCCCAGACAAGCTTGTTACGGTAAGTTCCGTTACACTTGACATACCATTTCTGAGCCTCCTCTGCGTCCCATCCTTCTTCAATGATAGATACGTAAGAGGTATTTGGCCAAGAGAACAACACAGGCTGTCCGGTCTGACTGTCAACGAACGTTCCTTCTACCTGAGCGTTATAGCTCTCCTGGTTGTCAAAAACGAACCAATCGCAAGATGTCGCAAGAACCAACAATGAAAGTAATACTAATATCTTTTTCATAATGATTTTCCTTTAATTTATTCCTGTGAAGGGTTAGGGACAAGTCCGTTGATAGCGTAGTTAGAGATAGCGCCGTAGTAGTCGAGCTGATCTGTGTTGATACCGTTGCTTGCGAACTGGACATCCCCGTGATAGAGATTTACACGTGCATAGATATACTTAGGTGTTTCACCTCTGAGGTCAAGCAATGGTGCAAGAGTGTGCTTTCTATACTGCTCACCACCTCTAGGGTTGAGATATTCACGTCTGCGGTGGAGAGTATAGCTCTCGTGTCCTTCCATTGCGAACTCAACTCTGCGCTCGTGGCAGACATTTTCCACGGTAAGCGGAATGTCATCGGTGAATGCTGCTCTGTGACGGATATCATTGAGAGCCTTCTTTGCCTTGGCAGCATCTCCCTGACCGCTCTCAGCGACAGCCTCAGCATAGTTAAGGAGAATCTCTGCATAGCGGATGTCACACCATGGATTAGAAGAGTAGACGATTGCCTGGTTAGGGTCGAGGAATTTTCTGATACCGAAGCATGAGTTCCAGAATCTTGCCTTCTCGTCAGCGTCTTTCTCGTCAAGATGGATGAATGCTGAAATGTCACCCTCTGACTCTGCACCTGCTGAAAAATACTTCACGCCATTGACTTCGCAACTCTCCTGCTGGTAGAATGTATATGAACCGTCAGGTTTGATGTAGCCAGCCTGAGCATTGATGGTCAGGTTTCTGAATGAAGCTCCTGGATAAAGGACCCATGCCTGGAAACGTGCATCCTTGTCAGCGAATGGCTCTACAAGATTATCGTATTCGATGAAATCGATATCTGGGTTGAAAGAAGAGGCAACAGTTGAAACCTGTGCGAAGTATTCATCCTCAACGTTGTCATTTCTTGTCTTGACTGTACCATCGATTCTTGCACCATCAGCATCGTAGTCGTCATAGAGATCTACGAGATCCACGGTTATAGAATAGTTACCAGCAGTCTTGTTCTGTGCTGTCGCATGACCCTGGAATGGAGAATTGAGGATATCAAATGAGTGGTCAGCAGTTGAAACGCCTGTCTTGTAGCTCTTTCCGAAGAGGAATTCACAATCCTGACGGTCGAGGAAAAGCTTGGTGAGATTCTCCTTTGCTTTCTCGACAGAAGTGGTAGCACCACCATAAAGCGAGAACTTGCCGGAATTCATGATCTTCTCCGAAGCCTCAATACACTTAGCATAATACTCATCAGCATAAGATGCCTCCATATAAGTGAGCTTCTGACTCACTGCCTGATAAGAGCTGGAGATAGCCTCACGGTTCCAGTACTTGCTGACACTGGCAGCATAGAGGGCTACGCGTGACTGAAGTCCGAGTGCAGACCATTTGGTTGCACGGTAAGCGCCGTCTTTTCTGGATTCAGGAAGGAGATCAATAGCCTTATCGAGTTCAGAAATCACGAAATCCCATGTTTCCTTCTCGGTGCTGCGTGGTACATAAAGTCCCTTATTCTCCTTTCCATCATAGTAATCATCCAGAGGTTCTGTCACGATAGGGACACCACCGTAGCGTCTTACCATTGCGAAATAGCAATATGCACGTGCAAACAATGCCTCTCCGAGCATTGCATCACGAGTTTCCTGGTTGATGACTTTTCTCTCAAGAGCAACGTCAACTTTCTGGATGAAAATATTGATGGAACGCATCTTGGTATAGTTCCAGAATCCTGTTACATCAATACTGTAGTTTGCATTTCTTGAATTTGAGGCGAGTGTGGTATTCCTCTCCTTTTTGTTGAAAGCATCCATAGGAATGGTATTGTAGACGTCAGAGAGAAGTCTCTCTAGACCTGCCTGGCTGGATACCATGTCCTCTGTTGACATTTTTGACAAATCGCCTTCGACGCTGTCGAACAATTTTTCGCAAGAGCAAAGACCTAAGCCGAGGGCTATTGCGAATGTATATTTGAAAATCTGTTTCATCTCTCAATAAATTTAGAAGCTGATGCTGGTTCCCAATACGAATGTCTTGAGGAGAGGAGCGCCACCTGCTCCACGGTACATATTCTGATTTGTCTCAGGATCCCACTTTTTTACAACTGGGTTACAGAATGTGAGCAAGTTTGTTCCACTGGCGTGTACGCGCATACTCTTGATGTTGACCTTCTTGAGAAGCGGCTTAGGAAGGTTGTATCCGATCTCGATACTCTTCATACGGAAGAATGTATTGTCGACCCATGAATATGGCTGAGCAAAACGGTAGGTACCATTTGATGACTTATCGTTGTATGCAGTTGCAGGAGCAAGTGCAGGCCAGTATCCAGGTACCCATTCTGAATTAGGATCACGAGGATCTGTGTAACCGTCGGCAAGCCTGTAATGGTCCATGAACTGAGTGAAGAGTGTCTTGTAATATCCGTATCCCATACCTCCTGATACTGCCATTTCCTTGTGGCTGAGGGCAGCACCGTTGAATGTGGCACTGAGGTCGAAGTTCTTGTACTCGAGGAAGATCATGAGACCAAACTGAAGAGGTGGGTTACCCTCCTTCCATGAATAATGCTGGTCGATTGATGTGATGACACCATCACCGTTGCGGTCTTCAATCTTGTACATACCAGGAAGGATGTTTGACATGTTACTCTTCTTGCTGCTGCTGCGTTCGTAGAGAACAGGGTAGTCGTAGATTTCCTTAAGGCTGCCGAACTGACCCTTGCCGTTCCATTCGTAGTACCTGCCATCAAGAGCGTTGTCCCAGCGTCCTTCAGTGTGCTTTTCGAAGTAATTCTGAGCAGATGTATAGAGAGCTGTCCTTTCTGTCTCCAGGTATGTGTCACGCTTTCTTGTGAAGGTAGCTGTACCAGTGATGCGGTAGCTGAAGTCCTTGAACTTCATTCTGTGTGAGAGTTCAAGATCGATACCTACATTCTGGGTAGAGTTGAGGTTCATGTAAGGAAGGTTGATACCGTACATGTCAGGGACAGTGTTAGAATAACGGGCCTGCTTGCCTGTGACCTCTCTCCAGAACCAGTCAATTGATCCACCGAAGATTCCCTTGTTGACTTCCCAGTCAAAACCAAAGTCTCTCATATAGGTCTTGGTCCATGAAAGGAGGGTCTCTGCTGTCTGAGTACTGCTATAGCCCATGATCTGAGCACCGTCGTTGAATACGTAGTTTGTACCAGTCTGCGAGTAACCGAGAAGATACTGGTAAGCAGATCCCTGGTTTCCTCCTGAGATACCGTCTGACCAACGGAGCTTGAAGTTGTTGATCTTAGGGAAGAGTCTCTTCCAGAATTCCTCCTGAGAAACTCTCCATCCAAGAGAGTATGAAGGAAGGAATGCCCAACGGTATCCTGGAGCATAGAAGTATGAACCGTCATATCTTGCCATAGCCTCTACGATATACTTTCCACCATACTCGTAGTTGACACGTCCGATATATCCGGCCTTGGCGTTGCTGCCTCTTGATCCCTTGTTCGTAGCAGTTGCAGCATCTCCCTGATTGATGATATCATGAGTAAAGAATTCACCATACTGGCGGGATGCTGTGATGTTTGCATTCCAAGCACGTGTAAACTCAGATGCGATCATTGCACCGAAGGTGTGCTTCTGGATGGTCTTAGAATAATTGGCCTGAATCTTACCATAGAGATTTTGCCTCCTGTCCCAAGTCTCAGTGTATGTGTTGACGTCTTTGTTGTCGGTTACATGCTCGTCGGTCCAGGCATCATAAAGAGGATATGAGCGCAGGAGCTGTCGTGTCTGACGAGTCTGGAATTCGTATGACAACTGGCCCTGGATCTTCAATCCTTTAAGGAATGGAGCGGAATAAGTGAAGTTGAGATTGTTACTGAAGCCACTCTGCTGAGTGATATCATAACCTGCTTCTCCCTTAAGGATGGAGATACTGTTTCGTCCGTCGTTACCAGGGTTATTAGTCCAGTGGGTAGGATTGCCGATTACCTTCCATGGAACGGTACGATCCTGTCCAAGACCCTTGGTAAAGAAGTTCTGGTTGGCATTCTCAGGAAGACCCAGTCTGTTGTTCCATGTAAGATGTGACTGATAGACAACCTTGAGATTCTTTGTAAGGTTAGAAGTCACATTACCCTGGAAGCTTACGCTCTTGTAGTTGAAGTCGTCGTTGTTGAGGATACCGTTATCAGAATTGAAAGAACCGCTTAGATAGTACTGTGTCTGGTTGGTACCACCATTGACAGAGACCTGATGGTTCTGTGCAAAGGAATTCTTTCTGTAGAATTCTGAATACCAGCGGTTGTCTGTCCAACCTGGATCACCATTGATATAGTGGTCAATCACTTCCTGAGAGTAGTAAGGAACCGCGCCCACATTGGCACTCATCTCATTACGTGCATAGAGATAGGTGAGGATGTCAACTTCCTCAGGAAGTGCGGTAGGGACACCGAATGAGAACTTATTAGTATACTTTACTGAAGGAGCTCCGATTGAACCCTGCTTGGTGGTCACCACAATTACACCATTCTCTGCACCCATACCATAAATGGCAGCAGACGCATCCTTGAGGACTGAGATACTCTCGATATCCTCAGGGTTGAGCATTGCCAAGACAGCAGAGCTACTGTTGCTATAAGAAGTATTAAGCTCTGAATTTCTTCTAGCTGTTGTCCTTACGACACCGTCGACTACGACGATAGGCTCGCCGAATCCACGGATCTTCAGGTCTGTATTGAAGTCGCCAAGGTCACCGGAGTTCTGGTGGATGAGAAGTCCTGGAACCTTACCCTGGAGGGATGCGAGGACGTCAGTCTGCTTGGTAGCGTTGAGTTCCTCTGTTCTGATATTAGAGATTGCACTGGTCAAGGAAGCCTTCTTCTGGGTACCATAACCCACAACGACTGTCTCCTCGAGAAGTTCACTGTCAACTCTCATGACGACCTTGAGAGGAGCGTCGTCATTTACTGACAGCTTGACGGTTTCGAAACCGACAAAACTGAATTCCAATGTAGCCTTTTGAGGTACATTGAGGCTGAATTTTCCGTCAATGTCTGTAACGGTACCATTGTTAGTACCCGAAATGAAGACTCCTACACCGATAAGAGGCTGGCCATCTTCATCTACAACTGTTCCATTTGCTTTGACGTTAGCTTGCTGAGCTACTTCTGTCGCTACACGGCTGGTTTTGAACACAGGTTTTGCCATCAAGCCTATCTGCCCTGAGAGCAAAAGAAGGACGGATACTTTCGTGATTCGGATAAACGGATTTACCCTTTGATTTCTGTTTCTGCAGAAATGCAAGTCAGACAAGTACTGCATATACTTCTGTGATACTAATGATTAATAATTAAAGTGTTATTTAGCAACGCTGGCAGCATCTGGTTGCCAGACGGATCTATCTTACTCTCCCCATAGGCTGAGTGTCTTTATGAAGTGTTATTGACTATACTATCTGATTTAATAACGAGCAGAAGAGGCAAATCCCTAGACAATAATTCAATAAATCTGCGCATTAGTGTCCACAAAAAAACAGGCAACACCGATCGGTGTTGCCTGTCCTATACTTGCCCGGGAAGACGTTGCGTATATAACCCGCTACTTCGTAGCCTGAGGCGTCCATCCCTCGAAGAACCTCATCACTTTTTCCTTATTATATCCCTGACCCTCTTCCAGGTAACTGCTGTCCTGGATATGGATGATGTCGCCCTTGCCATCAAGCACGACAAAGACTGGGAAACCGAATCGTCCGGCATTGTTCAGACGCTTCTTCAGTTCTTCCGACACACCCTTCTGCGGCCAGTTGACATGGATATACTCATAGTTCTTATCGATAAGTCCGCTGATCTCCTTGTCGCTCTCGATGAACTTTGCGAACATCAGACACCAACGGCACCAGTTTCCACCAACCTGACAGACCACATTCTTGCCTGAAGCCTTCGCCTTGGCGACAGCCTTGTCTATCTGCTGGATAGGATTGACGGTCTCGTCATAATACTTCTTTGCCTGGGCATTCGCCGAAAGGGCCAGGACCATGGTAACCAGTACAAGGAGAATCTTTTTCATGATATCACTGAATTATTCAATTTCAATTTTCTTAAGTCGCTTGCGGTCATAGACCTTGCGCGATTTGTGGAGCATCTTGCGGCCGCTGACAGGACGTCCATGGGCAGCGATCTCTTCCTCACGCGCCGCCTTTCGGTTCGCAAGCATGAACTCGTCAAGAGTTATTGTCTTAGATGGTTTCCTGTGTTTTGACATGGGGTAAAGTTA
>JAKSJP010000037.1 GCA_024398105.1 Bacteroidales bacterium | reverse complement strand
GGACGGCAGGGCAGACCCTGGGGAGCAGAGGCAGGCCCTGGGGCGCAGGACAGGCAGGACAGCAGGGCAGAACGGAGGGGCAGGCTCTGGAGCGCCGGACTGGGCAGCAAGGACTGGGCAGCAAGGACTGGGGCGCAGGACAGAATCCCCCTGCGACCTAGGTCAGGCAAAAGTGCCGCGACCTAGGTCACCTACAATCAGCAACACACTGACACACAAAGAGTTACCAAAAGCCCGTGACCTAGGTCACGGGCTTTTCGTCCGACCTAGGTCGCCCTGCTCCTGGCAGCACCCCATATCACTCCTGGCAGCGGACAGTTTCTGACGGATCCCGAAATGGACCTGGTGCGGGAAATTGCCATCAGGAAAGCATATGGCCGATCGGCGCACCAGGTGTCGGCAAAACGGCGAGACCTGGCGCAAAGATATGTGCCCTACGCGACAGACAGAAAGTCCCCGCACCAGGTCCCCTGCAGAAAGCACTGCACCAGGTCCCAGGGGGACCAGGCTGATGATGGGCGACTTGGAGCAGAGGCGGAAAGCCGAGCGACCAGAGGGCTCCGTCCAGCGACGGCGTGTGTCTGACGACCGTTAGGCGCCAGAGGCGACTAAAAGGGAGGAGTTAGCCGTCGAGGAGACCGCCGGAAGCGAGCAGCCGATGCGAGTCGGAGCCCAGCGTCAGCATGGGTCACTCTGGGGCCTGGCGGCGGACAACACCAGAGGCCGTACGGTGCCTGACGCCGGACAGCTCCTGACGGATCCCGAAATGGACCTGGTGCGGGAGATTGCCATCAGGGAAGCATATGGCCGATCGGCGCACCAGGTGTCGGCAAAACGGCGAGACCTGGTGCAAAGATGCGTATCCTGCGCAACAGACAGAAGGTCCCTGCACCAGGTCCCCTGCAGAAAGCACTGCACCAGGTCCTCTGCAGAAAGCACCGCACCCAATCCCCCTGCAGAAAGCACCGCACCCACAGCTCCTCGCCGCGAAACAAAAAAAGCCGACCTCGTTGGGTCGGCTTTTCTGTTATGAGGAGGAAGACTAGTCTTCTTCGGTCTCTGTTGCAGCGTACTCTGCAAGGAGCTTTGTCTGTACATCTCCAGGGACTGGCTGGTAGTCTGCGAACTTCATTGTGAAGGTTGCTGCACCACCGGTGAGTGAGCTGAGAGTTGTAGAGTAGCGGTAGAGCTCTGCGAGCGGAACCTTTGCATGGAGGATGGTGAAGTTACCGTCCATCTCCTGGTTGACGATCATACCACGACGTGTGTTGAGGTCTGACATACAAGGTCCTACGAAGTCAGAAGGTGTGAGGATGTCCACATCATAGATAGGCTCCATGATCTTAGGACCTGCGATACGGAATGCCTCCTTGAAAGCGTTACGTCCAGCGACGATGAACGCGATTTCCTTAGAGTCTACCGGATGCATCTTACCGTCGTATACATAGACGCGGATGTCACGTGCGTATGAACCTGTAAGAGGACCCTCGGTCATCTTCTCGTTGATACCCTTGAGGATAGCTGGCATGAAGCTGAGGTCGATGGCACCACCGACAACGCAGTTGAAGAACTCGAGCTTACCACCCCATGGAAGGTCGAATGACTCCTGACCCTTGATGTTGAGGATGGTCTCCTTGCCGTCGATCTTGAACTTGTTTCCAGCCGGCTCACCCTCTACGTATGGACATACGAGGAGATGTACCTCACCGAACTGACCTGCACCACCTGACTGCTTCTTGTGGCGGTACTGAGCTGTAGCGACCTTGGTGATGGTCTCACGGTATGGAACCTTAGGAGCTGAGAGCTCGATGTCAAGCTTGAACTCGTTCTTTACTCTCCACTTCACGAGGTTGATATGCTGCTCACCCTGACCGCTGAGGATGGTCTGACGGAGCTCCTTAGAGTATTCTACGATGATGGTTGGATCCTGAGCGGCGATCTTGTTGAGAGCCTCACCGACCTTTGCCTCGTCGTTCTTGTCGACAGCCTTGACTGCGCAACGATACTTGGAATCAGGGAATACCATGTGCTCGATAGCCTCTACGCCTGGAGCTGCGAGGGTAACGTCTGTCTTACCGTTCTTGAGCTTCATCGCACAACCGATGTCACCTGCGCTGATCTGAGCGACCTTCTCCTTCTTTGCACCTGCGACAGCGTAGATTGCAGAGAGACGCTCTGCGTTGCCTGTCTCAGGGTTTACGAGGTCTGAGCCCTCCTTGAGGACACCGCTCATCACCTTGAAGTAAGAAACCTCACCGAGGTGCTGCTCGACTGCTGTCTTATAGATGAAGAGGCTGACAGGAGCGTCTGCTGTGCAGGCAATCTCGCCGCCGTCCACTGTCTTTGCAATCTTGCCTTCTGGTGAAGGAGCTACATTGATACAGAACTCCATGAGTCTCTTGATACCGATGTCCTTCTTTGCTGAGAGGCAGAATACAGGGTTGATGATACCCTTGCGCACACCCTCTGCGAGACCTTCACGCATCTCGTCGATGGTGAGCTCCATGGTGTCGAAGAACTTCTCGAGAAGCTCGTCCTTACCCATTGCTGCGGTCTCCATGAGCTCCTGGTGCATCATCTCAGCCTCGTCTGCATATTCTGCAGGGATGTCATGGCTCTCACGGGTACCGTTGTCGTCTGTGAAGACGTAGTACTTCATTGTAAGAACGTCGATGAAGCTCTTGAAGCCTGAACCTGGATTTACAGGGAACTGAACGAAAGCGATTGACTTTCCGAATTCCTCCTTGAGTGAAGATCTTGTCTGCTCCCAGTTAGCTTTCTCATGGTCGAGCTGGTTGACAGCGATGATCATTGGAACCTGGTACTGCTTTGCGTAGCGTGAGAAGATTGTGGTACCGACCTCGACCCCCTGCTGTGCGTTGACTGTGAGGATTGCGGTCTCACATACCTTGAATGCAGAGAGTGCGCCGCCGCTGAAGTCGTCTGAACCAGGAGCGTCGATGATGTTGAACTTTGCGTTCATGAACTCTGCGTAGAGCGGAGTCGCATAGACTGATTTCTGGTTTGTCTGCTCGAACTCAGTATTGTCAGATACGGTTGTACCTGCCTCTACGGTTCCACGTCTGTCGATCACCTTACCTTCGTAAAGCATCGCCTCAGAAAGGGTGGTTTTACCGGACTTTGAGCTACCGAGCAAGACCACGTTCCTGATGTCTTTCGTTGCGTAATTTTTCATGGTGTGTGTTATTAATATCTTATTTGTTTCTTTAGTGGTGCGCTGTCTTCCGGCAGTGCGTCTTACAAATCTATAAAATTAGAATTGTAAAAACAATAGCTTTCTTACATCTCCTTCACGGAAGATTTCCATTATTTCCTGACCTCCCAGGCCGAGTTCGGCCAACAGAGTGTTATTCAGCCGTCTGTACGGAAGGCCGAGCCCATGGCAAAGGCCACGGAATGTGACAGAGGGATCGAGGTAGGGCTTTTCATCGAGAAGGCAGGCTGCGAACTTTTCGTACTGCCCGGGGTCTGCGTAGCGTCTGAACATGGCGATGTATGGTTTTTCGATGCAAATGTGCATTCCTGTGGGCAGAAAAGCAACGGTACGGACGGCCGAAGACGGTAACATGGTACCGAAATTCAAGATTCTTTACTTTTTTCTCAAGATTCTTTACTTTGATTGACAAGTTTTTATGGGCATTGACACTTTATCCGTGTCAGATATTCATAAAAAGATGGCATACTTTTGTGCTTCGTTACTAGATAGACTTTCATGGACGACAGCGCAATCAAGGCAAGGATCAAGGCGAGAAGAGAGGCATTGGACATCCCCCAGGAGAAGATGGCCGATCGTCTCGGCATTGCACGCAACACCCTCGCAAACATCGAGAAGCCGCTTGACAAGAAGGGCTCGACGAGAATCACCAACGTGCATCTGCCTGACATCGCAAGGGAACTTCTGACCTCGGAAGAAGAACTTATACTAGGGTTCATGCCTTGCCACCCTGCAGACAAGAACACCCTTGAGGAGGCAAGAGAGGGGTATCTGGCAAGGGAAAAGTCGATCAAGGACGACTATGAGGACCGTCTTGCAGCGAGCCGGGAGCTGATTGATGCGCTCAAGAATAACATCGTGGACCTCAAGAAACTGCTGGACGAGAAGGAACAGCAGATAGCGCAGCTGAAAAAGCGCAGGAAGTCTTGAGATATTAAGCGAAGAAAATCTTAACTTCGCATATGGAGGCGTCCCCAACCTCCTGACCATCATGAAAAAAGAGATACATCTCAGGAATTTTCTCGAGAAAGACAGAATCGAAGCAGGATGCGACGAGGCCGGAAGAGGTCCGCTCGCAGGTCCTGTCTATGCCGCTGCCGTCATACTTCCGCCCGACTTCCACCATCCGCTGCTGAACGACTCGAAGCAGATGACCGAGAAGGCCCGCGAGACCCTGCGTCCCATCATAGAGCAGGAGGCGATTGCGTGGGCGGTCGAGGCCGTGAGCGCAGAGGAGATAGACCAGATCAACATCCTGGCAGCTTCCATAACCGGCATGCAGAGAGCCGTACGCAAGCTTTCCGTCAAGCCGGACTTCCTCCTGATCGACGGCAACAAGTTCAGGCCTTTCGACGGCTACAGGTACCAGACGGTAGTCCATGGCGATGCGACATTCGCTTCCATTGCGGCCGCGTCGGTGCTCGCCAAGACCTACAGAGACGAGTTCATGCGCGAGCTCGCCAAGGAATTCCCGCAGTACGGATGGGACCGGAACATGGGATATCCGACCAAGGACCACATCGAGGCGATCAGGGAATACGGCTACTGCAAGTGGCACCGGATGAGTTTTCATGTCAAAGAACTTGAAAACACCCTGTTTAATGATTATCTTTGAAAACTCGCGCTGAAAGTGCGTAATATTAAGCAAATCAACAAATACAGTTAAAATATGAAGAAAATACTCTGCTCTCTTGCAGCAGCTGCAATGCTCCTCACAGGAGCCAGGGCTGACGAAGGAATGTGGCTTCTCCCGCTCCTTCATCAGATGAACGCACAGGCGATGTCTGACCTCGGATGCAGACTTACTCCTGACCAGATCTACAGCATCAACAACTCGTCACTCAAGGATGCGATCGTACACTTCGGCGGCGGATGTACAGGTGAGATCATCTCGAACGAAGGTCTCATCGTCACCAACCACCACTGCGGCTACTCATACATCCAGGCTCTCTCTACACCGGAGAGAAACCACCTCGAGGACGGATTCTGGGCAATGACCAGGAGCCAGGAGATCCCTGCTCCAGGCCTTACCGTCACCTTCCTTGAGAGCATGACAGACGTCACCGACATCCTCAACAAGGTCTATGACGAGGCTCTCAAGAGCAACAAGAAGGCTGAGAACGCAGCTGAGATCGCTGCAGCAGCACGCACCGAGGCGATGGCCAAGCTCCGCAAGGAGGCCGAGGCCGACGTCCCTGGCAGCACCGCTACCATCACCAGCTTCTACAACGAGAACGTAGCCTACCTCATCGTCTACAAGACCTACAGCGACGTACGCTTCGTAGGAGCACCTCCTGCATCGCTCGGCAAGTTCGGTGGCGAGACAGACAACTGGGAGTGGCCACGCCATACCTGCGACTTCTCGATGTTCAGAGTCTATGCAGACAAGAACAACATGCCTGCAGAATACTCGGAGGACAACGTCCCTTACTCTCCTAAGCAGGCCCTCAAGGTCAGCCTCAAGGGTGTGAACGACGGCGACTTCTCTATGATCATGGGATATCCAGGCCGTACCCAGCGCTTCCAGACAGCCGACCAGCTCGAGGCTATGATGGACCAGTACGGAGTAGCGGTAAGGGCACGTACCGCACGCCAGAACGAGATGCTCAAGGGAATGGAGTCAGACCCTGTCATCCGTCTCAAGTATGCCAACAAGTATGCAAGCTCTGCAAACGGCTGGAAGAAGTGGCAGGGTGAGGCCCTCGCTTTCGAGAACCTCAACGTCATCGGCCGCGAGCGCCAGAAGGAAGCTGACTTCACCAAGTGGGTGAACAGCAACAAGAAGCGCAAGGAGAAATATGGCAACGCCCTCAGCGACATCTCAGAAGCAATCGCACAGCAGAAGGAAGACTACTATAACCTCTATGTCATCTCTGAGTCAGTAGGTACGATCGGACCTTTCAGCATGGCGGAGGAATTCGTATCTGCATACTACCAGGTATTCCAGCAGAGCCAGGACACCATAGCGGCAAAGGCTGCTGCGATCCAGGCTGTCGAGGAAGCATTCAAGGACTACGACACCCAGACAGAGAAGAACATGGCAGTTGCCATGCTCGAATTCTACAGAAAGGAAGCAAAGCCTGAGAACTATATCAACGAGTTCGGCAACTACGCTACCATGGACTTCAAGGCATTCGTAGACGATCTTTTCGCAAAGAGCGCATTCGCAAGCCCTGAGAACTTCACTGCCGCAAAGTATAGCAAGACCACACAGGAACTCATATCAGACATCGCTGTGAAATACTTCCAGGCCGTGGAGGAGAAAGCAGAGAGCTTCTATCCTGCAATCCTCAATTCACGTCCTCTCCTCCAGCAGGGCTCAAAGGCATTCGCAGCCGGCCTTCTCGAGTGGAAGAAGGGTGAGCCTTCTTATCCTGACGCGAACTCTACCATGAGACTTACCTATGGTAACGTCAAGTCATACTCTCCGAAGGACGGCGTGCTCTACAAGCACTACACTACCCTCAACGGAGTGATCGAGAAGGAAGATCCTGACAATTACGAGTTCAGGGTTCCTGCCAAGATCAAGGAACTCTACAAGGCAAAGGACTATGGCCAGTATGCCAACGCGGCAGGCGAGCTCCCTACATGCTTCCTCACCAACAATGACATCACCGGCGGTAACTCCGGCAGCCCTGTCCTCAACGCTGAAGGCGAACTTATCGGACTCGCGTTCGACGGCAACTGGGAGTCTATGTCAAGCGACGTGATGTTCGAGCCTGACCTCCAGAGATGTATCTGCGTGGATATCCGCTACGTTCTCTTCGTAATGGACAAGTTCGGTGGCGCAGGCCATCTCCTCAAGGAAATGAACCTCGTAAGATAATGGACCAGAAACAGATAATTGAACTTCTCAGCCAGGTATGCCACCCGGGAAAGGGTGACAAGTCCCTGCTGGAACTTGACATGGTCGAGAGCGTGGAGGTCGTCGGCAACAAGGTGACCGTCACTCTCGCTTTCCCTAAGCACCGCGACCCTCTTGCCGAGTACCTCATCGGCAGCGCGAGGGCTGTTATCTACAGGAACACCCCTGCCGACACCGAGATCGAGGTCAAGACCATCGTGAAGGACAAGGCAGAGGCTAAGAAGAAGGGTAACGTCAATGATCTCACCATGGACGAGATCACCAATGTCAGACATATCATCGGAGTGGCTTCCGGCAAGGGTGGCGTAGGCAAGTCTACCGTCTCAGTCAATCTTGCGGTAGCCCTCGCAAGGCTCGGCTACAAGGTCGGTCTCGCCGATGCCGACGTCTACGGACCTTCGGTCCCTGTGATGACAGATACCGAAGGAGCCCTTCCTGAGGCCATGGAGGAGAACGGAAAGGACGTGATCTTCCCTATCGAGAAGTATGGCGTCAAGTGGATGTCCATCGGATATTTCGCCCAGCCTGGACAGGCTCTGATCTGGAGAGGTCCTATGGCCTGCAACGCCCTCAAGCAGATGATACTGCAGGTGCGCTGGGGCGAGCTTGACTTCCTCCTGATCGACATGCCTCCAGGAACAGGAGACATCCACATCAGCCTTGTCAACGACATCCCTATGGAAGGAGCGGTCATAGTCACCACCCCTCAGGCCGTGGCACTCGCCGACGTCGAGAAGGGTGTCGACATGTTCCGCAACGAAAAGGTCGGCAAACGCATCTTCGGCCTTGTCGAGAACATGGCATGGTTCACTCCTGAGGAGCTCCCTCAGAACAGGTACTATATTTTCGGAAAGGACGGCGGAGTCGAGATGGCGAAGAAGTACGACATGCCTCTCCTCGGACAGATTCCAATCGTCCAGAGCATCAGGGAATGCGGCGACGCAGGCGAGCCTGCAGCCCTTTCAAGCCGTCCTGACGGCCTTGCTTTCCTCGAGCTCGCCCAGAGACTTGCAGAAGAAACAGCAAAATAGAAACAATGAAGCACGGACTTACAATACTTGCCGCCCTGGCGCTCTGCCTCCAGGTATCGGCACAGGGAAAGGACGAGGCACGTCTCCTCAGGTTCCCTGCCACAAACAGCTCCGAGGTGACTTTCTCCTATGGAGGAGACCTCTATTCAGTTCCGATCAGCGGCGGTCAGGCCAAGCGCCTTACCTCCCACATCGGCTACGAGATGTTCGCAAGATATTCTCCTGACGGAAAGACCATCGCTTTCACCGGCGAGTACGACGGCAACCGCGAGGTCTATCTCATGGATGCTAAGGGTGGTCAGCCGACAAGGCTTACCTACACCTCTACCAACAGCCGAGACGACCTGGGCGACCGCATGGGTCCGAACAACATCGTCATGACCTGGAATCCTGACGGAAAGAGCATCGTCTACCGCAACCGTATCGGCGACGGCTTCTCAGGCAAGCTCTGGACAGTCTCTCCTGACGGAGGAATGCCTGTGGCAATGCCTCTTCCTGAGGGAGGGTTCTGCAGCTGGTCTCCAGACGGAAAGAAGTTCGCATACAACAGAGTGATGCGCGAGTTCCGTACCTGGAAGTACTACCGCGGAGGTATGGCAGACGACGTGTGGATCTACGATCCTGCAGCGAAGAAGGTCGAGAACATCACCAGCAACGACGCCCAGGACATCTTCCCTATGTGGGTCGGCGAAGAGATCTACTTCGCTTCCGACAGGGACATGACCATGAACCTTTTCGTCTATGATACCCGCACCAAGAAGACCAGCAAGGTGACTGACTTCAAGGAATTCGATGTCAAGTTCCCTAGCACCGACGGCAAGACCATCGTCTTCGAGAACGGCGGATACATCTATAAGCTCGACCCTGCCACGAAGAAGACCGAGCAGATCCATATCACCCTCACTTCCGACGACATTTACGGCAGGACCGAGATCCTCGACGTCAGCGGCAGGACTTCTTCAATGTCGCTTTCTCCTGACGGATCGAGAGTCGTAGTGACCGCACGCGGTGAAGTCTTCAGCCTCCCTGTCGGCAAGGGTGTCACCAGGAACCTCAGCCGCACACCTGGCTCTAACGACAGAAGCGCATCATGGAGCCCTGACGGAAAGTGGATCGCATGGATCGGCGACCAGACCGGCGAGACAGAGATCTATCTCTACGACGTCGAGAAGGGCGGCAACCCTGTCCAGGTCACAAAGAACAGCGACACCTATATCCGCTCTCTCCAGTGGAGCCCTGACAGCAAGCACATTCTCTACGGCGACAGGAAGAACCGCCTCGTACAGGTCGACCCTGCAGCCAAGTCGAAGAAGGTACTCATGACCTGCCCTGAAGCAGAGTTCAGAGATGCAAGCTATTCTCCTGACAGCCAGTGGCTTACCTACACCCGCCCTGCTGAGAACGAGTTCGGCGTGGTCTATGTCTACAACATTGCTTCCGGCAAGGAATACCCTGTCACCGAGTGGTGGTACAACAGCTCGTCACCATTCTTCAGCTCTGACGGCAAGTACATCATCTTCTCTTCAGACAGAGACATCAACGCAACCTACAGCCGCGTCGAGTGGGACTTCGCGGTCGGCAACATGAGCGGCACATATATGGCCATGCTGACCAAGGACACCCCGTCGCCGCTCCTGCTCAAGGACATGGTACCGGCCGTGGATCATGGTACCATGGACAAGGGCAATGCTCCTAAGCCGGCTGACGGTGCAAAGGCCGAGGCCGACAAGGGAAAGAAGGACGTTTCAGTAGCCATCGACCCTGACGGAATCGCCCAGCGCATCATCAAGCTTCCGATCAGCGGACGCGCATATTACTGCGACGGCAAGAAGCTCTGGCACGGCAACAACGTCTTCGATTTCGAGACCCAGAAGGACGAGAAGTGCTCTGACGGCATGGTGACATACCGCAGCGGCGACAAGAAGGCCATCGTCAGAAGCGGCCGTGACCTCACCGTTGCTCCGTTCGGTGCCAAGATCGGCGGCGGAGAGAAGGTCGACATGAGCGACATGAAGGCTACCGTCGACTACACCCAGGAGTGGGCTCAGCTCTACGACGAGGTCTGGAGAGCTTTCCGCGACGGATTCTATCTTGAGAACATGCACGGACGCGACTGGAAGGGCCTCAAGGCAAAGTACGCCCAGCTTCTTCCTTACGCAAAGACACGTCTCGACGTCAACTATATCATCGGTGAGCTTATCTCCGAGCTCGGCTGCGGCCATGCCTATGTCAACGTAGGCGACTATCCTAAGCCGGCGAAGATCCAGATGGGTCTGCTCGGCGCAGAGCTCAGCAAGGACGCAAAGAGCGGCTATTTCCGCATCGACAGGATACTCGAGGGCGCTCCATACAGCGAGAGCCTCATCTCTCCTCTCCAGCAGCCTGGAATCGACGTGAAGGCCGGTGACTACATCACCGCTATCAACGGCGTTCCTGTGAAGGACGTGGCGAACATCTACAGCATGCTTGTCGGCAAGGCCGGTGTCTATACCGAGCTCACCATCAACACCAGCGCTGCAGAAGGCGGAAAGAACGTTGTCATCAAGCCTATCGCTGACGAATATCCTCTCTACCACTACGAGTGGGTTCAGCAGTGCATCAGGACCGTGGAGGAGAAGTCCGGCGGCAAGGTCGGCTACATCTACATCCCTGACATGAGCCAGGAAGGTCTCCACGAGTTCATCCGCTACTACTATCCTCAGCTCAACAAGGAGGCTCTCATCATCGACGACCGTGCGAACGGCGGCGGAAACGTATCTCCTATGATCATCGAGCGTCTCCAGAGAGAGGCCTACCGTATGACCATGTACAGGACCGGCTCAGCCAACGGAACCATCCCTGAGGGCACCCACACCGGACCGAAGGTTCTCCTCATCAACAAGTATTCAGCTTCTGACGGAGACCTCTTCCCTTGGAGCTTCAAGGCCAACAACCTCGGAACCACCATCGGAACCCGCACCTGGGGCGGTATCGTCGGAATCAGCGGATCCCTCCCTTACATGGACAACACCGACGTCCGCGTACCGTTCTTCACCAACTACGACGCGAAGACCGGCGAATGGATCGTCGAGAACCACGGTGTAGACCCTGAGATCGTCCTCGACAACGACCCTATCAAGGAGCAGGCCGGCATCGACGAGCAGCTTCTCAAGGCGATCGACGTCGCCCTCGAGCAGATCAAGTCCCGCAAGCCGCTCCCATCTACCCCTAAGCCTCGTACCTTCAAGGACCTCGGCCTTCCTCAGATCAAGTAGCGCTTTCAGCGCCTTAATGCGCTGCTACACATACACTTATGCATTATCCTGTAGGTGAGTTTCGCCTACAGGATTTTGCTTATCCCTCTCTCCATCAATCAGTTAGCCATTTCCCTGTAGTGCGGTTTGCCCTACAGGGAAACTCACATCACACTGATAGTCAGCACCTTATCTGCACCGAAATTCGGGTAAAGAGAATTCTTTACCGAGTAAAGTTTTCCGAAAAAAGTAAGGATTCATGCTTTTCTTCGGTCAAGCGGAACAACTTGGTGATAAGAGAGTTATCTTGCTGAAAAAAGATCGGATATGAAAAGAAGGTTTTTCAAGGCAGAGGCGTTGGAGCATGTCTACCAGAGGGCGGCAAACAGAGGGGTTATCTTCTATTCTGAACTGGATTTCCTGATGTACCTCACGATACTTGGCGTGACAGCCCAGAAATACAGGGTCAGGATCATCTCGATCTGCCTTATGGTAGACCATGTCCATCTGCTTATCGAAGCAGAGAGCTATCAGGATCTCTACAAGTTCATCCAGGACTGCACCTCGCAGTTCGCCCTGGAGTATAACTACTCTATCGGAAGAAGCGGGTCCCTTTGGCAGAGGCCTTATGGAATGGCTCTGAAAAAGGGCGACAAGGCCAAGAGGACAGCGATTGCGTACGTCAACAACAATGGGGTCGAGAAGGAACTCAGCACAAGGACAGAAGGCTATCGCTGGAATCTGCTGAAGTACTACAATTGCGCTCACCCATACTCAGAGCCGATCGAAAGCTCCTCCTCAAGCCAGGCGATGAAAAAGGCCCTGTCCCTGGTCAGGATGCAGCACTCTCTCAACAGACCGCTTGGATATCCTCTCCTCGTGAAGCTTTTCAGCAAGCTCCGCGAAGGCGAAAGACGCCAGCTCAGCGACCATATCGTCAGCCTCTACAACGCCATTGACTATGAAGCTGCAATCAGTTACTATGGCGATTTTCCAACCATGATCCTTGCCCTCAATTCAAACACCGGCAGCGAATACGAGCTCCACGAAGAATACAGCCAGTCCAACGACCTCGCATACCCGGAAATCGCCGGATACATCAAAGACCGGCTCGGCCTTAAGAATCCTCGTTCCGTGATCATGGTACCTGCCGATCAAAGGTCCGTCCTGCTTTCCGAAATCACAGACCACGGCATTGCCACCGACTACCAGGCGAGAAAATACCTCCATCTTCCGCTTTCCCACTGACCATAGAACGGCCACATTTTACACCGTTCCTCTTGACTATCAACGACTTACGCATTTCCCTGTAGTGCAAACCGCACTACAGGGAAATGCGTAAATGCCTGATAGACAGCTATATAAAAGAAATCCTGTAGGCGAAACTCACCTACAGGATTATGGAGATGTTGTTGATAATCAACTACTTGCGGTTCTTCCAAAGGGCGGTCATGTCCTCGAGGGTCTTGCCCTTGGTCTCAGGGACGAGGCGCCATACGAAGATGGCAGCTACGATACAGATCACACCGTACATTGCGTATACGAAGGTGAAACCGAGGCTGTTTGAAAGCGGCACGAATGAGGTTGACACGATCCAGTTGAAGATCCACTGGAATGCAACTGCGATGGCGACTGCGGCACCACGGATGGTGTTAGGGAATACCTCAGCGATGAGTACCCAGCAGATAGGACCCCATGAGAACATGAAGCTAGCTGAGTAAACCATGATAGAGACCATGCAGAGGAGCTGGAGTGCAGGGTTGCCGAATGTGCAAGCTACACCGATGGCACCGAGTGCCATACCGAGCGAACCGGTGATGAGGAGCGGCTTGCGACCGAGCTTCTCGACTGTGAAGATGGCAACGCATGTGAATCCGAGGTTGACTACACCGTTGAATACTGTAAGAACCATTGGGTTGTTGAAGCCCATTGCTTCATAGATACGCGGAGCGTAGTAGAGGACGGCGTTGATACCTACAGCCTGCTGGAATACAGAAAGCATGATACCTACGAAGATGCAGAGGAAACCGTAAGCAAGGAGCTTCTCGGTCTTCTCAGTCATAGTAGCCTTGATCTCAGAGAGGATGGTCTTGGCCTTTGCAGCGCCGTTGATCTTGGCGAGGACAGCCTCAGCCTGTGCATCCTGGCCGATGGAAGCAAGGTAGCGTGGTGTCTCAGGAACAAAGCTGATGAGAACAGCGAAGAGACCTGCAGGAACCATCTCGGAACCGAACATGTAACGCCAGCCGTGCTCGATTGCCCACTGAGCATCTGCACCGTTGACAATGCGGTTCACACCGTTGCCGACGCTCTCGATGAGAGGTGCGATGTGGTCGCCGAGGATGAAGAAGTTCACGAAGTATACGACGAGCTGACCGAAGATGATAGCGAACTGGTTCCATGATACAAGCATACCACGGATGTTGCTAGGAGCGATCTCACCGATGTACATAGGGCAGACTGCGGATGCGAGACCTACACCGATACCACCGATCACACGGTAGATGTTGAAGACGATGAGAAGGGTCATGTCAGCCTCACCCTTGGCAAGGATGAACGACTCAGGGTTCATTGAACCCCATGCTGAAATGAAGAAGAGGACACCGGCGAGGATGAGGGACTTCTTACGACCGAAGTTGGTTGCAAGGAGACCTGAGAAAGCCGAACCGATGATACAACCGATAAGGGCGCTTGAGCTGGTGAAGCCGTGCCAGAAGTCGGTGTAAGAGAAATCCTTAGCGCCCATGAAGAAGGCCTGGAGACCTTTTTCTGCGCCGGAGATGACAGCAGTGTCATATCCGAAAAGCAAGCCGCCGAGAACGGCGACAAGAACAATCGAGAACAGATATGATCTGCTTCCGTTTTCCTGATTCTGCATAATTGATTTATTGTTTAGTTATTGTGATTATTATCAAGCGATAGTGTTCAGCCTACGAATATACCACTTTTTTCACACTGACCAACAATCAATTAGGCAGAATCTGGATATCAAGCATGTCAAAAACCCGTTACTGACGGTTTTGAGCCCTGAGTCCTATGAGTTTCTCAAGAAGAGACGGCGGCATAGGAAGAACTGTGCTTTTCTTTCCGTCTTCACTCTGGTAAGCATAGACAAGCGTACAGTCCGTCTCGACAAGAAGCTTCAGAAGAGTATCGATGGTCACATCCTCAGATTCCACAAGGTCCGAGCACATGGCGATAAGGTATTCTTCAGAATTCTTCTTGATCTGCTTTACCATCTTGCTGCTGTCTTTCCCGGCAATACGGTACAGATAATAGACGATGTTCCCCCTTCTGGCGGCAGATACGAAGCTTATGCCCTCGCCGATCTCGACCGGCAGAAGTTCATTGGTACGGTCGAGCAGGGCATCCAGACGCTCGCTCGGGTCCATGGCACCCTTCTCCAGCGCCTCTTCGATCTCCTCCGGCGAAATCAGTGCGGAAAGTGTCTTGCCGCTGGTCGTGTTCACGATATCCATCCTGAAAGAAGACTCTGCCTGAACCAGAAGCGCAAGAAGCGGATAGCTGCTCTCAGTCACGAAGTTCTTGACCATCAGGTTCTTGATTGCTTCCTCATCCGCCGTAGCAAAGAATTCCTTCATGCCTATGGAATCATCGTCTGCCTCCATTGTATAAGTCATCACATGGCCATCGTAGGAAATGTCCGAAAGGACGCATGACCCGACGACTATAGGAAGACTGGCCTTGACAGTCTCCACAGTCTGCTTCAGCTGGGTCGAAACCGGATCAAAGGAATAAAGACCCTGACGGATCTCCTCCGGGCCCACCACTACAGGAAAATACTGCGTCCCGTCAGCAGAGGTGAAAGAACAGCCGAAACCATACTGCTTATCCATGATTATGTTGAACAGGGCGCGGGAATCCGGATCCTCATCCTTCTCAAGATTCCTGAGAAAGCCGAAACACACAGTAAGCTGCGCGGGACGACTCTCCAGACTCTGCACGAAGGCCATGTACAACGGCTCTTCAAGAGTGAGGTTGACCATCACAGCATTGTTCTCAACTGAGAACGAAGTGAGTTCCATGCCATCATCGATCATCTCAGGCAGAGCGGCATTGGCCTCCTCGATGAGTCCGAACAGAGATGTGTTCTGAGCTCCGACTACAAAGGCCGTAAGGAGCAGAGCAGATAAGAGGGTTGCTATTTTCTTCATTTTGTATAAGTTACGTTTATATGTCTTACTTGTAGAAATTCGTCTTGAAAGCCTCCATTTCACCGCGGCCCTTGACGCAGCGCTCCCACCAGGCACGGAGGAAGCCGGTGCCGTAGCCGATGAGCTGGACGAAGGCGGCAACGACCGACAGAAGGCCGATCCGCCACGATTCATAGTCCCATGCCGAATCGCAGAACAGCAGCAGGGCGTAGAGGAAAAGCAGGAACCAGGCACCATGGACAAAGAACCCTGCGAGCAGAAGGAAGGCCGTCCCGATGGTGAAGGCCGCCGGAAGTAGATGCACGATCTTCAGCGACTCAGGATACTTCTTGTAGAGGTTGATCCTGGCGATGCCCGAATTGTGGACCTGCTTGAAGAACTTGCGGAAGTCCGTGCGGCGCTTGTGGCAGACCCATGCCTCAGGGAAGAGACGGCAGCGGTAGCCGCCCTTGAAGATCCTGATACTCAGGTCGATGTCCTCACCGAAGCGCATCGACGAATAGCCTCCGAGAGCCTCGAAGACATCGCGTCGGATTCCCATGTTGAAGCTGCGCGGGTAGAACTTGTCGAGCTTCTTCTTTCCACCGCGGATTCCGCCGGTCGTGAAGAAAGAGGTCATCGAATAGCTGATGGCCTTCTGGACGGGAGTGAAGCTCTCGTCCGCACGGTCCGGGCCGCCCCAGGCATCCGCCGGGCTTTCCGAAAGTTCAGCGTCCATCGCCTCGAACCACCCCGCAGGGACAGTCACGTCCGAATCCAGGAACACCAGATATTCGCCCGACGCACGCTGGGCACCGAAATTCCTTGCCTGTCCGGGACCGCCGTTCGGCTTGGAAAAATACTTTATGTCCATGGTACCGGCCTCGGAGCAGGTACCATGATCCAGCGACGTACCGGCAACGCCGAAGCGGGCCACCACATCCGAGCAAGGGATGGACGACCCGTCTTCGACGATAAGTACCTCGAAGTCGGAGTAGTCCTGGGCACGAAGGCTTTCCAGAAGTTCTGCGACCTCGTCCGGTCTGTTATAGACCGGTATGATCAATGAGTATCTCATTCTTCAGAATCCCCGTCGTCTTCCGGTCCGGGGCGGTATTCAAGGATATCCCCTGGCTGGCAGTCCAGAGCCTTGCAGATTGCATTGAGAGTCGAGAAGCGGACGGCCTTGGCCTTTCCGTTCTTAAGGATGGACATGTTTGCCGGCGATATTCCTACTGCGTCAGCCAGCTCGCCGACAGGCATTTTGCGGCGGGCCAGCATGACGTCAATATTGATTACTATCGGCATATCTTATTCCTGTTCCTGATTCTCCGGTTCTGCTGGTGCAGACTGTCCCTTGAGATATGAAGGAAGATCCATTCCTGCCATCTTGAAGAGGTCCTCGAGAGGAGGTACGGACTTCATCATACCAGAGATGAAGTTAGAAGTAGCGGTCTTGCCATCGGTGCCGTTGCCGGTATCCCATACGGTAACCTTGTCGATATTGATGCCCTTGACAGCCTCGACCTGAGTCTTGACGAGCTCAGGAAGCTTGTCTGCGATGAGCATGAGGACAGCCTTCTGAGGATCGCCTGCGGCTGCAGAAACCATCTGGTTGAAACCCTGTGCCTGCTTAGAGAGGATCTCGAGGGTACCGCGTGCCTGAGCGTCCATCTTTGCGTAGATAGCGTCGGCCTCACCCTTTGCCATGCGGCGGATCTTCTCAGCCTCAGCCTCAGCGGCGATGATTGCCTTCTCCTTCTCGATCTGTGCAGGGACGACGATGTTGGCTGTCTGTGTAGCCTTCTCTCTCTCTGCACGGGCGATCTCGGCGTCACGCTCTGACTGATAAGCCTCCTGGAGAGCCTTTGCGGCCTGCACCTTCTCGGCTGCTACAGCGAGACGCTCAGCCTCAGCCTGCTTCTCACGGCGCATCGCGTCGGAATTTGCGATGGAGATCTTCGAGTTGTTCTCTCCCTCGACTGCGAGAGCGTTTGCCTCAGCGGTCTTGATACGGGTGTCTCTTGTGGTCTCGGCGATACGGATGTCCTTGTCCCTGTCGGCCTCGGCCTTACCGATCTCACCGAAACGGTTCTGCTCAGCCACGCTCTTCTTGGCGTCGTTGATAGCCTTTGCGGCAGCCTCCTTACCGAGAGCCTCGATATAGCCTGACTCGTCACGGATATCGGTAACGTTGACGTTGATGAGCTTGAGACCGATCTTGCGGAGCTCGGCCTCCACGTTCTGGCTGACATTTGCAAGGAACTTGTCACGGTCAGAGTTGATCTCCTCGATGTCCATGGTAGCGATCACGAGACGGAGCTGACCGAAGAGGATATCGGTAGCGATGTTCTGGATGCTGTCGACAGAAAGGCCGAGAAGACGCTCTGCAGCGTTGGTCATGTTGTCCGGCTCGGTAGAGATACCGACTGTGAATCGGCAAGGTACGTCGACACGGATGTTCTGCTTAGAAAGGGCGTTCTGGAGGTTGCACTCGATCGAGATAGGCTTGAGGTCCAGGAAAGCATAGCTCTGGAATACAGGCCAGATGAAAGATGCACCACCATGGATACAGCGTGCTGAAGACACTGAACCCTGTTTGTTCTTACCTGTCTTACCATAGATCACGAGGATCTTGTCGGAAGGACAGCGTTTGTAGCGCTTGAGGATTGCTGAGAATGTCACGAAGACTACAGCAACGATGATCAGGATAAGATAAAGTTCCATGATATGTTAAGTTAGATGATTAATGAATCGAGTTTAGATACGACGAGGGTACTCTCGTCAAGGACCTCCACTACTTTTATAGGGGTTCCGGTAGGGATCGTCTCGTCGTCGGTCAGGGCATTGTACTCACGGATCGAGCCGTTGATGCTGATCTGCACCTTGCCGTCGCCCTTGCGTTCGCCCGGAATCGTGAGATATACGGTACCATGGCAACCCACAGCGGACTTGTACACATTGATGTTGCCTGACTGCTGCATCGAGCTGAGAAGCTTGAAAAGATACATGACGGCGGCAACGAGGGCAACGCCCACGAGGAACGCTACGATGAAAAGCACGGTCAGCGAAGGAATCTTCTCATACATGAGAACGGCGGTCCATCCGAAACCGAGGCAGAAATTGACGAAGTTCCTGAAGGTATAGAGGTTCATGCCTGAATGCCCAAGGTCCGTCATGTCCACGTCGGAAGCGGAACCGGTGTCGAAGTCCATGTCGAAATCCCCACCGGAATCAGCGCCGATGAAAGTCATCACCGACTGGATGAGGAAGATCAGAGAAGCTGCCAGGGTAATTCCCCAGAGCACTTTCAGCATAACGCTGAGTGAAGACCACCATAAAGCAATCATATTCGCAAAAGTTTAGTTAATGCGAATATATAAAAATTTATCGTAAAACAATAATTTTTTAAGAATTTTCGAACTTTTTCGTCAATTCGATGAATTCTTCGACACTGAGTCGCTCCGGACGGAGATCAAAGACAGGAGCAGAAGAGTCGACAGAAGGATGCTGGAGGAGCATCTGCTTGAGAGAATTCCTGAGAGTCTTGCGACGCTGGTTGAAAGCCATCTTCACCACGCTCTTGAAAAGAGCAGGGTCGCAGCCGAGCTCGGTGCGGCTGTTCCTGCGGAGACGGATCACCGCCGACTGCACCTTTGGAGGCGGAGCGAAGGCTCCTGAGCCGACCGTGAAGAGGTACTCGATATCGTACCACGCCTGGAGAAGGACCGACAGGATGCCGTATGTCTTGGTACCCGGCTTCTCTGCGATCCTCTCGGCAACCTCCTTCTGGATCATGCAGACCACCTGAGGAACGTTCTCAAGGTTGTCAAGGATCTTGAAGAAGATCTGCGAAGATATGTTGTACGGGAAGTTTCCTATCACCATGAAGCTGCCGGGGAAGGTCTTGGCAAGGTTCATCTTGAGGAAGTCTGCCTCCATGAGCTTTCCTTCCATGCCAGGGAAATGGCTGTAGAGATATTCCACGGACTCGGTATCGATCTCCACAAGCTTGAGGTTCACGTCCTGCCTAGGGAGAAGATACTGGGTAAGGACACCCATTCCCGGACCGATCTCCAGGGTATCTGCAGGAGCCTGGTCGGGTGCTACTTCGAGCGCGTCCACGATTGCCCTTGCGATTGACTGGTCTGTCAGGAAATGCTGACCTAATGCTTTCTTTGCCCTTACCTCCATAGAATTATGATTTACGCTGCAAAGATATACGAAATCGCTCTAAAAATGTTAAATTTGCCTTCTATTCCTTAAGAATAACAAAAAGATAAATATCATATGTACAGGACACACACATGCGGAGAACTCCGTTTGAGCAATGCAGGGCAGGAAGTTACCCTCTCAGGATGGGTACAGAAGAGCCGCAAGCTCGGAGGTATGACATTCATCGACCTCCGCGACCGCTATGGCATCACCCAGCTCGTAGTAGAGGCGACAGCAGACGCTGCACTCGTCGAGACAGCCTCATCCCTCGGCCGTGAATTCGTAATCCAGGCAAAGGGACAGGTGGTAGAGCGCCAGAGCAAGAACCCTAAGATGGACACCGGTGACATCGAGATCATCGTATCGACCATCAACATCCTCAACAAGTCAGTGACCCCTCCTTTCACAATCGAGGAGAACTCTGACGGCGGCGAGGACCTCCGTGCGAAGTACCGCTACCTCGACCTCCGTCGTCAGCCTCTCCAGAGAGCGCTCGCCCTCCGCCACAGGCTCGCACAGGAGATCAGGACCTACCTCGACCAGCAGGGCTTCATGGAGATCGAGACTCCATACCTCATCAAGTCTACACCTGAGGGTGCGCGCGACTTCGTCGTTCCTTCACGTATGAACCCAGGACAGTTCTACGCACTCCCACAGTCTCCACAGACCTTCAAGCAGCTGCTCATGGTAGCCGGCTACGACCGCTATTTCCAGATCGTACGCTGCTTCCGTGACGAGGACCTCCGCGCTGACCGTCAGCCAGAGTTCACCCAGATCGACTGCGAGATGTCATTCGTAGAGCAGGAGGACGTCCTCAATACATTCGAGGGCATGATGAGACAGATGTTCAGGAACGCAGTAGGCGTGGAGATCCAGAACCCTATCCCAAGGATGACATGGTACGACGCGATGGATAACTACGGTTCAGACAAGCCGGACATCCGTTTCGGAATGACCATCCATGAGATCACATCCCTCGTGCAGAACCACGGTTTCTCAGTATTCGACAGCGTTCCATACGTCGGCGGCATCGCAGTTCCTGGCGCAGCAGAGTACACCCGCAAGCAGCTCGACGAGCTGACCGAGTGGGTCAAGAGACCTCAGGTAGGCGCAAAGGGCCTCGTATATATCAAGTACAACGCCGACGGCAGCGTCAAGTCTTCCATCGACAAGTTCTACTCTCCTGAGGAGGTCAAGGCTATCGCAGAGGCTACAGGTGCAAAGGCAGGCGACCTCGCACTCATCATGTGCGGCGGCAAGAGGAAGGCTCAGAACATGCTCGGCGTACTCCGTATCGAGATGGGCAACCGCCTCGGCATGAGAGACCCTAAGGTCTTCGCACCGCTCTGGATCGTGGACTTCCCTCTCTTCGAGTGGGACGACGAGACCAACCGCTTCTACGCTATGCACCATCCATTCACAGCTCCTAAGCCAGAGCACATCGACTGGTACTACAGCGACAAGAAGGAAGACCTCGAGAGAGTCTGCGCAAACGCCTACGACTTCGTCCTCAACGGAACTGAGCTCGGCGGCGGTTCGATCCGTATCCACGAGGCTGCAATGCAGGAGAGGATGTTCGAGATCCTCGGCATCAGCAAGGAGGAGGCTGAGTACAAGTTCGGCTTCATCATCAACGCATTTAAGTTCGGTGCTCCGCCTCACGGAGGTCTCGCATTCGGTTTCGACCGTGTCTGCGCCCTCTTCGGCGGTCAGGAGACGATCCGTGACTACATCGCATTCCCTAAGAACAACCAGGGACGCGACCAGATGATCGACGCTCCATCCGAGATCGACCAGACCCAGCTCGACGAACTCTACCTCGACATCCGTCCGCTGGAGTAGAAGATGGCATTGATCAATAAGATACAGGGAACATGCTGCCGCTGCGGAAAGGTCCACGACCTCGATGCCTACGGCAGCATTAACGTTTCCCAGGACCCTGACCTCAAGGAAAAGGTCAAGGACGGCTCGCTGTTCGTCTGGGAGTGCGAGGCGTGCGGCTCGAAGAACCTGCTGACGGCCGAGACGCTGTACCATGATCCCGACAAGAAGCTGATGATATGGCTTCTGCCGCTCGGGTCCATGGCAAGTGACCAGGCGGAGAGCCTCGGTGCCCAGCTTTCCCGCATCGCGGAAAGCCTCGACGGCTATACTCTCAGGAGGGTAAGCGACGTCGGATCCCTCATCGAGAAGGTCAATCTCGCCGACGCCGGTCTCGAGGACGTGGTGATCGAGATGTGCAAGTATGTCACCAAGATGGAGCTTGCAGAGAAGGCTGGAGAGAAGGCTGCGGACATAGTGGACGCTCCTTTCAAGTTCTACAGGCTTCAGGGCGCGGACAACCAGCTAGTCTTCACTTTCCCTCTCGACGGCCAGATGCAGGGCGTCCCTGTAGGCTTCAGCGTCTATGAGGACTGCCGCGGAATCCTCCAGCGAAATCCAGCTGCCGTGGAGTCTATTTCCGGTTTTGCCAAGATAGATGCAGACTGGCTCGCACAATTCTTCAGATAATAAGTTTGCTTTTCGGGAATAAAAGTCCTATATTGGTAGTGTAACAAGTAATAACTAAAACCACTATCGATATGAAAGCATCAGAACTTATCGCAAGACTTCAGGCAGAAGTCGCAGCAAACGGAGATAAAGACGTCATCATCGCTGCCAACAAGCACAGCTACAAAGACACGAAGGTCATCTCAAGAGAAAATGAGATAACCCTCGCGCTGTTTGACAAGGTCGCTGACTAAAAACCAGCACCTAACACACTGCGAATCAATGAATTAAGCAAAGTCCTGTAGTGCGGATCGCCCTACAGGGTTTTGTTTAACTTGTTTTGTATCAGCACTTTAAGTACCTGGGGCCTAACTGCATGGCAGGCGGCAACCCAACTTTCATCTGCCACACAGAACTGGCCTGGAAGGCCCTGAGAGGCCTATCAGCGTGGCAGATGTCGTCAAAATCGTGAGATCTGCCACACAAAACCTCAATACAGATCACAGAACGGCAATTCGTGTGGCAGATGTTTTTCGGGTTCATGGTACCCTGAACACGGGGATGTGCCAGTTTCCACGATGTACAGATGGAAGTTCATCCCCTGATATGAAAGAACGCGGCAAATGCCGCCTTCTGACTATAAGAATGCAGATCTCCTGTTTATTCTCTACTCGTTTTTTCTAAACTTTTGTTCAATAATAAAAAGAACTAGCAATACAAACGAAACAGTGAATCCCAGTTTAGATAAGAATATTTCCCTCTCTATATGTTGGAGGGCAATCTCATAATAGTGATTCTTCTCTAACAAGAACGTATCCAACTCATATTTATAACTGACATACGCATTAATTATAGAAAATCATGTGTGTCCGGTAAAAGTTCCGGACGATTATTATAAAGTTTAACAATCAAACAAAGTTGGTTCGGTAGAACCATCAAGTTCATTGACAATATTGTAGTTAGGTTTTCCGAACAAGTCTTTGAGAGGCGTAGTGTCTGTAAGTGAAATACTTACGATTTGCAACATCTCGTAGATGGACCTCTCGATACGCATCTTCTTCTGCACAATTGCCATCATGCAATAGGTGATGATTGCCGAGTAGATCTGTATCCTGACTGCGTTTTCGGAGTTACCCCAGAACTTTTTAATCT
>JAKSJP010000036.1 GCA_024398105.1 Bacteroidales bacterium | reverse complement strand
CACATTATCAATTAATTTGTTAGGAAATTTTCAACATTTCCCGACAGTCCCTAAATAAAGTTCCCATTTATCTGACAGCAGACTTGATGTTTCAACGTTGCCTTTCCTAAATACCGCCAAGCCGCCGGTCTGCCAGCACAATCCTTCCATCAACTTCCCATGCCCGAAGGATTGTCCGCGTCATGGCAAGTGCTGCGTCTGCGTAGCGCACCATCGCGAGCATGGCAAATTGCCTGCATGCCTGAGGAATCAGGAATAGTTGTCGGCGAAAGCCTTCCCAATGGCACCGGCGTGGGATTAGTGCACCAGGTCTCGTTGTTTCGCTGACACCTGGTGCGGCGACGGCCTTCCCAACGGCACTGGCGGGGGATCAGTGCACCAGGTCCCGTCTTTTCGCTGACACCTGGTGCGGCGAAGGCCTTCCCAATGGCACCGGCGGGGAATCAGTGCACCAGGTCTCGTTGTTTGCCTGACACCTGGTGCGGCGAAAGCCTTCCCAGCGGCACCGGCGGGGAATCAGTGCACCAAGTCCCGTTGTTTCGCTGTCTCGTCCTGCCTTAGCAGCCCTTCCTACTTGAGGAAGACGAAGAAGACCGAGAGGATAAGGAGACCGAAGGCGACGAAATGGTTCCACTGGAGCGCCTCGCCCTTGAAAAGACACATCACGACAACAGTGAAGACTGTCAGCGAGATGACCTCCTGGATGACCTTGAGCTGAATAAGGCTGAAAGGACCGCCGTTGCCGAGGAAACCGATCCTGTTGGCAGGAACCTGGGCACAATACTCGAAGAAAGCAAGTCCCCAGCTGAACAGGATGACAAGAATAAGCGGCCAGCTGTCAGAAATCTTCATCTCCTGAAGCTTGAGATGTCCGTACCATGCGAAAGTCATGAAGACATTCGAGGTAACAAGCAGAAGAATTGTAAGTAAAGCTTTCATTTCCAGATACTTGAAACCGTTAGCCTAACTTCTCTATGATCCTTGCGAAAAGAGAAGACATCCTGTCGGCCGCTGCATTGGCTGCTTTGATGACATCGTCTCCGTCGTTGACATAGTCCTCTGCATAGTCGTCATGAGCCTCGTTCGTGATTACTGACATACCGAAGACAGGAATATCCGAATGGCGGGCAACGATCACCTCAGGAACAGTCGACATACCTGTCGCATCACCACCGATGATCCTGATGTACCTGTACTCGTGAGGAGTCTCGTATGTAGGGCCGGTTCCGCCGAAATAGACGCCTTCTTTAAGAGAAATACCCATCTCGGCAGCAGTCTCCTTCGCCAGGGCAATGAGACTGTGGTCATACGGACGGGTCATGTCCGGGAACCTTGGGCCGAAATCGTCCAGGTTCGGACCGATCAGCGGGTTAGGGAGCATATTGATATGGTCCTTGATGATCATCAGGTCGCCCACCTTGAAATCGTAGTTCACACCACCGGCCGCATTAGAAACGAAGAGAAACTTGATACCGATGACCTTCATCACACGGATAGGGAGAGTTACAAGGTCCATGGGATAACCCTCGTAATAGTGTATCCTGCCTTGCATGGCGATAACTGTCTTACCACCGAGCGTACCGATGATGAAATTGCCTTTATGGCCTAAAGCTGTAGAGACAGGGAATCCTGGAATGTCTCTGTAAGGAATTGTGACAGGGTCAGATATCTGTTCCGCAAGACGGCCGAGGCCGCTTCCGAGCACAATGCCGACACTAGGCTGGAGACCCTTGGTCTCGAGAATGCCTTTTACATAGTCGGCAGCCTTGTATATTCTTTCTGCGCGTGGATCCATTTGATTCAATGTTTAGTCAATACAAATATATCAAATCCTCAGGAATATGGAATACTATTTCAAAACAGCATACCTCTCAGTACGGGCGTCCTTGATAGTACCTTTCCAGTTGAGGCCGAAAGCGAAATCGTAGACATTCCCGTCACTGTCCTTATAGCACTCCATGTCATGAGGAACGTCCTCGGCCTGAAGCTCGACTGTCTTCATGTCGGCAGGCATCTGCATAGGAAGAAGACCCGACGGCTCGAAAGCACCACTGACAACGTCGAAGACAGCCTGGTTCTGGACACTGAACGAAAGAAGCATAGCATCTGCCGAACCTTCGATCTCCGACATGATCATCGGTCTTCCGACACTCGCGATGACAATCACCGGCTTGTCTCCCATAGCTTTCTTGGTTTCAAGGACAATGTCCATCTCGGCCTTGTTCGAAGCCTTTACGGTCTTGCCCTTGTATGACCTGTTGGTGAAAGACTCCTTAGGGTCGCCACCGGCGATACTTACCTCACGGGCATATTCTGCAGTATAGTCGCTGTACTGGAGGCTGATTGGTACATATCCGTTGCCGCCCTTCGCGACATCTTCAGTGCTGTAACCAGAACCGGTAGAAGGTTCCCTGATGAAGAGGATTGCGACATCGGCATCCTCAGCCCTGTCGACAACCTGGAAATATCTGCTTGGGAGATCGGCGTTCTGGAGAGGCCTAGGAAGATAGACCTTGGTCGTCTTGGCCAGAGGAAGGACTCCACCATGGTTCTTGAGCATCACGATACTCTTGAGCTGAGCCTCATAACCCTCTGCCATGAACTCAGGCTTACCGACAGTAGCGGTACTTGCCACAGGGTCGAGATAAGGGTTCTCGAAAAGGCCGACACGGAAGATGTTCATCAGCAGCCTTCTTGCCGAATCCTGGAATCTCCTGTCGGCAGATTCCTGACCGAACTCCTTGACCCACATATTGTAAGCCTCGATCACCGGACCCTTTACATTATTTCCACCGAACTGGTCGATACCCGCAAGGATCGCATCGAAATGCCTCTCGACCTCAGTCCTTGTCTCCTCGCCCCAGCAGGTCGTTCCGAAAGAAGTGATGGAATTGTTGTCCTTGGTGATGCCCCAGTCAGAGCAGACGACACCATCGAAATTGTAGGTGTCCCTGAGAAGGTCGGTGATGATATACTTGCTGTAGCTGTTTCCGACCTTGTTGTCCTTACCGTCAAAGTTGTAAGAAATCGTATAATAAGGCATGACGGCAGAAGCCATATGAGTCCCGCGTCTAAGGTCCATGGCACCTTCGACGAAAGGCCTGAGATGGGTTGCGAAGTTCTTGCCCGGATAGACTGCGTACTTGCCATAGTTATAATGGGCATCACGTCCGCCCTCCTCAGGACCGCCAGAAGGCCAGTGCTTAATCATCGCATTGACGCTCATATAGCCCCATCCGTCCTCGATCTCGTCCTTTCCTGTCGAAGTCTGGAAGCCGTCGACATAGGCCTTCGCCATATCTGAATCAAGCTGAGGATCCTCTCCGAAAGTACCGCTGAAACGCGACCACCTAGGCTCGGTCGCAAGGTCGATCTGAGGCGAAAGGGCAGTGGCGATTCCCAAGGCTCTGTACTCCTCAGAAGCAATCTGTCCGAACTTCTCCACGAGCTCAGGCTCGAATGTGGCAGCCATGCCGAGAGAAGAAGGCCAAAGGCTTATGGTACCTCCGTTACCGGCGTCATACTCTGCAGTCGGGGTCGAGCCATGGCGAGGGTCAGAAGAATTGTTGGCAGGAATTCCGTGTCCAACACCTTCGACAAAGGCCTGCACGTTGTTGTTCCATTTAGCTGCAATCTCCGGACTAGCCAGCCTTGTCACAAGGACGTGACGCAGGTTGTCCTCTCCAAGGAACTTCCTCTGCTGGTCAGACATGTTGCTGTCAGGAATGGCCTGATGGGCACTGTAGAGCATAAGGCCGGCGATCTCGTCGATCGAAAGCTGAGATGCTAGGTCCTGGGCTCTCTTTGCTGCAGGAAGCCTCCAGTCCTCATACTTGTCAAGGACACCGTTTCGGTTGAGGTCCTTGAAGGCATACCCTCTGTCGGTGATGATTCCTACTCCCGAGCCAGGAGTATATCCGAGTGTCTTTCCGCCTTTCTGGCTGATGATGTTGTAGCCGTATCCGCTTTCGCTTTCTGTCCATTTCGGTCCGCAGGCCGTAAGGGCGATGAGTGCCGCCAAAGAGACGGTAGCAAATGTCTTCTTCATCTGGTGGTCTTGTGTTACTGTATGTGGTTGATATTAACTGACAAAGACCGGAGTAAGTCCGGTCTTTGCAATATGCGCTAGAATTCTTCTCCCTGTCCGTCCGGAGTAGGGAAGTCGTCTCTGTATCGGTGCTCGAAACCGCCTTCAGGTGCATCCTTGAGGCAGTTGGCCTTGATGTAGTCAATCACCTCCTGGAGACCCTCTGTGAACTTCTCGAAGTCCTCCTTGTAGAGGAAGATCTTGTGCTTGTCGTATGTGAAGCGGCCGTCGTGCTCGACTTTCTTCTTGCTCTCTGTGATGGTCAGGTAGAAGTCGTTGTTGCCTTTAGTAGACTTCACGTCAAAGAAATAAGTCCTTTTTCCTGCTCTGACCGGCTTTGAATAAACCTCGTCAGATGATCTGTCGTTGCCGTAGCCACCGTCGTAATCTTCCCTGTACATAATCCTGAATGGTTTTTTAGATGTGGTTTTACCACATATATCGTCTCAAATTTAAGGATTTTTCCGAATAATCAACTATCTTTGTAGGAATATTTTTCCATATAACGATTTATGCTAAACAGAAGAATACTAAGGATCAAAGCCTTCAAAGTGATTTACGGATATGCGGTCAGGGGAGGCATGGGACTTAACGAAGCACTCTATGAACTCGACAAGTCATGTGAAGCGACACGTGACCTGTATCTATACATGCTTGCAATCGTGCCATATCTCACAAGAGAGGCACAGGCAAGGATCGATGCTGCAAAGGGCAAGTTCAACCCTACAGAGGAAGAGCGAAACCCTAACGAGAAATTCGCAAAGAACGCTCTCAGCACAATCCTCGAGAATGACCCGGATTTCAAGAAGCTCATCCAGAAGAAGAAACTTTCATGGGAGCCATACGACATCCTCGTGAGAAAGGTCCTGGACTCAATGGTCAGGAGCGATTACTATGCAGAGTACATGTCGCATCCTGAGACCTCCATCAAGGAGGACTGCGAACTTTTCAAGAAAGCCTTCGAGACTGAGTTCGAAGACCTCGAGGAGCTCCATGCGATACTTGAGGACCAGTCTATCTACTGGATGGACGATCTCGGATATGCCCTCATCTGGGTATGCAAGACACTTGACAGCATGGCCAAGGGCCGTTCGTGGAGACTTCCGGAGCTCTACCAGAGCGACGAGATCAAGAGACAGAAGTCAACCACCGACCTCGAGAGCGACAACGCATTCGTACACAAGCTAGTGACCTGTGCGTTCACAAGCTATGAGTCGACCTTCAACCAGATCATCGAGATCGTACCTGACTGGGACAAGGACAGACTCTTCTCTGCCGACATGGCGATCATCGCCCTGGGAGTCGCAGAATCGAAGAACTTCCCTACAATCCCTAGGAACGTCACTCTCAACGAGTACATCGACATCTCGAAGTTCTACTGCTCGCCAAAGAGCCGCCAGTTCGTCAACGGCCTGCTTGATAAGCTGACGCAGCCGGCAGAATAGCCCGGACGGCCGGGGACCGGCGTCCGAAAACAACAACGATAACAAATAAAAACAAAACAATATGACAACACTTTCATTAATCCTCCAGGCAGCCCCACAGGCAAGTGCGGCTCCAATGTGGATCATGCTTCTCCTCATCTTCGGTATCATGTACATCTTCATGATCCGTCCTCAGCGCAAGCAGCAGAAGGAACTCGAGAAGTTCCGCTCTGAGCTCAAGAAGGGCGATAAGATCGTGACCGTAGGTGGTATCTATGGTACTGTAGACCAGGTAGACGAGAAGACAGCGCTCATCAAGGTCGACGGTGACGTGAAGCTCCGCGTAGACAAGAACTCCCTCGTAAGGGACTTCTCTGACACACAGGCTAAATAGTCAGATACTCAGACTTAATTACACTGCAGAATGATCCTCGACGGGATACGCAGAATATTGAAGACAAACGGGAGGGACCTTGCCAGATTCATGGCGTCTCTCCTGTTGGCGTTTTCAATATGGCTGGTCTATAACCTCACGCTTAACTATACTAAAGTCGTGAGCGTGCCTGTCGTGGCGTACAGCAACCTCGATGGACACAAGCAGACATCGACCAATACTGCACTCGTACTCGGCAGATGCCATACCCGCGGCTTTGACCTCATAAGACTCGACAAGGCAAGCGAGAAGAAGCCTATAACCGTCAGGTTCTCCACCGAAGACCTCCATGTCAAGAGCGGGGACCTGTACTACATCACTTCTTCCGAACTCAATACCTATGTCAGGGACATCTTCGGAGACAAGGCCGGAATGGAAGGCTTCGTGACCGATACGCTTTTCTTCAGGTTCCCGTTCGAGAACAGCAAGAAAGTACCCGTCCAGCCGGTATGCTCAATCTCCTGCGAGTCTCAGTACATGACCGTAGGAGGCCTTAGGATGAATCCTGATTCAGTAGTGATCTATGGCGAGCCGTTCCATCTTGAGAACATCGACAGAGTATATACAAAGGCCTTCAGCCTCAACAACCTGAAGAACACTGCCCATGGTGAAGTCAAGCTTGCCTCCGTCAAGGGAGTGAGGATGTCAAAGACAGAAGCTGAATATGTAGTCAATGTCCAGCGCTATGTCGAGATAACCTCCGACGTCCACCTCAAGAGCCGTAACGTCCCGGCCAACAAGTCCTTCGTGATCTATCCATCGACTGCCAAGGTAGTGTTCAGATGCGCGTTCCCGCTCTCGATAGATCCTGTCGAGGACGTCAGCTTCTATGTCGACTACAACGACTTCGCAGTATCTCTCTCCGGCAAATGTCTGGTCAGGACTGACGCCCTTCCGGAAGAAGTCCTCAGCTATAGGATAGAGCCAGAGATCTTCGAATGCGTAGAAACAGACCGATAGAGCCATGAAGACGGTCTTGCTGACAGGAGGAATAGGCAGCGGCAAGTCCGCTGTGGCGGAATATCTGAGGTCAAAAGGTGTCCCGGTCTATGACAGCGACTCGATGACCAAGCGTCTCTACGACACTGACAGCCAGCTTCTTGCCGATATGGAAAAGGCCATGGGAGCAAAGCTGACAGACGAGGACGGAAAGCTTGACCGCAAGGCTCTGGCCAACCTTATCTTCTCGTCAGAAGAAGCCCTCTCAAAGCTCGAGAGCGTTGTGCATCCGGCCGTATTGAAGGACTTCTGCCAGTGGCGGGATGCCATGGACAAGGAATTCAGAGAAGGGGTAAGACCATGGTACCGTTACTCCGGGGCCTTCCCGTTTGTCGTAATGGAATCGGCAATCGCGATGGACAAGCCATTGTTCGAGGGGGCGTACGATGCTGTCGTAGTTGTCGATGCTCCACTCCAGATGAGGGTCGAAAGAGCTGTTTTGAGGGATTCGGCACCGAAGGAGGCGGTCCTCAGGAGGGTAGAGGCCCAGAAGAGCGACCTGTCAAGGGCGGATGCAGTCATCAACAACGACCTCGACCTGGATACTCTCAGGCATAGGACGGACATTGCTTTTAAATTGCTATATTTGTAGAGCGGACTCTATGAGTCCCATAAATTGGAAATAGAACAAAAACAGATAAACAAAATGGAAAATCAGAACAAGACAGAACTCGCAAGAGTACTTTCAATCTCAGGTCAGCGTGGCCTGTTCCTCTATATCGCTCAGGCTCGTAACGGCGCTATCGTCGAGGCCCTCTCGACAAAGACCCGTTCAGTCTTCAACATGAAGAGCAGACTTACCTCACTTGCAGACATCAGCATCTACACCGAGGAAGGCGAGCTCAAGCTCAAGAACGTATTTGAGAAGCTCCACGAGGTTCTCGGCGAGCAGGACGCACCTACATCAAAGGCATCTGCAGACGAGCTCAAGGCTCTCTTCGCACAGGCAGTTCCAGATTACGACGGAGACCGCTTCTATGTATCTCACATGAAGAAGGTCGTTGACTGGTACAACGAGCTCAAGAACTTCGCATCACTCGATTTCGCAGAGGACGAGCGCGAAGCTGCTGCTGAGGAAACAGAGGAATAATATCTGATAACATGGAAGATAAGAAGATCCTGCAGACAATAACTCTTGGATGTTCCAAGAATACTGTCGACACCGAGCATATCCTAGCCCAGGTGGAAGACAGCTTCGTCATCGTTCCTGAGAACTACGAGGGCAGGGTAGACTATCTTATCATCAACACCTGCGGCTTCATCGGGGACGCCAAGGAAGAGTCTGTCGACACGATCTTCCAGGCGGTCGACAGGAAGAACAGGGGACTGGTCGGCAGACTGATAGTCTTCGGCTGCCTCTCCCAGAGATACAGCTCGGAGCTTCCTGAGATGATCCCGGAGGTCGACGAGTGGTATGGAGCAAGGGATTTCGATCCAGTCGTAAGAGCCCTAGGAGTCGAAGTAAAGGCGGAAAAGTCCGCACAGAGATACCGCTACGGACGTCACCATGCCTACGCCTATATCAAGATATCGGAAGGCTGTGACAGAAGATGCTCCTATTGCGCGATCCCATTCATCAGAGGTGCCCACAAGTCCGTCCCTATGGAGAAGATCCTCGAGGAGGCAAGGATCCTGGCTTCGGAAGGAGTCAAGGAACTGATACTCATCGCCCAGGATACAACCTACTATGGACTTGACCTCTACAAGAGAAGAGCCCTTGCCGAACTTCTCGAGAAGCTCTCGGCAATCGAGGAGATAGAGTGGATAAGGATCCACTACTCATATCCTGACAGCTTCCCTGAGGACGTGCTCGACCAGATGGCCAACAATCCGAAGGTCTGCAGATATCTCGACATCCCGCTCCAGCACGTTGCGGACAAGGTCCTCGGCAGCATGCACAGGCATGTCGATGGAGCATGGACAAGAGCCCTTATAAAGAAAATGAGGGAGAAGGTCCCAGGAATCGTACTTCGTACGACATTCATCGTAGGCTACCCTGGAGAGGGCGTCAAGGAGTTCAACGAACTCATGTCCTTCACCGAGGAAGCACAGTTCGAGAGACTCGGAGCCTTCAAGTATTCAGAAGAGGAAGGAACCTATGCGGCAGAGCATCTGAGAGACTCAGTCATGCCGAAGACGAAGCAATCAAGGCTCGACAGGCTCATGACTCTTCAGAGTGGTATATCATTTGCTTATAACCAGTCACGTGTAGGATCGGAAGTCAAGGTGCTTGTCGACGATGTCAGTGATGACATACTTGTCTGCCGCAGCGAATTCGAAAGCCCGGAGGTCGATGGCGAGATTCTCGTCAAGTTCGAACCTTCGATGGGAGCGGACGCCCAGGCAATGATAGGCAAGTTCATCAATGTCCGTATAACAGCAGCCGACGAATACGACCTTACCGCTGAATATTTAAACTAAGGATTATGAGAAAGCTTTCATTTCTGACACTTGCAGCTGCAGCAACTCTCTGTCTCGCGTCCTGTGAGCCGGAGGTATTCTCGATGCTGATCGATGTAAGGCAGCCTTCGAAGTCAGGTATCAATCTCGCAGGCAAGACAATGTCTGTCGTCTATATGGACGACCTGTCAGGACGAGACACGGTATTCAATGCAATGGTCGCTGAAGGATTTGCCAAGGCGCTCGAGGAAGACTATTTCGGAGGCGAGGAGGCAGTCAACATCTACAGGATGGAAAAGGACATGGCAGGTGTCTACTCATCAAAGGACACCCTCGTCAATGTCGCAGTAAGATCCGGAGACGATGTGGTATTCCTCTTTGACTCACCTTCATTCGGAGACCTGACGATCTCTGAGAAGTCAAGTGTCGCAAACGCATCTGAACCAAACCTCAGGAAGGTGACAGTCAAAGCTCCATTCAAGCTCGACATGTACGTCTACAACACAATGGGCACGGACACTGTCAATACCTACAGAGGCTCAAGCTCTGTCAACCAGCAGGTCCTCTGCAAGGATGAGGACACCTCAGAAGATGTCGCGGATGCGCTCTGGGCATCGCTCGGACAGATGGGCGAGACGACCGGAAAGAGAGCAGCGGACAAATTCGTGTCTACATGGGAGAGTGAGTCGTTCTACTTCTATTTCTACGACTACAACGATGCGTGGATGAAAGGCGTCCGGGCAGCCTATGAGTACCGCTGGCACGATGCGATCGATGCATGGATGGAACTGCTCGATTCAAAGAACATGACCAGAAGGGCAGCGGCCGAGTACGACATCGCACAGGCATTCTTCCTCCTTGGCGACTACGAGATGGCTCAGAAATGGCTTGACCAGAGCAACAAGGAATGCAGACTTCCTCTCAACGCACAGCTCCAGAGAAACATCATCAACAAGAAGGCAGCACAGCAGACTAAATAGTCTATCTGATATCCAGCATCTTGTGTGTCTGGAGACTAAGATTCCAAAGGGGGTGGGACATCACATATGTCACCACCTCTTCTGTATTCTGGCAGGAACATGGCTGAAGATAGAACAGCCCTGCATCGAAGCTTTCCCAGGCGCTTACGTCCTGTCCGGTATAGACAAGCTTCAGCTCATCGGCCTTCCTCAGTACGACCTTACCCGATGGCTGCCAGTCAGTCTTCGGGCTCATGGTTACCCAATCGATGCCTTCAGGCAGCTCCCTGGTGCCGTTCGTCTCTATGTGGATCAGATAGCCGGCATCGTGGAAAGTCTCTATCATCGCCTTGTCCAGCTGAAGAGAAGGCTCGCCACCAGTAAAGACGACCCTTCGGCAACCTTGGCCTATACGCTCTACTTCAGACAGGACAGCTTCTGCACTCATCTCAGAGTATGACGCAAAGTCCGTGTCGCAGAAAGGGCACCTTAAGTTGCATAGGCTGAAACGGACAAAGACCATCGGAGTTCCCGTCCAATGGCCTTCACCCTGAAGTGAGTAGAAAATCTCGTTGATGCGATACATCTAGTCCTCGTCCTTTTCGTAGATCGCCTTGTTGTTCTCAGACTCCCAGATCTCAACCTTATAGCCGTTCTCGACATGGTCGCAGATCCATCTAGCGATGTTCTCGGCAGTAGGGTTGAAATCGAAAACCTCGTTGAGGTTCTGGTGGTCGAGCATGCCGGAGATCTCGCGCTTGATCTTAGTGAAGTCGGTCACCATTCCATCGACATTGAGAGTCTTGGACTTACAGTGGACGATAACGATCCAGTTATGTCCGTGGAGCGCCTCACACTTGCTTTCGTAGGTGAGGTGGAGGCTGTGGGCCGATGATATCTCGAGACGTTTTGATACGTAATACATGCGTCAGTTATTTGTGTGTTGTAGATGAATTACTTGATATAAGTTGTCGGGTCGAAGCCCTCGAGGGCCTCCTTCCTCTCGACACAGGTTCCGCACTCGCCACAATGCTCATGGGAGCCCTCATAGCAGGAATAAGTATGCTCGAACGGAACGTCCAGCTCCTTGCCGATAAGTGCGATGTCGCGCTTGGAGATGTTGCAGAAAGGGGATTCGATGGTGATGCCGACAAAGGTACCTGCCTTTGCAGCTCCACTTATCGCATCTATGAACTCAGGACGGCAGTCGGGATAGATAGTATGGTCTCCAGAGTGGTTGGCGATAAGGACAGTGTCGAGCTCTCTGCTCTCAGCCATTCCTACAGCCACTGCGAGCATTATACCGTTGCGGAAAGGAACGACAGTACTCTTCATGTTGTCCTCGTCATAGCGGCCGTGAGGCACGTCCTCGCCACCCTTGAGGATGCTGCTGTTGAAATACTGGCCGATGAATCCCAGAGGAATGATGACATGCTCGATACCGAGCTTCTCGCAGTTCCACTTCGCACAGGCGATCTGCTCCTCGTCCTGCCTTGCACCATAGCTGAAGGTGATGGCAAGCTTGATGTCGTCCTTGTACTTATAGAGAAGGACAGTGCTGTCCATTCCTCCGGAATATATGATCGCTGCTTTCATTTGCTGTCGTCTTTATGTCTTATGCTGCAAATTTACGAAATCTGCTGATGTTTCGTTGGTGGTTTGCCAATATTTCGCTAATTTTCGCTTAAACTGATAAACCATTCAATTCACTAGATATGAAAGCAAAGAAACTGTTGGCTGCTGCCCTCGCGTTGGCACTCTATCTGCCGGCGTCCGCTCAGTATTACTGCAACCCTCTGCCTATGCCGATCGGCCAGGGCGGAAACGCATCCGGAGACGTAACCGTCATCGAAGAAGGCGGAAAGTACTATATGTGCTGTACCGGTGGCGGAATGTGGGTATCCGAGAACCTTGTCGACTGGGATTTCCATGCAGTCGAGGGAATACCTGTCGCACCGGACCTCGTAAAGTACAACGGCAAGTTCTACCTCACCGGCAACTCTGACCATGTCCTCGTGGCCGACAACCCACTCGGACCATACAAGGACCTCGGACTTTTCAAGAACACCGGCCCTGTCGAGAAAGGCTGGAACGGCGGTTTCGACACAAAGATCTACATCGATGACGACAACCAGCCATATCTCTTCTGGCCAGGACGCGGAATCAGCGGAATCTACGGAGTCAAGCTCAATCCGAAGGACCTTACCGAGTTCGTGGGCGAGCCTACCCATCTCTTCGGCTTCAACCCTATGCACGCATGGGAGCGCTATGGCGAGATGAACGAATACCCAGGTGTCGCATGGATCGAAGGACCATGGGTGATCAAGCGCAATGGTGTCTACTATCTTGAGTATTCAGCTTCAGGAACCCAGTGGAAGACCTATGCAGAAGGCTATTATACAGCTACTTCACCTCTCGGACCTTACACATACGCACCGAACAACCCTCTTCTCAGAAAGACCGAAGGCCTTGTCACAGGTACTGCCCACGGCTCAATCGTAAAGGGACCTGACGGAGAATGGTACCAGTTCTACACAATCGTCCTCTCAAATCCTCCAGGAGGCCGCAGAATCGGTATGGACAAGGTCACCTTCGATGCGGACGGACTGATGTACTGTACAGTCACAGACACTCCTCAGCCGGCACCAGGAGCAAAGCTCAATGCCGACCGTCCAGCTTCAATCCCAGTGACGATCAACAAGATCAACGCGATGAACGCGCTCTCGAAGTTCTCGTCTCAGCAGAGCGGATATCCTGCATCATTCGCAGTCGACAACTACAGCGGTACCGTCTGGATGCCATCGGCAGATGACGCTCAGCCATCGATCCTTGTCGAGCTTTCTCCAGCAACCCGCTTCGATGTCGTCCAGCACTTCACGGTCGATGCGATGCGCGTGATGTTCAGTGGAGCCGGCAGACGCTTCGGATCTCCATCGGTACTTCCTGTCTACAAGTACAAGCTCGAGGTATCTCAGGACGGAGAGAAATTCCAGACAGTAGTCGACAAGACAGCTAATACAGTCTCAAAGGATACGCTCTTCGACCAGTTCGAGCCGGTTAACTGCCGATTCGTCAAGCTCACCATCACAGATTGGCCTAAGAACGCACCCCTCGGAGTAATCGACTTCACAGTCTTCGGCTATCCGGAAGGCTGGGATCCTGCAGCCGTAGCAACACCAGTGTTCTCTAATCTGCCACTTGACAGAGAGGCGATGGGAGGAAGGTAGTTTTCTTTCAGTTAGTTACAGCGGTGCAAATGTTGACGCATTTGCACCGCTGAACTGTTGACTTTTTGGTCGAAAATAGGTAACTTTGAAAGGATATATTATCCTTTACGGCGTACCCACTTCCTCCTGGGTCAGGGGAATGGTATATGTCAGTGTTTCTGATGCCGTTCTTTTCGTTCCGTACCTACTTTTAGGGTATGCGGAACAACCTAATTATACCCTTTACAATCCAGACTCCTTGAGCAATACAGATCCCAACTGGTATGCAGTGAAAATCTACACTGAAAGACCGGAGATACTGAAATACCTTGACACCCATCGCATCGAGCACTTCACTCCAACGGTGGGGGACAAGCCATTGTTCCAGTCGCTGTATTTTATCCGCTGCACGTTCCAGGAAGTGATTAGTCTCAAGACCGACTGGTATCGCCAGATGATGGTGTATAGAGATGTGGAGAGAAAGAGTCCGGAGGCTATTCCGGATGCTGAGATGGAGAATTTCAGAAAGTACTTGAATATCAAGGGGCAGGAGTATGTGCCGCTTGAGGTTAAGGACAGGGAGTTTCTGAAGGGACAGACGGTGAGGGTGCTGGATGGACCTTTCAAAGGAGCGACCGGAGTGATCAAGAGATTGAAGGGAAATCGGAGACTTGTGGTATCTGTCGCTGGAGTCGCGGCTTATGCGACGGCGTATGTGCCGAAGGAGTTTTTGGAGGTTATTACTGAGTAAAAATATAGAAACAACATATGAAAGGAATCGTTCTTGCTGGCGGATCAGGAACCCGCCTCTATCCTATCACAAAAGGCATCAGCAAGCAGTTGATGCCGATTTATGACAAACCGATGGTGTACTATCCCATCAGTGTTCTGATGCTTGCGGGTATCCGCGATATTCTCATCATCAGTACTCCGTTCGATCTTCCAGGCTTTAAGCGTCTTCTTGGTGACGGTTCAGACTATGGCGTACATTTCGAGTATGCCGAGCAGCCATCTCCAGATGGACTTGCACAGGCTTTCACAATCGGCAAAGATTTCATCGGCGATGACAGCGCATGCCTTGTGCTTGGTGACAATATCTTCCATGGGGTTGGTTTTACTCAGATGCTGAAGGAAGCAGTTCGTACTGCAGAAGAGGACAAGAAGGCAACGGTCTTTGGATATTGGGTCAACGATCCTGAGCGTTATGGAGTGGCTGAGTTTGATAAGCAAGGTAACTGTCTCTCCATTGAAGAAAAGCCAGCTCATCCAAAGAGCAACTATGCAGTAGTCGGACTCTATTTCTATCCAAATAAAGTGGTCGATGTCGCTGCTAATATTAAACCATCAGCACGAGGTGAATACGAGATTACAACCGTCAATCAGAAGTTCCTCGATGATGGCGAGCTCAAAGTACAGACCCTAGGTCGTGGATTCGCTTGGCTTGATACTGGAACACACGATTCATTGGCTGAAGCGTCAGTCTATATCGAGACCATCGAAAAGCGTCAGGGGCTTAAGATTGCATGTCTAGAGGGCATTGCGTATCGTCAGGGTTGGATATCTAAGGAGCGCATGCAGAAGCTTGCAGAACCAATGCTTAAGAACGGATACGGTCAGTACCTTTTGAAAGTCATTTATGAATTGGAGCGTACAGGTGACGCAAATCTATATTAATTATGGAAGTTATCAAGACCGCTATAGAAGGCGTTGTAATTATAGAACCAAAAGTTTTCAAGGATGCCCGAGGTTATTTCTTCGAGAGCTTTTCTCAGAGAGAGTTTGAAGAGAAAGTCCGTAAGATCAACTTTGTGCAGGACAACGAATCTATGTCTAGCTATGGCGTGATGAGAGGCCTTCACTTTCAGGCACCACCATTCACCCAGAGTAAACTTGTTCGTTGCGTCAAGGGAGCAGTACTTGATGTTGCTGTAGATATCCGTAAGGGCTCGCCTACATACGGCCAGCATGTGGCAGTAGAACTTACAGAGGACAACCATCGTCAGTTCTTCGTGCCAAGAGGTTTTGCCCACGGATTTGCAGTACTCTCTGAAACGGCAGTATTTCTGTATAAGTGCGACAACTTCTATGCGCCACAGGCAGACAGAGGCGTCAGCATCAAGGACGACAGTCTTGGCATTGATTGGAAGATTCCTTTTGACAAAGCCCTCCTCAGCGAGAAGGACACCAAGCACTCCCTTCTCAAGGACTTTGACTCACCGTTCGACTACAATGTAAACCTCTATCCAGAGTTTGAATAATGAATGTATTAGTTACAGGCGCAAACGGCCAGTTAGGCAACGAAATGCGCATCATCAGTCGGAGCTCTTTAGATAAGTACATATTTACCGATGTCAATCAGGTAGAAGGCCTCGAGACCACGTACCTTGATATTACAGATCTCGACGCCATTCGCCAGATGGTCAAGGACAACGATATAAACGCAATTGTCAACTGTGCAGCTTGGACGAATGTCGATGGAGCAGAAGATCCAGAGAAATACGCACTCGTAGAGAAACTTAACGCCACAGCTCCAGAGAATCTTGCCAAGGCAATGAAGGAAGTTGATGGCTGGCTCGTCCAGATCTCTACTGATTACGTCTTCGGTAAAGAACCATACAACACACCTTGTAAGGAAGACCAGAAGGGTACACCAACCGGAGTCTATGGCGCCACAAAGCTTCTGGGAGAACAGAAGATAATAGCCACCGGCTGCAAGTACATTATCATCCGCACCGCATGGCTCTACTCGGAGTTCGGAAAGAACTTTTGCAAGACTATGCTCAACCTCACAGCTACTAAACCACAGCTCAAAGTGGTTTTCGACCAGTGTGGTACCCCAACCTACGCGTGGGATCTTGCTACTGCCATCATAGCGGCCCTCAAGAATCCGGTGGAAGGAATTTATCACTACAGTAACGAAGGCGTCTGTAGCTGGTTCGATTTTACCAAAATGATAGCCGAATACTCTGGTCAGACAGAGTGTGATGTCCAGCCTTGTCACTCCAATGAGTTTCCTAGTCCTGTTACGAGACCGTCATACTCTGTTCTTGACAAGACCAAAATCAAGGAGACCTTTGGCATCAAGATACCATACTGGACAGACTCGCTTAAGAAATGTATCGCAAATTTGAAAAAGTAATATCGCAATGAAAAATATCGTCATCACCGGCGGAGCCGGCTTTATCGGCAGCCACGTTGTAAGGCTATTCGTCAACAAGTACCCTGAATACAAGATCATCAATCTTGACAAGCTCACCTACGCTGGCAACCTTGCCAACCTCAAGGATATCGAGGACAAGCCTAACTACAAGTTCGTCAAAATGGATATCTGTGACTTCGATGCATTCTACAAATTGATGCAGGATGAGCAGATAGACGGAATTATCCACCTTGCAGCGGAGTCCCATGTCGACCGCTCAATCAAAGACCCTTTCACATTCGCCAGGACCAACGTGATGGGAACCCTCAGCCTCCTCCAGGCAGCGAAACTTTACTGGGAATCTCTCCCTGAGAAGTACGAGGGCAAGCGCTTCTACCACATCTCGACCGATGAGGTATACGGCGCGCTCGAGATGACACATCCGGAAGGTGTCCCTGCTCCGTTCTCGACCAAGGCATCGTCAGAGGCCCAGCATGAGGCCTACGGAGAGGACTTCTTCGTTGAGACGACCAAGTACAATCCTCACAGCCCTTATTCAGCAAGTAAGGCAAGCTCTGACCACTTCGTAAGAGCCTACCACGATACCTACGGCATGCCTACTATCGTGACCAACTGCTCTAACAACTACGGTCCGTACCAGTTCCCTGAGAAGCTGATCCCGCTCTTCATCAACAACATCCGTCACCGCAAGCCGCTCCCTGTCTATGGCAAGGGAGAGAACGTGCGTGACTGGCTCTATGTAGAGGATCACGCACGCGCGATCGACACCATCTTCCACAACGGAAAGATCGCTGAGACCTACAACATCGGTGGCTTCAACGAGTGGAAGAACATCGACATAATCAAGGTGGTGATCAACACCGTCGACAGGCTACTCGGCCGCGCCGAAGGAGAAGACCTCGATCTCATCACCTACGTCACCGACCGTCTCGGCCACGATGCACGCTACGCCATCGACTCCCGCAAACTCCAGTCAGAGCTCGGCTGGGAGCCAAGCCTGCAGTTCGAGGAAGGCATAGAGAAAACCGTGAAGTGGTATCTCGAGAACGAGGAGTGGATGGACGACATCACCTCAGGCGATTACGAGAAGTACTACGACGACATGTATAAAGGACGTTAACATAATGTTTACTATGGACAATAAAGTAATAACAGTAACAAGTCCTCTACTTCCTGATTTGGATGAGTTTCACGAGATGCTTCAGCAGATTTGGGACTCCAAGTGGATTACAAACAATGGTCGCTTCCATAAAGAATTAGAGAGGTCACTTAAAGAATTTCTTGGTGTTCATCAGGTAAGCCTTTTTACTAATGGTACCCTTCCTCTACTCACAGCTCTTCAGGCCCTTCGCATCACTGGTGAAGTTATTACTACACCATATTCATTCGTGGCAACTACTCATTCTATCTGGTGGGCTGGATGTAAACCTGTTTTTGTAGATATTGATCCTAAAACTGGGAATCTTGATCCTGATAAAATTGAGGCTGCCATTACTCCTAAAACAACGGCAATTATGCCTGTCCATTGCTATGGAAAACCTTGTGATGTTCGTCGCATCAAAGAAATAGCTGACCAATATGGTTTGAAAGTAATATATGATGCAGCTCATGCGTTTGCGCTAGAAATTCCTAAGAACGAAGTAGATTATAAGCGTGCTTTCTATGGAACTCATAATGTCCACGAGCCTGGCAATCCTGTACAACACGAGGATCAGAAAGTTGAAACTGAAAGTATTCTTAATTGGGGTGATATGAGCACACTTAGCTTCCATGCTACCAAGGTTTACAATACAATAGAAGGAGGAGCTATGATTATGCACGATGAAGAAACAAAAAAACGTATAGACTATTTGAAGAACTTTGGGTTTGCAAACGAAATTACAGTTGTAGGTCCTGGAATCAACTCTAAGGTCGATGAGATGCGTTCTGCATATGGTCTTCTAAACTTACGTCAAGTTGATGCTGCTATCGCTGCTCGCAAGCAAGTTGCTATAAAATATCGTGAAGCGCTTCGTGATATTGATGGTGTTACCTTTTTTGATGATATGCCAGGCGTAAAGCACAACTACAGTTATTTCCCATGCTTCATCGATGCTAAAGCTTTTGGCATGACACGAGATGAACTTTACTTTCAGATGAAAGATGCTAACGTGCTTGGACGTAGGTATTTTTATCCTTTGATTTCTGAGTTCTCAACATATCGAGGTCTTGAAAGCGCAAGCCCATCAAATTTACCAAATGCTCATAAAATGGCTGACAGTGTCATTTGCTTGCCTATGCATCACGAACTATCGGACAATGACATTGACAGAGTATTATCATTCTTCAAAAAGTAAATTATATAAATAATTAAATATGACACATTATAATATGAAAGAAACACGTGAGTTTCTTGAAAGCATAGGTCAACCTGCTGGAGACCTTTATGAATTACCTACCTCAGAAAAGCGTTTTGCTGATGGTGGCCAATATCGTTTTGAAGTACCTGGAATCCAGGGCCCTGGCCCTATGAAGTCTCTTCTGGAGCAGTTGAACGAATATGGAATTCAGATTCATCGTGTTACACAGACTAAAGGTATTATGTTCCTTACAGATGATGAGATAAAACAGATGGTTGCATTAGCTGAACAATATCATGTTCAGTTGATTCTTGCTTGTGGACCACGTGCAACAACAGATACATCAGCTTCAGTAAAGACTGAGGAGGGTCAACGTATGGGTTATCGTCTTCGTGGCCAGGAACAGATTGTACGTGGTATTGAAGAAATCAAGCGAGGTGCCCGTCTAGGTGTTCGTGGATTTTTGATCTACGATGAAGGACTTCTGTATGCACTCAATGAGGCACGCAAGTCAGGATATATTCCATCGGACTGCCATTTTAAGATCTCAGCACATTCGGGTCATGGAAATCCTTGCTCAGCACATGTCCTTGAAAGCCTTGGTGCGGATTCAATTAACCCTGTTCGTGATATACAGATTCAGATGCTTGCTGCTATGCGTTCAGCGATTGATGTGCCAATCGATTTACATACTGAGAATCCAAAGTCGAGCGGTGGATTTATTCGTCACTATGAAGTACCTGACTTCATCCGCGTTGCCTCTCCAGTGTACCTCAAAACAGGAGGCTCAGTTGCAGCTAACCATAGTTATGACACAACAGAAAAGGAGGCTAAGCAACGTGCTAAACAGATTTTGCTCGTTAAACGCGTTATTGATGAGTATTATCCAGAAGCAGTTGCTTCACCTAAACTGAAGTAAATCTTGTGTTACTGTTAAGGAATTGTTGAGAATTAGAGATGAAATTTCACAGATATAATCCAGATTTTGCCTTTATCAAGGCTCCAATGGAGTTTAATAAGTATACAGATCGTGATACCCTTCAGTACTGTTTGGGCAGTACATTGTATATGCCAGGGACAAAGGATATTAAGGAAAAAGTTGTGAATCACCGATTGGATGTGACTTCTTTTGTGATGTGCTGTGAGGATGCTATTAAGGAGGAGGATCTTTCTTTAGCTGAGGAGAATATCTTGTCGCATATGGATTATTTTGCTGATCTTATTGAATCTGGCGAATTGAGTCATGATGATATCCCACTGATATTTGTTCGAGTTCGTAATCCTGAGCATTTCAAAAGTTTCGTTGACAAGATGACTGCTAAACAGGCATCTGTTCTGACTGGCTTTAATTTCCCAAAATTCAATAGCCGAAATGCACTTGGCGTTCTACGTACTTTGGTAGAAGCCAACAATCGTTTTGGTGTTGTGCTCTATGGAATGCCAATCCTTGAAGGAGAGGAGTGTGCTTTCCGTGAGTCTCGAAATCAAGAGTTGCTTCTTTTAAGAAATATTCTCGAACCGTATAAGGATCTAATTCTCAATATTCGTGTTGGCGGTACAGACATGTCTTCGCTATTTGGTGTACGAAGAGGTATCAATTCTACAGTTTATGACATTATGCCAGTTCGAGATGCACTCTCAGATATTCTTAACTTTTTCAATCGTTTCAATGATTATTGCGTATCAGCTGCTGTTTGGGAGTATTTTCGTGTGTATAAGGAAGACGATATTGATGAGGTAATTAAGCGTAACTTTCACAATGCACTTATCAAGGGGCAGGATATTATTAATCCTGCTATTGATGGTTTACTCAAGGAAGTACTTATTGATAGAGCTAATGGTTTTGTGGGTAAAACCATTATTCACCCAACACATGCAAAATTTGTGAATGCAATGTTTACAGTAGTTGAGGAAGAGTACAAAGATGCAATTCAGATTCTCAATACATCTGGAGGTGTAATTAAGAGCGAGGGAGGCGGAAAGATGAATGAAATCGGTCCTCATCGTCGTTGGGCAGAAAAAATTGTTCGTCGTGCAAATGTTTACGGAGTAGTGAAAAATGAAGATTCGGTATTGAATCTTGTACTTGGACACAACGAATAATATGACTGCTATGAAGATTGTATTAGGTACAATGAATTTCGGCCCTCAATTGGACTTGGAGGCAAGCCGCATTATGGTTAAGCGTTTCTTGGAGACAGGAAACGTTGAGCTTGATACTGCATATGTATACAATGGGGGTGATACGGAAAAGTATCTTGGCGATATCCTACCTAAAATAGACTCTGAGTATTACCTTGCTACTAAGGTACATCCTCGCATTACTGGAAAGCTGGATAGAGAAACAATCATGATGGAGTTTAATGAGTCACTCTCTCGTATGAATCGTGGCAATGTAGATTTGCTATACTTTCATTTCCCTGATGCAAAGACGCCTATTGACGAAGCCCTTGATACTATTGCGGAACTCTATGAACAAGGAAAGATCAAAGAACTCGGACTGAGTAACTATCCTGCTTGGCAAGTCGTGGATATTTGGCATAAGTGTAAGGAACATGGTTGTCCAAAACCTACTGTCTATCAAGGTATGTACAATGCACTATGTCGCAACGTAGATCCTGAACTATTCCCCGCCATCCGCTCTCTAGGTATGCGCTTCTACGCGTTTAATCCATTGGCAGGCGGACTACTTACTGGTAAGCAGTTGAAGTTTGATAACACCCCTGAACCTGGTCGTTTTGCCCGTTTAAAGAGCTATCGTGACCGCTACTGGAAACAGTCATATTTCGATGCATTGGGTGAGATTAAGAAGGCTTGTGATGCGGAAAATATTCCTATGGTAGAAGCTGCCTATCGTTGGCTTGTTCATCACTCAAATATGAATTCAGATATGGGTGATGGTATCCTTTTAGGCGCATCTCGTATGGAACAACTGGAGCAGAATATATATTCTGCTTCAAAGGGAAAACTATCGCCAGGTATTCTGGATGCATTGGATGCTGCTTGGGAAATTGCTAAACCGGATAGTCCAGCTTACTTTAAATTCATTTAATGTAGATTATGACCCTCACAGATCAGTTTATAGATAGAGTTTGTTCAATCAAAATTGAAGATATCACACCACATGCAATCCAGATGGTAAAAACATGCTTGATTGACACAATAGGTGTAACAATTGCTGGAGCAAAAGATCTTAAGACAAAGGATGATGCTTTACTGTCATACCTCGGAGGTGATAAGGTAATATGCCCAATTGGCTCTTCAGAGAAGACATCACTACTTAACGCTATATTCTTAAATGGATTGAACTCACACTTTCTCGAACTAGATGATGGTGTACGCTATGGAGTGATTCATCCAAGTGCCCCTCTATTTTCTGCCCTAGTTCCTGTAGCTCAGGTAAATGATGTAAAGTGGGAACAATTCCTTCTTGGTTCTATTTGTGGATATGAAGCTAGTATACGTTTGGCAAGTGCAATGCAACCTTATCATTATAATGCTGGATTCCATCCTACTGCAACATGCTGTACGCTTGGGGTTGCGGTAGGTGTAGCAATTATGCTAGGATTTAGTCGTAATGAAGTAAAGGATGCTCTATCGGCAGCTTCCATCGCATCATACGGAACACTTAAAGTTCTTGAAGATGTTTCAGAACTGAAGCCATTTAATTGTGCGAAAGCCGCTGTCAATGGCTATATTGCTGCAATAATGGCAAAATCTGGCTTTGTGGGACCAAGTGATCCACTTTCAGGAGATACAGGTTTCCTTAAGATGATGGCAACTCAATATAATGAAGATATTCTGATAGGTAAAAGAGATTACTTTTATGTAGAGAAAATATATCTGAAGCCTTATGCATCATGTCGTCACACACATCCGGAAATTGAAGCGGCGTTCAAAATAAGAAAGGAAGATGGTTTTGATATCCAAAAGGTTAACCGCATAAATGTGCTTACATACAAAGGCGTAATAGGAAAACATGATGGTAATGAAATCTATGGTGAGTCATCAGCTCGTATGAGTATCCCATACGCTATAGCCGTTGCTCTGCAAACAGGTAAGGCTGGAATTGCAGAATTTGAAGTGCCATACATAAATGATCCATTTATTCTAGGATTGAATGAGATGGTAGTTATTAAGGGAGATGAGGAATTGAGTAAGCTAGTCCCTGACAAGCGAGTTGCAGTTATTATTATTGGCCAAACTGATGGTAAGCAATTCTCATGTAGGGTTGAATATCCCAAGGGAGAACCAGAAAACCCACTTTCTGATGAAGAACTCTATGCAAAATTTTCCGAAATGTGCCTTCATGGTGGTAAAACAGAGGAATGGTCAAATAACCTTTTTGACTATATCACAAAGAATGATATTATTAACATAGATAAAATCAATTAACAATGATTCGTTAAAAATTTAACAATTATATAATTTTCAATTACTTACGTATA
>JAKSJP010000035.1 GCA_024398105.1 Bacteroidales bacterium | reverse complement strand
GGCATTCTCTTTTCCCACCTACGTCACTTTGGCGGGAATCTGCGGTAGGTGGGCAATTTCTTTTCCCACCTATGTCACTTCGGCGGGAATCTGCGGTAGGTGGGCAATTTCTTTTCCCACCTACGTCACTTTGGCGGGAATCTGCGTTAGGTGGGCATTCCCTTTTCCCACCTACGTCACTTTGGCGGGAATCTGCGTTAGGTGGGCAATTTCTTTTCCCACCTACGTCACTTTCGTGAGAATCTGCGGTAGGTGGGCATTTCCCTTTCCCACCTACGTCACTTTGGTGGGAATCTGCGTTAGGTGGGCAATTCCTTTTCCCACCTACGTCACTTTGGTGGGAATCTGCGGTAGGTGGGCATTCTCTTTTCCCACCTACGTCACTTTGGCGGGAATCTGCGGTAGGTGGGCATTTCCTTTTCCCACCTACGTCACTTTGGTGGGAATCTGCGTTAGGTGGGAAACGATGGACGGACGCCGTCGGGGGTAGGAGGAAACGAAAAGCGGCAGGCCCCTTCCGGAAGCCTGCCGCATGGTTCAGATTATTCGTACTGCGAATTAGTTAGCCTTGATAGGTGCGCCCATCTCTGAAGCCTCTGCGTCGTTAGCGTCGAGCTTGAAGAGCATGAAGTCCTGGTTCTCCTTTGAGATAGGAGTCCATACGCCACCGTCTGGACCGTTAGGATCGCTGTACTTAGCGAAGTTTGTCCAAGCTGTGAGCATCTTCTCAGCAAGATCCCAGTCACCCTTTGTCCAAGGTCTCCAGCAGTGCTCGAGAGACTTGAAGACGAACCAGAGCTCTGAAGAGTGGAATGCGCCCTTGAGACGTGCGGTTACCTCAGGATGTGAGCCATCGTCTGGGAGTGGACGTGCGAACTCGTAAGCGTAGCACTTGTTGCCCTTCTCCTCACGGTTGAGACCGAATGCCTTTACGCCCTCTGCCATGTCACCCATGTCGTTGAGGGTGTAACCCATCATGTATGGAACGTCTGCGAGTGAGCCGTCGATAGCAGCAGCGTCGAAGCTCTCGAGTGAAACGTAACCATCGACGATAGGTGAACCTGAGATGCTGCCGAAGTTACCTGTAGCGTTGTTGTAGATTGTACCTACTGAGTGCATTACCTCAGTGTCAGCTGCACGCATCTTTGCAAGTGTGTTGTAACCTGCCCAGTCCATGACAACCTTTGTGTTGAACTCAGCTCTCTGGAGTGCGTTGAGACCCTCTGGTGCAACTGGAGCCTTGTAAGCAGCGAGCTTCTTCTCCTGTGCTGCTGGAGCGCCGAAACCAGGGAAGCCACCACGACGTGAGCCCATGCCCATGCCGCCCTGTCCAGGGAGTGTGAGACCACCTGCAGACTGGATTACAGCCTTGTGGAAGAGACCGCGTGCGAGAGGAGACTCGCAAAGAGTCTTCACTGAACCGCCACCTGCTGACTGACCGAAGATCATCACGTTGTCAGGGTCGCCACCGAACTGCTCGATGTTCTTCTTGACCCACTTGAGTGACTCGATCTGGTCGAGGATACCATAGTTACCAGATACGCCGTGTGCGCTCTCTGCTGAAAGCTCAGGGTGTGTAAGGAAGCCGTATACACCGAGACGATAGTTGATAGTCACGATGACAACGTCCTTCTCTGCCCATGCCTTTGCATCGAACTCAGGCTCTGTACCGAAGCCCTCGCGATAACCGCCACCATGGATCCATACAGCGACAGCCTTCTTTGCGTTAGGCTGGCCTGCATACTTTGTCCATACGTTGAGGTAGAGACAGTCCTCGCTGAAAGGAGCCTCGTCACCATAACCCCACTCTGTGTAGTAGCCACCCTTGTACTGGATGTGCTGGTAGCTTGGGTTTGCGAAGCGGTCGCATACCTTTACGCCGGTCCAAGGCTCAACTGGCTGAGGCTCTTTCCAACGGTTTTCCTTGATAGGAGCAGCTGCGTAAGGGATTCCCTTGTAGACGTCAACTCCTGGGATCTCTGTGCTGATACCCTGGATCTGTCCACCTTCGACGGTAAGGATAGGAGCAGCCTTTTCCTGTGGTGCTGAACAGCCGACGAGAAGTGCGGCTGCCGCAAACATACTGAGTAAATGTTTCATGATATTTAGTGATTAGTGTTGTGCGCTTTTGCAGATACAAATATACAAAGTGCAGATTTCAACCGTTTTAAGAAATCTGCACATTAGTATTAAAAATCGGTCAAATTATGACCTTCTCTTGATAGTCACGTTAGCGAGCTTCTCCCAGTACTGTACGATACCGCAGTGGTCGTCGAATGACTTGCCGTCGCACTTGCATGCCTTCATGGCCTCAAGGATCTGGGTTGTCATAGGGATAGGAGCGTCGATCTGGAGGGCTGCGTCTCTTACGTTGATGAGGTCCTTTGTGTGCATCCAGATAGGTCCGCCTGGCTTGAAGTTGCGGTCGAGGATCCTGTCCATCTTCGCGTCGAGGACTGTTGAGCCTGCGAGACCGCCACGGATTGCCTGGTATACCTTCTCAGGGTCTACGCCGGCCTTCTCGGCGAATACCATTGCCTCAGATACAGCTGCGAGGTGCATAGCCACCATAATCTGGTTTGCGAGCTTGCAGATGTTGCCTGCGCCTACCTCCTCACCGATGAGGACTGCTGAGTCACCCATGGCCTTGAAGATGTCGAGTACAGACTCGTAGACTTCCTTCTTGCCGCCGATCATGATAGACATGGTTCCGTCGATAGCCTTAGGCTCGCCACCGCTTACAGGAGCGTCGAGGAACTCGCAGCCCTTCTCTGCAGCGAGTGCTGCCATGTCTTTTGAAGCTACTGGTGATACTGAGCTCATGTCGATGATGATCTTGCCTGGGGTGACACCCTCGAGCACGCCGTTAGGACCAGAGATTACGCTGATCACGTGTGGGGTGTTAGGAAGCATTGTGATGATGATATCTGATCTCTTTGCAACTTCTGCTGGAGATGCTGCAGACTCCTGACCCAATGCTACGAGCTCTGCAACCGGCTCTGGCTTCACGTCGAATACTACGAGTGAGTAGCCGTTCTTTACAAGATTCTTAGCCATCGGCTTGCCCATTACGCCCATGCCGATGAAACCGATCTTCTTATTCTTGTTGTCCATTTTTATTGATGTGTTATAAACGTTCTTTTACTTTGTGTAGAGTGCTACCTCGTTCTTCTTCTGGTTTGCTGAGAGGATGTAGTCTGTACCGTCTACAGTGAATACCTGTGTCTGGGTAGGGCCTGCCTCCTGCTCGATCTGCTCGACTGTGAACTCGCCTGCAGCGAAGTCCTTTGCCTTGATGACATCAAGGGTGAAGGTACCGCGTCTGTTACCTACCACTACGATAGGTTCGCCGTTGAATACGCCGCAGCTGAGGCCGTGACCGAATGAGATTGTATGGTTGAATTTCTCCTCCCATGAACCGTTGACATTCTTGTAGATCTTCATGTTCTCGCCATGGAAAGGCTCGATGGTGGCCATCTCGAGCTGTCCGTCACCGTCGAGGTCGACGAATCCGAACTCGCTGACTTCGTTGCCGAAGACCTTGACCATCTGCCACTTGCCGCCCTCAAGCTCGAGGCGGAAGATGCCTTCCTGGCCTGAGATGTAGAGCTTTCCGTCCATCTTGAGCATGCCATGGTTCCTGAAGACCGTGTTGTCTACGAGGACAGGCTCTGAAGGATTGCCCTCTGCATCAAGCTCCATGACATAGATCTCGCCGGCTCTTGTCCAGTCTGGAATGTCGTCCTTGTGCTTGCTGCATGAGACTCCGAAGAGATAGTTCTTTCCGTCTACCGTGACGATGTCGCAGCGGTGGGCGAAAGGAAGGTGCATGGCCCTCTTTGTCTCCCATGTGCCGTTTGTCCTGCGATGCATGAAGACACCGGCCTCGAGGCCCTGGAAACCAGGGAAGAGACCCATGATTGAGAAGAATACGTCAGGATTGCCAGGTACAGGTACGAAGCTCATCACTCCGCCTGGGCAGCCTGCAACGAGATCTGACTCGCCTGTAGCGATATCATGGAGGTATACTGCAGGAGTTGTCTCAGAACCGGCGCCTACGTATGCCTTTCCGTCGATCATGAAGGCGTTCGATGTGTAGACCGATTCTACGTTGAGAATAACTTTCTTGTTCATTTTATAGTGATTGGTAATAAGAATTCTAGCAGAAGAATGTAATCATTGCCCATACGGCAACCATTGATGTGAGACCTCCGATGAAGGTTCCGAGTCCATGGAACTTGTAACCCTGCTTGATGCTCATTCCTGACATCTGTGTCACTACCCAGAAGAAGCTGTCGTTCACGTGTGAGATCACCATTGCTCCTGAGCAGATCGCGGTGACTGCGAGAGCTCTTTCCATAGGGCTGACGAAGCCGAGGACGCCTGCGAGCGGTGCGATGATCGATGCAGTGGTGACGATCGCTACGGTAGAAGAACCCTGCGATGTCTTGATGGCTGCGGCGATGATGAATGGCAGCCATACTCCGAGGTTGAACTTCGAGAGCGAGTCCTTGAGGACCTCTGCGATGCCGGAGTCGCTGAGCACGCGGCCGAATGAGCCGCCGGCTGCTGTGATCATGATGATGACTGCAGCGGATGTGAGCGCCTTGCCGACCCAGCCTGTGGTCGAGAGCATCTCTGAGTTGAACTTCTTAGGCAGGAGGAATGAGAAGAACATACCGATCAGGAGAGCCACTACAGGCTGTCCGATGAATCCTACTATGTTCTTGAAAGAGCCTTCTCCCAGCGGATTGGTAGGGAAGTCGGACACTGACTTGAGCACGATGAGGATGAGCGGTACGAAGATAGGAACGAAGGACTTGAAAGCCGATGGGGCGTTCGCTACCTTCTTCTCGATCTCTGCGTCGTTCTGGTCCGGAGACGGGTCGATGTAGGTCTTTGCAGCGTACTTCGTCACGAAGAAATATGCGACGAGGAGCACGAGGAGGGATGAGATGAAACCGGTGAGGATCACCAGTCCGAGGTCAGCCTCCATGATAGCAGCACCTGCGATAGGTCCTGGAGTCGGAGGAACGAGGCAGTGGGTGATGGTAAGTCCGAGCGAGAGAGCGATCGCCGTGCAGGCGAATGAGATGCCTGCCTTCTTGGTGATGGCCCTGTTGAGCGGTGTGAGGATGACATAGCCGGAGTCAGCATAGACCGGGATGGAGATGATGTATCCGAGGATGAGCATCACGAGGGGAACCCTCTTTTCTCCGAAGAGTCTCATTGTGCTCCTGGCCATCACATAGGCGCCTCCCGATTCCTCGAGGAAGGCACCTATGATGCAGCCTACTACGATTACGATTCCGATCTGTCCTACGATGTTGCCGAATCCTGTGTTCACCGAGGTGACGATTTCATTCAGCGGCATTCCCGAGAGGAGGCCATATCCGATCGCCGCAAGGATGAGGGCGAGGAACGGATGGAGGTTGAACTTGGTCGTCGAGATGACGATGAACGCGATGGCGACAAGTAAGAGTACGATCAACATATTGTCTTCTGTTTATGCCTGAAGGAGTTCCTTGATAGCGTTTGCCATGGTGCAGATGATGAGGCAGCATGATGCTGAACCTGCGTCCATCACACCTCTTGAGCGCTCGCCCAGACGGCTTGAACGGCCGATCTTTGCGACCATGTCGATTGTGCTGTCGCGGCCGGCCTCGGCAGCTGCGCACATCTCATCGAGGGCCTGTGGGAAAGACTTTCCGTCTGCGAGGGCCTTGTCCATGGTAGCTGCAGATGGGATGAGTACGTCCATGAGGGTCTTGTCACCTACCTGGGCTGGAGAGATCTTCCTGATGTCTGCGAGAGCAGCCTGGAAAGCCTCGTTGTACTCAGCGATGCCGATTTCCTGCTTGTCCTCGAGAGCCTTGCTGATAGCGCAGAAGAACTTTCCGTAGAGAGGTCCCATTGAACCGCCGATCTTCATCATGAGGATGCGGCCGAGAGTCTTGAGGCTGTATGAGAGATTTCCTGCCTCCTTGTCGAGAGCCTCGCGGCAGAGGGTGAATCCCTTGTTCATGTTGATACCATGGTCACCGTCACCGATCTTTCCGTCGATGTCGCTGAGGTACTGCTTGTTCTCCTGTATTGCGAGGATGAGCTTGTCAACGATTACACTACCGTTGTCCTGTGTGAACTTTTCCATTTCTTTCCTGTTGAATTATTTGCCGAACTGCTTGAATGATACTGCATCAGCTTCGTAGTCGATGCACTCCTTGAGCTCGTCGTCGAGCTTCATTACTGAGAGGGTGGCACCCTGCATCTCGAGAGATGTGAAGTAGTTGCCGACGTATGACCTGTAGATCTTGATGCCCTTTGCGGACATGATCTTCTCGACCTCGTTGAAGAGGATGTAGAGCTCCATTACCGGAGTTGCGCCGAGACCCGATACGAGTACTACGACCTCGTCACCTTCTACGAATGGATAGTCAGGAAGGATGACATTGCACATTCTTTCAGCGATCTGCGCTGCAGTCTCGAGAGGTGCGACCTCGATGCCAGGCTCACCGTGGTGGCCGATGCCGACCTCCATTGTGCCTTCCTCGATCTGGAAGTTAGGGTGACCTACCTCAGGAAGGGTACATGGGCTGAGACCCACACCCATGCTGCGGGTGTTGTCGATAGCCTTCTGTGCAACTGCGAGGACCTCGTCGAGATCGCCGCCCATGGAAGCCTTTGCGCCGCCGCACTTCCACATGAGAATCTCACCTGCGACACCGCGTCTTCTCTCTCTTGCATCCTTAGGTGCTGAAGGGACGTCGTCGTTTGCGACAACCTTTCCGACCTTGATGCCGTCTTCCTCTGCAAGCTCCATAGCCATGGCTACGTTCATGTTGTCGCCTGCGTAGTTACCGTAGAGGACTGCTACGCCCTTTCCGCCGTCAGCCTCTCTGATAGCGTCGTAGAACATCTGTGCAGGAGGAGATGAGAAGAGCTCGCCGACAGCTACTGTGTCGCACATGTTACGGCCGATGTAGCCGATGAAAGCTGGCTTGTGGCCTGAGCCACCGCCGGTCACGATGCCGACCTTGCCCTGTACAGGAGCATTCTTGTACTTGAGGACCCTTTCGTTCTCAGTTGTTGCTACGAGGTCTGTATGAACCTTTACGAATCCTTCGAGCATCTCGTCTACCACGAGGCTGGGATCATTGATGATTTTCTGCATATTGTAGTGTTTTTATTGTCTGGTCATTACTTTCCGAAAGACTGCTTCTCGAGCTGTCTCATCTGGTCTACCTTAGGCTGTGAGCCGCCGCCCTGGAACTCGGAGGCGAGCCATGCTGTGACGATTGTCTTCGCGAGCTCAGGTCCGATTACGCGTGCGCCCATGGTAAGTACCTGTGCGTCGTTGCTCTTGCGGAGTCTCTCTGCTGAGAATACATCGTGGCATACACCAGCGTATACGCCTTCTACCTTGTTTGCGATCATGGCCATTCCGAGACCGGTACCGCAGATGAGGATGCCTCTTTCGAATGAGCCGTCCTGGATCTTGAGCGCAAGGTTGTAGCCGATCTCAGGATAGAATGCGTCCTTCTTTGTTCCGAGGTAATCGAGGTCTGTTACTTCTGCACCAGCCTTTGTGAGGTGGTCGATGATGACTTTCTTAAGTCCGATAGCTGCGTCGTCGCAGTCAATTACGATTTTCATGGTATTATCAATGTTATTGTTTATTTCTGAGGAATTGCCAGGAGCCTTTCTACTGCAGGCTTCGCTGAATAGTCTCTGTTGAAGAGAAGAGGGTAGTTCGTCCTGCCAGGGACAGGGTAGTCATTCTTCCATGAGACATCGTCTGTGAGTCCCCAGAGGGTGACTCTGTCGATCTGGTCCCTGTGCTTGTAGAAGATTCCCATCAGCTCTGCATATCTGTCATCGAGCTGCTTTGCCACATCTGCAGGCATTCCGTCCGGATATGGATCGAGGAATTTCTTGAACTCTTCGAGCTGGAACTGAGGCTCAGTCATGGACTGTCCGATGATCTGGCCTTCCTTTGTGAGAGGAAGCACGTCCACGTCAAGTTCGGTGATGAGCACTTTCACACCGCAGGATGCCAGTGTGTCGATTGCGTGCTCGATGTATTCTGTCTTAGGGTAGTTGAGGCCCCAGTGTGCCTGGATGCCCACTCCGTCGATTCTGATGTTTTCACTCTGGAGACGCTTTACCATGGTCACGATTCCGTCTACGTGTTCCTTCCTCCAGACGTTGAAGTCGTTGTAGTAGAGTTCTGAATGAGGTGCATATCTGTCTGCGAAGATGAACGCGTTGCGTACTACTTCGTAGCCGTCTCCGTCAAAAGCCTTGACCCAGCCCTTGACCCTGTATTCGCCCTGCTCACCGATGATCTCGTTGACGACGTCCCATGCGTTGACCGCGTCACCATATCTTCCGGCCACCATCTCGATGTGCTCGCGGAGGGTCTCGATCAGCTCTTCGCGGCTCTTTGGAGTGCCGTCTGGCCTGTACCAGTAGAAGTCAGGGGTCTGGTTGTGCCAGCAGAGTGTGTGACCGAGCTTCCAGAGACCGTTCGTCTCTGCGTATTCCACATACTGGTCGGCTTCAGCGAAATCCCATGTGTCAGGGGTAGGGTGGACTCTTTCCGGCTTAAGGCAGTTCTCTGGCGAGACTGCGTTGAAATGCCTGAGAATCAGAGCTTCAGATTCAGGCTGCCATCCATTGATATTGCCTGGAGTGACAGCTACGCCGATCTTGAAAGCGTCTGAGTATGCCTCCTTGAGGCTTTCTGCTACGGGCTGCGCCGGTCTGCCTGCGCATGAGCAGAGCAAAGCGGCTGCGGCAATATGTGCTGAAATACGAGTAGGTTTCATCTGTGTGTAGTTGCAGGTAAGATTTATCCTTTCAAAAATACTAAAAAAATCACACAAATACGCGATAGCGTGCCTGGAATTTTTCCTTGTCCAGGCACGCTCGCGGATTATTCTTCAGTATCTATTAATGAATTCTGAATGACCACTTTGAGTTGTCACTGTTGAAATCGAACTTGCCGAGTGAAGGAGTACCGTCAGCGACAGCTACGAGAGCGAGTCTCTCAGAGCATCCAGGGACAGCCTTAGGCATGATTCTCCATGTGCCGTCGGTGAGCTGCTCGATCTGCCAGAGCTGGTTGTCAGCGCCTGTGAAAGAAGCCTCTGTGGTGACTTCCTTCTCTGCGGTTGCAGTGAGGGCTCTGTCTGTGCCGTTGATGAGGATCTTGTAGTATGCACCGCCGAGGTAGCCGCCTGCGTCAGGGACTGCTGTGATTGTCCAGTCCTGGTGAGGACGGAACATGTCAGCACCGATGCGGAGGTCGATGTCGCCTTCAGGCCATGTGCCGATCACGTCTGCGAGTGTCTGGTCAGGCATAGGCTTCGCAGGCTCAGTCTGAGGACCGAATCCTCTCATGCCACCTGCCATGCGGGTTGTCTTGACTGCGAGCTCGAGAGCGTAGCCTCTTCTCTCAGATACGATGCCGTAGTTGCCGTCTGCAAGGATCTCGCCTGCCTTTGGCCAGCCGTTCTTCCATACGATAGGGCGGATGCCGAGTGTGCTTCTGCCGCCCATGTCGAGGTCTGCCTCGTAGTGGAAGGACATCTTCTCGACGCCGTCCTCAAGGACTACACGGCCCATGTGGCCTGCGCCGATCTTTCTCATCTCAGAAGCGTGGACGAGCTTTCCGCCACCCTGCATCATGTCTCTTCCAAGGTTGTCGAGGAACGGACCGGTAGGGCTCTTTGAGCGGCCTACGATGATGCAGTATGTAGAGTTGGCGCCGTCGCAGCATGTTCCGTGGGTAGCTGTAAGGTAGTACCAGCCATCCTTGTAGGTCATGTATGAACCCTCGCATGAGATAGCTACGTCTACTGCCTGGTTGCCCTCGATGCGTGCACCGGTCTTAGGATCGAGCTCGCATACGCGGATGTATCCGAAGTATGTACCGTAGGTGAGCCAGAGTCTTCCGTCAGGACCCATGCAGAGACCTGCATCGATCGCGTCGCAGTCCTCGAAGTTCTCTGAGGTGGCTACTGTCATAGGCTCGGTGTACTGGAAGTCAGGAGAGTTTGGGTCGAGTGTCTTGTTCCACATTACGAGGATCGATCCTCTGTGGCCGATAGCTGCTCCACCACCTGTCGCAGAGTATGCTACGAGGTAGCGGTCTCCGATCTTCATTGCGTCAGGGGCTGCACCGCCGCCAGGTCTTACCGCACCGCTTTCCCAGTGCCAGCCGTCAGGCGAGATAAGTCCGCCGCCTCCGGTTCCGAAGGTATACCATTTGCCGTCGCACTCTACGACTGTCGCAGGGTCATGGATGAATGGGGCTCCGATCTGAGCCGATGCTGTGACCACGGATACCAGGGCCGCAGCAAGGATTGTCAAAGTTCTTTTCATCTTTTACTTTCTCTTCTTGGTTGTTGCTGGAACTGTAGACACGGTGATGTTCTTCACCGGCTTGCCGCTCTCATCTACGAAGCGGAGGCAGAAGTCAGCCATGCCAGGTCCGTTGCAGACAAGGCCACGGATGATGTTCTGGCCCTTCTTGAGGGTGATTCTCTTTGACATGAAATCGTCCATGATGAGGTCGCGGTCGTTAGAAAGCATGAGGACTTCCTCGCCGTTGAGCCACCAGAGGGCTGCTGAGTTCACACCGCATGAGAGTCTTACGTTCTCGATGTCCTCCTCGCAGTTCACGATTGTGAATGTCCAGTAGAGCTGCTGATAGTATGGCTTGCCGAAACCGTCTGCGAAGCGGAGAAGGTTCACGAAATATTTCTTTGAGTCGAGAGCGTGCCAGATGTGCTTTTCCTTGCCGATGACAGCCTTGTCGCCGTCCTTTGGCATTACTGCGAACTGATCCTTGAAGTACTCAGTGTAAGCGATCTGCTTGAGGTAGTCATCTGACCAGATCCTGTTGCTTGAAGCCTCTGTCGCGATAGGCTCGAGGAGAGTCCATCTCTGGATGAAACCGTCCTTGTCTATTCCGACTGAGGTCTCGGTCGAAGGAGTGAAGTAATCGCTGAGCTCAGGGATCTTGTGCTCCTGTGCAGAGACTGATGCTGCAGAAAGAAGTGAGGCCGAAGCCAGGCAGATCAATGCCTTAGAAAATGTGTTCATGTTTTATGTGATTTTTAATGTTTTCTGAAATACCATTTAGAATTGTCGCTGTTGTAGTCGAACCTGCCGAGAGTGGGGGTCGCATCTGCGATGGCGATGAGTGCGAGCTCCTCGTTGCATCCTGGGATAGCCTTAGGCATGATCCTGTAGGTGCCGTCTCTGAGCTGGTCGATTCTCCAGAGCTGGTTGTCAGCGCCGGTGTATTCGCCGGCTGCGATGACTTCCTTCTCTTCGGTCGCTGTGAGAGCCTTCTTTGTGCCGGCGATGATGATCTTGTAGTATGCGCCGCCGAGGTAGCCGCCTGCGTCAGGGACTGCTGTTATCTCCCAGTCCTGGTGTGGACGGTACATGTCTGCGCCGAGACGGAGCTCGGTGTCTCCTGCAGGCCATGTGTCGATCACGTCAGCGAGTGTCTGGTCGGGCATCGGTACGATAGGCTGAGGCTGAGGCTGAGGACGCTGTGCAGGAGCGGCTGCGCCAGGGGCTGCCGCAGCTCCGTTGGCTGGACGTGGAGCACCTGCTCCAGGACCGCCGGAGAATCCGCCGACTCCGCCTCTCATGCTGCCCTGCATGCGGGTAGTCTTGACTGAGAGCTCAAGGGCGTTGCCTCTTCTTTCAGATACGATGCCATATTTTCCGTCAGCGAGGATCTCACCTGCCTTAGGCCAGCCGTTCTCCCAGAGGAGAGGACGGATCGCGAGTGTGCTCCTTCCGCTGAGGTCGAGGTCGCCCTCGAAATGGACTGCACATTTCTCAACACCTTCCTCGATGATGTAGCGTGTCATGTGTCCGGCACCTACGCGATGCTTCTCAGAAGCGAAGACGAGCTTGCCGCCGCCCTGGACCATGTCTCTGCCGACATTGTCGATGTATGGTCCGCGAGGATCCCTTGAACGGCCGACGATAGTCTCGTATGTCGAGTTCATGCCGTCGCAGCATGTTCCATGTGTCGCAAGGAGGTAGTACCATCCGTCCTCGTAGAACATCTGGCCGGCCTCGCATGAGATTGCGACGTCCACTGGTTCATGGTCAGTCTTGACGAGACCTGTCTTGGGATCCATCTCGACGATGCGCATGTATCCGAAATATGTACCATAGACGAGCCAGAGACGTCCGTCAGGTCCCATCAGGAGACCTGGATCGATACCGTCGCAGTCTTCGAATCCGTCAGAACCTGCGATGTCGACAGGGTCGGTGAACTTGAAGTCAGGTGAATTCGGGTCAAGGGTCTTGTTCCACATCATGTAGACTCTTGACTTGTGGCCTGTGTTTCCGCCTGGCGCGCCTGTAGCGTAGACGACAAGGTAGCGGTCGCCGATCTTCATGGCGTCAGGTGCGACACCGCCGCCAGGTCTTACCGCACCGCTTTCCCAGTGCCATCCGTCCTCAGAGATGAGTCCGCCGCCACCGGTTCCGAATGTGTAGTACTTGCCTTCGCATTCAACGATCGTCGAAGGATCATGGATGAAAGGATTTCCGATCTGTGCGCCTGCGGTCGCTGCCGTTGCAAGGAAAGCAGCCGCTGCGCAGATTGTTTTAGTCAGGGAGTTCATATGTTACTAATTACTTTTGAAGTCAGTTTCCAATGGGAAATACCCACTCTGCCTATTACAAAAATGGTTATTTTACACTTATATATAGTGGATGAATAACTTTCAGAAGTGGAAAATTGCAAAAATTGGTGGACAAAAGAAAGCCACTGCACAAGCAGTGGCTTTCAGATTATTCTATACCCCTTGGATTATTCACCCCAGCCTGGGTTCTGCTTGATGTTAGGGTTGATAGAGACTTCAAGTGTAGGGAATGGGAAGAGTTCGTGCTTGCCCTTCTGGAAGCCTACCTTCTTTCCTGCCTCGCCGTTGTAGTCACGATAGATCACATATGGTGAGTGATAGTCTGTGCGGGTTGACTCATCTACGTCGATCATGTGGTCGTAGAGAGTAGGGATGCTCTTGCCGGAGATCTCCATACCTGCGGTGTCACCCCAACGTACACAGTCGAAGTAGCGGCAGCTCTCAGTGAAGAGCTCGAACTTCTTCTCCTTCTTGACTACGTCGAGAGTACAAGCTGTTGCGTAGTTCTCCTCAGGGATGCCTGCTCTGATCTGGATCTGACGGATGCAGTCGAGACCGCCCTGGAGGTCCTTGCCTGTCTGTGCGCAGCACTCTGCGTACATGAGGAGTACCTCGGCATATCTGTAGACAGTGAAGTTTGCTGCGCTCCAAGAGGCGTGTCCAGCTACGTCTGTGTCGCTGACGATTCTCTTCATCTGGAGATACTCGCCGTTGCCATAGAGACCACGGATGTCCTTGAGACCTCTCTTAGGATCCTTCATCTTGTCCTCCTTGGTCATACCCTCGTCGTTAGGGTAAGAGAGTTCGGTGAGGACTTCCTCGTAAGAGATGATAGAGTACTTACGTCTGTATGAGTCACCGTCGTTTGCGAGGAATTCCTCTGCGAAGTCAGTGCGGACGCCGAGTCCACCCCAGCCGTTTGAACGCATACCTACCTCGTAAGGAACGAACTGGAAGCGGTCACCTCTCCAGCACCACATGTTTGCGTGCTGCCAGGTAGCTCTCCAGATCTGGGTACCGTTAGAAAGGTTTGCGTTCTCAACGACGCTACCCTCGAAGATCTTCTCTACGTTACCGTCACCCTCGATGTGGAAGAGGTACTTCATCTGGTCTCCAGGAACGAGGTCGTAAGCCTTTGATTCAATGATGTCATGGAGAGGCTTCATAGCTGCCTCGTATTCGCCGGCTGCGATGAGTGCCTTACCCTGTACTGTCTGTGCGAAGCCCTTGGTGATCTTCACAGCAGACTCCTTGTCTGCAGCGCCCTTGTCAACAGGGAGATACTTTGCAGCTTCCTCGCACTCCTTTGCACACCACTCGAGAAGGCCCTTCTGGCCACCCTCGTAGTTGCCTGGCTTGTCAGCACCTGTGAGCACATGGTCTACAAGCGGTGGTGTTCCCCAGCCGATTGCAAGAGTCATGTGGATCCATGCACGCATTGCACGGGCCTCAGAGATCACTCTGTCCTTGATTGCACTCTCACCATACTGGAAATGGTCGGTGATGAGGTTACAGTAGTAGTTTACGAGATAGAGGTTTCTGTAAGTAGTAGAGATGATATCACTTGAAGGGTCGAAACGGAACTCGTCTACGGCTGCCTGGAAGTCATTGTTACCATACTCCTTGCAGGCTGCGTAAACGTCGTCACCTGGGAGGTTGAAGGCGAAGAGGTAGCCGACATAGATGTTGGCACCGATTGCCTTTACTGTACACATGTTTGTAAGGAAACCATGGTACATGGCGGTAGCTGCAGATTCTGCATCCTCGTCTGTGATGTAGAATGCCTCCTCTGGGATGACACCCTTCTGAGGGATGTCAAGAAGGCTCTGGCTACAAGAAGCGAAGAGACCTGCTGCGCAGACTACCAATGGAAGTATAATCTTTTTCATATTTTCAAATGTGGTTTATTAGAATCTGATGTTGATACCGCCGACGATCTTTCTGGTTGTAGGGTAAGAACCGAGGTCGAGACCCATACCGTTGGCTGAACCAGTTGTTGCAGTCTCAGGATCGAATCCTGGGTAGTTCCTGGTGAATGTGAAGAAGTCGTCGAGTGAGCAGTAAACTCTTACGCCCTGGATGAATACCTTCTTGAGAAGTGAAGAAGGAAGAGTGTAACCGAGCTGGATCTGCTTGATCTTGAAGTAACCACCGTCGAAGATGACGCCTGATGATGACCAGTATGTCCAGTCGTTCACGACTGAAATACAGCTAGGAACCTTTGCGTTCTTGTTCTCAGGAGTCCATGCGTTGTCGTAGAAGTAACGGAGTGAGTTACGCATAGGACCGTCAGCCTGATAGTAGAGGTTGAGGATCTCGCAACCAGCTACACCTGCGCCGTACATGTTGAAGTCGAAGCCCTTCCACTCGAGACCGAGGGTAAGACCGAATGTGTAGTCAGGGATACCCTTGCCGATGAATGTTCTGTCACCGTCCTCGATGCTGCCGTCACCGTTGACATCCTCGAAGATAGGCTTACCGGTCTCAGGGTCAACGCCTGTCATGTTGTAACCACGCATGTACCAGATTGGATAACCGACCTCGAATGCTGTCCTTGCACGGTTGTTATAGAACTGTGAACCGTTCTCAAGACGGAAGATTGAAGGATCGAGGTATGTCACCTTGTTCTTGAGGGTAGAGAAGTTAGCTGAGATGTTGTATGAAAGCTCACCGATGGTGTCTCTCCAACCGAGCTCAAACTCGAGACCTCTGTTGAGTACTGAACCTGCATTTACGTATGTAGAGTTCACACCGATCTCAGGGATAGGAGCGATAGACACGAGGAGGTCCTTGGTCTTCTTGTCATACCAGTCGATGCCGACTGTGAGTCTGTTGCGAAGGAAGCGTGCGTCGAGACCGAGGTCGATCTGGTCTGATGTCTCCCACTTGAGGTTAGGGTTTGCAAGACCGTTAGGAGCTGAACCGTAAGAAACGGCGCCATCCTCGATGCCATACTGGTAAAGCTTGCTGTTGTAGCCGATGGTTGCTGCGTACTGGTAACCGCTGAGCACGTTGATGTTACCGTTACGTCCCCATGAAGCACGGAGCTTGATCTGGTTTACAGCGTCCTTGTTGACATTGTTCTTGAAGAACTTCTCGTTAGAGAGTGTCCAACCTGCAGAGAATGAAGGGAAGTAACCCCAACGGTTCTGCTTAGAGAGCTTTGAAGAGTCGTAGGCATCAGCACGGAAGTTAGCCTGGAAATTATAACGGTTGTCATAATTATAGGTTACACGGCCGTAGTAAGAGATGTTTCTTGAGATGCTAGGAGCATTGCTGAAGCCTCTCTTGGTCTTGTCGCTGGTGTTCACATAGTTGAGGTAGTGGAAGTTGTCCTCGTATCCTGTGAGGATGTCCGGACCTGAAGCATTTGCGCTGACACCGTCAGAGTAGTTCTCTGTGAATGACATACCGGCCATTGCGCCGATGTTGTGCTTCTTGAGGGTGACATTGTAGTTCGCGAAGTTCTCCCACTGATAGTAGTAGCTGTTGTTTGCACTTGCTGAGATGCTGTAGTCCTCTGCCTTGGTCTGCTTGTTTGCATAGTAAGGAGTGCTGTAGCTGTGTGAGTTAGACTGAGCGATTCTGTAACCGAAGCGTGAAGTGAATGTAAGGCCCTTGAACGGAGTGATGTTCGCGAACATGGTACCACGGATGTTGATACCCTGGTTAGATGAATCGGTCTTGTCTCTCTGGAGGAGAGGGTTTCCGTTATCGTCGTCGATATACTTTGATGTAGCGTACCAGAGACCGTTTGTAGGGTCCTTGAGGATGTTGAGACCTTCGTCGTAAGCTGCCTTCATTGTGGTAGCGAACTGGCTAGGGTCTGAGTAGTACACTGGAGTAAGCGGGTCGATGGTCATGACACCGTTCATGAGGTTACCGTAACGGCCCTGCTGAGAGACAGACTTTGTGCTGTATTTCTCGAGAGAGGTGTTGGTACCTACGGTGATCCACTTGTAGAGCTGGTAGTCAGCGTTGAGCTGAGCAGAAAGACGCTTGTATACATCCTTGTCGCCTCTTACGATACCGTCGTTGTTGGCGTAGTTGAGAGATGTGAAGAAGTGTCCCTTGTTGTTGCCGCCCTGGAATGTGAGAGCGTGCTGAGCTGAAAGGCTAGGTGCGAACACTACGTCGAACCAGTCTGTGTCAGTTCCGTCATACTGGTTCTGCTTGAGGGTAGCTTCCATGTCGAAACCTGAAGCTTCCTTGTATGCGATCCAGCTTGCAGCATCGAAGAGCTCTGCCTTCTTGCCGAGTGACTGACGGGTCATCTTGAGATCGTAGGTGATGCTTGAGTTGCCGTTGTTCGCAGCACCGCTCTTTGTGGTGATGAGAACGACACCGTTACCTGCCTGCGCACCGTAGATGGCTGCAGAAGCGGCATCCTTGAGGATCTCCATAGACTCGATCATTGAAGGGTCGAGGTATGAGATGTTGTCTACCTTGAGACCGTCGACGATGAGGAGTGGTCCGAGGTTACCTGAGTTTGAAGAGTAACCACGTACGCGGATCTTGGCCTGTGAACCAGGAGCACCTGATGAGTTGATGATCTGCACACCTGAAGCCTTACCCTGGAGGGCAGCGGCTGCGTCAGTTGTCGAACGGTTGGAAAGCTCAGCTGCACGTACTGATGCGACTGAACCGGTGACGTCAGACTTCTTCTGGACGCCGTAACCGATGACGACTGTCTCCTCGAGGAACTCTGTGTCTTCCTGGAGAACGATGTTGAAAGTTGACTGGTTGCCGACAGGGATTACCTGTGTAGCGTAACCGATGCATGAAACACTGAGACTTGAGCCTGCAGGGACGTTAAGGGTGAACTTACCGTCGAGGTCAGTCATAGCACCATTTGTGGTATTGCCTTCAACGACTACAGATGCTCCGATTACAGGAACACCGGCTGCGTCGACAACAGTACCGCTGATAGCTCTGTTCTGAGCGCTGAGGCTCATTGCAGTCATGGCAAGAACCATTACGATTGTTGCCAATTTCTGGGTTAGTTGTTTAATAAACATAAAAATTGTGGTTGATACTAAAATTATCGTTGTGATATCAGTAGCGTCTTGTCCCTGGTTGTCCAGGGTAGTGGTATGCAAAGGTCAATATTTTATAAATAAAGAGGAGTGGATGATGTGATTGATTGGTGGAGACGGTGGAAAAATGGTGGACAATCAGATTTTCGGTGGAGGACAATCGGCGTTTCGGGTCGTTCCTATCGTTTTATTTCCTGTATCATGCCTGTTTTTTATGAAATTTTTCCAAGGTGCCGGGTTCTGTGTTTTTCCCATAGTTGGCGTCTTGTGATTAATTGCTATATTTGTCCGGTAATCATTCAAGAAGATACGCTATGGGGTGTAAAGTAGACAGATTTTCAGGGTTGGTGGACAAACTGCTGCTGGCTTTTTTGCTGTTTCCGGCTTGTCTTGTTCCTGTCAGGGCGCAGTCCCTGCTGGAGGACGGCTATACGACAGAGATCCTTGATGTCGAGGACGGTCTTCCTTATACAAACGTGGACGGTCTCTTCCAGGATGACAAGGGTTTCATGTGGATAAGCATGTTCGGAGGAGGACTTGCGCGCTATGACGGATCTTCGTTCGTATGGCTCCATTCGAAGTCTTCTCCTGCTGCTCTCCGCAGCAATGTGGTGACCGAGTCGTGTCAGGACCGGTTTGACCGTCAGTGGGTGAGTACGGCACAGGGAATCGATGTGATCGATATGAGGACCCTCACTCTTGTGGACATGCCTGAATCTGTCACCCTCACGCATGACGGTAAATACTGTAATTTCATCGCCTCTGATGCCAAAGGATGTATATGGTACACCACCGGCAGCAATATATATAGGGTGTCTTTTGATTCCGATGGTTCTGTGTCCCAGGTCGATTCCCTCAGGTGCTCAGAGACGGAACCAGAGATCCGGCTGGATTTCAAGGATGTCGACGAGGACGGCTCTGTATGGACGTCCATCGACGGAAAGCTTTACAAGATATTCTATGTCCCGTCCAAGAAACGCCTTGAGATGACAAGGCTGTTCCCTGCGATCAGCCTGGGAGACGGCGTCAAGGTATCGGCGTTCCTGAAGAGGGACAATACTATCTGGATAGGCAGCAACGACGGATTGTTCAAGCTGGATCTGATCGGAGGTACCATGGTCCATTATAACCATTCGGCATCGGACCCGCGTTCGCTTTCGCACGATGAGGTCACTGGCCTGGCCATGGTTGATGAAGGAGATGTATTCGTCTCTACCTTGAACGGCGTGAATATCTATAGTCCAATCGACGACGGCTTCGTGTCAATTTATTCAGAGGTCAACAAGTTCGGTGCGAGGTTGCTTTCCGGAGACCTTATCCGAAGCATGGTCGCTGTCGGCAACCAGGTCTGGCTCGGCACTGAGCTGAACGGTATCTCGATCCTGAACAGGAAGAGGCTTCCTGTCACGAACGTCACCCATAGGGAGAACGATATGACTTCTCTCCCTATCTCTCCGGTGAGCGCGGTCTATTTCGATGACATGGGACGTCTCTGGAACGGCTCGATCGAGCATGGTCTGTTCATTCATGAGGGAGATTATAATTTCAGGAACTATTCTTCAAAGAATTCATCTCTGGCCCATAATTCAGTCATCGCCATCGCCGGGGATGCACATGGAAAGGTGTGGCTTGGTACCATGAAGGGTAACCTTCAGGTGACCGACATGAAGAATCCAGGTGTGTTCACCAGGCCGTCGGGTTCGGGCTCGGAGGTCGCGTCAAAGATTGACAACATCAACGGTCTTACTTATGATGCGTTGAATGACTGTATGTGGATATGCTCGAGGACCGGCCTTTTCAGATATAATATCAAGGAGTCCCGTTACGAGGCTTTTGAAGAGGACCTGAGCCTTTGCTTCGTCGCAAAGCAGGACGGCTATGGCCGCCTTTGGGTCGGGCATCAGGGAGGCGTGACAAGCATAGACCTCAAGTCTGGCAGCCATACTACGTATCCAGAACCTGCCTTCGGATTTTTCCTTGACATCGACGTCTATGACAATATGTGGATAGGCAGTTTTGACGGAGGTCTCTATAAGGTCTCTGTGGCACCGTCTTCCAAGATGGAGTTCACGCATTATTCTATGGAGGACGGCTTGTGCGACGACAGGATAAGGGGTGTCATCGCAGATGGCGACTATCTCTGGGTGTCTACCGAGAATGGACTCTCAAGGCTCGGAATCGTGTCAGGCAAGATTGAGTCGTTCTCTGTTTCCGACGGCCTCGCTTCCATGGCTTTCTATAACAATTCCGTCGTGAAGTCTCCTTCGGGATCGATCTATCTGGGGCATAAGAGCGGCCTCTCGATCCTATGGTCAAGCTATGTCAAGCCTAGCTCTGTCGAGAATGCAAGGCTCTCATTCATAAATGGTATCTATTCTGGCGAAAGTGTCAATCTGACTTATGAGAAGTCCTTCAAGATCCATGAGAGGGACAAGGGCTTCGCGTTCCAGTTTGCGGATTTTGCCTATGGCAGCGATACGGAAATAAGGTATTTCAGCAAGATCGAGCCTCTTGACGATGAATGGAGAGAGATTCAGAGTGAAAGGAACTATGTGCGCTATGGAATAGTCCCGGGAGGTCATTATACTTTAAGGATCATTGCGCAGGACTCGGCAGGCTCGATTGTGAGCGAGGATTCGAGGGAACTGCGTGTCGTTCCATATTTCTGGAAGACCTGGTGGTTTGTCGCCCTTGTCCTGTTCTTTGCTCTTTTCGCCGTGTATGAGTATGTGTCTATACGCACTAAGTCTATTGAAAGGAAGAGAAGGCAGCTCCAGGAAGAGGTGGACAGGCAGACTATGCTCCTTTCTGAGCAGAAGCAGCAGCTTCAGCTGAGGGCCGACGAGCTTGCGGAGCAGAACAAGATCCTTCTCAAGCAGAATGAGGAGATGGCCGGACGAACGATTGTCTTCTCGACCGGTTCCATGTCAGGACATGCCGCTAAAGATACCATGTTCGTAGAGGCTGTGATGGCGAAGATCCGTGACCTTTATAAGGATCCGGAGCTCGATATCAACGGTCTTTCCGAGTCTATGGGCATGAGCCGCAGCGTCCTCAACGGCAAGCTTCAGGATGCCTTCGGCCAGTCGATCGGCCAGTTCATCAGGACCTACAGGCTCAATGTGGCCAGGGAAATTATATGCAGCGGAAAGGTCGGTGGCATGAATGTGTCCGAGATCGCCTACGAGGTGGGCTTCAATGATCCTAAGTATTTCACCCGCTGCTTCTCCAAGGCGTTCGGAATGGCTCCGTCGCAGATGATGAACGGAGACTATGTCCTTCCTATGACGACCGCCGGCGTCGCCCCTGAAGAGTCCGACGACGAATAGGTTTTGACTTCTTAGGCATTGTCCATAGGAGCCTGGCGGCTCATAGAACCTGACGGCGGGGGGCAGCCCTCCCGCCGTCAGGCTATCCCTTTTCTGCAGATCCTTCAGGTGGGCTGAATAAAAGCATCTGGACCTCTGAGTCCGGGGCACCCTTTTCCTAAGTTCTTGGGTGCCCGGACTCAGAGGTCCAGCTGTCTTACAGTATTCAGTCTACTTTACAGTGAACTTGATCTTCTTGAGATGCTTGTCAGACGATGAAGAACCGTACATGATGACGTACTTGCCCTTCTTGACCGCGAGATCGTCGTCAGCCTCGCTGTAGTATGCGAAGGCGTCAGCTGCGAGCTCGATAGAGACGGTCTTCTTCTCGCCGGCCTTGAGAGAAACCCTCTGGAAGCCCTTGAGGGACTTCACCGGAGCCTCTGGGTCGCCGAGACGCTTGACATAGACCTGAACGACCTCGTCGGAATCAACCTTGCTCCTGTTACTGAGCTTCACCTTGATGGTCACACCTTCACCAGCCTTTACAGACTTTGCTGAAAGCTTGCCCTTGCCATACTTGAACTGAGCGTAGCTGAGACCGAATCCGAATGGATAGAGAGGCTCCTGCTGCATGTAACGGTAGGTCCTGCCTGCCATGTCGTAGTCCTGGAAATCAGGAAGCTGAGTACTGTTCTTGTAGAAAGTGATAGGGAGGCGGCCAGATGGAGAAACCTTGCCGCTGATGATGTCAGCGACTGCGGTACCGCCTTCCTGTCCTGCGTAGCCGGCCCAGATAAGAGCATCGTAGTCACCCTCATTCTGCTCAAGACCCATTGCAGAGCCTGTGCAGAGGATGAACACTACCGGCTTGCCTGTAGCGTGGAGATACTTCATGACGCGGCCCTGGATCTCAGGGAGCTCGATCTTTGTACGGTCACCGCCCTTGAAGCCGTCGATCTCGACAGGCATCTCCTCGCCTTCGACGAAAGCAGAGAGTCCACCCACGAAGAAGATGACGTCGGCCTCGCCGGCTCTTGCTGCAAGTGCCTTGAGAGCCTCGTCTGTGTAGGTCTCAGCCGGCATAGGCTTGGTATTGGCGATCTCCTCGTCCTGGATTCTGCGAGCCTCGCGCTCCTCTTCCTCAGAAAGACCCATGAACACCTCTGTGTTGAAACCCTTCACGGCGCGTGGGTCGACGAAAGCATGGCCTGCAACGATGTCGCAGCCTCTTTCGTAGGTCACCTCAGCATCAGGATATGCAGCCTGGATACCTTCGAGGATGTTGACGGTATGGGATGGGATGCCATTGTAGTTTCCGAGCATCATACGGTCGTCGTTTCCGTTAGGACCGATGACAGCGATCTTCTTCACTGAAGACGGTGCGATAGGGAGTGTGCGCTTCTCGTTCTTGAGAAGGACGACGGCATTCCTTGCCACCTTGAGGGCCTGAGCCCTGTGCTTCTCGCTGTCTACGATGGAGAATGGGAGCTTTGACCATGGTACCATGTCCTCAGGGTCGAACATTCCGAGCTCGAACATGCCGTTGAGGATGCGGCGGATAGACACGTTGATGTCCTCCTCGGTCACGAGACCGTCCTTGACGGCGTTGCGGAGTGCGTTGTATGAAGAGCCGCACTCGATGTCGGTACCTGTGAGGACTGCGGATGCGGATGCTGTCGCAGCGTCAGGATGTGTGGCATGTGCGCTCTTTACATAGAAATCGTCGATCGCGCCGCAGTCAGACACTACGAGTCCGTTGTAGTCCCAACGGCCGCGGAGGATCTCCTTGAGGAGAAGGTCGCTTGCGCAGCATGGATCTCCGTCGTAGCTGTTGTATGCGCCCATGAACTCACGTACGCCTGCGTCGACAGCAAGAGCCTTGAAGGCAGGGAGGTAGGTCTCCCAGAGATCCTTTGCGGACACTGTCACGTCGAAGCTGTGGCGGTTCCACTCCGGACCGCTGTGCACTGCGAAATGCTTTGCGCATGCATGGGTCTTGTAGTAGTCAGGATTGTCGCCCTGGAGGCCTCTTACGACTGCTACTCCCATCTGGGTGGTAAGGAAAGGATCCTCGCCATAGGTCTCCTGGCCACGGCCCCACCTAGGGTCGCGGAAGATGTTGATGTTAGGTGTCCAGAAGGTAAGTCCATAGTACTTTCTGCGTATGTCCTTCTTGACTGAGTCGTTGTACTTTGCTCTTGCCTCGTCCGAGATGATGGTGAAGGTCTCGAGCTGTGTTTCAGGGTCGAATGTAGCCGCCATTGAGACAGCCTGTGGGAATACTGTGGCAAGACCGGCCCTGGCAACTCCGTGGAGTGCCTCGTTCCACCAGTCATAGTCAGGAATGCCAAGGCGCTCGACGCCCTTTGAGGCATTCATCATCATGTCGATCTTCTCGTCGAGGGTAAGCCTCTTCACGAGGTCCTCGATTCTCTCCTCCCTCGGAAGGGTAGGGTTCTTGTACGGAAAGTTCTGCGCAGTCATCTGCGCAGAACCCAATGTAAGAATCGCCGCTGTGGCAATGAGTATTTTCTTCATGTCCTGTATTATTTTCTCTTCTTTGCGGCCTTTGCCGGCTTTGGATTAGGAACGTCTACCACGAGGTCGAATGCCTTGTGTGGAGTGTAGTCTCTGTTCCAGAGGAGCGCGTAGTTGGTACGGCGTGGGATAGGTGAGCCGTTCTTCCATGATGATCCGTCGTGGGTGCCCCAGAAGGTCACACGGTCGATCTGGTCGCGGTGGTTATAGAAAATCTGGAAGAGCTCCTGGTATCTTGCGGCGTGCTGAGCCTCGACTTCTGCTGGAAGACCGTCCTTGTATGGGTCGAGGAACTTCTCGAACTCCTCGAGCTGGTACTGGGCCTCCTGGAGAGACTTGCCGATCACCTGGCCTTCCTTTGAGATAGGGAGGACGTCGACGTCGATCTCTGTGATCATCACCTTCACTCCGAGAGCTGCGAGCTGGTCGATAGCCTCGTCGATGTAGTGGTTCTCAGGGTAGTTGAGACCCCAGTGAGCCTGGATGCCGACACCGTCGATGCGGATTCCGTCGGCCTGGAGCATCTTCACGAGACGGATCACGCCTGCGAGCTTGGATGGACGCCATACGTTGAACTCGTTGTAGTAGAGCTCGGTGTCCGGAGCGTACTTGGCAGCGCATCTGAACACATGCTTGATGAACTCGTCGACATCCTCTGTCTTTCCGCCGAGTGCGTGAACCCAGCCGAGGTCGCGGTAGCCACCTTCCTCAGAGACGATCTCGTTGATCACATCCCATGCGTCAACCTTGCCGAGGTAGTGTGTGCAGACTGTCTCGATATATCTCTCGATGGTGTTGAAGAGCTCTCTCTTAGGCTTAGGGTTGCCGTTTCCGTCATTCCAGAAGAATGCAGGAGTCTGGTTGTGCCAGCAGAGTGTATGGCCGAGGAGCCACATTCCATGGGCCTTGCCCCACTCTACATAAGCGTCACCGCCTCTCCAGTTCCATACGTCTGGCTGTGGGTGGAGGCTCTCCGGCTTCATCTCGTTACCGATTGAAAGTGCGTTGAACTGTGTGAGAAGGAGCTCCTGTGTCTTTGCGCTTCTCTCATTGAGGTCGAAAGAGCTGACAGCAGCGCCGATCTTGAAGGCGTCCTTGTAGGCATCCTTGAGTGTCCTTGCATCCTGAGCAGATGCAGAAGAAAGGCCGAGGAGGCTGAAAGCAGCGACCATGGAAGCCTTGAGAATCATAGATGATTTCATAAAAAATGATTATTTGTTTTAAATATTATTCCGGATGATACGAAGTTACTCAGACCAGCCTGTTTGCTGGTGGATATTCTGCTGAAAAAGGTAAACGGGAACTCTGTCCACTGCCTGGGTACACTAAAAAGCCCCGCAGAGAGGTCTGCGGGGCTATATTGAAAGTGTAAGTCAATTACTTCACGTCGATCTTGTGGCCGAGCACGAGCTTGTCGCCTGAGAGGTCGACAGTCCACATCTGAGGCTTTCTAGGGCCGTTGTTCTCCACGTGGTGAACGATGTAGCGGAGCTCACCCTCGAATGTTGTGAAGAGCATACCGTGACCTGAGTTGTCAGCGAGGAATGGCTTAGGCTCCTGGATCCATGGACCCTCGATCTTGCCTGACTCAGAGTAGCAGATGGCCTGGAAATAGCGCTCCTTGCCCCATGTTGCCCAAAGCATACCGAGCTTGCCGGTCTCTGTGCGGAACATCTGAGGTCCGTCGGTAACCCAACCTGGCATCTTGCGGCCGAATGTAGCCTCTCCGAGGCCGTTCATCTCACCGCATGAAGGGTTCTCTGAAGCACGGAACAAACATACTGGCTTAGAGATGGTCTTCTTGAGGTCTGAAGAAAGCTCTACATACTCCATGGTACCGTCGATGAGCTGTGTCCACTCGTGGACGTATACCATATAGATCTTGCCGTCCTCCTGGTAGAGTGTGCCGTCGATACAGTCGTCCTCGCGTGGCTGGTAGTTGTGGTCAGGGTTCTCGTCGAACACCTCGTATGGTCCCTCTACGTTTGCAGAGCGGAGAAGCACTGTCTGGTTGTGAGGCACGTTGTATCTTCTAGGAACCTGCTGGATGAGGTCGCTGTGGTCGCTCCATGTGCCGGCATAGTAATAGTAGTCACCGATCTTGTGGATCTCAGCAGCGGCTGCGAAGCCTGCTCTTTCCATCCATGTACCTTCGAGGTTCACGATATTGTAAGGTCCTTCCCATGTCACGAGGTCCTTTGACTTGTACATACGGCCACCTGATGAGGTGAGGTAGTAGGTCTTTGTAGACTGCTCTGCATAGATGTAAGGGTCAGACATTGAAAGCTCGTTGAAGTGGAGGGTCCTGATCTTGTTCATCTCAGCCCTGCGCGCTCTCATCGCTGCGTTCCTGGCAGCTGTGTCCTGGACTGGTGTGGCGGTTGCGGATCCACCGAAGTTCTTCTGGCCTGGGTCTGCAAGCGGAGCCTGCTCGCCTGGTTCTACGATCTTGATCTCTGGAGCCGGAGCTTCCTGAGGTGCATTGGTACATGCTGCCATGAGGGCTGCAAGACCGATCATTGAAATTCTTGAAAGTTTCATATTAGTTGTGATTGATTAGTTA
>JAKSJP010000034.1 GCA_024398105.1 Bacteroidales bacterium | reverse complement strand
AGTTGATGCCACTTCGCTGTTAATGGGTGTCACACGTGGTTCGTCGGATGCTTACAATCGTTCACATACATGAGATCTATGCCGTTGGAGTGCCTTGTCAGCTTGTCCAGGGAGACTATGATCTGACGACAATTCGGATGTTCCTCGCCGAATGCTTTCAGACCTTTCCTGTGCTTGGTCTTCCATGCATTGCCTATAAGATAGTTCCGTGGCGTCATCGTCCGGATACAGGAAGCGTTCAAGTGTACGCTCATGCCCGTTCAGGTAACGGATGTCTTCTATGCGAGCTTCATACAGTGGCTCCATGAGAGGGGCCTCAACTCCACCGAGATAGGGAGGGACATTTTCATTATTCCATGCGTTGCCATTTCATTTCTTCGCCTTGACTGTCATACTGTTTGCGCTTGCCGACGGGCGGTTCGGTCAAGGTGATGCGGACAACTGCGGTGCGGCTGAGGCTGCGGGCAATAGAGGCGTCGAAGGCCTCCATGTGCTGGGGGAGAAATCGCTCACAGATGGCGCGTAGGGCGGCGATCTTCTCTGCATCGTCTTCTACGATTTCTGCTGTTCCGAATGCGACGGCTGACTTGAATTCGAGCGTGAAGCTACCATCCTTCGGCCCTACCGTCGGCTTGCACTTGGTGACAGCACTCAGGCATACGCGAGGATTCTTATTCAAAATGTCGAGCTTCTTTCCTTCCAGCGCACCGTGGAAGTAGAAGGTTTTCTCGTTGGTGCGTACGAGGGAGAGGGGTAATCCGTAGGGCATTCCCTCTTCGTCGGCCATGCTGACGGTGATGTATGGAGCTTTGTCGAGCACCTCAAGTGCCCATTCTGCGCTCATTTGTCTGCTTTCTTTTCTCATATTCGTTTATTTAAATCTAATCATATCTGTCAACTGCAGGAAGTAGTCATTTGACCAGATGTCGAGTTCGCGAGGGTCGCGAAGGAAAGGGAGTACGTCTTGCTTCACTTGCTCAATGTCGGACGAAGCGAGTCGTTCTCGCAGAGTTTTAAGGAAAGATTCACGCGTAAGTTCTATGTCGTTGAATTCTGCTGCACGAACTTGCAGATGCTTGAAATTCAACGATACTCGGTTGCGTACATACCACTCGAAGTCATACCAGTCACGCCCCTTGATTCTTGACTTCCATTGTCGGAAAGCCAAGGCGTGCATCTTGCCTGCGTAGAGGTCGGAGAGAGAGAAGCAACGTGTCATGAACGAATGCGGCTGTAGGAGCAAGCGCTGCTCGGTGTTGAAGGATAGGGGTGGATTAGTGTCAACCTCTATCTTTATTTTCAGCGACTTATCTGTCTGAAAAGAGAGATTGTAAACGTTCGTATTGTCCTTTAGAAAAGCAGATTCTACCTTACCGAAGTTTCGCTTGTCCTTCTTGGTGATAGTCACTTCTCGTCCTAATAGTTTGCACTCTTCGATAATTGCAGGAAAGTATGTCTCGAGTGTGAAGTCTGGATTCTTCTCAAGCAGAGAGAAGTCCATGTCTTCGGAAAAACGATTCAATCCATGGAATATGCGAAGGCAAGTACCACCATAAAAGGCTGCTTCCTTGAAGAAACCGCCTCGGTATAGGCCAGAAAGCACCACTTGTTGCATCACCTCGTACATGGCATTTCGGCGATCGTCGGGCGTTTGGATATCATATCCAGAGAGCATGGATTCAAAGATGTCTGTCATTTTTCAGGAATTTTAGGAGTGTGAACAGCGAGCCGGACTTTCTTCCTGTTTCGGCACATCGCTGTATGATTTCGTGATTGAGTTCGCTGAGGATGTCTGTATCCAACCGAAGGTCTTCCTCCAGGAATGCGCCCACGTCTTTCATGAAACGTAGGGTTAGCTTATTATAATTAATATAGTCGCAAAGTGCTTTCTCTGGCGATGCAATGAGGAACCGCACATCTCCGCTTCCGTGCATAGAAATGCCAATGGGGAAATACTTTGTTGGACAATTCTGATAGTAATAGTTACCCAACGGATTGCTGAAATTACGCGAGTGCTTGGTGGTAATGGATTGAACGAGATGTACGCGTTCTGGAATAAGTCCATGATAGCGCAACGCCCAACTCATTGAGACGTATGAAGGACCATAGAGATGGTTGGCGATGAGTTCTCGCGATAGGTTTCCGCTGTCGGCATTTGCAACGTAAAGCCCTCGTTTCAATCTCACGATCCTGCCATCAGCCTCCAGTCGAAGTGCCTTGTCCGTAATGTGCTTGCAATCGGGAAAAAGCGACTGCAAAACGCTCAGGTCAAACGGCACAGGACCTATCTGTTGTAATGCATCCATATTATTGTTTCTCTTTATTTTTGGTATAAAGATAGTAATTATTCGTATAATAAAACGACTTTTTCTCGTTTTTCTGTACGATATAACGCTAATTTACGCTAATAGCATAAAATAGGCTGCATTTCCGCAGATAGCACATACAACTGCCTTGGCAATTTCTGGATTCGTCTTGTTTCCGAGTATTGCTTCGATATCAGATACCCCCATCTGGTTATCAGCGAAATACTTGTCGATAGCAGATTGAGCACTCTCAGCAGCAGCCACCTTGTCAGACACAACTTCGAAAGGAATCTTATCACGCTGCACGACGTAAGCGCCTCCGCCTGGACGTCATCACTAGTCATTAAATAACTCGTAACGACGAATCTTCGAGCATTTTGGGAAAAATCATCAGTTATGGCGGTAAATCTTTCCGTCTGTCTATAAGCATACGGGAGAAAAGATGTATCTTTAGCCAGATAAATTGCAATTTAACTTTGTCCATTCTGTGGAATGACCTCGGCAAATTCCCATTTTGTCACGCAGTGATTTGGTATTTTATCAGACTAATTAGTGAGTAAAGTATATCATCTAACTATAACTGAATATGAAGAAGCCAAGATTCCTGACAGCACTTCTCGTTGTTCTCGTGACGGCTTGCGGACCATCTGTCACTCCGGACAAACCGGACAACAAAATCAGCATTGATGGCTTGACATTGGATAATTTTCCGTTTATGGACTGTTCCACCAGCACCAGCCCTTTGCGGGATATGATAATGTTCACGCTTCTTGACATACCGTTTCAATGGGGCGTGAATGTTGGCACTGGCTCGCAATATGCAATTTGGTTGAATCTACCGGAAGGAATGGAGATTGGCAGTCCGGAGCATGTTGCATTGTGTGATAAAATGAACACGGAACTGCTCAAGAGCAATGGTTCTCACATGGCGTATGTAAATCTGATTGATGGCAAGACCAGCGTAATCATAGACTCCCGCGACATATCACGGAATGAGCTGAAATACAGTGAAGAGAATGGTGTGAATGTTGAGACCCGGCCTATCGCATTGGATGCGATGGCTTTCATCGTACACCCATCCAATAAGGTCAAGTCCCTGACCATCGAGCAGATTCAGAAGATATATACCGGTGAAATCACCAACTGGAAAGAAGTCGGAGGCGAAGACTTGGAGATCCATCCTTATATGCGTGATGAGGACTCAGGCAGCCAGGAAAAAATGGAGACCATGATAATGAAGGGACTCAAGATGCTGGATTGGCCGGAGATGTTTCTCTATAACATGCATTCTCCCTTCAGCACTGTTGAAATGGATCCGAAAGGAATTGCATATTCTCCATATTACTTCTGCTCCAGAATGGTCGGTGACCTCCGGAATGTGAAGGTTATAGGCATCAACGGAGTTTATCCAAAGAAAAAAAGCATCCTGGCCGGACACGCCGGCAAATCAACCGGTGCCTACCCTTTCACTTCATACATCTATGCCGCAATCCGGGCTGATGAGCCGGAAGCATCCCTTGCACACCAGATCTACGACTTGCTCTGTAACGACACAAAAGCCAGGAACATCATTGACGAAAGCGGCTATATCGCAATCAGGAACTGAGGCAAGAGTGTGGATAGGTAGCAAACAACGCGTTTTATTATTTGTAAAATGGCAAAATAGCGCGTTTTATTATTTCGTTTTTTAGGGAAATAGCGCGTTTTATCATAAAATAACTATCTTTGCGGCATGAAAAAGGGTAAAGTAAAGGTTTATGATAAAAGAACGCTGGAGATTATTCTAACTGACCAGCGAGAGGAACTTGAGGCAAAATCGTCAGAGGTATTCTGTAAACGAAAGGAGCAGACATTGATAGACCTGAAGAGTTCTCAGGCTCAGGTGGTCATAGGAGTACGAAGAAGCGGCAAATCTACACTCTGCTATCAGGCGTTGCAGGATGCCGGTGTCAAGTACGCGTACGCCGATTTTGACGATGAACGTCTTGAGGGACTATCTTCAGATCAGCTGAATGATGTCCTTGAAATCCTTTACAAAGTGTATGGTGATTTCAACTATCTTTTCCTTGATGAAATTCAGAATGTCGAAGGGTGGCATCTTTTTGTCAACAGGATGCTCCGAAAGAAGATGCACGTTGTCATAACAGGATCCAATGCCAAGTTGCTCAGTGGTGAGTTGGCAACCCATCTTTCCGGGCGTAGCAAAGAGATTTCACTATACCCTCTGTCATTTGGAGAATATTGTGTCTTGACTAATACTGATACCAAAACCAGATCTACCAAGGCTGAGGCGTTTCGCAGAGAAGCGTTTGATGGATACATGAAGCAAGGAGGATTCCCTGAACTGTTTGATATCAGCGACAAGTCGGTATATGTCAAGGGCTTGGTTGATAATATCCTGAAAAGAGATATTGAGGAACGTTATAAGATCAGCTATAAGGCACAGTTTGAAAAGATGGCGCATCATCTGTTGAATATCTCGCCAGCTACATATTCCGCTACGGATCTTTCAGATGAATTCCATTTCAAGTCAGAGCATACGTCTGCCAATTATGTGGGTTATCTCAAGCAGGCTTACCTTCTGCTTGGTCTGCAGAAGTATTCCCAGAAAAGCAAGGCACGTACTGTCGGAGAAAAACTGTATGCTGTTGATGTGGCTATGATGGACCAGAGGGACAATGCATTTTCTGGAGATAACCTTGGATGGAGACTTGAGACCATCGTGATGATCCATCTTGTTCGCAGGTGCAAGCTTGAAGGCTTGGATGTATATTATTACAGAGAAAAATCAGGTGAATGTGATTTTGTCATATGTAGAGGGAACAAAGCAATTCAAGCTATTCAGGTGTCATATGGCATCTCCAAAGAGAAGACCAGAAAGAGAGAACTCAAGGGCCTTTGTCTGGCTGCATCTGTAACGAAGTGCGAGAACCTTCTTCTCCTGACAGACCATGAAAGTGAAGAGGTCAATGTGGATGGGCATAATATCAAGATTCAGCCTGTATACGAGTGGTGCCTGGAGTATATGGGATAACTTTTCTATCAACTGCCCTCGTGCCTGTCGGCGTGGGATGTGTTTTTACTAGTTGGAAAGATTATTATCTTTGTTTGGTGTGACTTCACTTACCGGAAAAGAAAAGTCGCTGATCGTGGGCTTGCATTCCAGACAATAGACAACCTTGATAAGCTTTTGGATGCTGAACATTTTCCCGATGATTGTCCTGCTACCGATACTGGAGTATTATGGGATGAAGAGACTCAGACATCAGTCCCTTTCTACTAAGTAGATACTTCAAGGAGTTGCTGACCTAGGTCGGGTGAATTGCCCTTGACCTAGGTCGCTTGCTTTTTGTAAGGTGCTGATAGATAAGTACTTTCTGTTTCGGGGTGACCTAGGTCGCGGCACTTTCGTCTGACCTAGGTCAGGCGGTAGGTCAGTCAGTCAGTCAGGCTATGATCAGATATGTCACTGAGTCAATGTATGGTAATCGAAGTAAAGCCATCTATGATAGATAACGAAAGACTCTGGCCGTGGGGGCGACCTTTTCCCGGTTTCCCGGGAGCCCCGTCGGTCAGAGTCTTTCTATTACGAGCCTTGGCTGCTTTGCAGCTTAAGCTATCTTTAGATCAGCGGCTCGGCGGTCATCTTTGCTGGCTGAGGGATGCCCATGATCTTGAGGATGGTAGGTGCCACGTTGCAGAGGGCGCCGTCCTTTACCTCCTTCACGTCCTCGCCGGCGTTCACTACGATGAACTGCACTGGGTTGAGTGAGTGAGCGGTGTTAGGGGTTCCGTCAGGGTTGACCTCGTAGTCGGCATTGCCGTGGTCAGCTGTGATGAGGACAGCGTAGTCGTGAGCGACAGCCTCTGTGACTACCTTCTCTACGAGCTTGTCGACACACTCGATAGCCTTGGTCACTGCTGAGTATACTCCGGTGTGACCGATCATGTCGCCGTTCGCGAAGTTGAGGATGATCATGTCGTTCTCCTCGGTCTTGATTGCCTCGATGAGCTTCTCGGCTACCTCTGGGGCACTCATCTGAGGGAGAAGGTCGTATGTAGGCACCTTTGGAGATGCTACGAGGATACGGTTCTCACCTTCGTATGGAGTCTCGAGACCGCCGTTGAAGAAGAAGGTCACGTGGGCATACTTCTCAGTCTCAGCGATGCGGAGCTGGCGCTTGCCTGCCTTTGAGACAGCCTCGCCGAGGGTCTGGTCCACGAGCTCCTTGTCGAAGAGGATGTGTACGCCTGTGAAAGCTGCATCGTATGGAGTAAGGCAGCAGAAGTAGAGAGGAAGGGTCTTCATGCCAGCCTCAGGCATGTCCTTCTGTGTGAGTGCTGCGGTGATCTCGCGAGCACGGTCGTTACGGAAGTTGTAGAAGATGACAGCGTCGCCTTCCTCGACCTTTGCGAGAGGAGCGCCTGCAGCGTCTGTGATGACCATAGGCTCAACGAACTCGTCGGTGACGCCTGCGTCATAAGATGCCTGGATACCCTCGATAGCTGAGGTGAACTTGTTGCCTTCACCTGCTGTGAGGAGGTCATATGCCTTCTTCACGCGGTCCCATCTCTTGTCACGGTCCATGGCGTAGAAGCGGCCGCAGACTGAAGCGATCTTTCCGGTTGACTTTGCCATTGCTGCCTCGAGGTCCTCGAGGAAGCCCTTTCCGCTGCGTGGGTCTGTGTCACGGCCGTCCATGAAAGCGTGTACGAACACGTTCTCGATGCCCTGCTCCTTGGCTACGTTGAGGAACTCGTATACGTGGTCAAGTGAAGAGTGTACGCCACCGGTAGAGGTAAGTCCCATGAGGTGGAGCTTCTTGCCGCTCTGCTTTACATAGTCGTAGACAGCCTTGATCTCAGCGTTCTCGAGGAACTTGTGGTCACGGGCTGCCATGTTGATCTTCACGAGATCCTGGTAGATCACGCGGCCTGCACCGAGGTTCATATGGCCGACCTCAGAGTTGCCCATCTGTCCTTCAGGAAGGCCTACGAACTCGCCGCATGCCTGGAGATGGCTGTAAGGATATTTTGCTCTGAGTGAGTCGATGAACGGAGCTCCCTGAGCGAAGATTGCGTTTGAATAGTCATGTCTGCCCTCGCCCCAACCGTCGAGGATCATCAGAAGTACTTTTTTTGATGCCATGTCTTTATATATGTTTTTTCTTGTCTATTTTTTATCTTTGCAAAGATAACAAAACTCATTTATATGTACGAAAAAAGACGTAAAAGCGGCGGTAGAGAAAACGAAAAGAAAAAAAGTGTGAGAAAGGCACTTCCTGACTGCATCGGCACCGTCAGGATGACACGCGACGGATTCGCGTTCATCATAGTCGAGGGCGAGGAAGAGGATATATTCGTGAAGGCGTCGAAGACAAGGGGCGCCCTCAACGGCGACACAGTAAAGGTCGCCATAACAAAGCTCGGTGGCCATGGCCATAGCAAGGAAGGCGAGGTCAAGGAGATCATCGAACGTTCGAAGAAACCGTTCATCGGAGTCCTCCATGTCGTAGGAGGACAGGCATGGATACTCATGCAGAGCAAGTTCATGCCATATGACATCACAGTGGACATAACCGGTCCGTATTCGGATCCTGTCCCAGGAGCGCTCAAGCCGCTTGGAAAGGGCGAGTATGCGGCCTGTGGAGTCTATGAGACCGTAGGCAACGACAAGGTCGAGCTCAAGTGCCACAGCGGCATGAAGCTCGCCGTGGTCGTGGATTCATGGCCGCGCGGAGAGGCGAACCCTCACGGACAGGTCGTTGACGTCCTCGGCGAGATGGGCGACAACAACACCGAGATGCATGCGATCCTTGCGGAATACGGACTCCCATACAGGTTCGAGCCTGAGGTGGCCAACGCAGCGGACGCGATCTCCGACAAGATCACCTCTAAGGATCTCAAGGGAAGAAGGGATTTCAGGGACACCATGACATTCACAATCGACCCTGCGGACGCGAAGGACTTCGACGACGCGTTGTCGTTCAAGGCCCTGGACAATGGCAACTTCGAGGTCGGCGTACACATCGCCGACGTCTCTTACTATGTGACCCCTGGCACGGTCGTGGACAAGGAGGCCCAGGCGAGAGGAACCTCTGTATATCTTGTGGACAGGACAGTCCCTATGCTTCCTGAGAAGCTCTCGAACAAGCTCTGCTCGCTCAGACCGAACGAGGAGAAGCTGACATTCTCGGCAGTATTCGAGATCACTCCTGCCGGAAAGGTGTTCAACCATTGGTTCGGAAGGACAGTCATCTGCTCTGACTACAGATTCGCATACGAGACCGCGCAGCAGGTGATCGACGCCGGTGAGGCTGCCCTTGATATGGAGATCAAGGGTGGAACCGACGGAAAGGTCGGCGACTCGGACGTGTTCGGCGTGACAGCCGGATGTGTCATCCCAAGAGACATCAAGAAGGCGATACTGACTCTCTGGACAATCGCGAAGAAGCTTCGCGACAAGCGCTTCAAGGAAGGTGCGGTCAGCTTCGAGAGACCTGAGATGAAGGTCATCGTGGACGAGACCGGCAAGCCAGTCGACGTGCATCAGCATATCACCAAGGAGGCCAACTGGCTGATCGAGGAGTTCATGCTCCTTGCCAACCGCTCAGTCGCCGAGTTCATCGCGACAGGCGGAAAGATGGACGGAAAGGCCCGCAAGACTGCCAAGACCTTCGTCTATCGTATCCATGACGAACCTAACAGCCAGAAGCTCTACGGCCTCAGCGAGTTCGCAGGCAACTTCGGCTACAAGGCCAACTTCGGCGAGGGCAGCGTATCGAAGACCCTCAACGAACTGCTCGGCGCGGCCAAGGACAAGCCTGAGTTCATGGCGATCGAGATGCTTGCGCTCAGGTCCATGGCAAAAGCCTGCTACAGTACAGACAACATCGGCCACTACGGCCTCGCATTCAAGTACTACACCCACTTCACATCGCCTATCAGACGTTATCCCGATACCATGGTACACCGTCTCCTGGCCATGTACCTTGACAATGCTGCTTCCCAGGGCAAGGCCTACTACGAGGATCAGTGCCGCCACGCATCTGAGCGCGAGGTGATCGCTGCCACCGCAGAGCGCGACAGCATCAAGTACAAGCTCGTTGAGTATATGCAGGACAAGCTCGGCATGGAGTTCGAGGGCCATATCTCAGGCCTTACCGAGTGGGGAATGTACGTCGAGGTGGAGCCTACCAAGATCGAAGGCATGGTTCCACTCCGTGACATAAAGGGCGACTTCTATGAGTTCGATGAGGAACACTATAAGATCGCAGGTCGCCGCAGCGGTAAGGTCTACCGTCTTGGCGACGAGGTGCGTGTGAAGGTCAAGAATACCAACCTTGACCAGAGAATCCTTGACTATGAGCTGGTAGAGGCTGGAATCAATGAAGCAAAACCGGCGTCTGCCGACAATGCTTCCGCACCTGCGGGCAACGGCCGCCGAGGCCCGTCAGAGCCGGGCAAGGGCAATCCTGAAGCCCGCAAGGCGAAGATCAAGGCTGCCATCAAGGCATCCAAGCAGTCGAAGAAACGCAGGTAGCTAGTTCCTAGGCTGCTTGCGTCCGAAGATCACTGAGAGTCCCAGGCGGCCGTTGGTGTTTACCGTGCTGCCTGGATATCCGCCATCCAGGGTGAACAGAGGAACAAGCGAGTCGAATCCAGCGAAGAGTCCGACTGGTCCGAGGTTGAGGTTGAGCGCAAATCCAAGTCCGCCGCCGAAATCAGAGCATGCGCCGCTGACAGCTACGCTGACGATCTTTGGTGCCTCGTAAGTAAGTACGAGTCTTCCCTCAGACCATGAAGTGAGACCTGCGAGCCTGGTGGTGCCGAGCAGACCTACTGAAAGGCCTTTGGCTCCAGGGATCTCGTACTCTACGGCTGCGTTGACCTTTGCGGTCACACCGTGCATCGGCTTCCTTGCAGCCACTCCGATGAATGCAATGTCTTCAGAATCCTCTGCCGTGTCAATTTCGAAAGAGTTGACTTCTCCGCAGATTGCGTTCTTCCAGCTGATGAATCCAAGGTCGTTGACCGAGAGGGATGCGGTGAGACCATCCATGATCCTGTAGCTTGCGCCCAGGTCGAAGGCCACGCCGAAGCCTGATGGCATCTGGCTGAAGTCTACATCATCTTCGATGCTCTCGAGGTCGTAATGTCCGTCCTTGACAGGAATATTGTATGAGCCAGGCATATAGGCCTTGATATGGCCATTGGTGTTGACATAGAGCATGTCACCGTCCATCCTGGCATTGATCTTATTGAACTGCATGTCTGCACCCGCCATTCCGAACAGGAGCTTGGCACGTGCTCCGACGCTGAGCCTGTCGTCAATCTGCCAGCCGAGGCCGTATGCGAGTTCAGTGTAGACATTGCCCGACAGCTTGATCTTGTCAAATGTGTCGCTGGTGAAATCAAGCTCCTCGTCCTCGTCAAGGTTGATTGCATCAAACGCAAGTATAAGGGCGTTGCCAGGCATTCTCGCAGCTACGTCGCCTCTCAGTGTGAGGTCGATGGAGTGGAAGAACTTGTTATGCTTGAAGCCTACGGAGATGAGGTCCGTGTCCACTGTGCTGCTGAGCTTGTTCATTGACTTGACATACTTCTTGTCCAGGGCGACCTCAGTGTAGGCTTCCCTGCTGTAGGTCATACCGTCTTCTTCGTATTCGGTAGCAGGATGGTCAATCGTGGTGAACATGCGTCCGTCGATGTTGCTCTCGGCAGAGATTCCTGTGTTTCCGATTCCAAGGAGACCGACATGGCCCTTGGTCGGGATGAATGCAGGGTTGAACCTGTATGCATAGGCATAGTCATTCATGAAGAATGCCGTACGTGCATTCTGCTGTGCTGAAGCGCTCACTGCGAGTGCAAGGGCTAGAAAAGCTGTTAAGATACGTTTCATGATATTTTTGTTTTTTCTTTGGCGATATTGAGGTCTATCCGCTGACTACCTTTTTCTTCATCACGTTCCAGTTCAGGGCAGGGACGATGAAGGAAATGAGGCAGGAACCGATCCAGAACAGGGCTACCGGCAGGAAGTCATAGCTGCCGTCGCTCTCTCCGTTGCCGATGAGGACACCGCTGATGATGCCCTGTATTCCGGCTGCAAGATAGCTTGAGATTCCTACTACTCCGAGGGCTGCGCCTGTCGCCTTGCGAGGCACTATGTCAAGTGCCATGAGACCGGCTACTATGCAGTAAAGCGCTGCCAGTGAGAGGCTTGCTACACCGAGATAGAGGATGTTCAGGACCATTCCTCCGCCTGTCAGCATGAAGAGCGACATCGTCGCCAGACATACCGTGCCGCAGAGGATCACCGGCTTGAGCCTGTCTCCCTTGAATACTTTGTCGGAGAGCCATCCGGCGAACACCGTACCGACGATTCCCACGCCTTCTGCAAGTCCTATGACATAGGTAGCGCCGGCAAGGTCAAAGCCTTTTGCCTTCTGCAGGAAGAACACTCCCCAGTTCGAGATTCCGTACTGGGTGATGTAGACGAATGCGCTAGAGAGGGCGATGATCCATACTCCCGGGTTCGTGAATACAGCTTTGTGGAGCCTGCTCACAGGGATCGAGTCTTCTTTCTGAGGGGCTTCGCCCGAGAGTTCCTGGATTGAAGGAAGTCCTTTGCTTTCAGGAGTGTCGCTGACGAAGAGCAGGATGATGACTGAACCGATGAGTCCGAAGACGGCTGCTGCCATGAAACCGAATTCCCAGCTTGTCCAGAGGACGACGTGGCCGATCAGGACCATCGACAGGAACTTGCCGAAATATGGTGTCGCGCAGAAAATGCTGTAGAATGTGCCTCGCTTGTTGAGCGGGAACCAGCGGGAAAGGCTGATTACGCCTGGAGGGGAACCCATTGACTGGGACCATCCGTTCATTCCCCAGAAGATGGCGAAGGCGATGAAGAGGACCATGGTCGAGCATCCGGCCCATCCGCCAAGCAGGCCCAGCGCACCCATCACAAGGTTGACCAGGGCAGAGACGACGAGGCCGATTGCCATGAACCTGCGTATGTTGCAGTAGTCGGCGATGAAGCCGTTGGTGAACTTGCCGATAGCGTAGACGAACAGAAGGGCGGAGTCTACCACACCGATCTGGGCAGGGGTGAAGATGCCTTCGTCGATGACTGGCTGCTTGACGACGCTGAGTGCCATACGGCATACGTAGAAGAGACAGTAGGCCGCCGTCACGCCCCAGAATGTGCGGGCGCGAAGCTTCCTGTACTCGGCATCTACCAGGTGCTCAGGTACTTTTGTCTCAGCGGGTCTGCTGATTCTGAAATAAGAGAATAGACTCATCCTATATGTCCTTAAGGGCGACAAAGTTACAAAAGATTATTTATCTTTGCGTCCTGTAACAGAAATCTATGTTTGTCGAAACAGCAATCTATGTCGATTAAGGGAACAGCGACGGTCGTCAAGAATGCGGGCAGCCATTTCATGCTGTCTGAGCTGCCACAGTGGAATCCGTTCCCGGCAGTGCTCAAGGGCAAGATCCGCCTGAAAGGTGGCTCTTCTACCAACCCTGTCGCGGTCGGTGACCTTGTCTCGTACGAGGCCGATGTCCCGGAAGGTGCAGGCCTCGAGGCTGTCGACACGCTGCATCCTGCGACGATCTCCGAGATCAAGGACCGCCGCAACCATATCATCCGCAAGTCCACCAACCTCTCAAGACAGTCCCACGTCATCGCGGCCAACATCGACATGGCCTATATCGTCGTGTCTCTGTATTTCCCGGAGATCAAGCTCCCGTTCCTCGACAGGATCCTCGTCACATGCGAGGTCTATGGCGTCCCGGTGACGATAGTGCTCAACAAGACCGACCTCTACAGGGAGGAGGCCGCAGAGTATCTTGAGGATTTCCACAGGATCTACGAGAGCGCCGGGTACAGGGTCATGGAGACTTCAGTGTGGAAGAACGAGGGCATAGATGAGCTGAGAGAGGACTGCAAGGGCAAGGTATGCCTGTTCTCGGGAGAGTCCGGAGTAGGAAAGTCGAGCCTTATCAAGGCTCTTGACCCGTCGCTCGACCCTAAGGTCGGAAAGATCTCGGAAGTCCATCTCCAGGGAATGCACACTACCTCTCTATATGAGATGTATAAGATAAGCACAGGAGGCTACATAATCGACACTCCCGGTCTTAGAGGCTTCGGACTGGTGTCCCTCGAGAAGGAGGAGATCGCGCTCTACTTCCCGGAGATGCTCAAGGCGTCGGAGGGATGCCGCTTCACCCCATGTACTCATACCCATGAGCCCGGCTGCGCCGTGAAGGAGGCGGTCGAGCAGGGTACCATAAGCGTAGAACGCTACAATTCCTATCTTGGAATGCTGGAGGACGACTCTAAATTCAGACAATGAGACAGATCAACAAGGATATCTTCAGGCTCGCAGGACCGAGCATTCTTGCCAATATAACAGTTCCCTTCGTGGGAATGGTCGACATAGCCGTCGCCGGTCATCTCACATCCAGTCTCTCGAATGCCACCCTTATCGGTGGAATCTCGATCGGCACGATGCTCTTCGACCTTCTCTACTGGAATTTCGGTTTCCTACGTGTCGGAACCGGCGGAATGACCGCCCAGGCCTATGGCCGTAAGGAGCCTGATGAGTGTGCCCGCATTCTTTTCCGCGGACTTTCCCTGTCCCTGATGATCGCCGCCGTCATACTGCTTTTCCAGTGGCCCTTCACCAAGCTCGCATTCCTTGTCGTAGACAGTTCCGAAGAGGTCAAGGCACTTGCGCTCCAGTACTTCTTCATCAGGATATGGGCGGCGCCTGCCACGATGAGCCTGTTCTCGTTCAAGGGCTGGTTCATCGGCATGCAGGATACGGTCAGCTCTATGGCTACGGACCTGATAGTCAATGTGGTCAACATAGTTACCAGCATAGTCCTGTCACTGGGCATTCCTTTCCTTGGATTCCACGGCCTGGGCTTTGCCGGAATCCCTCTGGGAACCGTCGTAGCCCAGTATTCGGGCCTCCTTTTCGCCGCTTCCAGGGCCTTCTTCAAATACGGCAACGTGTTCCGCGGAGTCAGCATCTCCAGCGCCCTACAGGGAGCCCATCTCAAGAGGTTCATAGTCATCAGCAGGGATCTTTTCATCAGGTCTATCTGCCTGGTGCTCATCTATGTAGGCTTTACGATCATCTCGGCCAGGTTCGGAGACATGCTTCTCGCCACCGGCGCGATCATGATGAAGCTCCTGATGCTCTTCTCATACTTCACCGACGGTTTCGCCTATGCCGGCGAGGCACTTACGGGCAAATATATCGGCATGCGTGACAAGCCGATGGTGATGGAGACCCTGAAGTGGACCTTCGTCTGGAGCATGGGGCTTGGAATGTTCTTCGTGCTGATCTATCTCTTCGGCGGAACGCCTATCGTCCGCATAATGACCTCCGATCCTGCTGTCGTCGAGAGCTGCCGGCTCTTCTTCATCTGGCTGCTGCCTATGCCTCTGATCGGCGTCATGGCCTTCACCTGGGACGGCATCTATGTCGGTGCGACCGCCGCGAAGTCATTGCGCAACTCGACCATCGCCGCCGTCATCGCCTTCTTCGCCACCTGGGCGATATGCATCACTGTCCATGGTACCTTCGATCAGCTGGCCATGCACCTCCTTCTGCTTGCCTACTTCGCCCATCTCGCCGCCCGCTCCCTCTGGATGCAGCTCCACTGGCGCCGCGAGATCCTCGACAAGCCGTTCAACGGGTAGGCGGTTTCCCCTTTGGAATTGCGTAATGTACTGAAATACAGTGTTTTATGATTTTACTTTCGGCTGATTCTCCGAAAGTAAATTTGTAACTGCTTGCCATACAGGCATTTGCTGGAATTTGCCGTGTGGCAGAATGGCGATCGTCTTCAGGCAAAGCGGTTTCTGTCCATGGTAAATAAAAATCTTTACCTCAAGTTTTCAAGAATCCTTACCTCGTTCTCTGACATGATTCATACCTTGTCTGAAATATCGAGGCGTTATGAAAAGAAGGTATTTCAAGGAAAGTGCTATGGGACATGTCTATCAGAGGACATGGGACAGAGGTGTCGTTTTCTATTCGGATGTGGATTTCGTGAATTTCTTCACTCTGATCTGTGTGGCTGCGCAGAAGTATGGCGTAAGGATTGTCGCCATCTGCCTGATGCATGACCATTTCCATATGATTGTCGAGTCGGAATCATGTCAGAATATTTCAGCGTTCCTTCAGTACTGCACCGCTTTACATGCCCGGGAAATCAACCATGATACCGAGAATTCCGGAAAATTCTGGCAGAAATCATATGGAATGGCCATGAAAAGTGGGGAAAAGAAGAAGCGTACAGCGCTCGCTTATGTCTGCAACAACGGTGTTGAGAAGCATCTGGCGGAAAGAACGGAGGGGTACAGGTGGAATTTTCTCGCATACTTCCTGTCGGAGACACCGTTCTCGTCCGATCTGAGTGCCGCGAGCCCGACCGACGTCCTTGTGCTGAGGCAGAGCCCAGCTCTGAAGAAACTGAAAGCGAGCGCCCGAACGTCGCATAAGCTTGGCCTGCCCATTACCCGCACGATGCTGCTCTACGCCAAACGCCATCTGGACCATGGTGAGTGGAACCTGCTGTGTGACTATGTCATCTCTCTGTACAATGTGATTGATTATGAGACGGCTATAAGCTATTACGGGGACTACCAGACGATGCTTGTTGCCATGAATGCGAATACCGGCAGCGAATATGACATCAGAGAGGAGCAGAACCCATATTCGGATACGGGGTATGAAGCGATCTGTCGCTTCCTTTGCGAAAGTGGATTGCTTGACGGGACCTCGATCAGTGGGACTTTCCGGCTTGATCCACGTTCGATCCTGCGCCTGTCGGTTGAAGACAGGCGGAAGATAGCAGCCGTCATGATAGCAAGGCAGGTCGCACCTGAGTACCTGGTCAGGAAGTATCTGCATCTGGTGATGGAGTGACGGGTGGCAGTGGTACAATCTGTTGTGACTTTGGGCTAAAGTGTTGAAATACAGGCGTTTGTGATTTAATTAGCCGAAAGTAAAATTGTAAGTAGTTGATACTGAATTGGATACGCTATTTGTCGCTGGGGCGAGGGCGAGGAGGGAGCGGAACGGTCGGGTCCTCGGGCCAGGCGTGCTTAGGGTAGCGGCGACGGAGCTCCTTGCGGACCTCGAAGTAGGTGCCCTGCCAGAAGCTGCGCAGGTCCTGGGTCAGCTGGACAGGCTTGAAGCCCGGTGAAAGCAGCTCCATCAGCACAGGACGGCTGCCGTTGTCGACGCAAGGGGTCTCAAGAAGCCCGAAACATTCCTGCAGCCTTACACGGAGCACCGGAGCCTCCGCGCCCTGGCGGTATTCAACGCGGATACGGATGCCGGACGGAACCCTGATATGGGTCGGAGCAAGCGAATCGACGGCGCATTGCTGCTCGTACGAAAGCAGTCCCCAGAGCACCTGGCACATGTCGATCTTCTTCATCTCCGCCTTCGAGACGGCCTTCCCAAGATAGAGCGGAACCCACTCCGACGCCCTTTCGAGCACGGCCTCGGTCGAGAGGTCCGGTATCTCGAGATCATGGTGCCACGCCCCGACTGCCGCTACTCTTCTCTGGAGATTTCCCACCGCGTCGCTGAAGTCGAACATGCTCGTGCCTTCCTTGCGGGCGGCCTCGCAGATGACCTCCATCATCCTGTCCCTGTTGCCTTCGCTGATCGGTCGGGAGTCGACGATAAGACGGCCTATCCTCCATTCTTTCCTTGCTACGACACGGCCTTCCCTGGAATCCCAGGAAATATTCTCGAAGGTCGATGCCATAGGAAGAAGGTCCTTCGGGTCGACAGGCGCCGCGAGGAATATCCGGCCTACACCAGACCCTGTTCCGTTACGGCTGCTGGCGGAAGTGCCGGCCCGGGCGTTGACGTAAGCGCCGCCGCCGAGGCTGAGGTCAGCGGCGACCAGCCATCCGTGGGCTGACATGTCGTCGCTGCTGTCGACAGTCGCGAAGTCTCCGCAGGAGAGCTGGTAGCGGCCGAAACTGTCCTTCATCTCGTGGCCTATCCTTTCAGGGTAGGCTCCGGCCAGCAGCAGGCCTGCTGCAAATGCGTCCGGATCGGAGTTGTCCTCAGGGACGCCCCAGGCGAAGCCACCGGGCGTCCCTTTATGCTGCGCACCGACGCTCTCGGCGAAGCCACCGGGCGTCCCGCTGTGCCGCCTTCCTGCTCCGCCGGCCAACGCTCTGTACTGCTGGGCGACAGCTGCGATGCGGCTCCATCTCCTGTCTCTTCCGCTTCCTTTTCGGTCGCCCTCGCGCCTGCGGGCCTTGCGGAGTTCTGAGATGCGTATCGATATGTCTGAGCTCTTCTCGGTCTGCGAGAGAGGGTCTTTCTCTTCAAGTATGGCGGCTATGTCGGCGGCAAGGGCAACGGCGGCCTCGGCAGGGTTCGGGTGTGTGCCTGTCGCCGAGGCGGCCATCACCAGCATCTGCGCAATGCGTGGGTGGCAAGGCAGGGCGGAGAGGTCCTTGCCGTGAGGAGTGATCTTTCCGTCATCGTCGATCGCACCGAGCAGCCGGAGCAGCTCGGAGGCGTGGGCAAGGCTGGCGGCAGGCGGCGGCGTCAGCCACTGGAGCCTTTCCGGATGGCTCTCGCCCCAGGCGGCGATGTCGAGCACCATTGAACTGAGGTCGGCTTCCAGGATCTCCGGACGGCGGCATTCCTCCATCCTCGAAGCAGTGGCTGACGACCAGAGCTGGTAGCATGATCCCGGAGCCGTACGACCGGCTCGGCCGGCCCTCTGACGGGCCATGTCCTTGCTGATCCGGACGGTCTCGAGGTGGCTCAGCGAGTTCTGAGGGTTGAATACCATCTTCTTGCACAGGCCCGGATCGACGACGCTGCGCACGCCCTCGATGGTGATGGAAGTCTCTGCGATCGGCGTCGCCAGCACCACTTTCCTCTGGCCTGGGAGTGACGGGGCGATCGCCGCCTTCTGGGCGGCAGGGGAGAGCATTCCGTAGAGCGGAAGGACCATGGTGGCTCCGAGCGCCGTCCCGAGCAGCTCCGCACAGCGCCTGATCTCCGCTTCACCAGGCAGGAAGGCCAGGATGTCGCCTTCGTTCTCCCTGTGGGCCTGGCGGATAATATGTGCGACGGATTCCGCGACGTTGGCTGCGTCCGCCTCGGGACATTGGATCGTCGTCACCGGGTACATGCGGCCGTCGCTCTCGAGAAGGGGTGCGTCGAGGGCCTGGCAGATGGCTGCGGCGTCGATGGTCGCCGACATTATCAGTATCTTCAGGTCGGGACGCAGCAGGTCCATGCTTTCGCGTGTGAGTGCCAGCGCGAGGTCGCTGTTGAGGCTCCTCTCGTGGAATTCATCGAAGATCACCACGTCGACGCCTTCCAGGCCCGGGTCGGAGACCAGCATCCTTGTAAGGATTCCTTCAGTGAGTACCTCGATGCGGGTCCTGGCGGAGACTTTTGTCTCGAATCGGACCCTGTAGCCTACGGTCTGGCCGACTTCCTCTCCAAGCAGGGATGCCATGCGCTCGGCGACCTGGCGGGCGGCGAGCCTGCGGGGTTCGAGCATAAGGATCCTGCCGGCGGTCGGGCCGGTACCATGGTCAAGTCCCCGAAGGATCGTGAGCGGCAGAAGAGTGGACTTTCCGGCACCGGGAGGCGCGGTCACGACCAGACGCCCCTTGCTGAAGAGGGTGCTGTTGACCTGGTCCGCTATCTCCAGGACGGGAAGATTCACCTTTGGTATCACTATCATGGTGGAAAGTTACGAAAGATGAGCGAGAAAATCCTATCTTTGCAGTAAATAGAGCAATTTACCATGATTTCAGAATCACAGCTCGAAAGCGCCCTCAAGGAGCTTTTCGACGATCCTAAGTTCACTGCGGAACCGGCAGGTCTCTACGACCCGCTCAGATATATGATCGCCATCGGCGGCAAGAGAATACGCCCAAGGCTTTGTCTTCTTGCGTATTCGCTGTTCAAGGATACTCTTGACGAGAGCATCCTCCAGCCTGCTTCGGCACTGGAGGTGTTCCATAGCTTCACTCTCATCCATGACGATATCATGGACCGTTCGCCGCTTCGTCGCAAGGTCGAGACCGTGTGGAAGAAGTGGAACGAGGATACTGCGATCCTCTCGGGCGACGTGATGTGCATCGAGAGCTACAACAGGATCGCCAAGGCCCCTGCCGCTGTGCTCGGTGCAGTGCTGAATCTCTTCACCAGGACTGCAGCCCAGGTCTGCGAAGGCCAGCAGTACGACATGGATTTCGAGAAGGAGGAACAGGTCCCTATGTCTGAGTATATCAATATGATAGGCCTCAAGACCGGTGTGCTCATCGCATGCTCGGCAAAGATGGGTGCCCTTATCGGTGGCGCTTCCCAGACCGATGCCGACAACCTGTATGAGTATGGCTTCAATCTCGGTCTCGCGTTCCAGGTGGCTGACGACTATCTCGATGCCTATGGCGACGAGAAGGTGTTCGGGAAGCCGATCGGAGGCGACATAGTCAACAATAAGAAATGCTGGCTGACGACCCGTGCCCTTGAAAAGGCCGACCCTGCCATGAAGTCCGCTCTTCTCGAGGCTCTTGCACTTCCTTCTGCGACCGCGGAGGAGAAGGCAGTCAAGGTCGCGAAGGTCAAAGGCTTCTATGATGCGCTCGGCATCGCCGATGAGGCGAAGAACGAGATCGTAAGGCTTACAGCAGTCGCGATGGACTACGCTGCGGCATCATGCTCGGGAGAGGGTCTCGAGGCTTTGCGCCGCTATGCGGAGAAACTGGTTGGAAGAACAAGCTAAGGAATTCTACAGATGGACAGGAACGAATTGGAGATAATGGCGCCGGCAGGCAATTTCGAATGCCTGAACGCCGCGCTTGAAGGAGGAGCCAACTCTATCTACTTCGGTATAGGAAGGCTCAATATGAGGTCGCATTCGGCAAACAATTTCCAGCCGGAGGACCTTCCTGAGATTGTCAGGATATGCCGTGAGAAGGGTGCGAAGACCTATATGACCCTCAACATCGTGCTTTACGGAGAGGACCTGCAGGACGCATACCATGCACTCGACACTGCGAAGGCGGCAGGCGTCGACGCTATCATCGCCTCGGACATGGCCGCCATCATGTATTGCCGCCAGATCGGTCTCGAGGTGCATATCTCGACCCAGCTCAGCATATCCAACTATGAGGCTCTCAAGTTCTACGCCCAGTTCGCGGACGTCATCGTCCTCGCCAGGGAGCTCAATCTCGACCAGGTCGGCGAGATCCATCGTCAGATAGTCGAGAACGACCTGCGCGGACCTTCGGGCAATCTCGTCAGGATCGAGATGTTCGCCCATGGTGCCTTCTGCATGGCCATCTCCGGCAAGTGCTACCTCAGTCTCCACGCCTACGGGGCTTCCGCCAACCGCGGCGCATGCTTCCAGATCTGCCGTCGTGGCTATGAGGTCACGGACCTCGAGACAGGCAACCAGCTCCACATAGACAACAAATATATCATGTCGCCTAAGGATCTCTGTACTATCGAGTTCATGGACAGATTCATCGAGGCTGGAGTCAAGGTTTTCAAGATCGAAGGCCGTGCCCGCTCTGCGGAATATGTCAAGCGCTGCGCCCAGTGCTACCGACAGGCAGCGGATGCCGTATGTGACGGAACCTATACTCCTGAGCTGACGGCCCGTCTGAAGGATCAGCTTGCTGAAGTGTTCAACCGCGGGTTCTGGGACGGCTATTACCAGGGTGCAAAGCTAGGCGAGTGGAGCACTGTCTATGGAAGCCAGGCTACGCGCAAGAAAGTCTACTGCGGCAAGGTTACCAACTGGTTCGACAAGATCGGAGTCGCAGAGATAACCGTGGAGTCCTCTGCGCTCAATGTCGGCGACGAGGTGATGGCTATAGGCAACACCACCGGAGTCGTGGAGTTCACCGTCAATGACATGAGGGTCGACTTCAAGTCTGTCGACATGGCTCCGAAGGGCGTAAGGTGTTCAGTGGCACTCGGCAAGAATATCATCAACGGACCGCAGGACGCCAAGCTCAGGCGTGGCGACAAGGTCTATATCTGGGAGAAGGTCTAGGCAGATAATCCTTTGATATCAAGTATTGTTATGACGGGCTTTTGAAAAGTCCGTCATTTTTTGTGTTTTTTTGATGAATAATCCACTTTTATTCCTAACTTTAAACGATTAAATAGCGCTACTACTTTAGACATAACTCATTTCATATTATTAACTAATACCAAACTCATGAAACAAGCTCAAAGAATGTTTTTGAGAGCAGCGATGGTACTTCTTATCGCTTGCTTTGGTATGTCCTCTGCTTTCGCGCAGCACTCTATCAGCGGTACTGTAGTCGACAGCCAGAACGTACCAGTCATCGGTGCTTCAGTAATGGTTGTCGGTAACAACACCCTCGGTGCTGTCACTGACATTGACGGTAAGTATACACTTAGCGTCCCTGCAGGAGCAATCCTCAACGTATCTTTCGTGGGATACAAGTCAGTTACCGCAGCAGTCGGCAACCAGACAGTCCTCAACTTCACCCTCGAAGAGGACACAGAGTTCCTCGAGGAGACAGTCGTGATCGGTTATGGTGTCCAGAGAAAGTCTGACGTCACCGGTTCTGTCGCTTCCGTACGTGGTGCTGACCTCCAGAACCGTTCAACCTCAGACGCTGCCAACGCCCTTATGGGTAAGGCTGCCGGCGTACAGATCCTCAGCGCTTCAGGTGCTCCTGGTGCTGGTTCAGAGATCCGTGTCCGCGGTTACTCTTCAAACTCAGGCAACATCGGACCACTCCTCATCGTCGATGGTCTCAAGGTGGACAACATCCAGTACCTCGACCCGGAAATGATCGAGTCAATGGAGGTCCTCAAGGATGCAGCTTCAGCAGCTATCTACGGTGCGCAGGCAGGTAACGGTGTCGTTCTCATCACCACCAAGAGCGGTGCTTCACAGAAGGGTAACGGCCGAGTATTCTACAACAACCAGTTCTCACTTTCTACTCTCGCTCACAGACTTGATGTGATGAACGCAGAGGAATACATCAACTTCGGTAAGGCATACGGTTGGCTCAACGAATCCATGCTCGAGAATATCAACTACAAAGGTGAGGACATCGACTGGTCTTCAGAAGTGTTCGAACCATCATGGAACAACCGTCACACCGTTGGTTTCCAGGGTGGAAATGACAAGGGCAACCTTTTCGTTTCGATCAACAATGTAAAGAACAACGGTATCTTCAAGGGTGACAAGGATGTCTACAACCGTCTCACCCTCCAGGTGAACGCTGACTACAAGTTCAAGCCATGGCTCCAGGTGTCTACAAACAACTCAATCGAGAAGTACAGCACAAAGCAGATCTCACAGCACTCAGACAACGGTTCCGTTCTCCTCGCTGCGATCACTTCTTCTCCTATCGAGCCTATAGCTGTCGATGAGTCAGGCCTTACCAATGACATGCTTACCTATCTCCACAATGGCGGAAAGCTCATCACCGACCCTGAGACCGGCAAGTATTGGTCAGTCAGCCGTCTCGGTGAGACCCAGGGAGGTAACCCATTCATCAGAAGAGATGCTACAGATGCAACCAACACAGGTATCAACATCCGCGGTACACTCTCAGCAAACCTCACTCCGCTCAAGGGCCTTACCTTTACCTCACGTTTCGGTTACAGAATCACCCAGAGCCAGAGCCACAGCTATACAGAGCCTTACTATGCATCTCCATTCCTCAAGCAGGATCTCTACAGCCTTTCAGCAAGAGCAAACACCGGTTTCTTCTACCAGTGGGAGAACTTCGCTAACTACAACAAGAGGATCAAGAAGCATGATATCGGCGTGATGGCAGGTATGTCATTCGAGGAGAACAACTCAGACAATGTCAGTGTCACTGCATCAGGTGCTGATATCCTCAAGGGCTACGAGCCGAACTTCCGCTATATTGACTACCTCCTCTCAGGAAGCGGTGTGTCAAAGGATGTCAGCAACGAGCCTAACACATCTGCCAGCCTTGCATACTTCGGCCGTCTGACCTATACATATGACAACCGTTACAGCTTCCAGGCTAACTTCCGTGCAGACGCATTCGACGCTTCAAGACTCTCTAAGCAGCAACGCTGGGGCTATTTCCCTTCATTCTCTGCAGGTTGGACAGTCTCTAACGAGAAGTTCTTCAAGAACAATGTAAGCCGCGACGCTGTCTCATTCCTCAAGCTCCGTGCTTCATGGGGTAGAAACGGTAACGTCAACGTGCTCCGCAACTATGCATACGCAGCTACAATCGACTACGGTGGATCATGGTACCAGTACACTGTCGGCAAGACAGACGTGGCCCTCGGTTCAAAGCCATCACGTATTGCAAATCCTAACCTCAAGTGGGAGACTTCTGACCAGCTCGACCTTGGTCTCGATGCACGCTTCCTCAACAACAGACTTACCCTCGGTGTCGACTACTTCGACAAGAGGACCAAGGACCTCCTCGTGAGTGTTACTCCTTCAGCTGCAGTCGGTGTGTCATCTATGACATTGAATGCAGGTAACGTGAAGAACAGCGGTCTTGAGGTCGAGCTTACATGGAAGGACCAGATCGGTGATTTCGGTTATACCGTATCAGGCAACTTCTCAAGCCTCCAGAACAAGGTTACATATCTTGACCCATCTATCTCACGTATCTCAGGTACCGGTCCTCAGGGATCTACTCTCCGTACATACTTTGAGGAAGGTTATCCGATCTGGTACATGAGAGGTTACAAGTCAACAGGTATCGATCCTCAGACAGGTAAGCCATCGTTCGAGCAGCTTGACGACAACCCATCTATCAACTCAGACGATATGCAGATGGTCGGTTGCGGTATTCCTGACTACACCTTCGGTCTTACCGTCAACCTCAGCTACAAGAACTTCGACTTCACAATGTTCGGTACAGGTGTAGCAGGCAACGAGATCTTCCCATCTTCATGGAGAACTGACCGTCCACACTGTAACACCTACTCATGGTACTGGAACAACACCTGGAAGCAGGCTGGCGACAACGCTAAGTTCCCTGCTCCAGCATACTGGGACCAGATCACATTCTCATCTGACCTCAACCTCTTCAGCGGTACATTCTTCAAGATCAAGCAGATCCAGCTCGGCTACACCGTTCCTGCCTCACTCCTCAAGAAGATCCATGTCAGCCAGCTCAGAGTCTACACCTCACTTGAGAACTTCTTCTGTTTCACCAAGTATCCAGGCCTCGACCCAGAGACGGCACAGGCCAACACTGCTTCATCACTCGGTATCGACATGGGTTCATACCCAACCGCTAAGCAGTTCATCCTTGGTCTCAACCTTTCATTCTAATATTCAGAACAATGACAGATATGAAAAAGATAATAATCCCATTTGCGGCCTGTGCTCTCCTTCTTTCGAGCTGTCAGGGCCTTCTGGAGATTCCTCAGAAGGGTGTCATCCCTGTTGAGAACTTCTATAAGACTGACGAGGATGCTGAGATGGCAATCGTCGCTGCATACGACGCTTATTTCACTCAGTATACATCGGGTGGTAACGACAATATCTTCAACGCTCTCTGGGACTACCCAGCAGATGATATGATCGCTGCCGGTAACAACAAGACCGACAACATCGCTCAGAACGAGCTCCATGCGTTCCGTTTCCCAGTGACCAGCTCTATGATCAGTGGCGGTTACAATGCATTCTTCAGATCGATCTACGCAGCCAACCTCGTGATCGACGCGTTCAAGGACGGCCTTCCTGAAGGTGGTCACACAGATGTCACACGCAGAGTAGTCGCTGAGGCAAAGGTGCTCCGCGCCCTTTCATATATGCAGCTTGGCTTCGGTTGGGGTACTCCTCCTATCGTTGACCATGTACTTGAGGCTACTGACAAGCCAGGTAACGCTGAGTCTCAGAAGGCTGTATATGAGTTCGTCATCAAGGACTGCGAAGAGGCTATTCCTTATCTCCGTGAGCGTAAGGGCCCAAATGACAAGGATGGTGCTGTCATCGTTACCAAGGGTCTCGCTTACACAATCATGGGCAAGACAAAGCTCTTCATGGAGGACTATGCAGGTGCACAGGATGCTCTCTGGAAGGTTATCAGCTCTGGTAACTATGAACTCGTCAAGAGCGAGGATCTTGAGAACTGCTTCCATGCGGCAGGCGATGGTAACTCTGAGAAGATCTTCGAGTTCAACAACGAGTATGATGCATCTATCGGCAGCTACAACAACCACGCACAGAAGAACGCTTTCTGGCTTTGGAACTGGAGAAACGACGTGATGCAGATCCCTAACGGTGTCGGAACAAAGATGTACAAGACCGGTTGGGGCGAATGTAACCCTTCAAAGAAGTTCATCGACGTTCTTATCGAGAACGATGGTATGGATTCTTATCGCCGCAAGGCATGGGTGAAGACCTATGATGAGGTTCTCTATGAGATGCCATACGCTTCTGACGGTGAGAACCCTGTGATGGGATACACAGAGAAGAAGGCAACTGACAAGTCAAGAGGTATCTATCGTCCAAGCGGTCTTTATGGCAGCATCGGTTGGTTCATGTGGAAGATCAATGTCCAGCAGCAGGACCTCTCTCCTAACAACAGAGGTATCGCAAACTTCCGTATCTTCCGTCTTCCTGAGGTTTACCTCATGTTCGCAGAGTGCGCAGTGAAGACTGGCAAGCAGACTGCCGAGGCTCTTGAACTCGTGAACAAGATCCAGAAGAGAGCTGGCTCACAGACTATCTCATCGGAACTCACCATGGATGTTGTCAAGAGAGAGAAGTTCATCGAGTGCTGGCTTGAAGGTTGCCGCTATCAGGATATCCTCCGTTGGAAGGATTATGACGAGCTCAAGCTGAATGGCAGGTACTTCCCTAACTATGTGGACAAACTCTTCAACGGAGGTGACAAGCATGAGGGCTACATCGATGAGTCGGATGCGGACTGGTGCGTTAAGCTTTATCCGGATCTCGGTTTCGATGTGAAGAAGCATCTCCTCTTCCCATTCCCATTCAACGAGATGTCTATCAATCCTAATATCAAGCAGAATCCAGGTTGGGAGTAATAGTTCCATTCCTGAAGTGATTGTGGGTCGACCTTATGGTCGACCCACTTTTTTAATGGCGCTTAATCTTATTTTTGCATAAGCAATTTTGACCAGTCTCTTTTTGTTTTTGCTTTTCTCTTTTGCTTGGGTCAGTCGGCACGATGCCCCCTGCTCCGACGGGCCTGCGTGGCACCTCCGCGTGCCGACCCCTTGGGAATGGGTCAGTCGGCACGATGCCCCCTGCTCCGACGGGCCTGCGTGGCACCTCCGCGTGCCGACCCCTTGGGAATGGGTCAGTCGGCACGATGCCCCCTGCTCCGACGG
>JAKSJP010000033.1 GCA_024398105.1 Bacteroidales bacterium | reverse complement strand
TGGCGTTGTCCAGCAACTACAAATGGCCGTTTAAATCACTTGCGAAACTTAAATTGATAATTTTGCAATTTAGTTAAATTTGCCCGTATATCCAACAAATTCCATGTAAAGAGTCCGGCTATGCAGCCGGACTCAACCACAAACTATTAACTATCTAAGCAAGCTGTTATTTCTTGATGACATCGTAGTATGGGAGGTCTCCGCTGGTGAAGATCCAGTCCTCGCCCTCTTCATATCCAGCATGCTGGGTAAGCTGGCCTTCCTGGAGACTGATCTGCTTTGTAGGGATCATCCAGAAACCATGGGTCTTAGAATATCTCTGTGAGAATGACCTGCCCGGCATCTCCCTGTATCCGTCAGGAACGACATTTCCCTTGAACTCGACATATCCACCGTCCTGGTTCTTCTGGATTATCTCACCGGCTGTCTCAGGATACCAGCGGCGAAGGTCATCGAAACGCTCACCTTCGAATACGAACTCGTAGCGGCGTTCCTTCTGAAGACGCTCGAGCGAATATGAGTCGTAAGGCTTGAGACCTGCACGCTCACGGAGTCTGTTCATGCCGGTCACAGTCTCCTTCAGCTCATCAAGCATGAGAAGAACATCTGCAAAACGGATATAGATGGCATCGTTCCTGAGTCCGCTGTTGCTGTCACTTACTGAACTGTTGATCGCGTGGAAGAAATTGTTGTAGAGGCTTGACTTTGCTCCATCGGTGTAGCAAGCTGTAGCGATGTACTTCTTAGGATAGAAGAGAGTTCTCTCAACTTCCTTGTTGTTGTCTCCCTTGAAGTCTGGCAGCTCGACATAACCATCTGCAAACCAATCATATACTTTGTTAGCGTCTCTTGTGGCCATGATTGATCCGTAGAGTCTCTTGTCAGTCGGACCATAGTCAGGATCCTCATACCATTCCTTTACCATGAGCGGATTGACAGATGCGTTGCCGTTTGACTTTGCTGAATAAGGGTAGCATGTGCCATTTGTCGTCTTGCTTGAATTACGGATGCCAAGCCACTCGCCGAGGCGGTTGCGGTTAGATCCTGTAAGAGAGAAATGGGTTGCGAAGATGGTCTCCTTGCTGTGGTTTCCTACCCAGCGGATGTTCTCACGGGCAGCATACGTGTCGAAGCCTTCGCCATAAGCGAGTCCGCTTGAATACTCATTGGTGTATGCCCAGAGCGAGCGAGGGTCGTCCTCGAGGTCGAACTTCGAAACGCTTGTGTTGGCGCAGTCCTCAAGATACTTGATGACCATGTCCTTTGTGACGTCTGCCATCTTGTCCTTCTTGTAGAAGCCGGTGTAGAATAGCCATACGCGGCCCATGAGCGCCTCTGCGGCATACTTGGTGGCACGGCCGACCTGGTTTGGCTCCTTTGAATAGCCATAGTTAGCAGGGATGAGGTTGATGGCGTCGGTAAGGTCCGCTGCAATGGCGGCGTAGATCTCGTCCACTGAAGCATTAGGAGTATTCTCCACCTCTGTTTTCAGCGTGAGCGGGAATGTCTCATGCTTGTCGGCAAGTATCCAGAGGAAGAAAGCTCTCATGAAGTGTGCCTGACCGAGGTACCAGTTCTTGTTGGTGCCTGTGAAGACATCGTCGTCAAGAGCTGAAATCGACTCGATTGCGTAGTTGCATCGATGGAGTCCCTTGTAGTAGTCCTGCCATGGAGAATTGGTCTCGTCACCGGAAATCTCAAGCAGACGGTCTGCTGCCGATGTCTCAGTCGATGACTCGGAACCATGTCCATAGACGTCGTCGCTGGCGATCATGTGCCTGAACAGGTTGGTGCGGAAAATACTGCCGTTGTACAGCGAATAGAAAGTGTAGTAGGTAGAGTTCACCAGCTGCTCAGCATCTTTCTCAGTCTGAGGGAAGGATGATGTGTCTGCCTTCTGGTAGTTGACTGTATCCAGCAGGCTATCAATCTTTTCACAGCCGGCAAAGACAAACATGCATGCGGCTAAAGAAAGTATAATCTTTTTCATATTCGTTCTGTGTTTTAGAATTTGATGCTGACACCGGCCATGTAGACCTTAGGAGAAGGATAATATCCGATATCGATACCTGAAGCCCAGCTGTAGCCTGAGCCGTAGCCGACTTCCGGATCCATTCCGTCATATCCGGTGAAGGTGAAGAGGTTCTGACCTGTGAGGAATACTCTGAGCTTCTGGAAAGGAAGCTTCTTGATGGCCTTCTTGAGGTCGTATCCGACGGTGATGTTACGGATCTTGAGATAGTCTGCGTTCTGTATCCAGATGTCACTGTTGTAACCGTTACACTTGAAGTTGTTGTGCGAACCGTGTGAGAAGCGAGGGAACTTGTTCGTAGATCCTTCACCTGTCCACAGACGGTTGACGAAGTTGTTTGTGTAGTTTTCCAGCTCCTGGAGTGCGAACTGGCGGTAGCTCTGGATCACCTGCTGTCCGAATGCGCCAGAACCGTTCATGCTGAAGTCGATGCCTTTCCACTCGAGGCCGATGTTGAAGCCCATGGTGAAGTCAGGGTGTGGATTGCCGATCTCGACGCAGTCAAGCTCGTTGTACTTGCCGTCACCGTTCTGGTCGATCCAGATGACGTCACCCGGCTGGGTCTGCTCGTATCCGTTCATGAACGCATATCCGTTGGCGTTGTACTGGTCGATCTGTGCCTGGTTCTGGAAGATGCCCTCGCTTTCGATACCGAGGAAGTAGCCGATAGGCTTGCCCGGCTTTGCCTGGAAACCGTCCATGTTGCGGACGTTCTCGGAGATGATCTTCGACTCACCGTGGATGATACCGTCGGCGTTGTTGATGTAGAGGACGTTGTTCTTGTTGAACGAACCGTTGATTCCGACATTATATGTAAGGTCACCGATATGGTCGTTCCATGTGATGCTGAGCTCGACACCTGCGTTGCGTACTGCACCGCCGTTGATAGATGATGCGTTAGCACCCATGATACCCATCTGAGGAGGAGTCACGAGCCAGTCCTTGGTGTCCTTGCGATACCAGTCGAAGATGACTCCCATGCGGCTCTTGAGGAAGCGTGAGTCGAAACCTATTGAAAGCTGCTCTGAAGTCTCCCATGAGAGCTTCGAGTTGGCGATGTTCTGTGGATATGCAGCAACCGAAGGGCCCATCTGGTCATAGGTGAAGTCATATGAACCGTCGAGGGAGATCACACCGGTGTACTGGAAGTTGCTGATGCGGCAGTTACCGTTCTGTCCCCAGCTGCCACGTACCTTGAAGAAACTGAGCCAGTCTTTGGTAGCTTCCATCCAAGGCTCGTTGGTGATAACCCAACCTGCAGATACAGAAGGGAATACGCCCCATCTGTTGCCCTTTGCGAAGTTGCATGAACCGTCAGCACGTACAATGGCTGTGAACAGATACTTGTCCATGTAGTTGTAGTTCAGACGGGTGAAGAAAGAGAGAAGGTTGTTGTATGCGACGGTGTTGCTTCCGCCCATGCTTGCATTCTCGTCGCTTGTGAGCGCTCCTTCTACAGAACTGAGGTTGGCGGAATTCCATGTTCCGAACTTGGTAGAGGAACGTGTACCGTTGACGCTCATTCCCCATCCGGTAGCTTCGATCGAAGTACCTGCGAGAGCCTCGATTGTGTGGGCTTCAGCAATGGTCTTCTTGTAGTTGGCGGTGAGCTCCCATGTCCAGCTGGTAGAGATGTCAGCACTCTGGCTCACGGTGTCATAGTCCTTGTAGCTTGTACCTGTGAGGACATACTCCGGTGTATATGAACGTGAGAAGTTGGTATTGGCGTGGAAACCGTAGGCTGTCCTGAACTTGAGGTCCTTGATAGGAGATACCTCAAGATAGACATTGCCCTGGACGCCTACGCCCTTGCCCTGCCTCTCAGTAAGGTCCTGCTCCTGAAGGGTGTTGGCCTCGTCATCCTTGATAGCCCAGCCGTCCCTTATCTGCTTTTCATATGTGTAGAGCGAACCGTCAAGGTCGTATGCAGGAAGGAGAGGAGTCTTCACGAGCGCATTGTGGACGTCGCTGTTGAAGATGCCACCGGTGTTGATGCCGCGTGAGTCTGTAAGTGATACGGTCACGTTCTCACCAAGCTTGATGACGTCGCGGTTGTTCACCTTGAGGATAGAGAAATCTGTATTTGCACGGACTGTCGTTCTGTCATAGTAGGTAGGCTTTGGCATACCGAGCGTTCCCTCCTGGTATGACTTGGAGAAGCTGAGGGAGTATCTTACGATGTCGCTTCCTCCGGTTACGCCGACTACCAGGTTGTTGGTAGGAGCATTCTTGTTGACTGCCTCTGAGAACCAGTCGGTACCTGACCACTTGCCGCTGTCCATCCACTGCTTCTGGACTGGCATCAGTGCGTCTAGGTCATACCAGCTCTGGCCTTCCTTGATGGATCCGAAGCTTGCGTACGCGCGGTCGATGAGATTGAGGTACTCTGAAGCTGATACTGGTCGTACTCCGTTGGTGTTAGGAGACTGGAAACCGGTGTATGCGTCGAATGTGACAGTGGCCTTCTTGTCGCCCTGCTTTCCCTGCCTTGTGGTCACGAGGACGACACCGTTGGCAGCTCGTGCACCATAGATGGCAGCTGATGCTGCATCCTTGAGGATGTCGATGGACTCGATGTCGGCCGGGTTGAGGTCGTCAAGGTCGCCGCCTGCAACACCGTCGATGACGATGAGAGGTCCTGAAGAACCGGTGGTGCCGAGACCGCGGATGGTCATCTTGTATCCTGAGCCAGGCTGGCCGTTGGACTGTACGATGTTGATACCAGGGACTGAGCTGTAGAGAGCTCCGACAGCGTTGGTCGTATTCTGCTTCTGCAGTTCGTCTCCTGTGATGTTGATGGTGGCTCCGGTCAGGAGGCTCTTCTTCTGGGTACCATAACCGATGACTATGGTCTCATCGAGAAGTTCGTTGTCCTCCTGGAGGGTTACGTTGATGACGGCCTTGCCGCCTACTGCGACGAGTTTGTCAGCGTAGCCGATGCAAGTGTAGAGGAGAGTGGCGTCCGAAGGAACGCTGATAGAGTACTTTCCATCCATGTCGGTTAGAGCTCCGACAGAATGATTACTGCTGAGCATGACGGTGGCACCGATGATCGGTTCACCATTCTGATCTGTCACTTTTCCTGAGACTGCCATGTCCTGGGCGAATACGCTCGTCGCACTGACAGACAGCATCACTGAAAGGAAAAGACAACGAATAGTGTTGAATACCTTCATAAATTAAAAAGAAATAGTGGTTATTATGAAAATTGACCTAGTGTCTGCGAAAAGGAAGTGGTTGATACAAAAGTACCTAAAGCCCGTTTTTGCCGATAGTAGGATTCCGTCATAATGATATAAATATCCACCAATGCCAAAATAGCGGTCATCCGACCCGACCAGCTTGAATAATAATTGCTACATTTACCTTGACTATGAACAAGACCAGACTGATACCACTCCTTCTTCTGCTCGCCCTCCTTCCTGTCAAGGGCCTGTCTCAGACTTCAGCACCCCAGGCACCCTACTATTATTTCAGCAGGTACCAGGTCAGCAACGGCATGCCAAGCAACCGCGTATCATGCTGTGTACAGGACCGTTACGGCTTCGTATGGGTCGGCACGGGGAACGGCGTCTGCCGTTACGACGGCTATCACTTCACCACCGTGTACGACATCATGCAGTACAGGACCATGGGAGGTTCAGTGGAAGCACTCTTCGTGGACAGCGAAGGCCTGCTGTGGTTTTCCACGGAATCCGGAAGAGGAAGCTATGACCCGGTAACGGGAGAAGTAACGACGGTCGTCATAGAGTCTGACGCTCCGGTCAGCGGTATATTCCAGGATTCGGAGGACTGCATCTGGTTCTGTTCGTCAGATCTCTACCGCTACGATAAAAAAAGCTGCGAGGTCAAGAAATATCCATCAGGCCGGCATAGTTACACCGGAGCTGTCTCTGACTCCGAAGGTCAGGTCTGGTGCACCAGTTCTGATGGCCGCCTGCTCGCCTACGACAGCATCGTCGACCGCTTCATGGAAGAGAATCTTACAGATATAAGAATGATCGCGCCCGCAAGCGGGAAGCGCCTCCTGGCGGTGTCCTCAGACGGCAGGGTGTCACTGTATGACCCGTACAAGGACAGCTCGAATCTGCTCTTTGACTCCCCTTCTGCAGTGACCAGCCTCCTTGAAAGAATTCCTGGCGAGTTCTGGATAGGAACGGCCTCAGGCATCAGAATCTGCATGGAAGAAAGCGGAAGGGTCATCCCCGTCACACATTCTGACAGCGAGACCATGTCTCTTTCGTCAAATGACGTGATATGCCTGAGCACCGACCGTGAGGGCAACGTGTGGGCAGGAACTCCGTTCAACGGCCTCAACCTCTGGAGGAACAACGATGCGGCATACAGCCTTTTCTACCCGATCGACGGGGAGAAGTCCATCGCAGGAACCCTCTTCCGTGCCGTATGCGTCTCTGACGGCCGTGTATGGGCTGGCACAGAGGACGGCGCACTCAACTGCCTCCCAGCCGGAGAAACTGAATTCAGGAAGATAGATCTGCCCGGAGGACGCAACGACTACCACGACATACTGCCTGTCGGAGACGAGCTCTGGATAAGTACCCACGGCAACGGCATATTCCGCCTCGACGTCAGGACCTCGTCCGTCATACAGCACTACAAGTTCCATAACGACCAGTTCCATCAGCAGATCCATACATCTGCGGGAGATATACTTGCCGGCTCATCGGACGGAGTGTTCAGATATGACAGGACTGCAGACTGCTTCGTCCACATCAGAGGTACCGAAGGGATTGAGACTGTCGCTCTGTGCGAGGATTCCAAGGGAAGGATATGGCTGGGAACAATGGGCAGCGGCATAACAATACTTGACGCTTCATTCCAGAAGATTGCATCCATGGAGCCGAAGACGCGCGTCACCTCCCTCATGGAGGACAGCAGAGGCCGCATGTGGGTCACCACCGACGGAGACGGTGCTCTTGCCATGGACATAGAAAGCCTCGAGCCATACAGGCTCTCGAAGGAGAACGGCTTCCCGAATTCGGTGACATGCTCTGCCGTAGAGGATGAGGACGGCATGATATGGATTGCGACCAACAGAGGCCTGCATCTTGTTGACCCGTCCGACTTCCGTGTCGTCTCATCCTTCTTCATGAACGACGACAACCAGGCTGTCCAGTTTACCTACGGAGCTGTCAGCAAGACGTCCACAGAGCGCATATTCATGGGAACCACCTACGGACTGCTGTCCTTCCTGCCTTCGAAGATGAAGGCTGTCGAAATGGACAAGTCGGTCTATATCAGCTCAATAAAGGGCATCGTGGGAGACCGTGTGACGGACCTTGTCGAGGAAGGACATTCCGCTCTGCATTCCAGGAGGATAGTGGCATCGTACAAGGAGGCTTACGCACTGCGGATCCGTTTCTCATGCCATAATTTCGCCAGTCCTGTCTCATATCAGTACAGATATACCCTGTCGTCGCGCAACCGCAGTGTCAGTGAAGTGACCAGCGAACGCATGGCATTGCTCTTCAACGTCGGATACGGAAGGCACCTCTTCACAGTGAGCCTTGTCGGCAGTGACGCTCCCGAGTCGACCAAGTCGGTAGAGATCGTCATCAGACGCCCGTTCTACAGGAGCATCTTCTCCATCTGCATGATGGTACTGCTGATCCTGGGACTGTTCGTGGCGCTGGCATACAACATAGTGAAGTGGCGTACGAGGGAACGAATGCTGCGTCAGGAGAGGATTGACAAGGAGAGGCAGAAGGAACTATACGAATCCAAGAACGCTTTCTTCATGAACATCACCCACGAGATACGTACGCCTCTGTCGCTCATCAAGATGCCGCTTGACCACATGATCAAGACCGGAGAGTACTCGAAGAAGGACCTGCTCGTAATCCAGGCGAACACCGACCGTCTGCTGAACCTCATAAACCAGCTGCTGGACATCAGGAAGCTCGAGCAGAAGGAAGAGAGACTGGAGTTCACCAGATACGACCTCTGCGAGATAGTGCGCAAGACCTCCGCCCTCTTCAACACAACTGCAGAAGACCAGGGTGTCAATCTCAACCTGAGCGTCCCTGAGGGCCGCATGGAGGCCATGTGCGCCCGAGACAGCATAGAGAAGATAATCAGCAATCTGATCACCAATGCGCTCAAATACGGCAAGGATGTCATAGATGTCACTCTTACCGAACAGAAAGACAAGGCCGTCCTCAGGGTGGATTCCAATGGAGAACGCATACCGGCAAGGAACAGGGAGAAGATATTCGACAAGTTCGTCCACGGTGGAAAGGGCACGGGCCTCGGCCTTCCACTGGCGAGGACTCTCGCCGAGCAGCATGACGGAAGGCTCTATCTGGACGTATCGCGCACGGATGTCAATTCATTCGTGCTGGAGATACCTTTGGACCACCCTGAGATGATCTCCCTGGAGACCCCTGCCGCAGCTCAGTCCATGGACGAGGAACAGTCGTACAGCGATTCCCGCAGGGACATACTTGTGGTCGAGGACAACGAGGATTTCCGACTCTACCTGGCCGAATCCCTGTCGAAGGACTTCAACGTCTTCACGGCCGCTAACGGAAAGGCAGCAGTCGAGAAGCTGAAGGACAGGAAGGCCGACCTTGTCATAAGTGACGTGATGATGCCGGTGATGGACGGCTGCGAGCTCTGCAACTACATAAAGACGACTGTAGAGTACAGCCACATACCGGTGCTCCTGCTGACCGCAGCAGTCGGGATGGAGACCCGTATGGCAACACTCGAAGTCGGAGCTGACGGCTACATCGAGAAGCCGTTCCCGATCGAGCTTCTACAGGCTACCGTGGCCAATCTCTTCAAGAACAGGGAGATAGCATATCAGCAGTTCTCGAAGTCACCTCTTTCGCATTTCAACGGAGCGCCTACCAACAAGGTTGACGAGGAACTGATGTCCCGCCTCCATGCAGTCATGCTCGAAAAGATGTCTGACAGCACGTTGAGCATCAACGACCTCTCGTCCGCAATGAACATCTCGAACTCCACCCTCTTCAGGAAGATAAAGGCCAACACCGGCCTGAACATCAACGAGTACATACGCCTCAGCCGCCTCAAGCGCGCAGCAGAACTGCTTGCCTCAGGCAAGTACAGGGTCAACGAAGTCGCTGATATGGTCGGTTTTGCATCCTCTTCCTACTTCTCGTCGAACTTCCAGAAGCAGTTCAACGTCTCTCCGTCGACCTTCGTGAAGAACCTCAGTTCGAAGGAGCAGAAGAAAGACTAGACCCGGGACTTGAAGTCAGAATAGCCGAAACTTTTCCAGAGGCGGCAGTCGTCGCCTTCCTTGATGTAGATCGACGGGAGAGGCATGCCGTTGAAGGTATTGTTCTTGACCATCGAATAGATTGCCATGTCCTCGAAGACGAGGATGTCGCCTTCCTTGAGCTCATGGTCGAACGAGTAGTCGCCGATGACGTCGCCCGAAAGGCATGTAGGACCGCCGATACGATAGGTGAAGGCCTTCTCCCCTGCCTCCCCGCTTTCCTGGAGCGGAGGACGGTACGGCATCTCGATCACGTCCGGCATATGGCAGGCCGCCGAAGCATCCACGATGGCGACATCGAAGGCCTGAGCTTTGGATGCGGACGTGCTGTCGCCGCCCTTGTCCATGGTACCCCGCTTGTGCTGGATTTCGAGGACTTCCGTCCTCAGGTAGCCCGCATTGAGGGCCACTGCCTCGCCGGGTTCGAGATAGACCCTCAGGCCATAGCCTTCGCTCATGCGACGTATGCATTTCTCCAGACGAGGGATGTCATAGTCCTCGCGGGTTATGTGGTGGCCGCCGCCGAAATTGACCCAGCTCATCTGCCTCAGATACTTCGAGAACTTCGCCTCGAAGACATCGAGAGTGGACTCGAGGTCGTCTGAATTCTGCTCGCAGAGGGTATGGAAATGAAGTCCGTCAAGCAGCCCCAGCAGCTCCGGATCCTTCGCGAGGCCTGTCTCGAACTCATCGAGGGTTATTCCGAGCCTGCTGCCGTCGGCACATGGGTCGTAGATGGCATGCTCGGCCGGCTGTGTCGAGTGCTGAGGATTGATGCGCACACCGACCTGGAGCCCCGCGGCCTTGGCCCTCGGCCCGAACAGACGCAGCTGGCGCATCGAGTTGAACACTATGTGGTCGCAGATGCCGAGGATCTCCTCGAAGTCCTCCTCGCGGAATGCCGGGTTGAATACATGGTTCTCCTTGCCTGGCATCTCCTCATGGCAGAGCCGCGCCTCGAACAGGCCGCTTGCGGTGGCACCACTGAGGTACTTCGCGATCAGCGGGTACAGCCCATAGCAGCTGAAGCACTTCTGTGCCAGCAGTATATGGCAGCCGGTCCTCTCCTCAACGCCCTTGAGCGTCCTGAGGTTCGCCTCAAGACGCTGGACGTCAATTATATAGCATGGTGTTTTCAGCTCGTTGATCTGCATTGTGCCAAATTTATTGATGAAGGCAAAGCTCCTGCATTGCCGTCTGTCAACTAGTCTACAAGTACAGGATTCTCATCGACAACCCATGGGAGACCCCACTTGTTGAGAGCTTCCATATATGGATCCGGATCGAAGTCCTCGACGTTGAACACACCTGGCTTCTTCCAGAGGCCCTTCACTACCATCATGGTACCGATCATGGCAGGTACGCCGGTGGTGTATGAGATGGCCTGGCTCTGGACCTCCTTGTAGCACTCCTGGTGGTCGCAGACGTTGTAGATCTTGATGCTGCGCTCCTTGCCGTCCTTGATTCCGGTGAAGATGCAGCCGATGTTGGTCTTGCCGACGGTGCGTGGACCGAGCGATGCAGGATCAGGAAGAAGGGTCCTGAGGAACTGGATAGGCACGATCTCCTGGCCGTTGAACTTGACAGGGTCGGTACGGAGCATGCCGACGTTCTCGAGACACTTCATATGGGTGAGATAGCTCTGGCCGAAGGTCATGAAGAAGCGTATCCTCTTCACTCCCGGGATGTTCTTTGCAAGGGACTCGATCTCCTCATGGTGAAGAAGATACATGTCCTTAGGACCTACCTGCTCGAAGTCGTACTCCCTCTTGATCTCCATAGGCTTGGTTTCCACCCAGTGGCCGTCCTCCCAGTATGAGCCGTTGGCTGAAACCTCGCGGAGGTTGATCTCAGGGTTGAAGTTGGTGGCGAAAGGATAGCCGTGGTCGCCGCCGTTGCAGTCGAGGATGTCGATGGTGTGGATCTCGTCGAAATAGTGCTTGAGGGCGTATGCCGAGTACACGCTGGTCACACCCGGGTCGAAGCCTGTTCCGAGGAGCGCTGTGAGGCCCTTCTCCTTGAACTTGTCCATGTATGCCCACTGCCATGAGTAGTCGAAGTATGCTGTGAAGCCCTTCTCCTGGCACCTCTTCTCATAGATAGCCCTCCAGGTAGGATCCTCGGTGTCCTCAGCCTCATAGTTGGCTGTGTCGATGTAGTCGACGCCTGCCTCGAGACATGCGTCCATGATAGTGAGGTCCTGGTAAGGAAGAGCGAGGTTGAGGACTACATCAGGCTTCACCTCGTTGATGAGAGCCACGAGCTCCGCCACGTTGTCAGCGTCCACCTTGGCGGTGGTGATGACAGCCTTTGTCTTTCCTTCGAGAGATGCCTTGACAGCCTCGCACTTGCTTACAGTGCGGCTTGCGATGCAGATCTCGCTGAAAACCTCGTCATTCTGTGCGCACTTCCTGATTGCCACTCCGGCAACTCCGCCGCATCCGATTACCAATACTTTTGCCATTTCGTTGTAATGTATATTATTGTTTATTAATTACTTATGTTTGGTAAAGATTAATCTTTACCTGGTAAGGAATAATCTTTACCTGTTTAGTGAAAGGAGCAACTCCCTGACGACTTTGCAGGCTACAGCCGTCGACACGCCGCTGGGGTCGTAGGTCGGGCTGAGCTCGTTGACGTCGCAGCCCACTACGTTGCAGCTGCCACCGACCAGCTGGATGGCGTTGACGAGGTCCATGAAAGAGATTCCGCCAGCCTCGGGGGTTCCGGTGCCAGGGAAGATCGAAGGGTCGAGGACGTCCAGGTCTATGGTGAAGTACACGGGGGTGTCTCCCAGTGCCTTGGCGGTCTCCTCGAGTCCGTCGAGGTTGAACCTGTGCATCTCGGTATGGCCTTCGGCCGCCCATCTGAACTCAGGACGGTCGCCGCTGCGGATTCCGAACTGATGGATGTGGCCGTCTCCCACGAGATCATGGCACCTCCTTATCACACATGCGTGCGAGAGCTGCACTCCGAGGTACTCGTCACGGAGGTCGGTGTGGGCGTCGAAATGGATGACATGAACATCAGGATACTTGGCGTAGACCTCGCGGAAGGCACCGAGGGTGACAAGATGCTCGCCACCGACCATGAACGGAAGCTTGCCGTCCTCGAGGATGGTGCGCGTCCTTTCGGAGATCTGGTCCAGGGCGATCTGGCTGCTGCCCATGCTGAGCTCGATGTCGCCCGAATCGAAGGTAGCATAGTCCGTAAGGTCCTTGTCCTGGTACGGGCTGTAGGTCTCGAGACCGTAGGATTCGTGCCTGATCGCACTGCTTCCGAACCTTGTGCCGGGGCGGTAGGAAGTGGTCGAATCGAACGGCGCTCCGAAGAGCACGATGGATGCATCCTCATATGAAGCATCGCATCCGATGAATGTCTCTATATTTCTGTCTAACATCTGATTGTATTTTCTATAAAAAGCCTTCGGACTTCGGTGTCCGAAGCCCTAGTCTTTCATCTTCTCTACGTCTTTCAGCGCTCTCTCGACGTATGCCGGAAGGGCGAAGCAGCCGACGTGGAGGTTGGTGGTATAGTAGTCTGTCGCGATGCCGAGGCTGTTCCAATGCTCGGCGTCGAGGTCGTCGACCGGATGGTACTTCTTCGACGCGAATCCGAAGAGCCAGTAGCCCGAAGGGTACGACGGGATGTGCGCCTGGTAGACCCTGCTGATCGGGAAGCTGTTGACGATTCGCTTGTGCGCCTTCTGCGTCTCGGCACGGTCCTCGTCATAGAACGGACTCTGGTGCTGGTTGACCATGATGCCGTCCTCCTTGAGCGCCTTGAAGCAGCCGCCGTAGAACTCCTTCGAGAGGAGGCTCTCGCCCGGACCATAGAAGCCGGCGGAGTCGACGATGATGATGTCGTACTCGTTCTCGATATGGCGGATGAATCTCAACGCATTGTCAGTGAAGAGGTTGACGCGCGGGTCGTCGAGGGCGGCGGCCACGTCCGGGAAGTACTGGCGGCAGGCCTCGATCACTCCGTCGTTGATCTCGACCAGGTCGATCCTCTCGACGCTGTCGTACTTGACGAGCTCGTCGATCACTCCGCCGTCGCCTGCACCGAACACCAGGATCTTCCTCGCGTCCTTGTGGACAGCCATCGGGATGTGGGCGAGCATCTCGTCGTAGATGAACTCGTCCCTCTCGGTGAAGATGATATAGCCGTCGACGGCCATGATCCTGCCGTACTCGAGGGAGTCGAAGATGTCTACGCGACCTAGGTCGCTCTCATTGCTGTAGACGTGCTTGTCGACCTTCACTGAGAACTTGACGTTCTCCGTGTGGTGCTCTGAAAACCAGTATTCCATTTTTGTATGATGCTGATTCTAAGTCTGTTGATAATCCTGTGGCCCTAGTATATCGTCCTCTCCTTGATGACGTTGAGCCTCTCGCACTTCTCGTCCTCCGGACCCGTCAGCGAGCAGCCCTTCTCCTTAGCGTAGAGGATGTAGTCGATGATCTCCTGGGTGATCCTCTCGCCCGGCGCGAGGATAGGAATTCCCGGAGGATAGCTCATCACGAACTCTGTGCAGACCCTGCCCTTGGTCTCCCTGATCGGAATCATCTCCTCCTTGGCTGCGTAGAACGCCTCCTGTGGGGTGAGGACGACCTGAGGGTTGATATATTCATGGTCGAACATACCCGTCCTGTCCTTGCTGTAGAGACGCTTGATGTCGAAGAGCGCGCTCACGAGCCTCTCCACTTCCCTCATGCGGTCGCCTATTGAGATGTAAGCCAATACGTTGCCGATGTCTCCGAGTTCGAGCTGGATGTCGTACTCGTCTCTGAGGAGGTCATAGACCTCGATGCCTGCAAGGCCGATGTCGAGGGTGTATACGGTGAGCTTGGTCGTGTCGAAGTCATAGACGCTGTCGCCGTTGATCAGCTCGCGGCCGTAGGCGTAGTAGCCTCCGATCTTGTTGATTTCCGTCCTGGCGTATTCCGCGATCTGCTTCACGAGACGGAAAGACTCCTTGCCCCTGAGGGCGAGGTTCCTTCTCGATATGTCGAGACTTGCCATGAGCAGATATGAAGCGCTGGTCGTCTGCGTGAGGTTGATCACCTGCCTGACGTAGCCCGCACTGACGTTCGGACCTGCGAGCAGGAATGAGCTCTGGGTAAGGCTTCCGCCGGACTTGTGCATGCTGACGGACGCCATGTCGGCGCCTGCGGCCATCGCGGTGACCGGCATGTCCTCGCCGAAGTAGAAATGTGTACCATGGGCCTCGTCCACGAGGACCAGCATGTTGTGGGCATGGGCGATCTCGACGATCTTCCTGAGATTAGAGCAGATACCGTAATAGGTCGGATTATTGACAAGGATAGCGACTGCATCCGGATTCTCCTGGATCGCCTTCTCGACCTGAGATATCTTCATACCCAGAGCGATACCGAGCTTCTTGTCCACATCCGGATTGACGTAGATCGGGGTCGCTCCGTTGACTACGAGCGCGTTGATCACGCTCCTGTGCACGTTTCGCGGAAGGATGATCTTCTCGCCTGACTTGCAGGCGGTCATGACCATGGCCTGTACGGCGGAGGTGGTTCCTCCGACCATCAGGAATGCATTTGCGGCACCGAAGGCGTCTGCGGCGAGAGCCTCGGCTTCCTTGATTACTGAGATCGGGTGGCAGAGATTGTCGAGCGGCTTCATGGAGTTGACGTCGAGCTCCACGCACTGTTTTCCGAGCAACTTTACGAGTTCGGCATTGCCACGTCCCCTCTTATGTCCTGGTACGTCGAAAGGAACGACACGGTTCCTTCTGAATTCTTCGAGGGCCTCGTACACCGGGGCCTTGTCCTGATTCATCGGCAGAATGAATTAATAAGTTTAACAAAACTTACCTTCTTGTCATGTACGTCTGTATGAGTCAGGGAATCTTTTGGATCCAAGAATCGATACAGTGTTAAGAGTCTATATAGCAAATATTTACTTTTACTACTCTATTGAACGCTTTCCAAGTCGGAATGGTTATAAAGTAACCAACTTAAAACACGAGCACCGTATTTCAACGGCACAATGCGCATCGCACTCAAGCTGTGCGCAACATCAATAATAAAATATTCACTGGATACCTCTAAGCAACTATATCGTAATCCAATGCCGCAAAGTTACTAAAACTTTCAGTTTTCGCAATTGACTTATTGAACATATTTCAATAGATTTGTAGATAACTGCTGATATGTCTTGATTTCAGCATCTCAAGTCAAGTATCAAAGATTCAAATGCACTGCGAAGAGAAATTCTATGAGCTATACAAGCAGAACCCGCTGGACGTGGCGTTCTGCCCATACAGGGTGTGCCCGATAGGGGCGCATGTGGACCATCAGTACGGACGCATCACCGGACTGGCGATCGACAAGGGCATACATTTCGCGTACAAGGCGAAGCAGAACGGAGTGATCGAGATATGCTCCCTCCAGTTCGACAAGCGAGCACAGTGGCACATCAACGGCGTGCCGGAGGTCAAGCAGAACGACTGGGCGGACTACCTGAGGGGAGCTACCATGGAACTGGGCCAGAGATATCCGCTCAGGGCCGGAATCTGCGGAGTGATCGAGGGAACGCTTCCGATCGGAGGACTGTCGTCATCGGCGGCGGTCGTGCTCGTCTACCTCAGCGCCCTGGCCAAGGTCAACGGAATCCAGGTCAGCGCCCAGGAGATGATCGAGATATCCGTGGCGACTGAGAACAACTACGTCGGAGTAAGCTGCGGAAAGCTCGACCAGAGCTGTGAGCTCTACTCAAAGGCAGGACATCTCCTCTACCTCGACACACTCGACGACAAGTACGAGCTCATCGCGCAGGCACCAACCATGAAACCGTATGAGATCGCGATCTTCTTCAGCGGCGTCGAAAGGACCCTCGCGGGAAGCAAGTTCAACATGAGGGTCGACGAGGTCAGAAGTGCGGCGTATGCCCTTAAGGCCTATGCCGGCATGGAATACGGCAAGTTCAAGGAGACCCACCTGAGGGAAGTCCCATACGATATCTACCAGCAGTACAAGGACCGCCTTCCCGAGAACTGGGCAAGGCGCGCCGAGCACTACTACAGCGAGCAGAAAAGAGTCCAGGAAGGTGCCGAGGCATGGCGCAGAGGCGACATCGAGGCCTACGGACGCCTCAGCTTCGAGAGCGGCCACAGCTCCATCCACAACTGGGAGACCGGCTCCCCTGAGCTCAAGACACTCTATGAGATCATGACCCGCACCGATGGAATCTACGGCGGGCGCTTCTCAGGAGCCGGCTTCAAAGGCTGCTGCATGGCACTCATCGACCCAGCCTACAGAGAACAGATCGAACATCAGGTAACCGGACAATACCTCAAGGAATTCCCTGCCCTCGAAGGCAAATACAAATTCGTCATCTGCAAGAGCGCGGACGGCCTGAGATAGGAACAACATACACACAGAAATACAATGAAATGCCTCATACTGGCGGCCGGCTATGCCACACGCCTCTACCCTCTCACAGAGAACTTCCCTAAGCCGCTCCTCAAGGTCGGCGAGAAGACCATCCTCGACTGGCTGATCGACGACATCGACGGAGCCCAGCTCGTAGACGAGTACGTCGTCATCAGCAACCACAAGTTCGCCCACCACTTCCAGGAATGGGCAGATGCGAAGGACCATGGTACCTCCGCTCCAAGGATCACGGTCGTGGACGACGGCACCTCGAGCAACGAGACAAGGCTCGGAGCCGTATGTGACGTACAGTTCGCGATCGACAAGCTCGGCCTTGACGACGACATGCTCGTCATCGCAGGCGACAACGTCCTCGACTTCAGTCTCCAGACATTCGTCAGGTACGCCGCAGAAAAGCAGACCTCCTGCATCATGCGCTACTACGAGCCGAGCGAGGCCAAGCTCCACAAGTGCGGAGTAGTCGAGATCGACGGGAACGACGCTATCCTCTCGATGGAAGAGAAGCCAGCTGAGCCGAAGAGCCACTGGTGCTGCCCGCCGTTCTACTACTACAGCAGAGAGAACGCCAAGTGGGTGCGCAAGGCCATCGATGAAGGCTGCGGCACTGACGCTCCAGGCAGCTTCATCGCCTGGCTCGCTACCCAGACCAAGGTCCATGCAATGGAGATGCCGGGAAGAAGATACGACATCGGCAACCTCGAGAGCTACGAGCAGGTCAAGAGGGAGTATAAGGGCATAACGAACGTTTAGAGAAAATACATAGAAAAAACGTAGAGAGATATGAAGAAGAATCTCATCGTACTTGCAGCTGCGCTCTTGATGCCGTTGCTGCTCCCTGCACAGAACAGGCAGGCCTACGGACCGTTCTACACTGTTGAAGAGGCTCCGCATCTCGAGAAGATACTTCCTCCTCCCCCATCGCTGACCGACAACCGCTTCAGCGACGACTGGGCGCAGTACCAGTGGGGAAAATCCATCAGGGACACCGAGAGAGGCCAGCAGGCAGTCAAGGACGCCGGAATCAGCGCAAGATTCTTCATGGAGAGATTCTCCCCTGTACTTAGCCATCCACTCAATCCTGATGACTATCCGGTGCTCTACGAGCTCTTCTCAAAGGCCCACCGCACTGAAAGCAATGCCGGAAGGAGCGCCAAGACATACTTCGCCCGAGTAAGACCGTACCAGCAGTTCAAGGAGCCTACAGCTGTTCCACAGGCTGAGAATCTTACAGACTTTACAAGTTATCCTTCAGGACATACCCACGCGGCATGGCTGATGGGAATGATCCTCACCAGCCTGGATCCTGACCATACCGAGGACATCATGAAGGTAGCATACGAGATCGGCCAGAGCCGAGTGATAGTCGGATTCCACTACCAGAGCGATGTTGATGCGGGCAGAGTCGCTGCGAGTGTGACCTTTGCTAGACTGTGTGCGATGCCGGAATTCAGGGAGATGCTGGAGAAGGCAAGGGAGGAGTATTGGAATGATTAAAAACCTATTGAATAAACTTTTTTCTAACCTGAATTATGAAGAAGATTTTTAATGTGATGGCTGTGGCGGCGATGGCGTTCGCGGCAGTCGGTGTGACCTCGTGCGGAGGGAATGGCGGCGAGACGATCAAGCCTGAAGAGCCGGAGGAGGTAGTCGAGATGGGACATTATTCCCTGTATTTCGAGGATGTTAATATCTATCATTGGCCTGACTCGAAGGAGGAGGTTGAGGCGGCGTATGAGGCTTATAAGAAGTCGGTCAACGATGCGCTGAAGATCGATATGAGCAAGGAGTATAAGTGGTCTGAGATCGAGGCGGAGAAGGCTCGTCTGCAGAAGGCGTTCGACGGTCTTGGCAATTTCGAGTTTAAGGTGAAGGCGGCGCTGAATATCATGACGTATCATACCGGCGTTACTCTCAAGGCATATAAGAATGGCCAGAGTAGTGCGGCGATTGATTTCGGCAAGAAGGATATCACCTGTATCAAGGATATTCCGGAAGGTACTTCACAGCTTTATTTTGTGATGGAGTCGGCTGAGGCTGCTGCGCCTTCGGCTAAGGAGTATTGCGATAAGGTAAGGCAACTTTATGCTGACGCTCTGAAGGATGTGTTCGCGGATGATTTTGAGCTGGTGGTGACGAAGGGAACTGTGGAGAAGCATACTTACTATAACCTGGCGAACTACCCTGGTGACCGCGATAAGCTTGTTGAGCAGATGATTGCGATCTGCGAGAAGGTCAAATTGCCTGAGCTCTCGGATGAGATCAAGGCTAAGGCTCTGGAGGAGTATCCGAAGATGGATTATTTGCTGAGGATCACTTTCTATTCGTATGATCCTTTCGTGTATGCTCCTTCTAAGAGTGACAAGAAGATTTTGAATCTGACGGTTAATGTGAAGTGATTTTAGCTGGTTTTTGCTGGTTTTTGCTGGTTTTTGCTGGTTTAGGCTGAACGCTAATCGTCTGTCTGTTAGATACTTAGCATGAGTCCCATTGGTGATTTTGCCAATGGGACTTGTTGAATTGTGCTGAGGGTGAGGGAGTTAGGTTTCAGCGCAAACAGCGATGTCCTGAAATAAGTTTACCGGTAGCCGTTGAACTCACCGCCATCATGCAACACCATTTCCATTGACTCAGTGCTATATCTGTAACGCAAAGAATTGATCTTCTCCGCCTGCTTGAACTGATCTATCGTCTCTTCGTAGTAGATTGACAACAAGTCATACCACCCGCTGAAATCAACATCCAATCTGCTTTTCATTTCAAGTGCTTTCGTATTCAGCAGAAGCTGCTCCCCGCGAAGTATGCGAGCTTTCACCTTCATCGCAAAACTCCTCACCCTGTTGCACAATACCCTGTAATATATATGGCTGAGTCCAAGTACCATGGCCACGTCTTTCTGTGGCAACGCACGGTCCTTGTCGAGATATGTCAGAATCATACGCATGAAAACGAATAGTTGTACTAGAGACAGTTCTTGGTAGCAATACGCTATCATGGTGGATAGGACCGTCTCTTTATTCATTTCGTTCTTCTGCCAGATGGAATTGTCTGACAGGCTGGATATGTCCATGGCTACTGTGCGTACCCCGATTCGAGACTTCTTACTTACAAAATTCCTGAATGTGGAAAGCATCCAGGCTTCGGCAGCTGAGACATTCTTTATTTCTTTGAAAATGGAATAAACATTACTAGCATTCCCCCTCAGATAAAGGAAATAGTCCTGCAAGGCATCCTCAAATGCGAAGGATACTATCCTTTCATATGGCCTGAACCGCCTTTGAAGCCTCAGCCTCAAGGATCCAGTCAATAACCTGTATAGAGCGTCATCACGAGTCTCGACATCTACTGTTTCATTCAGAACCAGAGCAATAATCTCTGAAGATTCAATATTTCCCATACAATCTGTTTTTGATAGCGAATATAGTAATATAATTTTATTACAGATAATTTTCGTGGCAGTTGTAACATTTCGGCTTTTGCTGGTACTAATGTGTGAGAACGTAAAGTACAACTGAGATGAACAAGATATTTTTCACTGCCGATCTGCATTTTGGGCAAGAAAACATACTTAGGCACATGCCGGATAGGCCATTTGCCGTAGAAGGGATGATAAAAGAACACGACGCATGGCTACTTAATCTGTGGAGATCAACAGCGGACAAGAAGGACGACATCTACATTCTTGGTGACTTGACATTCTTCAGGTGTGACGATGTCAGAAAACTTCTTGAAAAACTGCCGGGACGAAAGCATCTCATAACAGGGAACCATGATGGTAGCGTCAAGACATATTCAAGCTATTTCGCAAGCATCAATCCCCTACGGACAATTGTCATCAAGCCAACCAGATGTCCGTTCCTGGAAAAGGACCTCCGTCTTGTATTATGCCACTACCCGCTTATAACATGGAATTACAAGCCATATGGCAGCATTATGCTCCATGGTCATTGCCATGGCAAGTTGGATGAGTATAACGCAAAATCCCCTGACCTTCGGTTTGATGTAGGGATAGATGGGTATCTGTCTCGGAAGTCGGGGGAAAGATCGATTGATTATGACCATGCCCTCATCAGCATAGAGGATATCTACGAGGCTGCCGTACATAAAGCCGGTTCGAACGACTTCCTCAGCTATGCAATGTATAATTACCGGCAGGAGACAAAGTGAAACTTGATAGGATTAGAGAAAAATACAATGGCAACAATGAAAGACCTACCAATACTTAAATACAACGACCTTCGTGAGATAATGTGGCTGGATCATCATAACCATCTCAATGGCACAGTCGTGGATGATGCGTCTCTGGAGGTGATGCTCCGGATAGAGAAGACAATGAGCCGACTGGATGTAATGGGCGATGACGACAAACGCATATTGTGGATTGAGTTGAAGGCCCCTCGCAAGAGTGACCGTGAGGAGCATGCTGACAAGAATGGCAACTACTGGTATCTGTTGGCAACTGGCTGCTATCAACAGATGCATTATCTCATTCTGAGCAATAAAAGTTGGCGGTTTATTGACCTTCGGAGCCATGAACATGGTCATGGGGAGCGCAAGCCAGATGTGTATCAGGGAAATGTCAGCAAGGCTTTGAAGAAATCGGAACTCTATGTGGCAGCTCTTGTTGATCGTATCTGTGCAAATCCAGACGAATACAATGAGTATGTTGCAGAGAACCTGCCGTATAGCAAGCGAGAAGGAAGGATCAGACGTAAGGATCTGAATCGCATCTGCCCGAGTTACAGGACCTTTGATGATCCGGAATATGTCATATCCGTCATAAAGGCCGTTCAAGAGATCCCTATTGCCACATACGATAAAATGACGCTTCGGACCTACATGCATGTGTGGAGAATCTTATATGAGGCATATCGCACCAAGGATAGATTCTCGCATGATGATGCAGGATGCTTCTCTGGTTTATCGGATGCCGAGGTGTTTGAGCACAATAGCAAAGGCCGTGAGATAGAAGGTCTTGACCTCGATTCGGAGGCTGATTACCTGAAATGGGAGAAGGAAAACAGTTCATATCATTGCCATGATGTGGCCTATGCTCGTGTACATCTGCAACCGATAAAGAAAGGTGAGTATTCGTTTGACGAAGAATTGGATGTGCCTGATGGAAAGTGGTATTTCTCGTTGGGATATAGTGTCTATGGTTATTCGCAGGATGTGGTGAATATGCTCGAGGCATTGCATGATGCCGGCATAGGCTTACGCTGTTCGTCATCAAAGCGATTGCTGAAAATGGCGCTCGAAGAAGATTGGGTGAGCATCTCTCCACTGCCCAATAAATACACTCATGATGATGAAATCGGCAATGAAATTTCACTCCCATACGTTGATAATGACACCTCCGAGGAACAAGTTCAACAAGTGATTGAAGCTGCAGAATGGGAACCATTGGAAAAAGTTGGCCTTGACAAACTGATTCCACTGGAAGACGAAGTGTATGACTTCATGCGAGATGAAGCTGTTGATCCAATGACCATGAGCGACATTCGCAGAAAGTATGAGCAGAAGCACAACACCTACCTCTGTGTCCACTACGAATCAGGCAAGGGCTATTACTATGCAGAGAGAAATACCAAAGGCAATTATAAATACCATTATTACCAAACCTTCAACGAGGCAATGCGAGGGTTGATAATAAGTGGGGCCGCTTTACGCGACAAATAGACGACACGCAATATAGACATCATAGAATCATCATGAGCACAAGAGCACGCATTGCCTTCATCGTTCGTGAGGAAGGCTACAGATTGGATTTCAGCAAACATTGGGATGGCTATCCTCGTGGTGTCTTGGGGAGTCTTCCCGCGGGTACGTTCACTATCGAAGATTTGATAAAGCGATGGGGATTGACAGAGGAGTTGGAGGGCTTCACCGACTATTATTACGAATTCGATTTCCACAATATGACTATGAAAATATGGGAAGCCGACATGAGCGAGATCCCTTGGAAACAAGGCGAATTGATGTTCGTTGGTACAATTGAGGAGGCGTACAAGAAGTATTATCTTGATGCACCAGAATCCCTATACGATTTCTTGATGGAAAAGAAAAAATAGGCCTATGAGTGGAGGACATTTCAACTATAATCAATGCTTGATTCCAGAGATTGCAGACACAATCGCGATTGAAGTCGCCAGAGCACTTCTACCGAAGCCGCAGAAGGTGCACGAAGATTATTGGACAATCGATGAACATGATTGCCCCTGGAGCCATCATAATTACTGCGGATATCGTGAATTCAAAACGTATGAAGAAGCAGAGTGTTTCCTCCTCTCGGACAAGTCCATTGTGCCTGCTGACCACAATTATGGTATCAGTCACATCCGCAATGAGGACAAAGTTTTTCGTTCCACAGATCTGCTGATGAGAGATACAAACGATGCGGAAGATATACCGTTGCTCTATACCATTTATCATTGCGTCTATGATCATTACCCGTATGATGCAAATGTGCTCGAACTGAACGAAGAAACGATAGGGACCATGAAGCAAGCTTACCTGCAGATCCGTAAAGCATACGTATATGCCCAACGGGTGGATTGGATGCTATCAGGAGATGATGGAGAGGATACTATGCAATCAAGCCTCAAAGAAGAACTGGATAAAGTCCAGCAGGAATTTGACAATAAAGACTGGACGTGCCCCTATGAGGGATGGGATGAAGATGAATAATAATATGAAAATCCAATACATGAGCGACCTCCATATGGAGTTTGCAGAGAACAGCAGATACTTGAAGAATGTGGAGTTTCCTGTTACTGGTGATGTACTGGTGCTAGCGGGTGATACATTCTACTTGAACAATAATACGGCACCATTGAGCAAGTTCTGGAAGTGGGCGTCTGCCAATTTCAAGCAGGTGCTGATGGTTCCTGGGAATCACGAGTATTATCAGGGCTGCGATATAATGACCAGAGGACTGCAATGGCAGTGGATGTTCAAGGAGAATGTCGGCTACTACCAGAATCAGGTGGTACGGATAGGCGATACCGACATTATCCTCAGTACGTTATGGTCGCATGTTCCTCCTGTATATGAGTACTTCGTATCAAGAGGATTGAACGACTTCTACCAGACAAAGTTCAACGGCAAACGACTGACAGTAGAAGACTATAACCGCATACATACCTTTTGCCTTGACTTTATCAAGAAGAGTGTGAAGGAGAGTACAGCTAAACATATTGTGGTTGTTTCTCATCATCTTCCGACCCTTCAGGTAGTAGCCGCACAACATCTGGGATCCGACCTCAATAGCGCATTCGCCACAGAGTTAGGCGATTTCATTGCCGACAGCCGCATTGACGTATGGATTTACGGCCATTCCCACACCAACATAGATACTGTAATCGGAAACACAAAGGTCATTTCAAACCAAATGGGTTACGTATTCGAGAACGAGCACCTATGCAATGGCTTTGATGCAGGGAAAGTTATTGATATATCTTAAAAATCAGTCCACATTAATATGGCTCGTAGAACCAAAATACCATATACTAAACGTGCAACATCATACCAGCAGCAAATCACACTCCTCAAATCCCGAGGAGTGCAGATTGCCGATGAAACCAAAGCATTTGAATATCTCTCAGACATAGGCTACTACCGACTCGGATTCTACACCTACCCTTTCGAGCAGACCTACCCATTCCTCGACCATCGAAGATCACACAACGTGCTCCCCGGCACCACCATTGAAGATATCGTAGCGTTTTACTATTATGACCTCGATCTCCGCAACATCCTCAACCGATACCTTTCGCGCATCGAAGTTGCTCTTCGCACCACCATCATATATGAACTATCCAATCGATACTCGTCCAACCCCTGGTGGTATGTAGATCCCACTATAGTAGATGCTAGCTTTATCACGACATTTACCTCACGATTCTACGGCAACATAAAGGACAAAGCCCCTATCAAGCGTCATCACCATCGTTATCAAGAACCCTATGCTCCTGCATGGAAAGCTATGGAATACATGACCCTTGGCAACCTCGAAAACCTTTACGACAAACTCCTATCTACCAACGACAAAAGTCTTATCAGCCAGAAGTTCGGCGAACCAGCCATCGGCATCTTCAAGAACTACCTCTCTGTCATTCGAGAAGTTCGAAACTCATGTGCCCACGGGAACGTCATCGTAGATATGGGACTTGCCTCATGCGTACAATCTGGGGCAGCATGTCCCTCACTACCTATAGGCAGCCAGAACACCTTCTACGGAGCCATACGCGTCATTGACTTCATGCTTAGGCAAATATCCGTCAATCGCTCCCGAGACATGTGGAACGAGATACGCCATGCTACACGTGTACTCTATACCAAAGCCCCACGTTTACAACCTTTTGTTGAGCGCAAAACAGGAATACTTCTGCCATCTACAACCACGGAAATGGCAGAAAACACATCAACAGTTCATAAAATCATCAAACTGATTGCCCATTACTTGTCCAATTCAAAATATAACCGTAGTTTTGTAAGGCAAAAGTGAATATGGGAAGCTCCGGCGCCCACAGGCACTATAAAAAAGATTAAGCTCCGACAGGTTTCGTTCGGAGCTCTTTTTTTTACTCAAATAACAGTCTATAGTATTCAGCTTTCTTTTCTGGCTTCATGGGGTACGCGCGTCATCCTGAAATAGGTTACTCTTCCTCAAAGCGAGGACGGACGATGCCGTCGCGCTCGACGGTGCCGAAGAACATTTCGTACGGACGCACCCACACGCCCCCGTCGCCATAAAGCGCCTGATACACCACCATCGGCTCGGTGGTCTCACTGTGCTTCGCGATCGCCAGCACCTTGTATCGGTTTCCCTTGAAATGCCTGAATGTCTTCCCTACAGATGAAAAATCAATTTCCCGGTCATCCTTCTCAATCAATTGCTGTTCAACCATTTTGTCTTCAGCAAGATCTTCAGTCTGGATGTCCTCTGATTGAATATTGAACGGCTCCTCACTATAATCAATCGGATCCACATACCCAATCAGATACACAAGCGGCAGGTTCAGCACCAGGGCCGCCTTCTGGACGGTCTCCAGTTTCGGAGAGCGGAACAGTGACTTCACGTTCTGTCTCTTTATGCCCATCCTTCGGGCGAATTCCGCCTTTGTCATACCCGCGCGAGCAATCAGCTCCTCTCCATGCGCTTCAAAAACCGTCTTATTCATTGATTTCAATCTTCTTGCTGCAAATTTAGTAATAAAATGTCATTACCTAAGCATGTGGTTTAACTCTCTGAATATCAGGTGATTATATTTTTACTTTCGGTTAATTAGCCGAAAGTAAAATCGTAACTTGCTGAAATCCAACTTGATACAAAATACAAAAACAGCGAAAATATTTCGTATCTTAGCAGAGCTGACTTATTGAGATGTTCGGACTTGTACTTCCATTCGTTTTTCTGGCGGGGCTGACGCTGTCGCTGATAGCGCTCGCGTGCGGCCGCAGATGGGTCGCGCTGACGATCCTGATGCTCTCGCTTGCGCTGGACATCTACGCCCAATGCCTGCCGCTGAGGCTCCATCGTATAGACAAGTCTGCTACCGGAAACACCATCTCGGTCCTGACGCTGAATGTCCATGGCGAGTCGCCGGAATTCACCAACCATGAACAAGAAATAACCGATTTTATTCTTGAGCAAGATGCTGATTTCGTGCTCATTACGGAGTATTATATGAAGTTCTGCTCGGATACGTTGCACAATCGTATGCTTCGTGCCGGGTACACGAGTCTGCGCCGAAGTTGGGACACGGGCGACGCATTATACAGCCGCTTCGAGGGCAGCCAGGAAAGACTTCGACTGACACGTTCATCGACCGGCAGCGTGACCTCGATCAAGACTTCGGTCCATGGTACCCCGCTCTCGATCTACTACTGTCATCTCGCCAGCAACAACTACGATTTGGCCAAGAGGAATTACAGCACGCCGGACAATATCAAGGATCTCGAGGGCCTGAAGTTCTATCTCGACAGGGTCAGCGCCTCGGCGGAGGTCCGACGTCAGGAGGTCGATACGCTGCTAAAGCACGCCGGAGTTCTGTCGGTGCCTACACCGGAAACAAAGGCATCGGCAGCTCCAACCCCGACACCAACCATGGTCATAGGTGACATGAACGACGTCAGCGGCTCCCCTGCTCTGAATTCGTTGCGTCGGGCCGGCTTCACGGACGCCTGGTGGAAAGGCGGCTTCGGATATGGCGCGACGATCCACAGTCCCCTGCCCTTCCGCATCGACCACATCCTCTACAATGACGGTCTTCGACTTCGTCGCCTGCGCAAGCTCGACGCCCCCTCCCGCAATGGCTGGTCCGACCACGACGCCCTTTTCGCGGAATTTTCCATCGGTTAACCGTCTGTATCTCAATGACATAATCATTTCCCTGTAGGTCGATCCGCACTACAGGGAAATGCGTTATTCGTTGGCTGTCAGGCAGTTAGGCGATTTCCTGTAGTGTATCGTCCTAAAAAAAGTTTACCAAAAAAGGTACACTTTTATGGAAGCTAAG
>JAKSJP010000032.1 GCA_024398105.1 Bacteroidales bacterium | reverse complement strand
TAGAGCACCTGCTTTGCAAGCAGGGGGTCAAGAGTTCGAATCTCTTTATCTCCACAAAACAAGCGACCTGGTCATTTAGACCGGGTCGCTTTTGTTTTTGTATACCGGCTTTGACCTAGGTCAGATGAAATGTCGTTGACCTAGGTCGTTCCTATTATGTAATATCCTTATTATCAGTAAGATGTGATTTCTGGCTGACCTAGATCGCACTGTTTTTGTTTGACCTAGGTCACTAAGATAGATAGGGCATGTCGCTTGGGTCGGAAGCGGCTTGCTACGTCTTCCTTACTGTACGTCGATGATGATGCGTCGGTATGAGACGAGGTTGAATGCTCCGTCGTCATGGACTTCACAGACGATGTGCAGAGACTTGCCGTTGGCGTCCGAAGGAACACTTACAAATGCGACCGATGCGTCGCTGCGGTCGATTTCAACAGGATTGCTGTAATCACCTGCCTCAGGCTGATGCCACCATTTGAATGACAGTTGATCTCCTTCTCTGTCCTTGGACTTCGATCCGTCAAGTTTCACTTTCTTTCCAGCTGAAGCACAGATATGGATAGGCGCGATTCCGTCCTGACCGTTGACTATTACAACCGGATTCGTGTTGCCCTTGCCTTCTGCGGCCCACTGCATCCTTGCGGCGAAGTCATTGAGCATGTCCGGATAGAAACGCTCGAAATAGCCTTCCGAGATTGACTTCTGAGGCTGCTCCCAGCTGTTCCATGCATAGGTCTTCCTGTCTGGAGAGATACCCCACTTGTGGTATCCTCCCCAGCCTGCCTGGGTAGGATCCTCCGGATCAACGAGGCCGTTAGGCATCACATAAAGGAACGAAGGAGTATCGCCTTCAACACCCCATTTGTAGTCTGGATAGACCGAGCCCATGGCACCATGGCCCTGGATGTCAGATATGTGCCTGTCCCAGTACTGCTTTCCAAGCTCGCACTGAAGCTGCCATGCTCCTTCGTCCCAGATGAACTGGAGGTCGTCCTGGAACTCGGTGCGAAGCCACATGTGGGAACTGTATTCCCGATTGAAGCGCATCGCGTAGACCATGTCCTGGTCGCTGATGGTGTATATCCTGAATTTCCTGACGAAAGCCTTTAGCTCTTCTGGCGAGCGTGTCTGCTTGACCTTCCAGATTGCCTGCGCAAGGGTGTTTCCTCCACCCCAGGCTGCCACCCATATAGGCCTGTCGTCATCTTCGTCTGCAAGCTTGATAAGGAATTCGCTTCCTGGAGTGTCATTGTCTGCCCCGATGACGCCTATTCCTGCCCTATGGCTGCCGGCCATGCATCTGCTCTTGATATACTCATAGCTTGGCCAGTACCCGAGCTCCTGCTTTCCGTTCTCCTGCGAAAGGGACATGAACGAAGTCTGTCCGCTTCGGGCCATCAGATTCCTGACGTCCTCCCCGTACGCGTCCACTACTGTGTTCAGGTATTCGACCCAGTCCTCGGGATATGGGTCGCAGTTCCATCCGATCGAGGTCATGATACCTTCGATTTCGAAGCGGTCCGCGTAGGCGAGCAGGCGTACCGCTGATTCCATGTCGTCAGGCTCGACGTCGCAGTCTCCGATGTCAGTCAGGACTACAAGACGCGGCTTGAGCTGGGTTGAAGATGGTTGTGAACATGCTGTGACGATGAAGATCGCCACGAGAAGAGAGGTTATCAGCTGTTTCATATCTGTGTTATTGCTCTGAATCGGAGTTGTCTGCCGGTATGACGATAGGGCGGTAGCGCTTCTGCCTCTTTTCCCAACGTTCGCGCGCGTACTGCTGCATATCTGTGAACTGGTCATTCTCGTCGATGATCTCAAGTCCGAGGATGGTCTCGATGATGTCCTCGAGTGTGACGATTCCCTGGAAGCATCCATAGTCGTCGATGATCAGGGCCATCTGCTCCTTCTTCTTGAGGAGCGATTCCCATATGTCGCCCAGGGAGGTCTCTTCGTTGAAGAAAGAGATAGGCCTCTTGAGATCTTTGAGCCTGGTGTCGAAATTGTCGTCAGCAAGACCTTCGAGGGCGTCTGACAACAGGATATATCCAGTGATGTATTCAGGGGAATCCGAGTAGACCGGGATTCTTGAATAGTGGAGATATGTGTCGTTCTTGTAGAAGTTCTTGAGGGTCATGTTCTCCTGGGCGGTCGTGGCGACGATACGCGGGGTCATAGCGTCGAAGGCCTTGACGTTGTCCAGCTTCATTATATTCTGGATTACCTTGTTCTCGCTTGAGTCGATGACTCCTTCCTCCGCGCCGATGTTCGCCATCGCAGACACTTCCTCGCGGCTGACTGCACTCTCGTCTTCTTCCTTTGCGATGAGTCTGCTGATGAACTGTACGACCCATACCAGAGGATACATAAGGATTATAAGAATGGAGATCGCGCGCGATGTGAACTTCATCAGGTTCTTGCAGTATGTCGTTCCTATGGTCTTAGGGACGATCTCCGCGAATACGAGGATGAGGACCGTGGTGATAGCTGAGATGACACCGAACCATGTGCTTCCGAAGATGAGCGTCGCCTGTCGTCCTACTCCTGCTGCGCCGATCGTGTTGGCGATCGTGTTGAGCGAAAGTATAGCTGCGATCGGACGGTCGATGTCGGTCTTGTACTCCATGAACTTGTCAGCGCTCTTGCTGCCCTTCTCCTTCATCATCGTGATATATGAAAGAGGAGTCGACATAAGTACCGACTCGAGGATTGAACAGAGGAACGAAATGAGGATCGTTCCTGCCAGAAATACGATCAAAAGGCCCATGAAGTGCAATTATCGTCTACAAAATTAATAATAATAGTCCAAATTTCACCACAATATCGCCCCAATCGCCACAAATATCACATATATGTGGGTTCTGCCACATTGATTTCAGCGGCTCTGATTTTTGATTTTAATTTGTATTGAATTTAATAAACGGACCACGCAACTAAACCAGAAGAATTTATGATCGAAAGATTTCTGAAGCAGACAGAATTCAAGTCTCAGGAGGATTTCATAGAGAACCTCGAGTTCGTCATCCCCGAGAATTTCAATTTCGCATACGACGTGATGGACGTGTGGGCAGAGGAGAAGCCTGAGAAACTGGCTCTTCTCTGGACCAATGACAAGGGCGAATGCATCCGCTTCACATTCAAGGACCTCAAGGAACTGTCTGACAGGACGGCGGCATATTTCCAGTCTCTCGGCATAGGCAAGGGCGACATGGTCATGATCATGCTGAAGAGACGCTATGAGTACTGGCTGACCATGCTCGGTCTTAGCAAGATCGGTGCAGTCGCAATCCCTGCGACCCATCTTCTCACGGGAAAGGATATCGTCTACAGGTGTAACCGCGCTGACGTGAAGGCGATCATCTGTGCCGGCGAGCCTCAGATCCTCGGACATATCCAGGACGCACTTGCCCAGAGCCCTTCCGTCAAGGTCCTCGTCAGCATCGGACCTGAGGTCCCTGAGGGATTCCATGACTGGCATGCGGAGTGGAACGACGTTCCTGCCTTCGTGCGCCCGGAGCATGTCAACACCAACGACGACACGCTCCTGATGTACTTCACCAGCGGCACCAGCGGAAACCCTAAGATGGTGGCACATGACCACCTCTACGCCCTCGGACATCTCGTGACCGGTGTCTACTGGCACAACCTTTCAGAGGACAGCATCCACCTTACGATCGCCGACACCGGCTGGGGCAAGGCGGTATGGGGCAAGCTCTACGGACAATGGTTTGCCGGCGCGACCGTGTTCGTATATGACCATGTCAAGTTCACTCCGGCCGACATGCTTGCAATGATCGGGAAGTACAGGATAACATCGCTCTGTGCTCCTGCGACAGTATATCGCTTCCTTATCCAGGAAGATTTCTCCAAGTACGACATCTCGTCGCTCAGATACTGCTGTACGGCGGGCGAGGCCCTCAACCCTTCTGTGTTCGAGCTCTTCCATAAGCGTACAGGTCTCCATATCTACGAGGCATTCGGACAGACCGAGACGACCCTCTCGCTCGGCACGTTCCCATGGATGACTCCGAAGCCGGGCTCGATGGGTGTCCCTAACCCTCAGTACAATGTCGACCTTATCCGTCCTGACGGAGAAGTTGCCGGTCCGGGCGAGGAAGGCGAGATCGTGGTCCGCGTAGGCAAGGAAAAGCCGCTCGGCCTCTTCAAGTACTACTACCGTGACGAGGAACTTACAAAGAACGCTTGGCACGACGGAATGTACCACACCGGAGACGTCGCTACCCGTGACGAGGACGGCTACTACTGGTTCGTCGGCAGGAATGACGATGTCATCAAGAGCTCTGGCTACAGGATCAGCCCGTTCGAGGTCGAGAGTGTCATCATGAAGCATCCTGCAGTCGTCGAGTGCGCCGTCACAGGCGTGCCTGACGAGATCAGAGGCTTCCTTGTGAAAGCTACCATAGTCCTGAAGGACGAGTGGAAGCCGAAGGCCGGCGACGAACTCGTGAAGGATATCCAGACATTCGTGAAGGAGACGACAGCTCCTTACAAGTACCCGAGAAGGATAGAGTTCGTGGACGAACTGCCTAAGACCATCAGCGGAAAGATCCGCAGGGTCGAGATCCGCGAGAAAGACAAGTAGTCTTCCGGGTGACTATACAGATGATTTCGCTGAATAATTGCTATATTAGCATATTGTTCAGCGATTTTTCTTATGGCTAATTTCAAGGCACTGGCAAAGGATACTGCTATCTATGGACTGAGCAGTATCGTCGGAAGGTTCCTAAACTACCTCCTGACCCCGCTTTATACATACAAGATCGCCGCGGCCAGCGGCGGTTACGGCGTGATTACCAACATCTACGCCTATACGGCCCTCCTCCTTGTGATACTCACTTTCGGAATGGAGACGACCTTCTTCTATTTCGCAAACCGTGAGGACAAGGATCCTAAGATGGTGTTCTCGACTATCCTCAGGATGGTCGGGACCATAGCGCTCGCGTTCATAGCGCTTGTGGTCGCCTTCATAGGGCCTATATCCACGGCCCTCGGATATGCCGATCATCCGTCGTATGTCTGGGTGATGGCCACCGTCGTCGCGATCGACGCCTTCCAGTGCGTCCTGTTCGCATATCTCAGATACCAGAAGAAAGCCCTCAAGTTCGCTGCGCTCAAGCTGCTTAACATCGGACTCAGCATAGCCCTCAACCTGTGGGTGTTCCTAATAATGTCCCGTACACAGGAAGTCGGCGTCGGCTATGTCTTCAGCATCAACCTCTTCTGCTCGGCTTTCCTGACCTTCTTCCTCCTGAAGGAACTCAAGGGCATCACCTACGGCTTCGACCTTGGCCTTATGAAGGAAATGGTCAGCTACTCATGGCCTATCCTGATTCTCGGAATCGCCGGCATCCTCAACCAGACTGCCGACAAGATGCTCTTCCCTTATATCTATGAAGGCGAGGACGCAAGCGTGCAGCTGGGCATCTATGGAGCCGCAGTGAAGATCGCCATGATCATGGCAATGATAACCCAGGCTTTCCGCTACGCCTATGAGCCGTTCGTGTTCGGCAATGCCAAGGACAAGGACAGCAAGGAGACCTACGCGAAGGGAATGAAGTACTTCCTCATCTTCACCCTCCTTGCGTTCCTCAGCGTGATGGCCTACATCGACATACTGAAATATATCGTCAATGCCGACTACTGGGACGGCCTCAAGGTGATTCCGATAGTGATGGCGGCGGAGATAATGATGGGCGTCTATTTCAATCTCTCGTTCTGGTACAAGCTCATCGGCAAGACGATCTGGGGCGCAGTGTTCTCCGGAATCGGCTGCGCGGTCCTTCTGCTGGTCAACTTCATATTCGTCCCTAAGTACGGCTTCATCGCCTGCGCGTGGGGCGGATTCGCCGGCTACGCGGTCGCGATGGTCGTATCATACATAGTCGGCCAGAAGAAGAATCCTATCGCATATCCGGTCAAGGACATCGCCATGTACGTAATTCTGACGGCAGTCCTTTATGTCGGCATAAGCCTCGCGAACGCGAATATGTCCATGGTACCTGCGATCATGGTAAATACCTTGCTCCTGCTTGTGTTCGTCGCCTATGTCGTCAGGAAAGACTTTCCACTTTCGCAGCTCCCGGTTGTCGGAAAATACTTCCGAAATTAGTATATTTGCAGACTGCGGTCAAAGTTCCGCGAATATTTGCTGAGACTATATGATAGTAATGAAATTCGGAGGTACCTCCGTACAGAACAGAGAGGCAATCGAGAGAGTCATCTCGATTGTCAGCGGCAGGCTTCGTGAGAAGCCTCTCGTGGTCGTCTCAGCTCTCGCCAAGGTCACAAGACTCCTTGTCCAGATCGCTGAGGAAGCGGAGAACAGGAATGTCAATGCCTACAGGGCAGACCTTGCGGCGCTTCGCGACAGACATGTCGGACTCTGTAAGGAGATGCTCAGCGGAACCAATCTCGAAGAGACACTGTCAAAAGTCAGCCAGATATGCTCTGACCTCGATTCTTTCGTGGAAGGAGTAGGCCAGATAGGCGAACTTTCGGCCCGCAGCCATGCGAGGATAATCTCCACCGGCGAGATACTGTCGTCTACGATAGTGGCAGCGGCTTTCAATGAGAAAGGCATCAGCTGCAACTGGGCCGATGCGCGCAGGATGATCATCACTGACGACAACTATCTCAGCGCAAAGCCTGACCTGGATGTATGCCAGGCAAACATCAAGAGGATCATACCTGCAAGCGCCAAGGGCGTCAAGGTCGTCCTCACCCAGGGATTCGTGTCATCCACCGCAGCAGGTGCGTCGTCAGTCCTCGGTTTCGAGGGTTCTGACTATTCCGCAGCGATCTTCGGCATGGCACTCAACGCCGACAGGGTAGAGATATGGACGGACGTCGACGGAATCAGGACAGCGGACCCAAGGGTCGTGGAAAAGACAGCCAGGATCGACAAGGCCTCATACGAGGAGGCTGCGGTCATGGCATATCTCGGCGCGAGAGTGCTCCATCCTCTTACCATAGGCCCGGCGAGAAGACGCAACATCCCTATCAGGGTGCTCAATACCATGAACCCGGAAGGGGAGGGCTCGACGGTCGCAAAGGACGTCGATATCCCGGAAGGCCCTAAGTCAGTGGCGTTCCTTACCGAGATCGACTATCTCGAGATCGCCGCTCCGGCCCAGAAGAGCGTGTCGGCAATGCTTTGCGACATCGTCCCTGTACTCAAGGCCAACAAGCTGGAGATAAGCCTGATGTCGACATCCGTCTCGAAGCTGTCCCTGACATTCGAGTGCGGGCAGCCTGGCCTTCAGAACGCCGTCTCGGAACTTTCGGACAGGTACGACGTGACCTATTTCAGAGATAAGTCCCAGATCTCGGTGGTAGGCAAAGGACTGTCGGCATGTCCCGGTATCATGGATGCTGTGCGCGAGAGTGGAAAGTGCTCCATGCTCAGCTTCGGCTCTTCGATGATGGACCTGAGCGCCGTCGTGGACAGAAGCAATGTAAAAGAAATTGTAAACGAACTTCATAATAGACTTTTCTAATGGTAAAGGTAGTAATCAGTGGCTACGGCAAAATGGGCCACATGGTCGAAAAGACCCTTATTGAAAGGGGTATCGAGTACGCAGGATGGAGCGAGGACATCGCTTCTTTCGACAAGGAGGTCGCAAAGGACTGCGTCTGCATCGATTTCACCTTCCCTGATTCGTTCCGTGCAAACTACAGGACACTCGCCGAGAACTTCAAGGCAGTGGTGGTCGGAACTACAGGCTGGTATGACATCAAGGAAGAAGTGTTCGACTACTTCCGCAAGTGCGGCACGACTCTTATCTGGGCGTCTAATTTCTCAGTAGGTATCAATGTGCTGTCAGCGGCAGTCGAGCTGGTAGCAAAGCAGCTCAACAAGGCAGGTGGTTATACCCCATATATCATCGAGAAGCATCATTGCCATAAGCTTGATGCTCCAAGCGGAACTGCGATCACCCTCGGCGAGGATGTCAGGAGGAACATGCCTGGTGAGGTGCAGATCACTTCTGTAAGAGCCGGCGAGATCCCAGGAATCCATACCGTAAGCTTCGAGGGCATCAATGACCGTTTCACCCTTGAGCACGAGGCTTTCTCGCGTGGAGGCCTTGCTGCAGGCGCAGTGACGGCAGCCCAGATGACAGAAGGACTCGAGGGAATCTACGAGTTCAAGGAGCTTTTCTTCAGAGGAGAATAAACTTAATCAACCAACCATAGACATGAAGACAATGACATTGAAAGGATGCGGCACCGCTTTGGTGACCCCATTTACTGAAAGCGGTGAGGTTGATTACCTTGCATACGCAGAGATGGTGAAGAGACAGGTCAGGGGAGGCGTTGACTTCCTCGTTCCGCTCGGAACCACAGCAGAGACACCTTGCCTTGAGGACGAAGAGAAGATCGAGCTCCTCAAGATCACAAAGCAGTACGCACAGGGAAAGCCGATCATCGTAGGTGCCGGCAGCAATTCCCTCAGACATACCATCAAGAACATCCAGCTCCTTGAGCCTTACGGACCTGACGGATATCTCGTAGTCGTGCCTTACTACAACAAGCCGGTACAGGACGGCATGTACCAGTATTTCAAGGCAGTGGCAGAGTCGACCGAGAAGTCGATCGTGCTCTACAACGTGCCTGGACGTACCGGTTCGAACATGCTTCCGCGCACGACACTCCGCCTTGCTGAGATTCCTAACATCGTGGCGATCAAGGAGGCTTCAGGCAAGACCGACCAGATCTTCGACATCGTGAAGCATGCTCCGGAGGGATTCACTGTCCTCAGCGGCAATGACGACCAGACCTTCGAACTTATGAGAGACGGCGTTGCCGGCCTCATCAGCGTCGCATCGAACATCGCTCCTGAGAAGGTCTCAGAGCTCGTCCACACAATGGCTGCGGGTGATTATGAACTCGGCGCAAAGCAGAGCGCATTCCTCATGCCTCTGTTCAAGAACTGCTTCGTCGAGAGCAATCCTATCCCGGTCAAGGGTGGCCTTTCTCTGATGGGCCTTTGCAGGAATGACTGCCGTCTTCCGCTGACACCGGCTACGAAGGAAACGCTCCAGATCATGGATAAGACTATCCGTGACCTGAAAAAATAATTGACTGAATGAAAAGAACACTTATTGCACTATCTGTCGCAGCTGCGGCACTCATGGCTTCATCGTGCCTTGGCCACGGAAGCTATACCAACAATCGCTCTACGAATGACAATTTCGACTACAGGGGACTCCTTGTGGATTATCCTGACAGCGTCATGGTCGGAGGATATTTCGTCGGAACCTCCGGCGAGTTCGTCTATAATGTCGGCGTCGACGAGGCGAAAGAACACTCCGGCGGTTTCGTGATTTCTGCGAAGTACGACAAGGATCTTTCGAAGAGGGGCGAGAAGTGCAATGAGTATTGTGCATATGAGACTACGGGCAAGGGAAGGACTATCTTTGCCGTATATTACCAGAATCCTCAGGAAAGTCTTAATCCTGAAGAGAAGTCAGGTATAATTTTCCTGGGCAGTACCATGGCTGATTGCCGTCCGTCGCTCTGCCAGATTACCAACACAGGACTCGTGGCTGACATGATCATCAACGGCGCAGAAGGCTTTGAGCCTTTCAAGCAGGGTGACTACCTCAAGGTGACATTCATCGGCTACAAGAACGATGTCAAGGGAGCTTCTGTCTCAAAGGACCTTGCCAGATACGACGGTACACTTACCGTCCTCAAGGAGTGGACAGATATGGAACTCAAGGGTCTCGGCTCAGTGACTTCGGTCGACGTAAGGCTTGAGTCAAACCGTCCTGACCTCCCGCTCTACGTCTGCATCGACAACTTCAACACTCAGATCACCGAGGAAAATTAGCACAGGCCCAGGAACTGGTGCCGTTGGCTTTTGTGGTCCAGGCTATGGTTGCAGTGTGATATGAAAAGTCCCGGGCTTCTGCCCGGGACTTTTCTATGTTCCTTGGCCGCGGCCGATATGTCGTATGCCCGCGGCCGATATGTCGTATGCCCGCTGCCGTTAAAGAAGGCCGTCGGGGATTTCCATCGTTATGGCCTGGTTGTCCTCGTCGACCGAGATGATGAGGTCCTCGTGAAGTGGGACCATCGCCTGCCCGTCCGCAGTCTCGACTACGACGCATGGATTGCCAGGGATGTCTTCGTAGTCAACGACCTCGCCTCTCCTGTTGCCCTTCTCGTCGAACAGGGTCCATCCGATGAGGTCTTCATAGCCGTCGTCCTCGAATTCGTAGCTGGCTTCCTCGGCGAACACCGGTCTGCCCACGATTTCCTCCGCATCTTCAAGTGTGGAGATGTCGTTGAGCTTTACAAGGGCCTTGTTGCTGCCTCTCTGGGTGAAGGATTCGATAAAAAAAGGAACCGGAAGTCCATCAAAATTGATGAACACCGGTTCGTGCTGGTCGATTTCTGAAGGATCAATGTCGCGGAAGCTCATGAGAAGCTCCCCGTTGATACCATTAGACTTCAGTACCTGGGCAATCTGAAACAGGCCTTTTGTACCTGAATCGGACATAGACTTATGCCTCAGGAGTCTCAGCTGGAGCCTCAGCCTCTGCTGCTGCAGCTGCTGCTTCCTCAGCTGCCTTGCGTGCAGCCTCCTCAGCCTCAGCCTTTCTCTTAGCGATAGCCTCTGCTCTGTCAGCGTTTACCTTAGCCTCAGCCTCGATTGCTGCCTTAGCCTTAGCTGCAGCGTCCTTTGAAAGACCCTGCTTCTTAGCCTCGATCTTAGCATCTCTCTGAGCCTTCCAATCTGCCCACTTCTTGTCAGCCTGCTCCTGTGTGAGTGCGCCCTTTGCAACACCACCGTCGAGGTGATGACGGAGAAGAACACCCTCGTAAGAGAGGATACGACGAGCTGTGAGAGTTGGTTCTGCACCAACCTTGATCCATGCAAGTGCGCGCTCGTTGTTGAGAACGATAGTTGCAGGGTTTGTGTTAGGATTGTAAGAGCCGAGCTGCTCGATGTAACGACCATCACGTCTAGCGTGTGAGTCAGCCACTACAATGTGGAAGAATGCGAAATTCTTCTTACCGTGGCGCTGAAGACGAATTTTAACAGCCATTGTGAATCTGTTTTTAAAAAGTTATAAAATAAGTTTATACACCCTTCCCGAGGATGCGGATGCAAAGATAGGAATACTTTTTTGAAGCACAAAGCATATTGAATATATGTATGTGAAAAAATATTGAAAAAGTTTTGGAGATTAAATATTCGTGCGTATATTTGCAATCCCAAACGAAAGTTAGGGAGACATATTTGCGGTAGTGGTGAAATGGTAGACACGCTACTTTGAGGGGGTAGTGGGCGTTGGCCTGTGTGAGTTCGAGTCTCACCTACCGCACGAAGGCTTCGGAAGAAATTCCGGAGCTTTTTTCGTTTCCCGGCCTGCCTGTGGCGTCGGCACGGGTGTCGGCCGGGAGCCGGGCGGTTCCGTCCTCCCTGTAGGCGTTGTCCGCCCATTCGGTCGGCCCCGCCTGGCGGGGTCCGCCTTAGTCGGCACGGCGATGCTTGGCAGAGGCGTTCGAGCAGGGGTACTTGCGTGCCGACTGGCCCATTTCAAGTGGGTCGGCACGGCAAACCCGCTTGCAGGCGTTTGGAATGGGGTGACAGCGTGCCGAGGTGCCCGTAACAGAGGGGTCGGCACGGACATCGGCCGCCTGGGGCGACGGGAAAGGGCATCTGCGTGCCGACCCTGACGAAATGTCTGCCAATCCCTCGAAATCATCGCCTGGCGATTTGAATTCTCGAAGATTTCTCCCATATTAGCAAATGTCATCATGGTGGTGGCGTTGGAGTTATGTAAAACAGTGGGAGAGAGGTACCATGGACAAGAAGTGCTTTTTCCATCTTTATGCGGATGGAGAGGATTCGAGGAATTTCATCGTCTGCGAGCAGGACAAGTACGCAGCTTTCAATCGCGTCGGGATATGTGCCCTGGCCAGCGGTGTCCAGGTCGTCACTTTTTCTGTCGAGGAATCGCATATCCATTCCCTTCAGTACGGGTATTATGAGCAAGCCGTCGCCTTCAAGGAGCAATACGAGCTTCTGACGGTGCATTATATCGTCAATACAAGAGGCTCGAAGGACGATGTTTTCTTCCATTGTGACATCGAGGAGGTCAAGGATCAGGAGTATCTGAGGAATGTCGGGGTGTATACCATCATCCAGCCGACAAAAGACGGAAAGCAGGTGATGCCGTATGACTATCTGTGGGGCAGCGGGTCGATGTATTTCCGGTCTCCGCTGGCGGTTCCGTTGTGGCTGGTTGGCGTGGACGGCAAGGTCTGTGAGCCTGTCAGGATAGGTTCGCTGCCCCTCAGGGCTCGCCAATCTTTGCTGCATTCCAAGCACGAAGTCCCTTCGGACTGGCTGGTGTGCAACGGTTTCCTGCTCCCGTCCAACTACATCGATGTCTCGCTCTTTGAACAGATCTATGGGTCTTTCAACAGATATCGCGTCTTCCTGGGCAATGGCCGGGCCAAGAACGAGACGGTGCAGCTTTCCATGGCTCAGTCCCGTGGCGTCGAGGTCGAGGACATCGAGGCCCGTCGTCTTTGTTCGGAATCATGCTACCGTATGTTCGGCCGTTACGATCCCCGGGCGCTTTCCTCGCTCCAGCGCCTGGAACTGGCGATGGATATCCGACGGCAGCACCGCTTGTCTCTACGGCAGATCTCGACAGTCGTCCGTCTGCCCGAAAGGGAGGTCCGTCGCTACCTTGACCGCTCTGCCGGCACCAGGGTTGAGGCGCAGGCCGGTGTCGGCCCTGAGAAAGACTGACCTGCCGGCACAGAGAAGGGGCGTTCTGTCGGTGCTGTCCGTCCATTCGGCAGGCCCCGCCAGGCGGGGCCTGCTTTAGTCGGCACGGCGATGCTTGGCAGAGGCGTTCGAGCAGGGGTGCTTGCGTGCCGACTGGCCCATTCCGAGGGGGTCGGCACGGCGAACCCGCTTGCAGGCGTTTGAAATGGGGTGACAGCGTGCCGAGGTGCCCGTAACAGAGGGGTCGGCACGGACATCGGCCGCCTGGGGCGACGGGAAAGGGCATCTGCGTGCCGACTGGCCCATTCCGAGGGGGTCGGCACGGCGAACCCGCTTGCAGGCGTTTGAAATGGGGTGACAGCGTGCCGAGGTGCCCGTAACAGAGGGGTCGGCACGGACATCGGCCGCCTGGGGCGACGGGAAGGGGCATCTGCGTGCCGACCCTGACGGAACCGCCCTCCCTGGTAGAACTGTCCTCCCTGCCGGGATCGCCCTCCCCGACGGAACGGACCCTCCCCGACAGCACCGCCCGACCCTGACGGGACCGCCTGCCATCAGCGAGGGCGTGCGTTTGGCGGGCAAGCGTTTCCCTCTTTGGGATTTTTTCTGTAACTTGCACAGTCATTGTAACCAACTAATTGTTATGAAGAAATTCTGGCTTATCGCCTGCGCCATCGCATGTACATTCACAGCCGGCGCCGAGAACATTACAGTAAAGTCATTCAAGCATGCCGGACCGTTTCCGGTCATGAAACCGTTCATGGTAGATGAGGTGAACGTCAATTCAAAGGCATACGATCCTTCGAGCATCCTCGATACTCCTATCTCAAAGGATGCACTCAAGGATGCACCTACGGTATCCGGGGACGCGCTTCCTGCGACCGACTCTGAGTATGCTCTCAACTGGGCGACATTCTCATTCCAGAATACAAGCTATGCGACAGCGACCATCAAGGTCGAGGGCCTGGGCAGCTACAAGCTCTTCGTTGACGGCAAGCCTGCGGCAGGAGAGCTCAAACTCAGCCCTTCCACCCACAACGTAGATATCAAGTATGTCTCACAGGCAGGAAAGCCTGAGTCACTCAAGGTGACGATCGATACACCTTCAGAGGGCAAGATCACCCTCCGCGAGGATGGCAAGCACTTCTACGGAATGAAGGATGTGCTTCTCGGAACCCGCTTCTCGGGAGTAGAGGTGTCTCCGGACGGAAAGTATATGATCGTGTCATACAGCACCACCATGGAAGGTGGACGCTCGAGCGCTTCGTCACAGATCAAGGAGATCGCGACAGGAAAGGTTGTGGCTGAGAAGGCAGAAAGAGCAAGCTGGATGCCTGTGTCCAACAAATATTACTACTCACACCGCACTGAGAAAGGTACCCAGCTCATCGTCGCTGACCCTGCGACAGGCGCGGAGGAGATCCTTGTGGAGGACCTCCCTCAGGGCAGGTTCCAGATCGCACCGACCGAGGACTTCCTCATCTATTCAATGACCCAGGAAGGCCCTAAGGAGCGTGACCATATCTATCAGATACTCGAGCCGGACGACCGTCAGCCAGGTTGGAGAAGCCGTTCATATGCTTCGAAGTACGACCTTAAGACCGGTATGATGCAGCAGCTGACCTTCGGTTACCATGATTCATATGTGTCAGACATCTCGATGGACGGCAAATATGCACTTGTCATGGTCAGCCAGTCACGTCTGACCGAGCGTCCTACCACCGTCGGCAGCCTCTACCTCCTCGACCTTGCTACGCTCAAGGCGGAACTTCTCGTCGACAAGGACGGTTTCATGGGAAGAGCCAGCTTCTCTCCAGACGGAAAGCAGATCCTTCTCACAGGCTCTCCTGAGGCATTCGACCGAATCGGCATGAACGTCAAGCCTGGCCAGACGCCTAGCCTTACACAGACTGAGCTCTATATCATGGACATCGCGACAAGGAAGATCCGTCCGATGACAAAGAACTTCAACCCTAACATCAACAGCGGAGAGTGGAGCACTGCAGACGGCATGATCTACTTCACAGCGGAGAACCTTGACCTCTACAGCCTCTACCGCCTTAACCCGAAGAACGGAAAGATCGAGCAGATCCCTACAAAGGAGGATCTCGTGAACCGATTCTCAATCGCGGCAGGCGCTCCTGTGATGGCATACTATGGACAGGGTGCCATGAACTCGGACCGCCTCTATACCCTTGACCTCAAGAGCGGCAAGTCAGAGCTCAAGGAGGACCTAAGCGCTGTCATCCTGAAGGATGTCGAGCTCGGCGAGTGCCATGAGTGGAACTTTAAGAACTCAAAGGGCGAGACAGTGGTCGGCCGCTACTACCTTCCACCTCATTTCGATCCTTCGAAGAAGTATCCTATGATCGTGAACTACTATGGAGGCTGCAGCCCTACAAGCCGCAACTTCGAGAGCCGCTATCCACACCATGCCTACGCTGCGCTCGGCTATGTCGTCTACATCGTCGCAGTCCCTAGCGGCGCTACCGGAAACGGCCAGGAGTGGAGTGCGAGACACGTGAACACAGCCGGACAGGGCCCTGCAGAGGACATCATCGAGGGCGCCCAGAAGTTCTGCAAGGAGCATTCATTCGTGAACGAGAAGAAGGTCGGCATCATCGGTGCATCATACGGCGGTTTCATGTCCCAGTACATCCCGACCCTCACTGACTTCTTCGCGACAGCTATCTCACACGCCGGCATCAGTGACCATACAAGCTACTGGGGCTTCGGCTACTGGGGCTATTCATACAGCGAGACATCTATGGCGAACAGCTATCCATGGAACCGTAAGGACCTCTATGTCGACCAGAGCCCTCTCTACCGCGCCGACAAGATCAACACTCCTATCCTCTTTGTCCATGGTGACGCTGATACCAATGTCCCTGTGAATGAGAGTATCCAGATGTTCACAGCCCTCAAGCTCCTCGGAAAGGAGACTGCTTTCGTCGCTGTGAAGGATCAGAACCATCATATCCTCGACTATCAGAAGCGTCTTGACTGGCAGGATACCATCTGGGCTTGGTTTGCCAAGTACCTCCAGGACGATCCTACATGGTGGGATTCAATCTACGCACCTAAGAGTCTTTAACAATCAGGTGCCTGGCCTGGTGCCAGGCACAATAACCATATAATATGAAAGTTGGAATCATCGGTCTTGGTCTCATCGGAGGCTCAATGGCCATCGACCTCAAGCGAAGAGGTTTCGCTGAAGAGGTATACGGAGTAGAGGCAGAGCCTGTCAATGCCGCAGCGGCGGAGAAGATAGGCCTGGTCGACAGGATCGTCACATTCGATGAATGTGTCGACCTGAGCGATATCATCGTGATCGCCGTGCCGGTAGGCACTGCCGTCAGGATGCTCCCTCAGATCCTTGACAAGTTCGAGAAGATCGAGAACTGCAGGAAAGTCGTGATAGATGTCTGCTCGACCAAGGAGCAGCTTACCAAGGTCGCGTACTATCATCCTATGCGTGCCCATTATGTCGCATCGCATCCTATGGCCGGTACCGAGTATTCGGGTCCATGGGCAGCCATGCCGGGCCTTTTTGACGGCCGTGCATGCATCATCTGCAACAGTGAGGAGTCAAATCCGCGCGCCGTGAAGGTCGTCGAGGATCTCTATAGTGCGTTGAACATGCGCGCTATCTATATGAATTCATCCAACCATGATGTCCACACCGCATATGTGTCACACATTTCGCATGTGACTTCGTTCGCGCTCGCGCTGACCGTCCTTGATAAGGAGAAGGATGAGAAGCATATCTTTGACCTCGCGTCCGGTGGTTTCTCTTCGACAGTGCGTCTCGCGAAGTCCAACGCAGACATGTGGGTGCCGATCCTCAGCCAGAACAGGGACAATGTCCTCCACGCGGTCGATACCTATATCGAGAAGATGAAGGCTTTCCGCGATGCGATCGCGGATTACGACGAGGCTGAGATCCGCAAGCTTATCGAGTCGGCCAACAGCATCAAGAGAATCATCCGATAGCCGCAGACCCTAGATCAGCAGCATTGTGATGTGGAAGCCGAGCCAGGCGACAAGCCAGGCGAGGGCGAGGGAATTAACAACTGAGAAGATCGCCCATCGGCGGCCGATCTCGCGGCGTAGAGTCGCTATCGTGGCGATGCACGGGAAATAGAGGAGCACGAAGAGCATGAAGGCCCAGCTGGTGGCAGGGGTGAAGATGCTCTCTTCCCTGAGGACAGTCGCCAAAGCCTTGCCGCCTTCGTCCTCTGGTGATGCGTGGTAGAGAATACCCATGGTGCTGACGATGGCCTCCTTCGCAGGAAGGCCTGTGAGCAGGCAGACGTTCATCTTCCAGTCGAAACCAAGAGGAGCCATTATCGGATCCATACCCTTGCCGACCATCGCGAGATATGACTCTTCGGGATTCTCTCCGTTGCCGGTCTTTCCGGCAGGGAAGTATTCCAGAGCCCAGATTATCACTGACGCGGCGAGGATCACTGTCGAGATCTTCTTCAGGTAGTCGGATGCACGCTCCCAGATGTGCATGCCGGTGTTTCTCCATGTCGGCTTGCGGAAAGGCGGGAGTTCAGAGACATAGTCCTCGTCCTGCATCCTGAACCATTTCGTCTGCTTCATCACGAACGCAAAGATGATGGAGAGCACGATGCCGGTGACGTAGATGCCCATCATCACCAGCGCCTTGTACTTGGCGAAGAATGCTGAGACGAAGAGCATGTAGACAGGAAGGCGCGCTGAGCAGCTCATGAAAGGTATCATGAGCATGGTAAGTGTCCTGTCCCTGCTGTTCCCGATGCTTTTCGCTGCCATGATCGCAGGTACGTTGCATCCGAAACCGATGAGCATAGGTATGAAGGAACGGCCGTGCAGGCCGACCATGTGCATGATCTTGTCCATCAGGAAGGCAGCTCTTGACATATATCCCGAGTCTTCGAGCAGCGACAGGAAGAAGAACAGAATGATGATGTTCGGGAGGAATGAGAGCACTGCTCCGACGCCCTGGACGACTCCGTCGACGAGGAGGCTGGTGAACCAGCCAGGTCTCAGGACAGCCAGCAGCCATGTGCATAGGCTTCCGATGCCGTCCTCGATCCATCCCTGCGGATAGGCACCGATGGTAAATGTCATCTCGAAGACGGCCAGCAGGATGAGCACCATGAGAGGGAAGCCCAGCCACTTGCTGGTCAGTACTGCGTCAAGCCTTTGAGTGAGGCTGTGGTCTGAGTTGTCGCTGCTGTGGACGACGGTCTCCTGGAGCGCACCGGCCACGAAACCGCGCCTTGCCTTGGCTACGAGGTCCTCGGACTGCTCTCCGAATTCCTTCTCGAGGGCGTCGTGGGTCTTCATTGTGACCGCGAGCACTTCCTCGGCGTTCGGGAGGGCGTTGATGTAAGGGAGAATGTAGTCCCTGTGCTCAAGCAGGCGGACTGCGAGGTATCGCTCTGAGAAGTGCTGCCAGTGTTCCGTGTGGCTTGAGTGGATCGCGCCTGAGATTTCAGTGATAGACTGCTCTATGTCCTGACCGTAAGGGACGTTTACCTTGCGGACGAATGGCTCCTGGTAGACTTCGGCGATCTTTCCGAGTATCGTCATCTGACCAAGGTCGTTGTTGAAGTCTGCAGTGAGCACTGGCATTCCCAGCAGCTTTGAGAGCTGTCCGATGTTGACAGAGTGGCCGGTCGCAAGATATCTGCGGTAGTTCTGCAGCGACATGATGACTTTCATGTCGAGGTCGATGAGCTTTGTTACCTGGTACATGGTACATTCAAGGTCCAGGGCATCCACCAGATTGAGCACGATGTCAGGCGAGGTGTCGAGAATGGTCGATATCTCGGAAAGCACGTCGAAACGCACTGAGTACCCGTTGAACGAGACGGTCTTGCTGGCGATGTCCGCGTCAGCACCTATCACTGCCACCTTGATGCATCTGGCATCGGCCTTCAATGCCGTCACAGGACAGCTTCTGCAATTACCGTTACAGTTGAATGAATCCATGATGTTGCAAAATTACAATCTTGTTCCCATATTTCCCGTACCTATTTAACAGGTATTTTGAAACATGTTGTAAAAAACTGTTTTTGCTTTCAATATTCAAGTAATTGATTTATTTTTGCAAACGTTTTATAACCATTGGAACCAACTGTAAACAATATTCACTAATTATACCGAAATGGAAATCAAGAACGCTGTTGCCGGTACTCTTGAGTCTGGGGATATCATGATCCAGATCGCACCGGCTGAGAAGGAGGGTCTCCATATCGATCTCGACAGCACTGTCGCCGCTCAGTTCGGCAGACAGATCCGTGCCGTCATCGAAGAGACTCTGACAGGTATGGGCGTCACTGACGCCGAAATCAAGGCTACCGACAAAGGAGCCAGGGATTGTACCATCCGCGCAAGAGTGACTGCTGCCGCAGTACGTGCCACCGGAGTGGATGTCTGGGAATCATAATCAGAATCAGCATGGAAAGACTAAGAAGAACAATGATGTTCATTCCGGGCAACAACCCGGCAATGATGCAGGACGCGTTCATCTATCGTCCTGATTCTATCATGCTCGACCTCGAGGATGCAGTGACCATGGCAGAGAAGGACGCAGCGCGTCTTCTCGTCCACAACGCCCTGAAGTCAATCGACTTCCGCGGGATCGAGAGAGTCGTACGTATCAATCCTCTCAGCACTCCATACGGAAGGAAGGACGTCGAGGCTGTCATCAAGGGTGGCGTGGACGTGATCCGTATGCCTAAGACGGAGACTGCTGACGAGGTCCGTGAGCTCGAGGCTGAGATCGAGAAGGTCGAGACAAAGCTCGGCTGCCTCGGCAGGACCCGTATCATGGCTGCCATCGAGAGCGCGGAAGGCATCTGCAACGCCTACGCTATCGCAAAGGCTTCGAAGAGGATGATGGGTATCGCACTCGGCGCCGAGGACTATACCGCTAACCTCAAGACCCAGAGGACACCGGGAGGCGCAGAGCTTCTTTTCGCCCGCCAGACTATCGTGGTCGCAGCACGTGCTGCAGGCATCGACTGCTTCGACACAGTGTTCTCGAACCTCGATGACATGGAGTCGTTCCGCAACGAGGTGGAACTCATCCACAATCTCGGATTCGACGGTAAGTCTATCATCAACCCTCGCCAGATCTCGATAGTCAACGAGGTGTTCGCACCTAAGGCAAAGGACATCGAGAAGGCCCGCAAGATCATCGCAGGCATCAAGGAAGCAGAGGCCAAGGGCTCAGGAGTGATCTCAGTCAACGGCAAGATGGTTGACCGTCCAGTCGTTCTCAGGGCACAGCGCACCATGGAACTCGCAATCGCATCTGGTATTTTGACAAGGGAGGAAGCATATGAGTAGCTATATGGAAAGATCAGCAACTGTGAAGTCTGTCGCAGCGGCTATGAACAAGCAGGTGTTCGCCAACAAGATCGAGAAGAGCGGCGAATTCCGTAAGGAGTACCAGATGAAGGGCTCGAAGATCGCAACCCTCGAGGATGCGATCATCAAGAGCGGCCTGAAGGACGGTATGACAATCTCGTTCCACCACCACTTCCGTGGAGGTGACAAGGTGGTGAACATGGTCGTAGGCAAGCTCGCAGAAATGGGATTCAAGAATCTTACAATCGCTGCATCCAGCCTTTCAGACGTACATGCACCGCTCATCGAGCATATCAGGAACGGTGTCGTGACAGGCATCTCGACATCAGGTCTCCGCGGTGAACTCGCAGAGGAGATCTCACGCGGCCTTCTCAAGGAGCCTGTAGTGTTCCGCAGCCATGGCGGACGTGGCGGAGCTGTGATGTCAGGCGAACTCCACATCGACGTGGCATTCCTCGGAGCATCTTCATGCGACCCTGCCGGCAATGCATCAGGCTACAGCCGCTCGGAGAACGCCAAGTCTATCTGCGGCGCCCTCGGCTACGCGATTCCGGACTCGATGATGGCAGACAAGGTCGTGATCATCACCGACGATCTCGTAGAGTATCCTAACATCCCTAACGCCATCTCGGAGGACGATGTGGACTATGTTGTCCTCGTGGACTCAGTAGGAGATTCCTCAAAGATTTCTTCTGGTGCCATCCGTGACACCAAGAACCCTCGTGACATACTCCTTGCGCAGATGGCTGCCAAGGTGATCATCAACGGCGGCTACTTCCAGGACGGATTCTCAATCCAGACAGGTTCCGGCGGAGCATCGCTCGCAGCTGTGAAGTATATCCGCGAGAGCATGATCGAGAAGGGCATCCACGCATCATACGCGCTTGGTGGAATCACCGCCCACATGGTGAAGATGCATGAGGAAGGTCTCATCCACCGCCTCATCGACGTACAGTCATTCGACAGGGTAGCTGCTGAGTCGATCAAGACAAACCTTCTCCACAAGGGCGTAGGAGCCAACGAGTACGCAAGTACGGCCGAAGGCTCTGCAGTACACTATCTTGACATGGTGATCCTCTCAGCCCTGGAGGTCGACGTGAACTTCAACGTCAACGTGCTTGTCGGCAGCAACGGCGTCATCCGTGGAGCGGTCGGCGGACATCCTGACACAGCGGCTGAGTCAGCACTCTCCATCGTCGTATGTCCTCTCATGAGAGGCCGCATCCCTTGCGTAGTCAAGGAAGTGACGACTCTCGTGACCCCAGGCTCTACAGTCGATGTCATCGTGACTGAATACGGCATCGCAGTCAACCCTCGCCGCCCTGAGCTCGCAGAGCGCCTCAGGAAGGCAGGACTCGAGATCGTGGACATCCACGAGCTCCAGAGACTCGCATATGACTATGTCGGCGAGCCTGATCCGCTTCCGTTCGGAGACAAGGTAGTAGGTGTAGTCCTCAACCGTGACGGTTCTGTACAGGACGTCATCATGAACATCCTCGACTAAGACATTTTTCTATATGGAGATTACGCTTGACCAGCTTCTGGCAAGTCGTGAGGACAGGACAGCCCACCAGAGGGAACTTCAGGCGAAGTACCCTGGAAGGACTCTTGTCTGCCTCACGGTCATCATGCCGGGCAAGGTCAAGCGTAATCCTCAGTCTCTTACCGTGGCGCAGGCGGCTATGGAATCGCTCACTGACTGTTTCGAGGACGTGACCGACCATCTGGAGACCCGTGACCTGCAGACCGGATATGAAGCCTACCTGCTCACTCCGCTTCCCGTCGAGGAGGCGAAGCGGGCAGTATGCATTCTTGAAGACACGCATCCGCTCGGACGTCTCTTCGACATGGACGTGATAGGGGAGGACGGTGCTCCTGTCTCAAGGGAATCGGTGGGCAGCCCGCTCCGCAGATGTCTCATCTGCGACAACGAAGCCCGCTTCTGCATGAGAAACCGCACCCATACCCAGGAAGAGCTGATGGCGAAGATTGACCAGATGATCGCAGACTATGTGCAGTAGCCACTACATAAGCTCAGTGCCGCTTTCGCTTTCTTCGGTGCGCAGGAGGGTGGAATCCTTCCTGGCGGAGAACGGTCTGCGCATTGCTCCTCTGGACTACTATGCCATAGTGACGAGAAACGAGGACAGCGACGAGATCCTTGCCGGCGGCGGGCTCGAGGGCAATGTCATGAAGTGCATAGCCGTCTCGGAATCTGCCAGGGCGGAGGGTCTGACCAACAAGCTGGTATCCCATCTGATCGGAGTTGCCATGGACAAGGGCCATCAGTCCGTGAAGGTCTTCACCAAGCCGGGCAACCAGGGAATCTTCTCGAGCCTGGGCTTCCAGCTTCTTGCGACAAGCCCTGAGGCCATACTGATGGAGAACGGATTCACCGGCCTGAAGTCTTACCTGAAGTATCTTTCAGGTCTCAGGAAGGACGGCCGAAACGGCGCGATAGTGATGAATGCCAACCCTTTCACCAAGGGGCACAGGTATCTCGTCGAGCAGGCAGCCGCGCAGGTGGACAATCTCTACGTCATCGCCGTGAAGGAGGACCGTTCGAGATTCCCGTACGTCGAGAGACTGGCGATGATCAAGGCCGGAACCGCGGACCTGGGGAACGTGACCGTCTGCGAAGGCAGCGACTATGCGGTCTCGGCGGCGACATTCCCGACCTACTTCCTCAAGAAGCTCGACGATGCGTCCGACACCCAGATGACGCTCGACATAGATCTTTTCTCGAAGCATATCGCACCAGCCCTTGGCGTCAGCGTCAGGTTCGCAGGTTCAGAACCAGTGGATGCTCTGACCCGTAGGTACAACGAGCTGATGTCAGAGCTTCTTCCGCACAAAGGCATAGGATTCGTCGAGATACAGCGCCTGGAGGACGGGGATGCCGCAATCAGTGCCTCCCGCTTGAGGAACAGTCTTGACATCGGCACGTCAGAAAACGCCCTGAGGCTTGCTTATCAGACAAGCATTCCGTATCTTGTCGCTGATTTGGCACAGCGGGCCCTCGAGAGGGAACTGGACACGACTCCGAAGCCCGGCCTGGTCGACAAGGACGACCGAGGTGCGCACCAGGACATGGATCATGGTACCATGGTCCGCAGCATTCTTGCTCTTCGACCGTTCTTTACCTCGCTCGCCCTCGCGGCGGTGGACGGAATCGACCCGGACAAGGTCAGGGAGACCGGAATCGAGGCGGAGAAGACTATGCTCATGGCAACCTGCGGGGTGAATACCCACAAGGGGGCGTTTTTCTGTCTCGGACTGTCGGCAGCTGTCGTTTCCTACCTTCTCGCAAGGGACGGAAAGGTCGGCAGGGACGAGTTCAGAAGGGTGCTCGCCCGGACTGCTGAAGGCATTCCTTCCGCGAAGGATACCCACGGTGCAGACGCCGTCAATACATACAGGGTCCCGGGAGCCCTGGAAAGTGCCCGCAGGGCCTATCCCGAACTTTTTTCAGACTGGCTGCCGTACTACAACAGCCTCTCGCATGACCAGTACAGGGAACACAAGACTCTGCTTAAGATAATGACCATGTTGGACGACACTAACATACTTCATCGCAATGGTCTGGAAGGCCTCCGCAAGGTCAAGGCTGACGCGGCATCAATCCTCGCTGATTTCAGCGTGGACCGTCTCTCTGAACTCAATAATGAATATAAAGCAAGCAACACATCGCCCGGCGGAAGCGCCGACATGCTGTCACTTACAATTTACATATCCAATTTTATAAACTAATAATTTAAATTAATCCAGTTATTATGGTAGAATTGATTCCACACGGTGTTTACCTTCTGGATGGCAAGACAATCGTCAATGATGCCACCGGAATGCCATCTGCAGATGAGTCCCGCGAAAACACTATCACCTACGGAATCCTCCGTGCCCACGATGTCGATGGAAGCAAGGGAAAGAAGATGCGCATCAAGTTCGATGCAATGGTTTCCCATGACATCACATACGTAGGTATCATCCAGACTGCACGTGCATCAGGTCTCGAGAAGTTCCCGATCCCTTATGCTATGACCAACTGCCACAACTCTCTTTGTGCAGTAGGTGGAACCATCAACGAGGACGACCATGTGTTCGGCCTCTCAGCAGCCAAGAAATACGGCGGTATCTATGTTCCTGCAAATCAGGCTGTCATCCATCAGTACGCACGTGAGGCTCTCACCCAGTGCGGCAACATGATCCTCGGCTCAGACAGCCATACACGTTACGGCTCACTCGGCAACATGGGTGTAGGCGAAGGCGGTGGCGAGCTCGTGAAACAGCTCCTCAGCAACACATGGGACATCAATTCTCCTGAGGTAGTCCTCGTATGGCTCGAAGGCAAGCCACGCAAGGGCGTCGGCCCGCATGATGTAGCCATCTCACTCGTAAAGGCAGTGTTCGAGAGCGGTTTCGTGAAGAACAAGGTCCTCGAGTTCGCAGGCCCTGGCGTAGCGGAGCTTCCAGTGGACTTCCGTAACGGTATCGATATCATGACAACCGAGACCACCTGTCTCTCTTCAATCTGGATCACAGATGAGAAGGTAGAGGAGTTCTACAGGATGCACGGCCGTGCCGAGGCATACAAGACTCTCCAGCCAGGTAAGGTCGCATATTACGACAGCATGATCAGGATCGACCTCTCTAAGCAGGAGTCAATGATCGCGCTTCCATTCCACCCATCAAACGCATTCACCATCCATGAGCTCCAGGCCAACCCTGAGGCCATCCTTGCAAAGATCGAGGAGGATGCAAAGAACCGCTTCGGCGACAAGATCAGCATCGACCTTCTCAGCAAGATCAAGGACGGTAAGGTATGTGCAGACCAGGCTCTCATCGCCGGCTGTTCAGGTGGTACCTACGACAACCTCGCAGAGGCTGCAGCCATCCTCAAGGGCAAGAGCATCGGTAACGACTACTTCACAATGTCGGCTTACCCTCAGTCAACCCCTGTATACCTCGCAACTACCCGCAACCATGTCGCAGAGGAACTCCTCGAGGCAGGTGTAGTCATCAAGCCTGCATTCTGCGGTCCTTGCTTCGGTGCAGGTGACGTACCTGCCAACAACGGCTTCTCTATCCGCCATACCACACGTAACTTCCCTAACCGTGAGGGTTCAAAGCCAGGCAACGGCCAGCTTTCACTCGTATCTCTCATGGATGCACGCTCAATCGCTGCTACAGCAGCCAACGGCGGTGTGATCACAGCTGCTACCGACATCGAGTACGAAGATACACATGCACGCTACCAGTACGACGGAAAGATCTACAACAGCCGTATCTACAATGGCTATGGCAAGGCAGACGACTCACAGGAGCTCCGCTACGGTCCGAACATCAAGGACTGGCCGAAGATGTACCCAATGCAGGACAACATGCTCGTCGAGCTTGCAGCTGTCATCCATGACCCTGTCACCACAACCGATGAGCTCATCCCTTCAGGTGAGACCTCAAGCTACCGTTCAAACCCTCTCAAGCTTTCTGAGTTCGCTCTCTCACGCCGCGTTCCTGAGTATGTAGGAATCAGCAAGAGAATCCAGTCACAGGATCTCGAGCGCCGTGCGGGCAACGTCCCTGCAAATGTTGCAGAAGCTCTCGCAAAGGTCGGAGCAAGCGCAGAGAACACCTCGTTCGGCTCGTGCGTATTCGCAAACAAGCCAGGTGACGGTTCAGCACGTGAGCAGGCTGCTTCATGCCAGAAGGTGCTCGGCGGTGACGCAAACATCTGCTATGAGTACGCTACAAAGCGCTACCGCAGCAACTGTATCAACTGGGGTATCGTTCCGTTCACAATCTCGAAGGAGACTCCGTTCGACTACCAGCCAGGTGACTTCGTATATGTAGAAGGCATCCGTGAGGCCATCCTCGCAGGCAAGGAGGAGATCGATGCGAAGGTCATCTGTGCAGAGGGCGTGAAGGACATCCACCTCTATTTCCAGAACCTCACTGCTGACGAGAGAGACATCCTTTCAAAGGGCTGCCTCATGAACTACTACGCAGCACAGAGAAACAAGTAATTATTTGACAAATACTAAAAGCTGATAAACAATCATGAAGAAAATTCAGATGACCACTCCACTCGTGGAGATGGACGGCGACGAGATGACAAGGATCCTCTGGAAGATGATCAAGGAAGAGCTCATCCTTCCATTCGTCGACCTCAAGACAGACTACTATGATCTCGGTCTCGTAAACCGTGACAACACCAACGACCAGGTTACAGTCGACTCAGCAAATGCTACCAAGAAGTATGGTGTAGCTGTAAAGTGCGCTACCATCACTCCTAACGTTCAGCGTATGAGCGAGTACAACCTCCATGAGATGTGGAAGAGCCCTAACGGAACAATCCGTTCGATGCTCGACGGAACTGTGTTCCGCACACCTATCACAATCGACTCTATCAAGCCGGCCGTGAAGTACTGGAAGAAGCCTATCACCATCGCCCGCCATGCCTATGGCGACGTCTACAAGAGCGTTGAGATCAAGGCAGATGAGCCAGGCGTGGCAAAGCTCGTGTTCGAAGGCGCGAACGGACAGCACGAGGAGCAGATCATCCAGACCTTCAAGGGTCCAGGTGTGCTCCAGGGAATGCACAACACCGACGCATCTATCCGCTCTTTCGCTCATTCTTGCTTCAAGTATGCACTTGACCTCAAGCAGACCATCTGGTTCGCTACCAAGGATACTATCTCAAAGAAGTATGACGGCCGCTTCAAGGCTATCTTCGAGGAAGTGTTCGCAGAGTACAAGGATCAGTTCGCCGCTGCAGGCATCGAGTACTTCTACACCCTTATCGACGACGCAGTAGCACGCGTTATGCGTAGCGAGGGCGGCTTCATCTGGGCATGTAAGAACTACGACGGTGACGTCATGTCAGACATGGTCTCAACCGCATTCGGTTCACTCGCAATGATGACATCAGTGCTCGTAAGCCCAGACGGCAAGTACGAGTATGAGGCTGCACACGGTACCGTTACCCGCCACTACTACAAGTACCTCAAGGGAGAGGAGACATCTACCAACCCTATGGCAACTATCTTCGCCTGGAGCGGCGCATTCCGCAAGAGAGGCGAGATGGACAATCTCCCAGAGCTCATCAACTACGCTGACCAGCTCGAGGCTGCCTGCTTCGACACTCTCAACGCAGGTATCGTAACAAAGGACCTCGCCAACCTCATGGAAGGCGTCACCCCAGTGGTGAAGAACTCAGAGGGCTTCCTCAAGGCAATCCGCGAGAATCTCGAGAAGAGACTCAGCTAATCTCCTTCCATCGGCGGATTTCCGCCCAATAACTAAAAGAGGATGACCGTAAGGCCATCCTCTTTTGCATTACTCCCTCCGGCCTGGCAGTAGCTCTCCTCCGGAGACCTTCCGCGCTTCGCGCTCCATCCCTCCCACTGCGCTTCGCTTGCGGGCCCCTCCCTCTGACATGGCGAGGGCACTGAAAAAGGGTAGCTTTTAATAAGTCCTTGACAATACAATATC
>JAKSJP010000031.1 GCA_024398105.1 Bacteroidales bacterium | reverse complement strand
CCGATGCAAAACCTGCTGAATATCACTCCCAATGTCTCATCTGGCGTGATGGATTCGCCGAGGATCGAGCCGAGAGCGTTGATTGAGTCACGCAGATCCTGAGCAACAAGGTCGGAAGGCATTCCGAGAGCAAGTCCGTCCTGGACGCGGAGAAGGGAAGTGCGGGCGGCGTCAAGAGCTTCGAAATGGCGCAGATTTGTAACGAGTACAGAGTCCTGCGAGGCAGCAAGAAGATCTTTCTGAGAACCTGAAAGCCACTTTTTCAACGAATCAACACCCGAACCGACCTTTGCTGCAATTTCAAATGTAACTATCTTATCATCAATAGATAAAACAAGATTGTTTATACTGCAAACATTTTTGTTAACTCCAGAAATGTCCGTTTTATTGACCAGAATAGCCAGCATCTGACGCTCCATGTCAACCTTGGAAACAAGCTGCCTGAGGATCTGTGACACCTCTTCAAACGGAGCAGTCGCATCGACCATTCCAAGCACGATCTCCGCCTCGTCAAGCTTCTTGAAAGTCCTTTCGATACCGATCTTCTCGACCGTCTCTGCAGTCTCGCGTATGCCGGCGGTGTCGATGAAGCGGAAGCGCACTCCGTCAATCACCATAGCCTCTTCAATCGTATCTCGGGTAGTACCGGCGATGTCTGAAACAATCGCTCTTTCTTCGCCAAGCAGGGCATTGAGCAACGTACTCTTTCCAGTATTCGCAGCGCCGACGATTGCGACAGGGATACCGTTCTTGATAGCATTTCCCATACGGAAAGAATCAGACAGGACAGTAACCTTCGAAAGAACTGTCCTTAGCAGATCTGACAGCTTCTCCCTGTCAGCGAACTCTACGTCCTCTTCGCTGAAATCAAGTTCAAGCTCCATAAGAGCCGTCATCTCAAGAAGTCGTGCTCTGAGCGCCTGAAGCTCTGACGAAATACCACCACGCAACTGGTTCATGGCAACTCGATGGGAGGCCTGGTCCTGCGAAGCGATAAGGTCGGCAACCGATTCAGCCTGAGCAAGATCCATCTTGCCGTTTACATAAGCCCTTTTAGTGAATTCACCGGCCTCGGCCATCCTTGCTCCAGCCTTTACAAGCAGCATCAGGATGTTCTGTGCGATATAGCTGGAAGCGTGGCATGAGATCTCGACAGAGTCTTCGCCTGTATAGGAATGAGGCGCTCTGAAAACGCTGACAAGGACTTCGTCAAGGACCTTACCTTCGGAATCTAGAATAGTTCCGAACTTGATGGTATATCCCTTTGATTCGCTGATTTTCAACCCCTTGCATGTGATTACCTTATCGGCTGTTTCAAGTGCTTCTCCACCCGAAATCCTGATTATGGTAATCGCTCCGGTGCCTGGGATAGTTGCAGGTGCGACGATAGTATCCTGTATGTTGAGCCTCATATCCTTATCGATTTCTATTGCAAAAATACAAAACTTAATCTTGCCTTTCTATTCTAAAAATGCTTAATTTGCACTACTAAAACAAATAACATGAGCAATCTCCACGTAATCAACCACCCGATGATCCAGCACAAGCTGAGCATCATGCGCCAGAAAGAGACCGGCACAAAGGATTTCAAGCAACTTCTCAAAGAGATTTCAATGCTTATGGGTTACGAGATCACCCGTGACCTTCCTCTTGAAGACAAGGAGATCGAGACCCCTATCTGCAAGATGGTCGCAAAGGTAGTCCCTGGCCGCAAACTTGCAATCGTCCCTATCCTCAGGGCAGGTCTTGGAATGGTAGACGGCCTCCTCGAACTGATTCCTGTCGCCAAAGTCGGCCACATCGGCCTCTACCGCAACGAAGAGACACATAAGCCTGTCGTATACTACTGCAAGCTGCCTTTTGACATCCAGGAAAGACTTGTAATCCTCACCGACCCTATGCTCGCTACCGGCGGAAGCGCATGCGACGCTATCCAGATGCTCAAGGAGCGCGGATGCAAGAACATCCGTCTGATGAACCTCGTAGCCGCTCCAGAGGGCGTAAAGGCCGTCCAGGAGGCACATCCGGACGTTGACATCTATGTCGCAGCCGTCGACGAGAAACTCAACGAAGACGCTTATATCGTACCTGGCCTCGGCGACGCCGGTGACAGAATTTTCGGTACAAAGTAGGAACATGGTACCATGATCCTCGGGTCTGGTGCTCAATTCATATAAAAGAAATGCCGGTTGAACTGAATCAGCCGGCATTTCTTGTCATTATGTAGTCAGATTATTGTCTAGTATTTAGAATCACGCGGACTTACCTTCGACATGTTGTCGAGAAGCGACTCGTTTGTCTGGTACTGGTCCATGATTCCAAGGACGAAGCTCATCGCCTCTGTAGGATTCATCTCAGCAAGAAGCTTCCTGAGGATCCAGATCCTGTTGGCCTGCTCTGGGTTGTAGAGAAGGTCGTCACGACGTGTGCTTGAAAGGATGACATTCACAGCAGGGAAGATACGCCTGTTAGAAAGTGCACGGTCAAGCTGGAGCTCCATGTTACCTGTACCCTTGAATTCCTCGAAGATGACCTCGTCCATCTTTGAACCTGTCTCTGTGAGGGCGGTAGCAAGGATTGTGAGAGATCCGCCACCTTCGATGTTTCGTGCAGCACCGAAGAATCTCTTAGGCTTCTGGAGAGCGTTCGCATCGACACCACCGGTAAGGACCTTGCCGGATGCCGGCTGTACTGTGTTGTATGCCCTGGCGAGACGTGTGATAGAGTCGAGGAGGATGACGACGTCATGTCCGCACTCTACGAGTCTGCGAGCCTTCTCGATCACCATGTTGGCAACCTTGACGTGTCTCTCTGCAGGCTCGTCGAAGGTAGATGCGACGACCTCGGCCTTGACGCTGCGCTGCATGTCTGTAACCTCCTCAGGACGCTCGTCGATAAGGAGAACGATCTCGTATACCTCAGGATGGTTGTCAGCGATGGCGTTTGCTATCGACTTGAGGAGCATTGTCTTACCGGTCTTAGGCTGTGCGACGATAAGTCCGCGCTGACCCTTTCCGATAGGGGTGAAGAGGTCCACGATACGGCATGAAGGATCCTTCTCATGTCCATGTCCGAGGAGATTGAACTTCTCGTCTGGGAAAAGCGGAGTGAGGAAGTCGAAAGGAACGCGGTCCCTGATAAACTCAGGAGTCCTTCCGTTGATATACTTGATGCGCACGAGAGGGAAGTACTTGTCTCCTTCTCTTGGAGGACGGATCTCACCTGTCACGGTGTCGCCCGGCTTGAGCGCGTTTGTCTTTATCTGGTTCTGAGATACATAGATATCGTCAGGGGAGTTCAGGTAGTTGTAGTCAGAAGAACGGAGGAAGCCATATCCGTCTGGCATGATCTCAAGGACACCTGTAGCCTCGACGGTTCCTTCGAACTCGATCTTTGGCTGACGTTCCTTCTTTTCCTGGCGTTCCTGATTGCCCTGCGGCTGCTGGTTGTTCTGCTGATTCTGCTGGTTCTGGTCACGCTGCTCGCGGTTCCTGAGCTTCTGGTCGATTCTCTGGAAGATTGCATCGGCCTTCTGCTTCTTTTCAGCTGCGATCCTTTCCTGTCTTTCCTGCTCGTTCTCAGCTGCTGGCTGAGCCTGTTCCTGAGCCGGCTGCTGGTTCTGGTTCTTGTTCTTTTCCTTTCTTGGACGGAGCTGGCGGCCATTCTGGTTCTGCTGGGCTTCATCAGCTTTCTGCTGTACAGGAGTTTCCTGTGCAGGAGCCTCTGCCGGAGCGGCCACTGCCGGCTCCTCGACTGGGGCCTGAGCTGCGTTCTTCGGCTTGCGGCCTCTCTTCTTAGGCTGGTTTGCAGCAGTGGATTCTGCTGAAGGGACAGATTCTGCGACTGTCTCTGCCGGAACCTCGGCTGCAACTTCCTCGGCTACCTCAGGCTTAGACTCTTTCTTAGCCTTCTGCTTAGGCTGCTTTGCCTTCTTAGGAGCCTGGGCTTCAGTTGCCTGTGCCTCCGGGGCGTCCTTCTTCTGTTTAGGTTTCTTTTTCTTGTCAACAGGCTGCGGATTCTTCGACTCGATTATGGCCTGCTGGTCAAGAATTGCGAAGCCGAGATCTTCCGCGCTCATCTTCTTTGTGCCTTTGATTCCAAGTTCGTCTGCGATTGTACGGAGCTGGTCCTCATTCATCGCATTGAGCTCTAATAAGCTGTGTGGCATAGTAAACTTTACTTGTATGATAAAATATTATTGTCGGATTCAATGAGACCGTGTGAGAAATATGGCCGGTCCCGATTACGAATATGCAAATATAATAAATCCCTTTGGAATTTCCAAATGCCCACGGATCATGGTACCATGGACCTAACGGTCCCAGTAGCTTGTGCTCTTCTTGAAGCGGAGAAGGTCTGCAAGGGCCGAAGCGTTTGCGGCGATACGGAAGCTCCATGACTGCCACTTTCCCGTAGGTACCCATGAAACCGCGATGTTGAAGCAATGGAGGTCATATGTGGCGCTGAGCTGAGTGGTGGTCAGCTTCATGGCCATGAGGTCGACGCCGGAAGACATATTGATGTTCATCTTCGGGGTCAGCTTCACATTACCGCTCAGACCCAGGGTCTGGGTGAAGCGGTTATTCGTTATCAGCTGTCCGTTCGTAAACTGGTAGGACCTGTTGAACGAGAACGAATAGTTGAAATTGAGTGACCATGGTACGTTAGGATTGGTGTAGTAAAGCCATCCTCCAGGTATGTATTCTCCGGTTATCGGATGATAGTACACCCTCTTATAATAGTCGGCCGAGTTCCTGCTTCCTCCGTCGGAAGACTCCTTGGATCCGTCATTTCCGTTTATCGTTCCCTTTCCTGAAAGCGAATACGACATCGAAGCGCTGGCCGCAGTAAGTCTCACAGGGTTGCTCCAGCCCTGCTGCACGATATTGAAAGTATTGATCTTACGTCCACGCTCGTCGATGGCATACGGGTCCATGTTGAGGTTGCCGGAGATTCCCAGCTTGCCGAAGATACTTGTCGACATCGACACTCCGATGTTGCTCATCCTGAGGGAGTCCGCGAGGAAATTGTATCCGGTGTTGATGTTGAGGTTGTCGATCAGCTTGACCTTCTTCGTACCCTTGCCGGTGGTGTCACGCATGTCACGCACCTTGGCCTCGAGATTGTTTCCGATCGAGATTCCGAGTGTTCCGCTTCTGCCCTTGCCGGGAACTGAGTTCATCTGACCCGAGTAGATATTGTAGTCGTAGGTCTTAGCCACGCCTTTTGCGTCTGTGTACTCAAGCGTCCTCCAACCATTGGCATATGTTCCTTTTTCAGGGCTGAAGCTGAGCGAGAAAGAAGGGGAGATGACGTGTCTGATCGCCTGGACTCTATGGCTCTGGCCGAAGTTGAACAGACCATACAGACGTGTACTCATGGAGATGCCTCCTGAGTAATTCTGAGTTATGCCCAAGGTGCTGAACTGCTTGTGCATATTCTGCTCAAGCCTGTCAGTCTCAGGGTTATAGCTATAGTCGCTGTCCCTGAAGAACCAGTTCATTCCATAGCTGATGCTCGGGGTGAAGTTGAGGTAGTTCAGGAGAGTGAAGTTAGGCAGTCCGATCTGGAAGTTGTGGTTCATACCGTTCTGGAACTTGTCGTAGAACCCTTCCTTTCCAAACTCTGAAGCCTTGAAATTGATCTTGTTCTGGAGAGAGGTGCTGTATCCCAGAGAGAACTTCTCATAGAATTTCTCCTTTCCCACACGGTTCTTCTGCTTGAACGGATAGAATCTGGTCACTGAGAATGTGAGATTAGGGAGAGTGAAGGCATACGAGCTGTCTCGCGAGTTCTGGCTATGAAGTGCGTTCACTGAAAGGCTGAACTTTCCGTTCCAGTTCCTGGAGAACGAGATTGAAGACGACGCCTGGTTCTGGAGCGCCTCTGTCACCGATGTCGAGTTGTATCGGTTGTTGGAAGGGCTGGAGAAGTTGACTGACGCGCTGAATGTCTGTCCAGGATGGGACTTGCTGTCCTGCGAATGCGACCACTTCACACTGAAGTTCCTGGTCTGGAAGAAGTCCTTGCTTCCTTTTTCTCCGGACTGGTCGTTCGAAAGGGTGAGTCCGAAGTTTCCGTTGAACTTATAGTTTACCTTATAGCGCGAATTGACATTGACTGCCCATGAACCCAGAGTGTAGTAGTCTCCGGTCACCGAGAGGTCGATATGGTCGCCGAAAACGAAATACATACCAGCATCCCTGGCGTAGAAACCACGGGACGTCTCCTCACCGAAAGTCGGCATGAGCATACCGGTCGCGCGGCTAGGCTTCTTAGGAATGAAGCCGAACGGGATTCCGATAGGGAGCGGCACGTCCTCGAGTACCAGGCCTGCAGGTCCGAATACGGTCTTCCTGGTTGGATTGTTCACGACTTTCGCCGCTGAAAGCGTCATAAAGTAGTGAGGATGGTCTTCCAGGTCGCAGACTGAGTACCGGCCCTTGGTGATGTTGATCGAGCGGTCAGGCATCATCTTGATGTTCTGTCCATGCAGGAGTCCTTCTTCCTGCTGGGTCGTCATGTTCGTAATCCTGGCCTTGCGGGTGTTGAAGTTATAGCGGAGCTCCTCCATCGAGTAGGTGCTTCCGGCCTCGGTCATGGTAGGTTGTCCCTTGACCTCTCCGCTGAGTGTGTCAAGCGTTCCGCGGGCATATACCGTACCGGTGTTCATGTCATACTCCATGTAGTCCGCAGTCAGCTTCATCCCACCGTACTCGACGGTCACGTCGCCATAGTAGAACACTTTCCTCTGTCCGTCGGAGAACACTTCCTTTACGGAATCCTTCGCACCTGTGAATGCAGGAGCGTCGAGAGAGCTCTGCTTCTGAAGCGCAGCCGAGTCAAGCTTGAAGATGGAGTCTGCCTTGTGTATGGAATCTCTGCGGGCAAGGATGGAATCGCTTACCTCGACGCTGTCAGGATGGTAGGCGACTGCCTGGTTGAAGGTGACACGTTCTCTTCTGCCCCTCCTGAGGTCCTGTGAGCGACCGGTGAAAGAAGTGCAGAAAAGCAGCATCAAGGCGCTGATAAGCACCCATATTCCTTTGTTTCCAGTATGTGAATTTTCCCGCAAAATCATTAAATTTGCAAAATACAAATATACGACCATTTTGAAACATATCCAAAACCATATATGCGCGCTCGCATGCGCATTGTCCATGCTCGGAAGCTTTGCTTCCACTGCCCAGACCAAGACTTCCTCGAATGCGCTTGGCCTCAACACGATCTGCATCGATCCAGGCCATGGTGGCAAGGACCCGGGAGCAGTCAGCAGAGACGGAAAGAAAGTCCAGGAAAAAGACATCGTACTTTCAGTTGGACTGAAGCTCAGGAAGCTCCTCAACGAGGGCTATCCAGGCATGAAAGTGGTCATGACCAGAGACTCGGACAAGTTCATCGAACTGAATGAAAGGGCCAATATCGCCAACAAGGCCAACGCAGACCTTTTCATCTCCCTTCATATCAATGCAGTGGATCCGAAGAATAACCGTAACTGGCAGTCGGTCAGTGGATTTTCTCTTCATACCCTTGGTCAGTCACGCACAGGCGCGGACCTTCAGTCCATGAACATGGAACTGTGCAAGAGAGAGAACTCGGTTATCCTCATGGAGAATGACCATGACACGAAGTACGAGGGCTTTGACCCGAATGACCCTCAGTCCTATATCATCTTCAACCTGATGCAGAACGCCAATCTCGTCCAGAGCCTTCTCTTCGCCGACGAGGCTGCCCAGTCACTTGCAAAGGGACCCGTGCTCAAGAACAGGGGAATATCCCAGGATCCGTTCCTCGTGCTCTGGAGAACGACCATGCCATCAGTGCTGATTGAGTGCGGCTTCATCACAAGCACCAACGACCTTGCAAAGATGAGCACCGAGGCCGGCCAGGAGCAGATCGCGAAGAGCATCTATAACGCGATTGTCTCTTATAAGAAGAAATACGACAGCAGCGTCAACGCAAAACCTGTCGAGCCGGTCAAGACACAGCCCGCCCCAAAGACAGCCGCAAAGGAAACTGCCAAGCCTGCTGAAAAGCAGCCGAAGCAGGAGAGTGTACAGAGCAGGTCCGGTGTCTACTATGGCACCCAGGTGATCGCATCCGCAAAGCTTATGAAGAGCGGCGATTCTTTCTTCAAAGGATACGAGCCGACCACCCTTAAGAGTGGTACTTTATACAAGTATTTCGTAGGCGTCTCGGAAGATATTGACAAGGCAAGGAAACAGCATTCCGAGATCGTCAAGAAATTCCCAGGATCTTTCTTCGTCAAGGTCGACGGAGAAAGTGTGCAAAGAGTGAAATAGGATTTATATAGCCCACAATAACCTAGAATCAGGAAAAATCTTGATTTTAGTAATTTTGAATTATTTAAAATTGTAAATGCCTTAAAAATGATAGTTTTAGAGATTAACAAACTTGTTAATTAATTGATTATCAATAGTTTCTAAAACCAAAAATATCGGCATTTCTGAAACGGCTAAAAAGTAAAATAAATTTAATCTGCAAGAGCAAATCAACTTTTTTATAAAGTTTTTTTCAACCAAATTTGCAAAAGCATTAGGAGGAAAAGTCTCCCCATTCCATAGATTTTCCACCGGATGCTTTTTTTGACCTCAAGACTTTTCATTAATAATTTGTAATGGTAGAACAGAACGGACATATCGCCGTATGGAACGACTGTCTACGGATCATTGAGCAGATCATTGAGCCGCAGAAGTTCAATACGTGGTTCAAGCCTATCAAGCCGATCTCGCTTGTAGGTTCTACTATTACTGTGGAGGTCCCTTCAGATTTCTTCCGTGAGTACCTCGAGGGTTCTTACCTTGACCTGCTCAAGAAGACTCTCAAGAGAGTGATAGGCGAGGGTGCACAGCTGGTATATAATGTACCAGTCGTCAGCAAGCAGCCTGCGATGAAATATCCTTCGTCAGACGTGACCAGCCCGACCAACAGGCCGGTGCAGATCGCGACCTATCCGACCGAAGGCAATCCTGGACCGTTCGTATTCCCTGGACTCAAGAGGATATCGATCAATCCTAGGCTCAACCCTGTCTACAATTTCGCCAACCTCGTCACCGGCGAGTGCAACAGGATGGGTATCACCGCTGGTCTCAGCATCTCTGAGAAGCCTGGCAACACACCATTCAACCCTCTCTTCATATTCGGAGGCCCAGGCCTTGGTAAGACCCATCTCGCACAGGCTATCGGTCTCTCGATCAAGGAAAAGTATCCGGAGCTCATCGTCCTCTACGTTACTGGCAACGAGTTCAAGAACCAGTATGTCAATGCGACAAACGTAAAGAATAAGCTTACCGACTTCCTCGCATTCTACTCGAAGATCGACGTGCTGATCGTGGACGACATCCATGACCTCGCATCACCAGGTGCGCAGAACGCGTTCTTCTCGATCTTCAACCATCTCCACGAGACAGGAAAGCAGCTGATCTTCACGTCTGACCGTGCTCCGGTCGATCTCCAGAACTTCGAGGAAAGGCTTCTTTCCCGCATGAAGTGGGGACTTTCGATAGAGCTCAGCAGACCTGAGTACAAGACCAGGCTTGAAATGCTCCGTGCAAGAGCGTTCAGGGAAGGTATCTCAATCAGCGACGATGTGCTCGTATATCTCGCGAACAGGATCAAGTCAAACTTCAGGGAGCTTGAAGGAACGCTTATCTCACTCATCGCACATGCTACTTTCGGACGCAAGGAGATCACTACCGAGCTTGCAGCAAAAGTCGCAGGTGACCTTGTAAGTGAGGACCAGAAGGAAATGACAATCGACAAGGTACAGCAGACAGTCTGCGAGTACTTCAACATAACACGCGAAACATTGCTCTCAAAGTCCCGCAAGCGTCAGATCGTCCAGGCAAGACAGATCGCCATGTACATGTGCAGGCAGATGCTGAACTGCTCACTGGTAACAATCGGTGCGGAACTTGGCGGCAAGGACCACGCTACAGTAATGCACGCATGCTCTACTGTATCGGACCTCATGGAAACAGACAAGACTTTCAGGAAGTACGTGTCCGACATAGAGAAGATGCTTGCACCTGTGGTATAATTCACAACAGGTAATGGATTCCAATTCAGTTCTGAACATTTTCCGGGAGATCACCAAGATCCCCCGCGAATCCGGTCATGAAGAACAGATGACCGCTTTTCTCATCAATTTCGCTTCAACACACGGTCTTGAAAGCAAGGCTGACAAGGCAGGAAACGTGCTTATCACCAAGAAAGCAGTGCCAGGCAAGGAGAAAGTACCGACACTTGTGCTTCAGGCCCACCAGGACATGGTATGTGAGAAAGCAGATGGTAGCAACCATGATTTCGCGACCGATCCGATCAGATACGAGATCAGGGACGGATGGATGGTAGCAGATGAGACGACCCTGGGCGCCGACGACGGAATCGGTGTCGCTGCCTGTCTTGCACTTCTTGAAAGCGACCTTCCGATGGGAAAGATAGAGTGCCTGTTCACTGTTTCAGAAGAGACAGGTCTTGACGGCGCAATGGCACTTGAGAGCGGATTCTTCACCGGCAAGACTCTCATCAATCTTGATTCAGAGGACGAAGGACAGCTTTTCGTCGGCTGCGCTGGCGGTGTCAACACCGAGGCTGAGTTCAAGTACGAGGAAGAAGAGCCTGTGGAAGGCTATGTCCCTGTGAGGTTCAAGCTCTTCAATTCTATAGGCGGCCATAGCGGCGACGACATCAACAAGGAGAGAATCAACACTGTCCAGCAGATCGCACGTTTTCTCTATAACCTTGGCAAGATTACTGATTATCAGCTTGTTTCATTCAACGGCGGTGGCAAGCACAACGCAATCGCCAGGAACTGCGAGGCTGTCGTCCTCGTTCCATCAGCTGTCGCAGATACCCTGATCAAGGAGTTCGGAATCTTCTTCAAGGCTCTCAGGAACGAGTTTGCGAAGTCAGACCCAGACGTCCAGTGCGAGGCCTGCATTGTCGAGACAGACGCCAAGCCTATTGACTCGACCGTCGCCAGGAACATGGTTGCCGCACTGGTTGCCGTACACCATGGTGTCCTCGCGATGAGCCAGGATATTCCTGGTCTTGTCGAGACATCAAGCAATCTCGCGTCGGTAAAGATGGAAGAACCTGGCAAGATCAAGGTCGTGACCAGCCAGAGAAGCTCGACGGATTCTGCGAAATTCTTCGTTGCCGACAAGATAGAGGCATGTTTCACACTCGCCGGTGCGTCCACAAGGCGCTCAGACCCTTATCCTGGATGGAAACCGAATATGGATTCGCACATCCTCGAAGTATCTGTCCAGTCTTACAGGAAGCTTTTCGGCTGCGACCCGGAGGTCAAGGCTATCCATGCAGGTCTTGAATGCGGTCTCTTCCTTGAGAAATTCGAGGGTCTTGACATGATCTCGTTCGGACCGACCCTCAGGGGAGTGCATGCTCCAGGTGAAAGACTCGATCTTGCTTCAAATGAGAAATTTGTCGCACATCTTATAGATGTTGTGACCAATTTTTGCTAAATTTGAAAAAGATTTAAATATTTAAATAAATATGAGACTAGTCGCTCCATCTCTTCTTGCAGCAGATTTCATGCATCTTGACAAGGAAATCGAGATGATCAACAACTATGCAGACATTCTGCATCTGGATATCATGGACGGTACCTTCGTACCTAACATCTCATTCGGATTCTCTGTCATCGACTCTATCTGGAAGGCTGTCAAGAAGCCTATGGATGTGCATCTTATGATCGTTCATCCGGAGAAATACATCAAGAAGTTCGCTGAGAAGGGAGCATCAATGATCAGCTTCCATCTCGAAGCGGCAGAGGCTGCCGGAATAGACCCTGGTGAGATTCTTGACATGATCCATGACTGTGGCTGCAAGGCCGGTCTTGCCATCAACCCTGACATCCCTGTAGATAAGCTTTTTCCATATCTCGAGAAAGCAGACTATGTCCTCCTTATGTCTGTCTTCGCAGGTTTCGGCGGACAGAAGTTCATCGAGGAGACATTTGACAGAGTGAAGGCCGTAAGAGCTGAGATTGACGGAAGGGGACTGGACGTCTCAATCCAGATCGACGGTGGCGTGACCATCCTCAATGCAGATGAGATCGCAGAGGCTGGCGTCAACATCCTCGTTGCCGGCAGCGCGGTATTCAAATCCGAAGATCCTAAGCAGTCTATGGATATCATCAGGGGAGTCAAGCCTTCCGCTGAATAATCTCAAGAAATACTTTAGAGGATATAGCTTATCTCTTTGAAAGCAAACTCCTTGATAGAACCATCAGGCATTTCCACCTGCAGCAATGCAGACTCGGAGATGCCTTTTATCGTACCATTGAACACCTCTCCGGTAAGACAGTCCGTATACTCGTGAAGCTCACCTAGACGATACATCTTTGTAAGGTAGAGCTGGTGCATCTGTGAACGTCCCTCTGAAGTCTCCATGATCTCGAGATATTTTCCGAGCACCGCGAGGAAGTCATCCAAGGCGGCCTTGGTATCGTATCTCTTGCCGGTCAGCAGGGACATTGAAGTCGGGTTCATGAGCTGAGGAGGGAATTCCCTCTGGTTGCAGTTTATGCCGATCCCAACTATGCTTCTGCCCACTTCGTCGCCCTTCAGGCTGTTCTCGATCAGTATTCCGACAAGTTTGCGGTCCCTGACATAGATGTCGTTAGGCCATTTTATCTTCGCATTGATGCCTTCGCCCTCAAAATACTCAGCAAGCGCAAGGGTGACGGCCTCGCTTATGGTGAACTGGCTGCTTGCCTTGAGCGGCGCAAGACAGGATTCTCCGAACCTGAGCAATATTGAGAAAGTGAGGTTCGCTCCTGGCTCGACGGTCCAGACATTGCCTCTCTGTCCTCGTCCTGCTGTCTGGTTGACAGCAGCAATGACTGACAGATTGTCAAGGCTGTCATAGCGTCTAACTATCTCTGTATTAGTAGAATCGACCGATTCCATCCATATTGTGTCAAACTGAATTGCCATTGGTTCGGATTTTGTGTTATCTTTGTAAGTTGCAAATATATACATCAAATTTCTACAAAACGAATAATATGGAATTAACACCAGTAGCGGTCATTGCGGAATCGATGCTTGAGAAGAAGGCAAAGAATGTGGTATCCCTTGACCTCAGACCTATAGGATCAGCAATCGCAGACCATTTCGTGATCTGTAACGCAGATTCAACCACAGCAGTAGCGGCTATCGCCGACAACGTCCTCGTCAAGATGCAGGAGCAGCTCGACAGAAAGGTCGTGCGTATGCAGGGCCTCGAGAATGATTTCTGGATCATCCTTGACTTCGGTGATGTCGTAGTCCATATCTTCCTTACAGAATACAGGGAGTTCTATCGTCTCGAGGAGCTCTGGGCAGACGCTCCAAGGCAGGAGTATGTCGACGAGCCTGCTCCAGTCAAGAAGACCTCTGCTACACGCGTGAAGCCTAAGGCATCGACCAAGGTACGCGCATCTGTAAGAAAGGTCAAGAAAAACGTTGAAGAGTAATTAAATGTCAGAAAACACGAATCCAAAGAAGAACAAGGTCGTAAGGATAAACATCGGTTTCTCCTGGTTCTACTTCCTGCTTATCGGAGGCATCATCTGGATGCTTTCGAAGCAGCCGTCCGCCAACCCTCAGAAGATTGAGTGGGCAGAGGTAGAGAACATGATCGAGGCTGGTGACATCAAGGAGATCAAGTTCGTGAGGAACGACTACAAGGGCGAGATCACAGTCCGTCAGGAAAGGCTCTCGAAGTATGCCGACAAGTTCGGCGGCACCGTGCCTGCCAAGTCTCCTCATTTCACGTTCATGGTGTCGACCAAGTTCGACCCTGAGGCACGTTTCGGCGACCTCAACGCAAACCTTCCTGCCGACCAGCAGGTCAAGATCGTCCTTGTCAACAACGACAAGGTATGGGGCCAGATATTCGAGTGGCTCATGTTCCCGATACTCATCATACTCATGTGGGTATGGATGTTCCGTGGAATAGGAAAGAACGGCGGCAATGCCGGTGGCGGCATGGGCGGAGTGTTCAACGTAGGCAAGTCGACCGGCAAGCTTGCGGACAAGAATACCGTAGACGTGCGTTTCAAGGACGTCGCGGGTCTCTATGGCGCAAAGGAGGAGATCATGGAGATCGTGGACTTCCTCAAGAAGCCGGAGAAATACACCGAGCTTGGCGGTAAGATTCCTAAGGGAGCGCTCCTCGTGGGCCCTCCGGGAACCGGTAAGACCCTTCTCGCGAAGGCAGTCGCAGGCGAGGCCAACGTACCGTTCTTCTCGATCTCAGGCTCTGATTTCGTAGAGATGTTCGTCGGCGTAGGTGCGTCACGCGTCCGCGACCTGTTCAAGCAGGCCAAGGAGAAGGCACCATGTATCGTATTCATCGATGAGATCGACGCAGTCGGCCGTGCAAGAGGCAAGAACGTAGGATTCTCTTCAAATGACGAGCGTGAGAACACTCTCAACCAGCTTCTTACAGAGATGGACGGTTTTGGAACCAACAGCGGTGTGATCCTTCTCGCTGCCACCAACCGTGCCGACATCCTTGACAAGGCGCTTCTCCGTGCCGGCCGTTTCGACCGCCAGATCCACGTCGAGCTCCCTGAACTCAAGGAAAGGATCGAGATATTCAACGTCCATATGAAGAAGCTCAAGCTTGCCGAGGATTTCGACGTCGAGTTCATGGCAAAGCACACCCCAGGCTTCTCCGGTGCCGACATCGCGAATGTCTGCAACGAGGCCGCCCTCAACGCGGCTCGCAAGGACAAGAAGGCAGTCGACATGCAGGACTTCCTCGATGCAGTAGACCGTATCGTAGGCGGACTCGAGCGTAAGAACTCTACCATAATGAGCCCTAAGGAGAAGAAGACTACAGCCTACCATGAGGCAGGACATGCAGTGGTCGGTTGGCTTCTTCCAAACGCAGACCCTGTATTCAAGGTCAGCCTTATCCCTAGAGGTCAGGCACTTGGACTTACCTGGAGCCTTCCTACAGAGCGCAAGATCGTCTCTAAGTCATGCATGATCGACGAGATGTGTACGCTCATCGGAGGCCGTGTCGCAGAGGAGATCCTCAACGGCGAGCCTGCTTCCGGAGCACTCAGCGACCTCGAGAGACTCACCCGCATCGCCTATTACATGGTGCAGTACTATGGTATGAGCGAGAAGGTCGGCGCACTCTCTTTCTATGACTCTACAGGTTCTCGCGGATATGATCTCACAAAGCCATACAGTGAGAAGACCGCCGAGCTCATGGACAAGGAGGTCAAGGAGATCGTGGATGACGTCCATGCTAGGACTCTCAAGCTTCTTCAGGACAACATGGAATCATTTGTCAAGATTGCAGAGCTTCTTCTTGAAAAAGAAGTTATATTTGCAGAAGACCTCGAGGCCGTTCTCGGCCCTAAGGCGACAAATGAAGTAACGACTGAAGAAGTAACTGCCCAGGAGGCAGCCACCGAGAATGAGTAACATCCTTACACGAATCGTATCAGGAGCCGTATTCCTGATAATCATACTTGCCGCATTGCTGCTGAACAGGTTCCTGTTCGCAGCAGTGCTTCTTTTTGTCATGGTCGTGATGCTCCACGAATTCTTCACGATCACGATGGACAACAGGTTCATGGTACCCCGCATCCTGGCTTTCCTGAGTGCGATTGCCTTGTTCGTCGCAACATTCCTGATCTGTTCAGAAGGCATCTCAGCCCGATGGCTGGCAGTCGCGATCCTTCCTCTGCTTGCCATGATGTGTTCGTCAATCCACTTCCTGACCAAGGAAAACTTCTCCAGCTTCGCATTCCTCTATGCAGGCCTTGTGTATATCGCATTGCCTCTTGCCGGATCGAATCTTGTCGTGTTTGAAGGAGGGGAGTTCAACGGACTTCCTCTGCTATGTTTCCTTGCGCTTATCTGGGCTTCAGACGTCGGTGCGTATGCATTCGGCATCTCCTTCGGACAGAAGCCAGGCAGGAAGAAGCTCTGCCCATCGATCTCGCCTAAGAAATCATGGGTAGGATTCTGGGGAGGATTCTTCACTACAATCCTTGTAGGAGTGATCCTCGGTATCACCGGTCTCTTCAAGTACCCTCTCATCCACTGCGTCATCCTTTCTGCGATCATGAACGTAGCTGCTGTCTACGGCGATCTTTTCGAATCCCAGTGGAAGAGATGCTATGACGTCAAGGATTCAGGAAACATCATGCCTGGACATGGCGGCCTGCTCGACAGGTTCGACAGTGCGGTAGTCTCAATCCCTGCAGGTGTGATCTACCTCCTTTCAGTCGGCCTTATCTAGTACTCAGCCAAGCCCCTGAGCCACACGTGCCCTAGCAGTTGCTATATCAATTATTTATTGCTATATTTGTATTTCGCAACTGAATAACTGCGCTCACCACGATTAACGCTCATGAGAATCCATAAAGACTGTACAGGTACAATTCTAGGATTGATAATCAGCACATTGATTGCTTTGGGGCTGATCATCTTTTTTGTACACGCACCAGCCATCGAAGCCATAATCTGCTGCATCCTTGCCATCTTCATGGCATTTGTCGTCTGGTTCCACAGACTTCCTGAAAGAAACCGTCACGGAAGTGACAAGCTAGTCGCAGCTGTTGCCGACGGAAAGGTCCTCAAGATCAGCCAGGTCTACGAAAAGGAATATCTCCACAGAGAATGCATCAAGATCTCAGTCTTCATGAGTTTCTTCGACGTCCATTCGAATTTCTTCCCCATGACGGGAGATATCAGCTACTATAAGTACCATGACGGCAAGTATCTGATGGCTTTCCTTCCTAAGTCATCTGAGAAGAACGAGCATTCTTCGACCGCCATCCGCAATGAGCATGGTGAGATTCTCTTCAAGCAGATCGCCGGCACTTTTGCCCGTCGTATCGTCTGCTATTCCGAAGAGGGAAAGCATGTAGAGGCAGGTCAGGATTGCGGTATCATCAAGTTCGGCTCGCGCATCGACTTCTTCCTTCCGCTCGACGCCGACATCAAGGTGAAGGTCGGTGACCGCACCGTCGCCAGCGAGACCATCATCGCCGAGCTCCGATAGTTCTGCCCGTCCTGGGCTCCCCGAACAGCTATAAGGCACAAGCCTCCAGACCTTCCCAGCTAACGCTGGGCCCCTCCCACTCCTTGCGTGGGCGCAAAGGTCGGCTTTGTGCCTTATAGCTGTTCGGTCCAGATTTGGGGCAGGACTGTGTTGACGGGCAGAGGCGGATTGGACGGCAAACCCATGGCCGCCCTCGGCCGTGCCAGAGGGAGGGGCCCGCACCGAAGGTGTGGGAAGGGCGAGCGAAGCGAGGGTTTGCGTTCAACCGCCGCCGCCCGTAAGTAACAGGATGCAGCTAGTTCTGCGAAGATTCGATAAGTTCGACAAGGCGGTCGACCGCCTCAGTGTCAGGCACGTGACGGAGCACCGGCTCCTTACCCTTATAGATAGACACCTTATGGTTGCCCTCGCCGACATAGCCCCAGTCAGCATCCGCCATCTCGCCTGGGCCATTCACGATACAGCCCATAACGGCAATGACAGTATCCTTCAGATGACCAGTCCTTGACTTGACGGCCTCAAAGGCCTCCTGGAGATCATACATGGTACGTCCGCAGCCAGGACATGCGATATACTCAGGCTTATAGAAACGCCTTCTGGTTGCCTGCATCAGCTCATCCTCAAGATACTCGGCAAGACCCGACTCGACCACATCGACACATACACCGTTCTCATCCCTGTAGCAACCCTTGACCTTGACCTCGTCAAGCTCCTTGTCCAGAAGCCTCTTACCGAAATCACACGAGAAATCAAGCAGAAGCTTCTCACGTGAAGGAGCGTCATAGGTAGCTTCAGCACACTTGCCTTCAATCCTTACTGCTGTCATGGAAGAACGCAGGACACCGTCATAGCGGTCAGCAAGATACTGAGCCACAGGAATCTCATTTACAGGATCCTCAGTGAGCGAGACACGTATCGTATTGCCGATTCCCTCTGAAAGAAGGGCGGAGATACCGACACATGACTTGATACGTCCTGAATCACCGTTTCCTGCCTCGGTCACACCGACATGGACCGGGAATACGACGCCTCTTTCCTCCATAGCCTTGGCCAGAAGCCTGTAAGCCTCGACCATGACAATCGTATTGCTGGACTTCAGCGACACGACAACATTATAGAAATCATTGGCGATACAGAGCTCAAGCCATTCCATGGCCGCCTTGCACATAGCCAACGGAGTATTACCATAGAGGTCGGTGATACGGGCACCAAGCGAGCCGTGGTTGAGGCCGATTCGGATCGCGGTACCATGTTCCTTGCAGACGACGACAAGCCTTGAGAACTGACGGCAGGCCTCGTCATGGTCCTTGTGGAAATTGCCGGGATTGATCCTGACCTTCTCGACGACAGGAGCGACCGCGATAGCAGTCTCCGACGAGAAATGGATGTCAGCGACGATCGGAGTGTCGATACCCTCCGCACGCAGACTGTCGTGGATCTCCTTCATGAACGGAACGTCATTCAGACCTGGACAGGTAATACGGATGAGCTTCGAGCCAGCTTCGTACATCCTGCGGCACTGGGCGATAGTCTCCTCGACATTGTATGTATGTGTATTGCACATTGTCTGTGCAGCGATAGGGTAGTCGCTTCCTATGCAGACGTTACCTACCTGGGCTGTAAGTGTCTTCATTTGTATTGACTTTGAGATCTGTTCTTCCTGGGCCCTTCACGCCCTCAAGCACCATCTGCTTAGCCTGACGCTTGAGATCAGCCTTGGTCCTGCCGTTCCTCTTGGTAAGCTGGAACTGGACACCTGCCGAGATCACCACATCGAAAGGATAGGCATAACGGTAATAATACTCACTGTAATAATCTGGTTGATAGAGAGATGAGAATCCATATCTTACCTGCGCAAGCACATGGAATTCAATAGGATCGAAAAGAAGAGCGAAGCCGGCGCCGCCCTTGATACCATAGTCAAATCTGATATCGTAGTCGTAGAAAGAAGTGGCATAGGTCTGGTCAAACGAAGAATCACCTGTCCTTTCAACCTTCATCCTGTAGCCGCCATAGAGACCTAGGTTCGCCTGCAGCCTGAAATTCACGACATCGAAATGGAACATCGCCAGCATAGGGACCTCAAGATAGTCGTACCTCGCCTCGAAAGCGCCGTCGACTGTCGGTCTGCTGCCAGTCTCCTTGTTGAATCTGGTCTTATATCCATCCTGACCATAGAACACTCCGACCTGGAGACCGAAATACGGCATATAGCCGAACATCTTTCCGTACTTGCTGAAAGTCACTCCGAAGTTCACCGGAGTAAGAAGCATGGACTGGTCCTTAGGAGGATTGAACATCATCCTGTTAAGAGCCACGCCGTACTGGAAACCGACTGACATGTAGTCGTTCATCACGACCTTCTGCTTGATATTGACGGTATCCAGATACTCCCTGGTATAGATGTCATCAACGACCAGGGAATCCCTGCCCGCAGCGGCTAGCGCATCATGACCGCCTGTCACCATAAGCGGCAGGGCAATAAGCAATATATATAAGAATCTTATGTTCATGGTACCTAGTCTTCAAAGAGCTCTGCTACGTTTATCGCCTGTTCCATCTCGGCCGATTCCATCACGTTTATGATGTAGGATCCGTCCCTGAGCTTATAGAACTTCACCTTCTCCGGCTGCCTGTGGGTCAGGACGTCACCAGTATCGACAATTCCGTTGTCATTGAGGTCCTCGGTCATCCTGATCGAATACTTGCCCTTCTTGAGGTAAGGGAAGTCAAGTGTGCAGTCAGACTTGATATGATAGCTTCTCAGCACTTTGTCTCGCTTTTCATTGAGAAGATCGACGATATAAGTGTGGTTCACGTCTGACAGGTTGAGCGTAAGGGAACTGAGCTTGTCATCCTTAGGAAGTGAGACCTTCGCCTCTGTACTGTCATTGTAGAAACCGTTGATATCCCTGAATTTCCTGTATGGGACCTTAAGCTTGTATTCATATCCCGACTGGAGCTTCTCGGAAGGCATAAGGGTATATTTCCTGAGATTGGTCGAATCTCTGGTCACGGTGTACTTCATTTCAGCTTCCTGCTGGCGAGGATTGATCGAGGTCAGCTTAAGTGAGTCAAAGGCCTCGGTGACGATAGGGTAGTCAAACTCAAACTGGAAGCCATACTGCTCGACAGTCTCTGGATTTACTGTAAGCTTGAAAACACAGGTGGTGTCTTCATGCCTTATATTCCTACGCGAGCTCTTCGATGTGGAACTGTTCTTTTCCGCTACAAGCGAAACCTGCTCGACAAACGGAGAAAGCACTCCTGCAGTGTCTGTCTTCATATAGTCGACGAACACATGTAGAGTGTCCGGCATCTTCCTTCTGTCATTCACCCAGATCTCAAGGCTGTCTCTTTCCGGGTTCATCTGAAGTATAAGCCTCCTGGACTGTACATTCTTTATCCAAAGGGAGTCAATCTGTGCCCCAGGTGCCATGAAGGTAATATATCCGTACCTGTCGGAATTACGTTTCTTATTGACGATCAGCTGCTTGGAAGGTTTCTCACGGAAGACGTTGATCTCATGCTCAGAGATACGCGCCATACAGTTGACGGTATCTTTCATATCGTACTTGAGGAGTTCCTTCAGAGTGTCCGACACGACCATGGTAGGTCTTATCAAGGAATCAACGAAACCTATCCTGTCATTGTCCGGATCATATATGTTATTTCCGGACTCATCGATGATGGCATAGATGCGGTAGAGTGTATCCTTTACGTTCCTCAGGGAATAGAATCCCCATTCATCAGTCTTCGCCGCCGCGTCAGGTCGGTGAAGGAACGCCGCGGAGTCCGCATGATCCTTATAAAGAAGCACTGTCGCCCCCTTGACTGGCATGAGCGTATTGCAGTCACGGACGGTTCCGGTGACGACCATGGAATCAAGTGTGTCGCCAGTAGAGAAGGTAAGCGTATAGCCAGGGAACTTGTTTCCTTCGTTGTTGTCCTGGATACCGCCAAGGTCGAGAGTGTAAGTGGTGTTCTCGAGAAGGTCCTCTTCAAATGTAATGACAAGGCTCTTGCCCTTGATCTTATATTTAGGGGACCTCGCCTGAGGAGGCGAGAGGAAGATTCCCTTGGAATCCTTAATTGTGAAATACTCATTGAATTCCACCACTATCTGCGTATTCTTGACCGGAACGCCTGTCGTTCCTGGAAGCGGCTTGAGGCCGATGATAGAAGGCGGGATAGTATCTTTCTTTCCTCCGCTTGGCGGAGTAGTCGTGTTTGCACAGGATGGAGAGACCATCACACCTGCGAGCACGAGAGCCACAGGTATGACAGGGAAGAATCTGCTGAGTATTTTCCTTAAAATCTTCATTCGCTACAAATCTAATCGCATTACGCTCTTGACACCATCGATATTCTTCAGTTTCTTCATCAGAAGCTCGAGTACCTCCTTGTTCTGCACATTCACATCGATGCTGCCGTCGAAGAGTCCCTTGTCTGTTCCAAGGGAAAGTCTCTTGATGTTCACTTCCATCACAAGGGAGATACAGCGGGTGATCTCATTGAGAAGGCCGACCCTGTCGACACCCTTGATGCTGATCCTGACGACATAGGACTGGTTCTCTGAATCAGGCCACTGAGGCATTACGATCCAGTCACCATATTTGCTGGCAAGGCTCTGTGCCTTCTCACAGGTCTTCTTGTGGACCGTGATGGTGCCGTCTGGAGAAAGGAATCCAAGGACGGAGTCTCCGGCTATCGGCTGGCAGCAGCTTGCAAGCACATACTTGTGCTTATCCTTAGTGGAACCGATGATATAGTCTGAACGGTTCTTCTTAGGAGATACATGTTCAGGCTTGGATGAGCCGCCGAAAATCGACTTATACCATTTTGTAGGCTGCTGTATCGCAAGACTGGTAGCGACGTCCCTGAGAGTGTCGAAACTTACGAGGCCGAGTGCATATCGGAACTGCAGGTCCTCGATGTTTTTCTGACCGGTGGCAGATGCGAGACGCCTGAGCAGCTGCTCATTGGCCTTGATCCCTGCCTCCTTGAACTTGTCCTCAAGGCTCATCTTGCCCATCAGGATGACTGCGGACTTGTCAGTCTTGAAATAGTCCATGACGAAGCTCTTCGCCTGTCGGGTCTGGAGGAACTGAAGCCAGTCTTTCTTAGGATGTTCATCCTCCGAGGTGATGATCTCGACCACATCACCGGTCTTGAGGACATATGAAAGAGGTACAAGCTTCATGTTGACCTTCGCCGCAATCGCCGTGTTGCCGATCTGGGAATGGATCTGATATGCGAAATCAAGGGCAGTCGCACCCTTGACGATGCTCTTCTGCTCGCCCTTAGGAGTGAATACTACGATGTCCGTGCTGACGAGGTCGTTGTGGACGATGTCTAGAAGCTCAAGGGCATTGACATCAGGATTGACGATGATCTCCTTGACTTTGTTGAGCCACATGTCGATCTCGCTGGCATCCTCTGAAGAATAGCCTTCTCTCTTGTATGCCCAGTGTGCCGCGATACCTTTCTCGGCGATGTCGTCCATTCGTCTTGTACGGATCTGGACTTCGATCCATATACCGTTGTCACTGAGAAGAGTCACATGCAGAGCCTCATAGCCGTTGCTCTTAGGATGCTTGACCCAGTCCCTGACTCTGTCCGGCTTGTATCTGTACAGACCTGTGATTATCGAGAAGATATGGTAGCACTGGTCGCGCTCCATGTCCTTTGAAGTCGTGTTCTCATTTGCATCGAAGATGATCCTGATGGCATAGAGGTCATATACCTGTTCGAAAGTGACGTTCTTGGTCGTCATCTTGTGCCATATCGAATACGGCGACTTGAGACGTTTCTTTATCTCATATGAGAATCCGGCATTCGAGAGAGCATTGTCGATAGGCTCGATGAACGAGTCTATGGCAGCCTCACGGTCACTGATGTCGCGGTTGATCAAGGTCTGGATCTCATTGTATGCATCCGGTTCCTTGAACCTGAGCCATATGTTCTCCATCTCGGACTTTACCTCATAGAGACCGAGGCGATGGGCGAGAGGGATGAAAATGAACATGGTCTCACTGAGGATCTTGTCACGCTTATACTCAGGCATGAACTCGATAGTCCTGCAGTTATGGAGGCGGTCTGCGAGCTTGATCAGCACGACCCTGGCGTCGTCATTGAGAGTAAGAAGGATTCGCTTGAAGTTCTCAGCCTGCATGCTGCGTGAGTACTCAGCCTCGTCCTTGTTGATCTTGTCATGGTTGTCAAGCACGGTCTTGATCTTGGTAAGACCGTCCACGAGGGAAGCTATCTTTTCGCCGAACATGCCTGATATGTCCTCGACGGTGAAGGCTGTATCTTCCACGACGTCATGGAGGAGCGCCGCAACTATGGACTTGTAGCCAAGTCCGATGTCTGAGACGACAATCTTGGCAACAGCTATAGGATGCAGCATATATGGCTCACCGGAACGCCTTCTGACATTCTTGTGGGCTTCATTAGCGAACTCATATGCCTTCTGGATCTGCTCGACTTCATGCTCGTTGGCACAGCGCTTCCTGGCTGCGGCCTTGAGATCGGCATACTCTCTCGCAATCTGTTCGTAGTCTTCCTGTGTGAACTGTGAAATACTCATGACTTAATTGCCTCCTGTATAATCTTTTCCTTGTTCTGCAGTGAATAGGAGATCTGACCGCCCAACACTGTAATAAGCCATCCGAATCTCATCCATACAAGCAGAAGCGGGATGGCCGCGATCGTACCATATACGGCGTTGATTCTTGTGACGAGCACCTGTGTCTCAAGATACAGGAACTGAAGTACCGTGAACGCGATGCCGGCGACGATCGCACCTTTGAACGCATTCTTGTACATCACCTTCGTGGACGGGATGTACTTGTACATCGCCGAGAGCACAAGTATGCTTATCAGGGCGAAGATCAGCCAGCTCACGAAGGTCTTTATCTCGTTCGAGAAACCGATGTTGTTCGGAATCACGATGTCAAGGACCTGCGAATAGACGATCGATCCTGAGAAGAAGAGAAGGACCATGAACGGTGCGAAGAGCAGGATGGTCAGGTCGACGCCGTAGCTGGTGATCGACTTTCTTCTTTTCCTGTTCCTGAAACGCATCTCTACGGTCTTGTCCTCGATCCTCCATATATCGTTGAAGACCTTCTCGACACGGTTCATCATCCAGATGACCAACCATACGAAAAGCAGGGCACTGACAAGTCCGAATCCGCCCTTCTTCGCCGAATTGATGATGTTGCCAGCCGCGTCCGTGATAAGCTGGATCACGTATGGATCGTCAATGTTCGAATAAAGTATCTCATAGACAAGGTCCTCAAGACCGAGTCCGCCTGTAAGGGCGAAGCAGACCGCGATGAAAGGAACGACCGCCATCGCCGTGAAATAGCTGAGTGACGCTGACATGATTCCGATCTTCTTCACACCGAAATCGCGGATCATCGCCGTGCAGAACTTATAGGCGTTCGCCAAAGTAGCTGCCGGATGGCTTATGTCGTCGAAATCAAAGAACCATATATCCTTCGCAAGGAATATATAGATCTCCCTGACCTTGGCTGTGATCTTGGCAAACAGTTCCTTGAAACTCATCATATCAATCCTCCGAATAGGTCCTGCTCGATGAAGACAGGCTCAGCAGACGGCAACATCGCCATGAACTCATCCTCTGAGATAATCCTTACACCGAGATCCTCCGCTTTCTTTATCTTCTCAGGACCAGGCTTGGTGCCTGCGAGAAGGTAACTTGTCTTCTTGCTGACAGACCCGCTGTTCTTGCCTCCATTGTCCTCGATAAGATGTTTCATCTCGTCCCTTGAAATCGAGAAGTTGCCGGATATGACGACAGTCATGCCTGCGAGGCAATCGGAAGAAGCCTTCTTAGCCTCCATAGTGAACTGAAGCCCGTGGGCCTTGAGCCTCTCTATCTCATCGATATGCTCAGGCATGCGGAAATAGTCATAGATGCTCTTCGCCACGATCGCACCGACGTCAGGGATGGCTACAAGTTCCTCCACGGAAGCAGCAGCAATCTTGTCTATGTCACCGAAATGCGCGGCCAGAGCCTTCGCTGTGGTCTCACCGACGTGCCTGATACCAAGTGCGAACAGTACTCTCGAGAACGGAACCTCGACACTCTTCCTGAGACTCTCAAGGAATCTGTCGGCAGACCTGTCCTTCCATCCGTCCAGCTGGAGAAGTTCAACCTTAGTGATGTCATAAAGGTCCGCAGGGGTCTTCACGAGTCCCTTGTCGAACATCTGGTCGACAGTGGCATCTCCTGCAAGTACGTTCATCGCCTTCCTTCCGAGGAAATGCAGTATGCGGCCCTTGATCTGGGTCGGGCACTTGTCCTGGGCAGGGCAGAACCACTTTGCCTCGTCCTCGGCCTTCTCGAGCCTTGCCCCGCAGTCAGGACAGAAAGCAGGGAATACAGGAAGCTGCGCGTCCGCAGGACGTCTGGCAGGTTCAACGGCAGTGATCTTAGGGATGATCTCACCACCTTTCTCGACATAGACATAATCCCCGACATGGATGTCCAGCAGGGCCATCTGGTCTGCGTTGTTAAGGGTCGCCCTCCTGACCATGGTACCTGAAAGATGGACAGGCTCCAGATTGGCGACAGGCGTGACCGCACCGGTACGTCCGACCTGATAGTCGATCGACACAAGCCTGGTCAATGCCTGCTCGGCCTTGAACTTATAAGCGACGGCCCATCTAGGGAACTTCGCCGTATATCCAAGTGTCTTCTGATAGTCTATCTCGTTGATCTTTATGACGATTCCGTCCGTTGCGAACGGAAGATTCTTCCTTTCGACATCCCAGTAGGCGATATAGTCCTCGATTTCCCTGATGTCGCGGCAGAGCCTGCTTCTGTCCGACACGGGAAGTCCCCATGATGCAGCAGCCTCCATGGCCGCCGTGTGGGTAGGGAAGTCGGCACACTGTGCCGGGATATGGTAAAGCGTACAACACAGGCCGCGCTTGCCGACCTCCTTAGGATCCTGCAGCTTCAGCGAACCGGAAGCAGCGTTCCTAGGATTTGCGAAAGGCTGGTCCTCGTCCCTGACTCTCTGCTCGTTAAGCTTGTCGAAGGACTCGTAAGGCATCAGGATCTCGCCTCTGATCTCAAATTCATGAGGGAAACCGCTGCCTTTCAGCTTCTGAGGTATGTTGCTTATGTACTTGACGTTCCTTGTCACATCGTCACCGACGACTCCGTCGCCGCGGGTAAGTGCCCTTGTAAGGACGCCGTCCGTATATGTCAGGCTGATGGCAGTGCCGTCAAACTTGAGCTCGCAGCTGTATGAAAATCCCTGTTCGAGGGTCCTGACAGCCCTGTCTGCGAATTCCTCTACCTCGGCTATGCTGTAGGTATTGCCAAGCGAGAGCATCGGGAACTGATGCGGGCGCTGTACGAAGTCATTCTTCTCACCGTCCTCCTTGAGGTCACTGCCGACCTTCTGGGTAGGAGAGTCCGGTGAAACAAGCTCAGGATACTGTCCTTCAAGGTCTTCAAGCTCACGCATGAGCTGGTCATAGTCGTAGTCGCTCATGGACGGTGCATTGTCCACATAGTACTTACGGCTGTTCTCCCAGAGGATGTCTCTGAGCTCCTTGATCCTTATTTCCGCCTCGATACGTGTCATATCTATATATTAACCAACAAATATACTAAAAATACTGCTTATTTCATACTTGTTTGTTTTGCGAGAAAAGCGTAATTTTGTCGGGTTTAGAGTCATTGACAGAACAATATCAATTAAATATCATTCAATAATGAAAGATTCAATCATCATTCTCTGCGGCGGCGGTCCAGCCCCTGGCATGAATTCAGTCTCTATGAGCGTTGCAAAGACTTTCCTTACAAAGGGTTACAGAGTAATCGGCCTCCACGGTGGCTACTCAGGTCTTTTCAAGAAGGACGCCGAGATCGAGGACATCGATTTCAGCAAGGCAGACCGTTATTTCAACAGAGGCGGTTCATATCTCCAGATGAGCCGTTTCAAGCCGACTGACAAGGATTTCGAGGAGAACTTCAACCTTGACCTCTTCAAGGACAACAACATCAAGCTCCTCGTGACCATCGGTGGTGACGATACAGCTTCTACTGCAAACAGAATCTCAAAGTTCCTTGCAGCAAAGAACTATCCTATCGCTAACATCCACTGCCCTAAGACCATCGACAACGACCTTCCTCTTCCAAACAATGCCCCTACATTCGGCTACAACTCAGCTAAGAACGAGGGTGCACACATTGCAAGGACTGTATACGAGGATGCACGCACTTCAGGCAACTGGTTCGTACTCTGCGCAATGGGCCGTACATGCGGTTCACTCGCACTCGGTATCGGTGAGGCGACACATTGCCCTATGACCATCATCCCTGAGATGTTCAACAACACCAAGATGACCCTTGACAAGATCATCAAGCTCTCAGTTTCAGCTATCATCAAGAGAAAGGTGATGGGTATCAAGTACGGTACTATCGTAACTGCTGAGGGTCTCTTCCACGACGAGGGTGTAATGCAGGAGATGGTTGACGCAGGTGTGAACTTCACATTCGACGAGCACGGCCACCCAGAGCTCGGTAAGATCTCAAAGGCTGTCATCTTCAGCGACCTCCTTGACAACGAGTGCAAGAAGGCTGGCCTCAAGCTCAAGACCCGTCCGGTCGAGATCGGTTACGACGTACGTTGCCAGGACCCTGTCGCATATGACCTTACATACTGCACAGAGCTCGCAATGGGCGTTTACCAGCTCTTCAGCGAGGGCAAGACAGGCTGCATGGTATACGTTGACTCTTACGGTCAGGTATCTCCACTCTACCTTGCTGACCTCCAGGATCCTAAGACAGGCAAGATTCCTCCAAGAATCGTCGACATCAAGTCTGGTACAGCTGTGAACTACTATGCATACATCGCACAGTACATCACTCCAGCTGACTACGAGGAGGCTAAGAAGTATGTAGCTAACCCTGAGGACTACGACTTCGCTAAGATCCTTGAGTGGTAATTTGTCAATCTGACAAGAAATTTTCGAGCCGACTGCATCAGTCGGCTCTTTTTTTGCTATATTGCATACAG
>JAKSJP010000030.1 GCA_024398105.1 Bacteroidales bacterium | reverse complement strand
GAGGTGCCTAGCGGAATCGAACCGCTCTACCAGGTTTTGCAGACCTGTACCTAACCGCTCGGCCAAAGCACCATCAGTATTGGATTGCAAATATAGTCTTTTTAACTCTATATGCAAAAAATATTTCGCAAATGTCTACTCAACATAGAGAAGAAGTCCCTTGAGGTACTCTCCTTCCGGATGGTAGATATTGACAGAATGGTCACATGGCTGGTTAAGCCTGTCGAGGATCCTGACGCTTCTGCCTGCCTGGGCTGCAGCGGAGAACACAGCGAGTGCGAAAGCCTCCTTGTCTACTACCTGAGAGCAGCTGAAGGTAAACACGAAGCCTCCTGGAGCTACTTTGGAGATTGCAGCGGCATTGAGTCTCTGATATGCACGGAGGGCGTTGCTGAGGGCTCCCCTATGCTTTGCGAATGCAGGTGGATCGACGATCATCAGGTCATACTTGTCGTCAGGGACGTTCTTCACGAAGTCAATCGCATCTGTGCAGTAGCTTGTGTGCTTAGAAGAATCGAAACCGTTGAGAGCCACGTTCCTGTCAACCATGTCCATCGCCTTCTTCGAGCTGTCTACTGAATCGACATGCTCAGCTCCGGCAGCAAGCGCATAGATAGAGAAACCTCCGGTATAGCAGAAAAGGTTGAGCACGTTGCGGCCCTTAGAGTATTTGCCCACAAGCGCCCTGTTCTCTCTCTGGTCAAGGAAAAAGCCAGTCTTCTGGCCTTCAGTCCAGTTCACGAGAAAGCGGTTGCCATTCTCGAGGACGGTCTGTTCATCGTCGCTGAAGCCTTCCTTCTTCCAGATATATCCGTCGACAAGATCGAGACCTGCCTTGAACGGAGCAGTGCCGGAACTCTTGTCGTAGACAGCCTTGAGCGAGTCACCATAGACCTTGACAAGGGCGTCGGCGATGTGCTTCTTTGAACGGAACATACCTGCAGAGTGTGCCTGCATGACGCAGACTCCGTCGTAGTAGTCGATGATAAGGCCAGGAAGGTTGTCGCCTTCGCCATGGACAAGCCTGTAGCAGTTTGTCTTTCCTTCTGGATCATGGAGACCGCACGAGATACGTACCGCAAGTGCCCGGCTGATCATCACCTCCCAGAAATCAGGAGTCAGCACAGGTGTGTCGAAGCTCAGCACACGTACCGCGATCGAGCCGATCTGGTAATGTCCGGCAGCAAGGAATTCGCCGCTTGACGCATATACACCGACGATATCGCCTTCGGCAGGCTCGCCCACTATCTGAGCTATCGCGCCGGAGAATACCCACGGATGGAATCTTTTCAGGGATTCGTCCCTGCCCTTCTTGAGAATTATCTTAGTCATCGATCTGTTCTTCTGTCTTGTTGCTCCCCAGGAGCTTCTGATACATCGCGCGGCAGACCCAGGCATCTGTAGCCGCATATTTCTGCTGGGATTCAGAAAGGTTCTCCGCCTCCCAGTTCGACAGCTGCTGGGTCTTGGAAATCTTGACGCCAAGGATGATAGCTGCCATCTTCTTCACACTCTTGTCCTTGATACCGTAGTCGCCTACCACCTTCTGGAGATCCACGAAGCCGGCCTCCTTGAAGTTGCCGAACTTCTTCAGTCCACGGATGTCATCGGTCACCGCAGCTCCGACCTTGAGTATCTCTGGATTCGCAAGGATAGCGCGAAGTTTGTCATTGATTCCGGTAAGCTTGATCCTGAAAAGGAAAGCTTTCTCGGCTCCTGAAAGCTGAAGCAGAGAGGTACCATACTGCGGTTGACCTGCGCTGAAGCATGGACGGGACTCTGTATCGAAACCGATTATCTTCTTGGTCTTCAGATACCTGATCGCATGGTCCATCTCCTTGCCAGGTTTGTCAATCACAACTATTTCACCCTCAAAGCTTGCCTTCGGCAGCTTCTCGATCATTTCTGGTGCTATCGAATCAACGAACATAGAGAGAGAATGTCTTTGGTGCATGAACCTGAATGAACTCCATGAGCTCCGGAGAGAGATATCTGTCCCTCATTTCAACCAGGAATTCAGTCGACGAGCTGGTCAAGTAGCTTCTCAGCTCAGGGTATGCTATCCTGTGTGTGAACGCATTAGCTGTCCTGAGATGCCTGTAGCACCTGTCAGCAATCGCTGTCCCCGGATATACACACTCGAATTCAGGTTCAAGTATGTTTCTATAAATCAAAAGATTGTCGTCGTCTGAAGAAAGGATCTCCGACACAGCCTGGTCGACACTGCCAGATGCGATGTCGAAGTTGTCGACAAGTACAGCGCTGATACGCTGAGTGTTTCCTGCATCGATATACATATCGAGAAGGCTAAGGAATGAAGACCTCACGGAAATTGAATCCTCGACATATTCCATCGATGGAGCAAGAGCCAGATAATCCTCGTCCTTGATCGACGAAGAATAGACACCCCTTGATATCTTGGAGCTCTCTGACCAGACGACAAGGTTGAGCGGTCCATGGCGCCTTGCCTTGGCATAGTCAACCATGGCCTGGACCGGAGCGACCGTGATGATGTCGGCGCCAAGGCTTGAGCAGAGGGTATCGACATCGAAGAGGCCGAAGGCAGAGGAAAGCGACGAGGCGAACACCACCATCTTGGACCTTTTCCTTGACTTGACCGAGGTCCCGTCGAGCGGGTTCTCGACCGCGGTGGTATCGACTGCACGAAGGAAATTCCTTATGCTGAGTTCCCTGAGCGCGTCCTCTCCATTCTCTGAGACATAGGCCTCGTATGAAGAATGGGCATTGTCAAGGATCTGGGCGATAACCTCTCCTGAGAAATCAGGGAGACCGTCAGGATTGTGCGAGCCGGAAATGTTGTCATGCATGTCTGCGGTGAGCAAGGCCTCGCTCACGAGCACGACGTCAGCCGGAGCACCGACGACAGCAATGGTACCATGGTTATTGTCATGGCCAGCCGCACGGACGGCATGATGGTAAGACGACGTGGTATCCGCAACGATGGCCTCGACCAGAGGATGAGGTCTGGCCACACCCGCATCGTGGTCATTGCAAGAGACCAGCAGGGCGGAAAGCAGCATCAGGTATAGGACGACGTATCTTTTCATTAGTACCATTACAAGAATACAAATTTAACAAAAAATGAGTATGTTTGTAATAATATGGTATGATAATATCAAAACACAATATTCAAATGAAGAACATCAAGACAATTCTTGCAGCCATGGCAGTAGCCATGCCGCTCGTGGCTTCTGCTCAGTCAACAGAGTACAAGTTCACCACTGTAAAGGAGAATCCTATCACCTCCATCAAGAACCAGAACCGTTCAGGTACCTGCTGGTGCTATTCCGGACTTTCTTTCCTCGAGTCTGAGGCAATCCGTATCAACAACATCAAGAACGAGGCTGACTACCCTGATTTCTCTGAGATGTTCGTGGTAAGCCACTCATATCTTGACAGAGCCGACAAGTACATCCGCCTCGACGGCAACCTTACCTTCGGCGCAGGTTCAGAGAGCGAGGACGTCTTCCATATCATGGAGACCTACGGTCTTGTACCTCAGGAAGTGATGCCAGGCCTCAACTACGGCACCGAGCTTCCTGTACATGGCGAGATCGACGCTCTTCTCGAGTCATATGTCAAGACAATCAACACCAACCCTAACAAGACCCTCTCAACAGCATGGAAGAACGGTTTCAAGGGTATCGAGGACGCATACTGGGGAGAATGCCCGACCGAGTTCGAGTACAAGGGAAAGAAGTATACTCCAAAGTCATATGTTGAGCAGTACAAGCTCAATGCCGACGACTATGTGACCCTCACATCCTACACCCATCATCCATTCTACACAAAGTTCGCCATCGAGGTCTGCGACAACTGGCGTGGTGACCAGGCATACAACGTTCCGCTTGATGAGTTCATCAATGCTATGTTCTATGCAATCGAGCACGGCTACACGACCACATGGGGCGGAGACGTAAGTGAGTCAGGTTTCACAAGGAACGGTCTTGGTATCCTTACCGACGTCACAGCAGCTGCCACCAGCGGTTCAGACCAGGAAAGATGGGTAGGAAAGGCCGACGACAAGAAGGCAGAGGAACAGAAGGCTGCACTTCCAAAGGAGATCAAGGTTGACCAGGAGTACCGTCAGAACTGCTTCGACATCAAGACAACCACCGACGACCACGGAATGCACGCTTTCGGTGTAGCAAAGGACCAGAACGGCACAAGATACTTCATGGTCAAGAACTCATGGGGCGTCACCGGCAAGTACGACGGTATCTGGTACATCTCTGAGGAGTTCACAAAGGCAAAGGCCATCGACTTCATCGTCCACAAGGACGCTCTTCCAAAGGAGCTCAAGGCTAAGCTCGGCATCAAGTAAGAAATGCGAAGGATAACAAAGCATATTCCAAATTCAATCACCTCCATGAATCTCCTTTCGGGATCCATCGGGGTGATTCTTTGTCTTGGAGGAAACGTACGCACAGCATTCCTGCTCATGCTCGCCGCCGCAGTATTCGACTTCTTCGACGGTCTGGCGGCACGTATGCTCGGCGCCTATTCCGACATCGGCAAGGAGCTTGATTCCCTCGCGGACATGGTCAGCTTCGGCGTACTCCCGTCTGTAATGCTGCACGAGACCATGGTACTGTGCGGCACAGCCGTATGGATATCCTTCCTGCCGCTGGTCCTCGCCGTATTCTCCGCCCTGAGGCTTGCGAAGTTCAACATTGACGAGCGTCAGCACGACAGCTTCATCGGTCTTGCCACTCCGGCCGCTGCAATGATCTGTGGCTCACTCGCCTATTATGTGTCACTCAGCGACAACTGGCTTACAGCTCTCTGCGCAGTTCCTGCGACATTGCCTGTGCTTGCCTTCGTACTGAGTCTCCTCCTTGTCAGCGAGATCCCGATGTTCTCGATGAAGTTCGGCAAGGGAAAGCAGACGGACAGAGCTACCATGATCATAAGAATCGCATTCCTGGGAATCGTTGTCCTTTCAGCAGTCCTGGTCCTCGTTCTTGGAGAGAACTGGTCGATGACAGTATTCACATCCTTCATCGGCTATATCATTCTGAACGTGATTTCCAGCCTGCTTTAAGCGAGGAAATGAACACATGAAAAAAGCGCACTTTTTCAAGTGCGCTTTTCTTGTCTCTACCTGAATGAATTCTCCGTAAGACCATCGCCTTCGAGGGCAAGTCTGTCGAAGTATGCCGGAACCGGACGCCCGAGAGCCTTGTCCACATACATCTTCGCCAGATACATGCTCATCATGAAGCCATGACCCTGAAGACCTACGAAGAGGCCCTTGGCTGGATCGATCACATAACGAGGCTCGAGGTAGTTACCAGCCCAGCATGCCTGGAGAGGGACATCAGCCATGGACGGTACCCAGTCGCAGAGAACGTCCGAACATATCTCGAGGAATTCGCGGGTATTGGTCCTGTTCTGGCTGAAATCGTTGATCACGCACTTAGCGTCGACGGCAGGAGAAGCGCAGACTATGAACTGACCTGTGCTTGCGAGCTGCTGGCCATAGACCGCAGCGAAGTCATTGCGACGACGACGGTCGATGAGCATGTCAAGCATATCGCCATCCTTGCCAAGAAGTGGCAGACGTGGAGTGATGAAAGCCTGATGCTTCACTGCATAGAAACCAGTGTTATAACCCAGCATCTGGCAGAACTTCTCAGCATTGTAGCCAAGCGCATTCACGAAGTGGTCGCAGACGTACTCGACATACTTATGGTCATGGGTGAATACGAGAGCATGGTACTTGTCTCCGTTCTTGTGCACCTCGATCAGACGTGTATCCTCAAGGACGACGCCACCCTTTGCCACGCCCTTTGAGCGTACGTAGTCGACAGTCCTTCCAGGAGTAGCCTGCCAGCAATGCTCAGATATCTGAGCTGCGAAATAGGTTGTCTGGTTCGGATTGAAATATGGTGATACTTCCTTCAGGAAGTCCTTCTTGTCGATGATATAGGCATTAGACCATGCATTGGACTCTTCCAGAGACTTGTATGTGGCATCGTCGTGAGCGAATGTGATGTACCTGGTCTCTCGGTAATTGATGTCGTACTCCTTCTGGATGTCGACGAAGATTTCCTGGTTCTTCTTCGCGATCTCAGCAAGTTCAGGGACAGAGAATGCCGGACGTCCACCAGCGATGCAGCGCCAGGTAGAACCACGGTCCGCATTGATGAGGACGGTATTCTTTCCGGCTTCAGCGAAATAACGGAATACGGAACTGCCACCCATTCCACCACCGGCTACAAGCACATCAACTTCTTTCACTTCCTTGTTCTTTGCAATGTAGACATCAGGATGCTCGTTAGGGAAAGCCTCTCCGATGGTCACACGATTGGAAAGCGGAGCTCTAGGGGTAGCATCACCTACCAGCTCGATTCCATACTCACGGAGCTTGCTCCTGAGTCTTGGGATACATCTCTTGCCTCGGCATGCACCCATGCCAAGTCGGGTGATATGCTTCACTTCATCAACAGATATGTACTTGCGGTCGCCGATCGCCTCGAGGAGCTTGTCAAGAGGAACGTCCTCGCAATGGCAGACATAAGTCTTTGATTCCACCTCACAGACAGGCTTGAACTCTATCGGCTCAGGATAATTCTCCTTTACGATGAATCCAGTAACCTTGAGAAGGACATCCTCTTCCACATCAAGAGCCTTGACCCTTGCGACATTGGTAAGAGTTGGCTTCTTCAGTATCTTTTCAATGACACCCTCGCAAAGTTTGCTTCCATTGTCATCGACAAGGAAAACCTCTGATCCTTCTGCCACCTCAAATTCAACTGGAAGGAACAACGTATTCTTTCTTGTGTCATAGCCGAAAATAGCAAGTCCAGGACACTGGCTCACGCACTGCATACAGCCAATACATTTGCTGTAGTCAAGAGAAGGTGTGACGCTGGTCGAACTCTTTGTGATAGCTCCCTGAGGACAAGAGAATGAGCATGGGTTGCAGGCGAATCCATAAAGACAGTTCATCCTTACGAAAGGCTTGGCATCCCTGCGTTCCTTGTCAGGACAGTCAGGCTGATCCTTGAGCTTCACAGGTCTCTGCTGAGACTCGATATACTGTTTTGAAACCTGGAGATATGCGTTGTAGTCGTAACGGCAACCAAGTTCCTGTGCAATCTCATATGCGCACTGCTTGCCCTTGAGAACAGCAGTGGTTCCCTCTCCGATCCTGACAGCGTCGCCGGCTCCGAGACAGAGCTTGCCGAAGAGAAGTTCGCCTTTCTTGAGGAGCTGATTGTCTGGAATGAGGCCAGTGCAGATATTGATACAGTCGATTCCGTCAATGATCTTCTCAGTTCCAGGAATTGGTTTGAAGTTCCTGCACTCAGCTATCACAGCACCAGTGACGCCGGTTCTGTCCTCATTAGGAATAGCCTTGAGAAGGACATGCGAAGTCATGATAGGAACGCCAAGCCTGCGAAGTCTGTTTGCCTGGACAGGGAAACCTCCTTCATGGTCCATACCTTCAAGTATAGCCTTCACCTTGGCTCCACCCTGCATGAGCTGGTAGCTGGTAAGATAACCGATGTTGCCGGCTCCGACTGTAAGTACATTCTTGCCGAGGAGTGTGAACTCTGCGTTCATCATCTTCTGCACGACAGCCGCTGTATATACACCTGGAAGATCGTCATTCTCGAATGTAGGCATGAAAGGTACAGCGCCGGTGGCAACTACGAGAGCTCGTGCCTCGATATAGAAAGTCTCACCCGTCTCAATGTTCTTTACCATCAGTCTACGGTCCTGGAGTATGTCGCATACAGTCGAGTTCAGGAGAATACCACTCTTGTCCTCACCTGCAAGATCGGCAGCGATATCGAAACCTCTCTTGTCTCCGAATCTTTTCTCCTTCTCGAAGAAGAAGAAACAGTGGGTTTGCATAACGAACTGGCCACCGATCTTCGAGTTTGCGTCAACGACTATCGAGTCAATGCCAATTTCCCTGAGTGTCTCGCGGCATGCAAGACCTGCAGGGCCTGCACCGATGATGGCAACATCAGTCACATAGACTTTGCTTCCCTCCTGCGAGATCCTGACCTTTGCATCAGAGTCATAGCTGTCCTTCTGAATCTCTGACACACTCTTCACACCGTCAACCTTTGTGACACATATGCGCTTGACTTCGCCGTCGACAAGCATCTGACAAGCGCCGCATTTTCCGATACCGCAGTTCATCGAACGGTTTCTGCCGTCAACACTATGGCTGTGAACAGGGAATCCAGCTTGATGCAAAGCTGCAGCGATCGTCTGCCCCTCAATGGCATTTACGGTAACTCCGTTATACAGAAAAGAGACTTCTTTTCCTTCCGGCAAAGGAAGAATTGGATGAGATGTAATTCTGGTCATTTCAATATTAATAATAATAGAGCTAATCTACAAAAATTCGTAGATTTGTCTATGCAAAAAACAAAAAAAAGAAAGAAAAGGACTTCCGGCAAGAGAGTCAAGGTAATCAAGCCAAGATGGTGGAGCATCGCCGCCATAATCGCCGTGCTTGCCGTTCTTATCGGCAGACCTTTTCTTCAGAAAGCATTGACTGAACATGGTGCCACGATACCGACGTCTGTACGTGGTGACTACGGCATTGATATTTCGCACAACAATCGAGGCAGCATAGTCTGGGACTCCCTGATGGTAATGACCGACCGTGCCGGAAGGACCGTAAAGGACATAAAGGCAGCCAGGAACATCACCCCTGTTTCATATGTCTTCATCAAGGCGACCGAGGGTCAGTCCATGAACGACCGCCGTTTCAAGGAATACTGGAAAGCGGCCGCTGACCATGGTATCCAGCGCGGTGCCTACCATTTCTACAGAACATCCAAAGATCCACTCAGGCAAGCACGCCACTTCATGAAGACAGTGGGACAGATACGCCATGGAGACCTTCCTCCTGTGCTTGACATAGAGACTACGCATAAAGGTCTGCAGAAGGATCAGTTGAACAGGAATCTTCTTATCTGGCTCAAGGCCGTCGAAGAGAACTATGGCAGGAAGCCGATAATATATACCTACGAGAGCTACGCCAGGGAATGGCTTTCAGAAGAGATAACAGACAACTATCCGATCTGGATAGCACATTACAGAACTGAATCGCCCGATCGGAAAGACTGGCAGTTCTGGCAGTTCACCGACCGGGCGCTGGTATATGGAGTTGAGTATCCTGTAGACCTGTCAGTCAGAAAACGATAGGCTACTTCTCCTCATTGTACTTCTTAGCAAGACCACCGGTGGAAGTTTCCTTGTAGAGTGAAGGAAGGTCCTTTCCGGTCTGCTTCATCACCTCGACAACATGGTCGAACGAAATCATATGGTTTCCGTCCGAGAATGATGCGTAGATGTTCGAATCAAGGGCACGTGCCGCAGCAAATGCATTTCTTTCGATACATGGGATCTGGACAAGGCCTCCGATAGGGTCACAGGTCATGCCCAGGTGATGCTCAAGACCCATTTCAGCAGCATACTCAATCTGGGTAGGGCTTCCTCCGAAGAGCTGTGTCGCAGCAGCAGAAGCCATTGCACATGCGACGCCGACTTCTCCCTGACAACCGACTTCGGCACCGGAGATCGAAGCATTTGTCTTAACTACGTTTCCGAAAAGACCGGCGGTTGCGAGAGCATGCTGCATACGTCTGTCAGTGAATTCGCGGCTCTTGTAAAGGTGGTAAAGAACAGCTGGGATCACTCCGCAGGATCCACAGGTAGGAGCCGTGACGATAGTTCCTCCTGATGCATTCTCCTCACAGACAGCGAGGGCATATGAATAGACAAGTCCCCTGCTCTGGAGATTCGACTTGTAGCCTGAAGCCTTGACATTGTATATTGAAGCCTTCCTTGAGATGTGAAGCGGTCCAGGGAGCACACCTTCATGGTCAAGACCAGACTTGACAGCTGCCTGCATGTTTTCCCATACATACTGAAGGAAATCCCAGATGTCCGGACCCTCGCACTCATCCACGTACTCCCAATAGGTCTTGCCGGTTCTGTGGCACCATGATACTATTTCCGAGAGAGTGTGCATTTCATAGACGTCCGGGCCATTGTCGACCGTATTCTCCAGACCGGTTGAAAGCGCTCCACCGCCTACGCTGTAGACGATCCAGTCGTCAATGAGGTTGCCATTCTCGTCAAAAGCCTTGAACTGCATTCCGTTAGGATGGAAGGGCAGGAACTCCGATGGTTTCCAGACCAGCGTCAGAGGCGCGACCTTGGAGAGAACGTCGACAATGGCGACGTCCGTCATGTGGCCTTTGCCTGTAGCGGCAAGACTGCCATACAGAGTCACCTCGTATTTCTTGGCATCAGGATTATTTGAAAGAAAGATAAGAGCCGCCCTCTGCGGTCCCATTGTGTGGCTGGACGACGGTCCTTTGCCTACTCGGTACAGTTCCCTTAACGATTTCATGGTAGATAATTTGCTGGCTTCTGCAAAGATACGCATTTTCCTGTAGTAAAAAATCACCTACAGGGAAATACATAAGTTGATGATATGCAACAAAAAAGGAGGACAGCCTAAAAAGCCGTCCTCCTTTGTATTGGGTTTATCCTAATTACTTAGAGATAACGCGTGCCATTTCGCAAACCTTGTTTGAGTAACCCCACTCATTGTCATACCATGAGCAAACCTTTACGAAGGTAGGGTCGAGCTGGATACCAGCCTTCTCATCGAAGATAGAGGTGTGTGAGTCGTTGCGGAAGTCTGTAGAAACAACAGCCTCGTTGGTGTATCCGAGGATACCCTTGAGCTCGCCCTCAGAAGCCTCCTTCATTGCAGCGCAGATCTCAGCGTATGTAGCTGGCTTTGCAAGCTCGCAAGTAAGGTCAACGAATGAAACGTCTGATGTAGGAACACGGAGTGACATACCGGTAAGCTTACCGTTGAGCTCAGGAAGAACCTTACCTACAGCCTTAGCAGCACCTGTTGAAGAAGGGATGATGTTCTCGAGGATACCACGACCACCTCTCCAATCCTTCTTTGAAGGACCGTCAACAGTCTTCTGTGTAGCGGTAGCAGCGTGTACAGTTGTCATGAGACCACGTACGACACCGAACTTGTCGTTGAGGACCTTTGTAAGAGGTGCGAGACAGTTAGTTGTACAAGAAGCGTTAGAGATGATTGTCTGACCAGCGTAAGTATTGTGGTTGACACCGTATACGAACATTGGAGTAGCGTCCTTTGAAGGAGCTGACATGATGACCTTCTTTGCACCAGCCTTGATGTGAGCCTCAGCGAGCTCAGCTGTAAGGAAGAAACCAGTTGACTCAACAACTACATCTACGCCAAGAGCGCCCCAAGTGATCTGTGAAGGATCCTTCTCAGCGAAAACCTGAATCTTGTTGCCGTCTACGATGAGGTAGTTCTCCTCAACTGCGATCTCGTGGTTGAACTGTCCGTGTACAGAATCGTACTTAAGCATGTAAGCAAGATAATCTGCATCGAGAAGGTCGTTGATACCAACTACCTGAATGTCATTTGAGAAGTTCTCAACTGCTGCACGGAATACCATACGGCCGATACGGCCAAATCCGTTAATACCAAGTTTAATCATTGTTGATATAAAAATTAAAAAGTTTGAATATGCTTTTTCGGGCATGACAGAAGCAATCTTCTGAAATGCGAGGCAAATTTAAGAAAAAAAAGTGAATTTGTCTATCTTTGCAGACAAATAAATGTCGCTGCCGAGGCGACTGAAACGATAAAATTGCAGGCATAATGAGAATTCTCATCACCAACGACGACGGATACAACGCAAAAGGCATCAGGACAGTAGCAAGGATCATGAAGTCTTTCGGCGATGTCAATGTCGTGGGACCGAAAAGACACCAGTCCGGAATGGCACTCGCTGTCGACCTCGGCCTCAAGCAGCTGGCCTACAAGGACCTCGGCGAGACCGACGGCATCCACTGGTCATACCTTGACGCCACACCTGCGAGCTGCGCTAAATATGGCATCAATTTCATGGTACCCCGCCCCGACCTTCTGGTCAGCGGAATCAACCATGGTTCCAACGCGACGGCCGGAGCCCTCTATTCAGGCACCCTCGGTGCCTGCCAGGAGGCCGTCATCAACGGCATACCGGCAATAGGAGTATCCCTTGACACCGTCAATCCGGACGCGGACTTCTCTGCCGTGGAAGCGCTTCTGCCGGACATCCTAAGGAAACTCATCGCATCTTTTCCAGGCAGGAAAGGAACCTACTACAACATCAACTTCCCGGACATCCCGCTGGAAGAGATAAAAGGCGTAAGAGTGACACACATGGGAGAGGGACATTGGATCAAGGAATTCAGCGAATGGAATCCTGGACTCTACAGCAAGTTCGGGATCACCCCGGAATCCCTCGGTCAGAAATCGGATATTTCCCTCGAAGAAGGCGAAGAGCTCTACATGATGGTCGGAGAGTATGTGGACTCGCCTGAGAACACTCCCGGAGCAGACCACCATATGCTCAAGGCCGGATATGTGACAATCACCTGCCACACCATCCAGACGACTGACTACCAGGAGATCGCGAGGCTGAAGGAATGCGGCTTCGACATTGATTTCCACAAATAGGATTGCAACGGCTGAAAACCGCCTCACCGACTAAAAAGCTGATATAGAATGAAATACTACATCATAGTAGGAGAAGCTTCAGGAGACCTCCACGGCTCGAATCTGATGAAAGGCCTCTACGCAGAGGACCCGCAGGCGGTGATACGTTTCTGGGGTGGTCCGCTGATGGATGAAGTCTATAAGGACAGACAAGCCTCCATTGAGAATCAGCCAGTCGGCGGTCTCGTCCGCGACTACAGCGAGGGTGCCGTAATAGGCTTCAGCCAGATCATCCTCAAAGCAGGATCATTCCTGCGCAAGTTCAAGGACTGCTGCGACGACATAGTGGCCTTCAACCCCGACGTCGTCATCCTTATCGACTACCCAGGCTTCAACTTCAGAGTAGCTGAATTCGCCCACAGGAAAGGATTCAAGGTATTCTACTATATCGCCCCGAAGGTCTGGGCATCAAGGGAGAACAGAGTCAGGAAACTCAAGGCCTACGTCGACAGGCTCTTCATAGTATTCCCATTCGAAAAAGAGTATTTCGACCGCAAAGGCGTGTCGTACATCTATAAAGGAAACCCTCTCGTCGACGCTATCGACAACTCTGCCGACCTCAACATCTCAAGATCTGGATTCTTCAGCGCCAACGGCCTTGAGGAAAAGCCTTCAATCGCCATCCTTGCCGGTTCGAGGAAGGGAGAAGTCAGCTCGATGATGCCTGTATGTTCCGCTTTTGCAGACAAGATGCACCAGGACCCTCGATTCAGCGGCTACCAGTTCATAATCGCCGGTGCGCCTTCAAGGTCCATGGCAGAATACGAGCCGTATCTCAAAGGTCGCGAATCATATATGAAGGTACTTTTCGGCCACACCCACGGCATCGTGAAGCACTCCCAGGCAGCCGTCGTCAATTCCGGCACAGCCTCTCTTGAGACCTGCCTTATCGGAACGCCTCAGGTCGTCGCATACGCTTCCTCGGACTTCAATTTCAAGGTGGCAAGGCAGATAATCAAGGTCGACTCGATCAGCCTAGGAAACCTTATCCTCGGAAGAAAAGCCTTCAAGGAACTCCTTCAGTACCACTTCACTCCTGAGAATCTCTTCAACGAGGTATGCCGTCTCATAGAGGACGACGAATACAGGGAGAACATGCTCTCCGACTTCCATGAAATAAGGGAAGCCCTCGGAGGTTCCGGAGCTTCCCTGTCTGTCGCCAAGGCGATGATCGCTGAATTATAAGCACAGGCTCTGGATCATGGTACCATGATCCCAGGCCTTCCCTATCGGCTTCCACCGCCGAATCCGCCGCCGGAGAAGCCGCCTCCACCGCCGAATGAGGTGTGTCCGCCGTAACCGCTTCTTGCGGCTGCCGCCTGCTGCTTTGAGACGGCGCTGGCGAAGCCCGCATTGGACATATTCTGGTTCCAGTGGATGGTCCTCATGAGAGTGCCGGCATCCATGCCGGACTGCTGGGCGATCTCCTGGAAGAACTCAGGATAGAGGTTCTTGAACTGCTTCGCAACCTTCTCTGCGATACCGTACATCTGGGCATAGATGAGATAGCTCTTCCAAAGATTCACATCGCGTGCCTCTCGCTCGCTGGAGAGGGTGAAATCGTTGAGGAAGTTCTTGAAACCTATTACATTACGAAGATCCTGAAAATGTTCAGGACGGCCTTTTTCTGTTGCGCTGATGTAATTATTGTCGACAAGATAGGCATATCCTGAATCCTGGACTTCCTTAGGCCACTCAACAAGCTTTGCGGAGTTTTTCTTCGACCATTTCTTGAATTCAGAAGACTCGAGGACCTTGTCCCCTGCTGCCTCGACAGCCCATCTGTAGAGATTCTTCTCTTCATGGCTGCCATAATCCGGGTGCTTTTCAGTAAATACAAGCACCGTGTCACTGCCGAATCTGCCTGAAGTATCTGCTGAAACCCTCAGAGAACCTTCAAGAATCCATTTCAGGAAATATGTACCTACAAGATGCTCAGGTCTGGCGGTAGGACTGAACCTGGCTCCCTTGGTAAGGACATACCATGCAGCAGGGATGTTGCCGTCAAGAGGAGCCTCACGGAACCAATCAACGATCTTGGTGACGCCGAAGAGATTCTTCTTATACTTATGGCCTGTCGCTGTAGCCACGATCAGGAAGATAGCAGATCCGACACTAGGAAGGATCATCAGAAGCATGATGATGAGCGCCCACCAGTCTTCTTTTTCCTCGTATGAGCTCTTCTTGAAAGCCTTCTCCTGCATCTGCTCGAAGGTCATGTCGCGCGAGATCTCCGGCTCGAACATTCCCTTGTCGAAGCGGACCATCACATTCATGCTCTGGAGCCTTCCATCAAGTTCTGCGACCACACTTCCGGCAAGCACGTCGATGTCTCCGTCGAAACCGAAGCCCCATACACGTGTATTCTCGCTGTTCCACTCCTGTGAACCTGTATTGTTGATGACGACAAGACGGGCACTCTTCGGAGTAGCTACGAGCCCTGGGTTGACGAACTGATGGTTGAAGGCATCGTAGTCAGAAAGGGCCTGGACAAGGCCGGAGAGATGATACTTGCAGGTCCAGATGTGGTCGCCATAGCTTCCCTGTCCCCAGCAGATCTCAACATCATTGCCGTCTTTCTCGACGATTCCGCACTTCCCTGCCTTACGTTCGAGACTGCGGTCGACATCCCACCTGCGGCCTTCGTTGGCATACTCCTGACCGTTCTCGAAGACATGAAGGTCAGACAGCTTCATCTTTCCGAGGTTAGAGACCGGGATATACCATTCCGTACCGCTCACGACGGTAGCATCCCATATCTGTGTGATGTCAGCAGAACCGTCCACGTTCAGCACGACCTCAGTATTGACGCTACGGATTTCCTGGGCGTCAAGAACGGAGAAAGGCAACGCTGCCAGAAGCAACGTTGCCAGTATGGTCCTAATCTTCATCAGATAGCTGGATATTCTGTCTTTGTGGTATCCTCTGCGAGATACTCCTTAGGTGCGAAATGGAGAAGTGAAGCGACGAGGCTTCCTGGGAACATGCGCACCTGCTGGTTGAACTTGGTCACTGTGTCGTTGAATGTCATACGGCTGAGACGGACATTCTCCTCGTAACGGGTGATCTCGTCCATTGTCTTGGTATACTGCTGATTAGACTTGAGGTCTGGATACTGCTCAGCAATAGCGATAAGCTTTGCAGAGACCTCCTTGAGCGCAGCCTCATTCCAGTTGATATCTTCAACTGTCGGAGAAGCGCTGGTTGTAATCTTTCTTGCCTCAACTACCTTCTGGAGAGTCTCGCTCTCGAAAGAAGCATACTCGCGTGTAAGCTTCACGAGTGCAGCGATCGCATCGTAACGGCTGACCTGCTGTACATTGATCTGCTTGAGCGCATTCTTACACATCTCATCAAGCTTGACGAGAAGATTCTGGGTCTTGACCACCCAGAGAACGATAGCCGCAAGGACTAAGATTAAAATAAGTGTCATGGTTTAAAGTATTAAGTTTTGTTAAGTTAAGAAAAATTTCCCGAAAAAAACAACCTTGCCGGTCAATACTGGCGCGGGCCGAAGATCATGGTACCTATCCTGACGAAGGTAGCACCATATTCGAGGGCAATCCTGTAATCGTCCGACATGCCGATCGAAAGCTCCTTGAAGTCGACAAGCTGAGGGTACTCCGAACTCAGCGCCTCCTTCAGCTTTGAGATTCTCTCGAAATCAGCCCTGATGACTGCTTCGTCATCGGTATTCGTAGCCATTCCCATGAGGCCGCAGAAACGGACGGCACCGTACGAGGAGGCATTGTCAAGGATTTCCCTGATCTCGCTTTCCGTCAGGCCACCTTTGGTCTCCTCTGCTCCGAGATGAAGCTCGAGAAGGCAGCTGATTGTCCTGCCATTGTTCACTCCCCATGTATTCACAGCCTCCAGAAGTCGCAACGAGTCGATCGACTGCACCATCGTAGCGTACGGGAGGACCATCTTCAGCTTATTAGTCTGCAGATGGCCGATGAAGTGCCACTGCACGTCTTCCGGCATCTGAGGAGCCTTTGCGGCCAATTCCTGAGGACGGTTCTCGCCAAAGAGCCTCTGACCTGCATCATAGGCCTCCTTAAGCTGTTCGACAGGGTGGAATTTCGACACTGCCACAAGGTGTACACCCTGTGGCAGTGAATTGTTTACCGAAATTATCTTTTCAGCAATGCTGTTCATTTCAAAGATCTGTTATCTGCGTCCGCCCTGCTGCTTTCTCTTCTGCTCTTCGTACATCTTCTGCTGTGCCTTCTGAGCCTCTTCCATTCTCTGCTGCCACTTTGACTTCTGGACCGGTTTTCCTTCAGCAGCCTTGACCCTTGCAAGGATCTCGTCAGGCTTGATGAAGAACTTCCTGATCACCCAGCTCTGGACCATAGTATAGAGGTTGCTGAGGAGGTAGTAGTAGCTCAACGCTGCAGAGAGGTTGTTACAGATGAAGAACATCATGATAGGCATCATCCAGAGAGACATGAACCTCATGCTTGCCGCATTCGGATCGTCCGCTGTAGGCTGAGACTGCATGGTGATTCTTGAGAAGAAGAACATTGAGACTGCCATCAGGAGAGCAAAGAGTGAAAGATGGTCTCCGATGAGAGGAATCTTTGTTCCGAAATGGAGGATCGAATCGTATGCAGAAAGGTCGTCGCACCAGAGGAACGACTGCTGTCTAAGCTCGATAGATGCAGGGAAAAACCTGAACATCGCCCAGAGGATAGGGAATGTAATCAAGGTAGGAAGACATCCTCCCATAGGGCTTACGCCTGCTTTCTTGTACAGTTCCATGGTAGCCTGCTGCTTCTTCATGGCATCCTCCTGCTTAGGATACTTCTTGTTGATCTTCTCTATCTCAGGCTTAAGGGCAGCCATGCTTGCGGATGAGACGTAAGACTTGTTGGTAAACGGAAGCACCACTGTCTTGATCACGAGTGTGAGAAGCAGGATGATGAGACCGAAGCTACCGATGAATCTGTTGAAGAAGTTGAAGAGAGGGATGATGACGTACCTGGTGAACCAACCCACGAGCCATCCACCGAGAGGAATGATCTTCTCGTAGTGCTGACCATATGAATTCAGGGTCTGGAAATGGTTAGGTCCGAAATAGAACTCATTCTCGAAATGTGAGTCACCACCTCTCTTGAGCTCTGAACGCATGCTTGCGCTACAGGTCATGAGGTTATGCGACTCATCGTCCTCAGGGATGAATGTGACAGAGAGGTCACCCATGCCGAACTCGTCCTTCGAGCGCATTATGGCAGAGAAGAACTGCTGATGGAATGCGAACCAGCTGAGCTTGCTGTCAATCCTCTTCGAGCCGTTACGGCCGCGGCCCATCTGAGACGGCTTCTTGTCACCTGTGAAGTAATAGTCAAGCATAGAGTACTGGCTCTCACCCTTATAGCCCTTCTCAAGGCGTGGGATGTTGACCTTCCAGTCCATATCGAAGACAGAGACATTGCGAGGGATCACATTGTCCATGCCCACGAATGAGAGCACATTGTCCACAAGATATGAGTCCTTGTGGAGAAGATAGCTCTGCTCGATATAACCGCCACCGGCGAAAGGAAGACGCATCACTACTGATGAGTCTGTCTGTGCTGCAACCTGGAACACAAAGTCCTTGGTGTTGATGTTCTCACCGACATAGATCGTGTAGCCCATCTCGCTCTCGCCACCCTTGATGAGATAGAGATCCTCCTTCTCGTAGGTGGTGTAGCCCTTCACATTGGCTGAATATGGCTGAGCGCCCTTGGTCGTAAGGGTAAGTGCAAGCTTGTCGTTCTGGAGAACGACGAGCGAGCCTGCCTCCTTCGACGAAGCCTCAAGAAGTGAATCCTTATAGATTGAGGCCACAGGAGCGCCTGTGAGGGCATCGAGAGATGTCACTACATTGTTAGTGTCCGCGATATGTGTCGCAGCATAGATCGAATCCGCTCTGAACTGCTCCACAGCAGCAAGTGAATCGAGCTGTGCCTGATATTCGATCTGTTTTGTTACCTGCCTGGACTGGTACACGAAGAAACCGAGCATCACTGCTCCGATCAGTACCCATCCAATTACATTGTTCTTATTCACGTCAAAAAATCAATTAGACAGCCGGCAAATGGCCGGCTGTATCTGTTATTCCTGTTCCTGAGACTCCTCAAGCTGCCTGATCTGAGCTTCAAGAGCCTTAAGCTCACCCTTGGCCTCCTCGATCCTTTCCTGCATCTGCTGGATGAGTGGCTGAGAGTTCTTAGATGCAGCAAAGAAACCGATGTTGTTCTCGTAGGTATCGATCTGCTGCTGGAGTGTGTTGTACTTCTGTACGAGCTTGTCCTTCTCTGAAAGTGGAGCACGGGAAGCACCACGCTGGCCGCCATTGTTCCTCTGAGCTCTTGCAGGACGTGCACCGAATTCAGGGAACTTAGCCTGCATAGCCTCCTTGAAAGCCTGGGCGATAGAATCCTTCTCCTTGAACGGAACGAATCCGATAGCCTTCCATCTCTCTGTGAAGCTTGCCATCGCATCCTTGATGAGCTGAGCATCGTCTGATACGAATGCGTTGATCTCCTCGATGATAGCCTTCTTTGCCTTGAGGTTAGCATAGAACTGGTTCTCAGGCTTAGCCTGCTTGTCTCTCTCAGCGAAGAACTCGTCACATGCCGCGCGGAATCTCTTCCAGAGCTGCTCTGACTTCTTGCGAGGAACCGCACCGATCTCCTTCCACTCCTTCTGGAGGGCGATGAACTGGTCGGTAGCCTTCTTCCAGTCTGTGCTTGACTTGAGAGCCTCTGCCTGCTCGATGAGCGAGAGCTTCTTGTCCATGTTGTCGTTCATGCTGTCCTTGAAGTCAGAGTAGAACACTCTCTTCTTCTCATAGAACTTGTCGCATGCAGCACGGAAACGGTCATAGATCTTCTGGTTCTCCTTGCGTGAAGCGTATCCGATGGTCCTCCATACCTTCTGTACTTCCTCGATCTCCTTAGAGAGAGCGTTCCAGTCGTTAGAAGACTTGATGTCCTCCTTGTCAGCGATAGCCTCGACCTGCTCACAGAGCTTGGTCTTTGCCTCGAGGTTCTCTGCCTGCTGCTCCTTCTGACCCTCGAAGAATCCCTGATACTTCTTGTTGATCACTGCAGTAGCTGCCTTGAAGCGGTCCCAGATCTGGTCTCTGTACTCCTTGGCTACAGGGCCGAACTCCTTCCACTGCTCGTGGAGCTTCTGGAGCTCCTTGAAAGCCTCGATGACATTCTCGTTCTCAGCAAGCTTCTCGGCCATCTCGCAGAACTGCTGCTTAGCCTCGAGGTTCTTCTTGAAGTCGAGATCCCTCATGTCGCGGTTGATCTGGACCTTGTCATAGAACTGCTCTACATAGAACTGGTATGTATCGTTGATGACTCTGTAGTTCTGGGCAGGGACAGGACCTACAGCTCTCCAGCGGGTCTGGATCTCCCTGAACTCAGGGAATGCTGCACTTACGTCCTCCTGCTTCTCTACGAGAGTCTTGAGGTCATCGATGACAGCCTGCTTCTTCGCGAGGTTGTCTGCCCTTTCTGCCTCGAGCTGCCTTGTATACTCAGCACGCTCCTTCCTGTATTTATTATAGAGTGACTTGAACCCTGATTCGATCGCCTCGAAAGGATTGACCTTCTCCGGCTCCTGAACTTCTGTCTGTTCTGCTGTCTCGACCTGCTCCTCAGCTACGTCCTCCGCCTCCGGCTCGACGGCTGAAGCAAGGCCAGCCTCGACCTTCTCCTTTGACAGCTTCTTGTAGAAAGCGGACTTGATAGCCTCTGCCTCCTTGGATTTCTTGATTCTGTCAACATCCTCCATGAGCTTTTCAAAGAGTCCTGAAAGCTCATTCAGAGTCTTCTCGGCATAATTGACAACAGGTTCTACGATTTCCTGAATCTCATTCTTAGGTTCTTCTACATCTGATGTGATCTGTACATCAGGTTTGATTTCTTCACTCATAAATAATCGAGTTACAATTGTTAAACTTTACAGTGCGGTCAAATTGGACCCACGAAATGCAAATATATCTAAAATTCTTTAAATTTGCACCTGTAACCCAATATAAGAAACACCTTAATCAAATATAAGAATCATCATGCGCATAGACATCCTGACAGTTGTTCCGGAACTCCTCGAGAGTCCTCTCAGCCACTCGATCGTGGACAGAGCTGTAAAGAAGGGCCTGGTAGAGATCCATATCCACAACATACGCAAATATGGCCTCGGCCCAAGGAAGACCGTGGATGACTACTGCTATGGTGGAGATGCCGGAATGGTCATGATGATCGAGCCGGTCTTCAATATGATCAAGGAACTGACCGACGAGAGGAAATACGACGAGATCATCTACATGTCCCCTGACGGAGAGCTCCTCAACCAGGGAATAGCCAACGAGCTGTCCCTCAAGGAGAACATCATAATCCTCTGCGGCCACTACAAGGGCATCGACCACAGGATCCGTGAGCATCTCGTCACCCGTGAGATATCTGTCGGAGACTATGTCGTAAGCGGAGGTGAGATCCCTGCCGCACTCCTTTCGGATGCAATCATCAGGCTTATCCCTGGCGCGCTCACCGACGAGACATCAGCTCTGAGCGACAGTTTCCAGGACGACCTTCTCTCCCCTCCTGTCTACACAAGGCCTGCAGAATACAACGGATGGAAGGTTCCTGACGTTCTTCTGAGCGGCAATCCTAAGCTTATCCAGAAGTGGCAGGACGAACAAGCAATACTCAGGACCAAGGAATTGCGCCCACATCTGCTGGATAACAAGGAGAAATAGGACACTCATACTCCAATTAAAATCAAAAAAATCAAAAAAAATTTGCAGTTAATCGTTTTATGTCTATATTTGCATTGCATTAAGATAAAACGATACAACAGGAATAAGATTTAAAGTCGAGAGACTTGGAAATATATTGACTCTAACCGAGATAATTAATGCAACCCATTTATAAGGGAAACACACTACTAACTAACCTATAAAGCCTCGCAGTGATGCGAGGCTTTATTGGTTATGTATGAGTCAGCTAGAATCTGTATGAGACCTTGACCATAAAGTTCCTGGTTGCCTGAGGATATACGCCTACACCTGTCTCCATGTCCTTTGTTCCCTGGTATACATACTCCCAGCGCCATCCTGAAGCATAGTATTCACTGTTCAGGAGATTGTTGACATATGCACTGAGGCCGAGGAAGCCGCTGTTGAGCTTGAACTCGTGGGTAAGTGAAAGGTTTGACACGAAGTATGAAGGGACAGCCATCTCCTCACGCTCTGTGTTGTCGAGGTACTGCTTGCCGACGAACTTGCCGTTGATTGAAAGAGTGGTAGTCTTGAGCGAGCTGGATGCGTTCACGAACGGATTGACCGAAACCTGCACCATACCTGTGACCGAAGGCGACATGAGCATAGTAGTCTTGCCATAGTCGAAAGCCTGGGTAGTACCGAGCTCGTCCCACCACTCGTCGATCTCCTGGACGTATGAGGTGTAGTTCTCGATCTTGTTGAGGCTGAGGGTGGTGTTGGCATCGAGACGGAGCCATGGTGCAGCCTTCCATGCAGCTGCTATTTCGAGACCCCTTCTGTATGATCTAGGGACGTTCTCCTTGATAGCATATCCAGACGAGCTGAGACGACCTGTCTCGAGGAGCATGTCCCAGTACTCCATCATATAGATGTTGGCAGAAGCCGAGAGCTTTGAGCTAGAGTACTCATAGCCGACCTCGAAGTCGAGCATTCTCTCAGGCTTGATAGGGCTGATGTCAGAACCCTTGACGTTCTCCTTGATGTCGCCACGGCCAGGCTCACGATGGCCGAGAGCCACACTTGCGTAGGCCTTGTGTTCAGGAGCCCATGAAGCGGTCACACCTGCACGTGGGTTGAAGAAGTTCCAGTTGTTCTTGTATGCAACGCTCTCGAAGTCATCGTCAGGTCCGCGCATATCGAGACCTACATATCTGTACTGGAGATCTGCGAATGCAGTTAGCCACTCGACAGGCTGGTACTCAGCACGTACGAATGCGCTTGCGTCGTTCTTGTCGGCATCGTTGTAGTACCAGTTCTTGTATCCCTCGTTGAACTTGTCATAGTCGAAACCGTCTCCGAGGACGCTGTTCCAGAGCATCGTTCCGAAATGGTCACCGAAATAGTGAGAAGCATTGAGGCCAGCGGTAAGATTCAGGACATCAGTACGGTAACGAACGTCAGTATTGAAGACGAAATAGTCGTTGCCCATGCTCTTGCGGATGATGAAGTCGCTCTTCTTGCTGCCCTGGCCAGGCATATTGGCAGCGATATAGTCAGGAGAGAGATACTTCGAGAACTTCTTAGAAGCCTTGTAGTACTCGTCATAGCCGTCACCACGGGTGTAGTTGAGAGTGGTGCTCCATGTGAGAGCATCGCTGAACTGATGGGTGTAGTTGAGCTGGATATGGTGCTGACGATAGTTGTCGCTCTCGTTGTCATAGTACTTCACATTGCCGTTGGCATCATAGTACTCACCAGAGTCATTGTACCTTCTGTTCTCCTCATACATGCTGAGGTCGATACCGTTCCAGGTGATACCGCTGTGCTGGTCACCCATGAGATAGGTAAGACGGAGGGAATTGTTGCCCTTCATCCAACCGAGTACTCCGAAAAGGCTCTGGGACTTCACCCACGCGTTGCGGATATAACCGTCAGTATAGTCGCGTGAATATGCTACATTAAAATAGAGACCGCTCTTGGTAAGGCCGGTTCCAGCAGTAACGGTAGTCGCGAAAGTATTCCATGAACCTACAGAGACGTCCATAGAAGCGAAAGGATCAGCAGAAACAGAGGCAGTGCTCATGTTGACAGAGGCACCGAACGCACCCGAACCGTTGGCCGAAGTACCGAGACCACGCTGAAGCTGAACAGAATTGATAAGAGTAGGAAGAGCCGGAATGTTCACCCAGAAAACCTCCTGAGACTCAGCATCATTGAGAGTGATGCCGTTGAGAGTGACATTGATCTGCGATCCCTTCGAACCACGGACAGTCATCGCAGAATTGCCAAGACCGGTACCGCCCTCGTTGAAAGTCACGACCGAAGGCTGAAGGCTCAGGACCATAGGAAGAGAATTGATAGGATTCGCTCCACTGAGCTCGTCCTTTCCGACCATGGTATAGGTCACAGGAGTCTTCCTACCTGCACGAGAAGCCGACACAACGACACTGTCGAGCTTCTCGACCTTGTCCCCGTCATCGCCTGGAACATTTGCGGCAAAACCTTTTGCCGGAGTCATCAGCAGCATAGAAGCTGCAGCAAAAAATAAAAAACCTCGCATAAAGATTTACATTATGCAAGGGCAGCGCACAGTGCGCATGAGAAATAGCCTTCCCTACGTCGGTATTGACCGAATCAGGTTCATGGGACTCTCTCAACCTGGACAAAGCCAAGTACCCCCGCTTGTTTATAAAATATGTATCAGAATAGAAGTTCTACTTCTGTTCTATCAGTTCAACCTCGTACATCCTCTTCCAGTACTTACCAGTCAGGTAAAGCTTCTTGTCAGCAGGATTGTAAGCTATGCCGTTCAGCACATCAGTATTCATATCCCTGAGGTTCTTAGGAAGCAGACCTGTGCAGTCCACCGTTCCCTCGACGACACCCGTCTTCGGATCGATAATAAGGATCATGTCAGTCGTATAGACATTTGCCCATATCTTACCGTCGATATATTCAAGCTCATTGAGATATCTGATCGAATTGCCGTTCAGCTTGACGGTCACGGTCCTTTCGACCTTGAAATTCTCATCCATGAAGAATAGATTCGCCGAACCGTCACTGGCTATCAGCTGCTTGCCGTCAGTAGTCAGTCCCCAGCCCTCCCTAGGATAAGAGAACGAAGACTTATACTTCAGAGTCGCAGCATCATAGACGAACACCACCCTGCTCTGCCAAGTAAGGATATAAAGGTTCCCATTCAGCATGACAGAACCCTCGACGAAATACTTCGCACCGAAATCCAGCTTCTGAAGAGGCTTTCCCGTCTCGAGATCGACGATCCTGAAAGTCGAAGATCCGTACTGGCCGGTACTCTCATAGAGCTTGCCGCCATCGAAGAAAAGACCCTGGGTATAAGAAGTCACATCGTGGGGATACTCCTTCACCACCTTGACCTTATACTGCTTGACCTTCGCCTCCGAGCAGGAGGTGAAAACCAAGGTCAGAAGCGCCAATATGCAAAGGAATCTTCTCATAATCCGTCCAAAAGGATTGCAAATGTACTCTTTTTTAGGAATGTCACAAAACTGCGACGGGATTTTTGTTACTAAGCTGGACGAGAACTTGAGTCCCGAAGGTCCGATGAGTGCCCAGCTAGTGATGGCGACCTAGGTCGGATAAAAGTGCCGTGACCTAGGTCGCCCGGTTTTTCTTTCTCGCTGATTTGCAATTAGTTAGCCAATTCTCATGACCTAGGTCGCAAGGGAAACGTCCGACCTAGGTCGGCGGTACGTTCTGGTGCCCACCTACCGCAGAATCAGGCGAAAATGACGTAGGCGGGACAAATCCGAGCCCACCTACCGCAGAATCAGGCGAAAATGACGTAGGCGGGACAAATCCGAGCCCACCTACAGCAAATCAGCGCCAAAGTGACGTAGGCGAGATGTTCTGGTGCCCACCTACGGCAGATCAGCGCAAAAATGGCGTAGGCGGGGAAAATATCAGCTCGCCGATCAAAGCTATGTGAGAATATAGAAATTTATTATATTTGCTATCGGTAACTCACTATCAGTCATGGGAATCCTATCTTTCAGAAAAACCGCCATTCTTGCTGCGGTGTTCGTACTGTCCTCTCTTTCTGCTTCAGCGCAGAGAGACTTCGAGTCATTTTGGAGAGGCAATTCAATGGAAAAGTTCATCAAGATATTCGGACAGCCACTCAAGCAGGAAGAACTTGATGGGGAGGGCGGCAGATATATCAACATGTATTATCCGTCATTCGATGCTGTAATCTACAAAGAGAATGGTAGTTACAGTTGCGATGCCCTAACATTCTGGGGCGATGATTTCAGGATAATGTCTGCCGTAGTTCCCACGGGCATAAAGATCGGCGACGAGATAGCCCTCTATGAGTATGTTGACTTCCCTTACCTGTTCACTGGAAGGCATTTCGACGGCAAAGGTCTCAGACCGAACAAGGATCCTTGGGAAAGTGTCCGCGGCAACGTCTATAATTATCAGATCAGCCTGGAAGAGGCTTTCTTCAATATCTATTTTGCCGTTGAGGATGGTATAATCAAAGAAATCATGGTCGCTGGTTATGATGACATTGAGTATTCAGTCCCCATCACTTTAAACCCGGAAACTGGTTTTCTCAGTGACGAGATTATGAACGCAATCCATGAGAATTACGAGAATTACTTCAGTCTTTACGAGGAAGTGGATTAGGAAAGCCCATGACATTATTTAAGACAGATAGGGAACTGCAGCGGGAATTTTGTATCTTTGCACCATCGAATAAAAAGGTGGGACGATCCATCGCGCCACTTCGGTGGTGAGGAAAGTCCGGACAGGAAAGGGCGCCTTGCTGTGGAAAGCACAGATGGGAGTAATCTTATATGGCCTGTAACAGAAAACAACCGCCGGTCAACCGGTAAGGGTGAAAACGCGAGGTAAGAGCTCACGACGGCCGTCAGCGATGCCGGTCGGGTACAGCCGCTAGGCCTGCAAGACCAAATATACTGACAGATGAGGGCTGCCCGCCCGATGTCAGGGGGTAGGTTGCGAAGATAAATGATGGATTCAAAAACAGAAACCGGCTTACGGCCCCACCTTTTTTTGTATATTTCCGCCCAATAGTCATAATCAACTGACACGCGCCATGGAAGACAGAAGTTCAAAGATACAGAGCGTAACTTTCTGGGGAGCAGTCTGCAACGTAACGCTGGCCGCCCTGAAGTTCATCGCAGGCACGATCGGACACAGTGCCGCTATGATGGCCGATGCCGTCCATTCGTTGTCGGATCTGGTCAGCGATGTGATCGTCATCATCTTTGCCAGGATCGCAGCCCAAGGAAAGGACAAGAACCACGACTATGGCCATGGTAAGTTCGAGACCTTGGCTACACTTATGGTGAGTCTCGCCCTTCTGGCAGCAGGTGCATCGATGGTGTCGTCTTCAGTGGGCAGCATAACTGCAATCCTCAAAGGTGAGTCCAGCGAGTCCCCTCGCCTGCTTGCCCTGGCAGCGGCCGCAATCTCGATAATAGTAAAGGAAGTGCTTTACCAGTGGACGGCCCGTGTTGGACGGAAGGTGTCCAGTCAGGCGATGATCGCGAATGCGTGGCACCATAGGACCGATGCACTGTCGTCAATCGCTTCTCTGGTCGGTATCGGTGGCGCGATGGCCCTTGGCGGCAGATGGCTGATCCTTGACCCGCTTGTCGGCTGCTGCATCAGCATCTTCATCATCTACATAGCAGTCAGAATTGCAGGACCGGCCCTTTCTGAGCTGACTGACGCTTCACTCAGTGACGAGACTGAAGCCGAAATCCACAAGATTATTTCAGAGGTCCCAGGAGTGATAGACGTCCACGAGATGAAGACCCGCCAGTGCGGGCACTACAGTATTGTCGAGGCCCACATCGTCGTCGATCCTGACGCCAGCGTACGTGAGGCACACGCTATAACAGAAATCGCGGAGGAAAACCTGCGCGAGAAGTTCGGTGACGAACTGCAGGTCTCCCTCCACGTTGAACCTTCTGTGGATTCCAAGTAATTTACTGCACTGTTTCAAACTCTATGAAAAGAACACTTTACTTATTTGCTTTGACGATTTCTGCCTTGACATCCTGCTCGACTGCAAGATATGTGGCAAAGACGGACATGGCGCTGGTACGCGACATCGCCCTCGTGACGCCACAGGCGGAGATCAGCTATATGGATTCCGAAGGCGAAATGACTGAGGATGCAGCACTTAGCGCCGAGACGGCCAGGCTCATGTCAGAGGCCATCCTGCACTCAGGAATTCCGATCACGGACATCATCGACCTGAATGAAGAGATGTTCGACGATGACGCTGCAGACGAAATCGCCGCGCTTCAGTCCATGAACCCGAAAAAGTCCGGAATGACGGCGATCCCGCCGGCCCTTGACCGGCTTCTGGAGGACCATGGCAAGAGATACGGCTTGGTTGTATTCTCGCATGGCTTCGACCGTGACGCCAAGAATTACAGGAAAGCAGTCGTACGGGGAACTGTCATCGGCCTGATCGTCAGTGTCGCCACGCTCGGAATGTTCACGATGTATGAGACTCCGGTGAGGTATCTTCTTGATTCCACGGTCGCTATTGTCGACTCGGAAACCGACGAGATAATCTATTTCAACCATGATGCCCGCGAGGCCTCCCCGACCAGGGAAAAGCATGTCGAAGACCAGTTTGAGAGGCTGATCAAGAAGTTCTGTAGGCGGTGAGTCAGGGTCAGCCCAAACAATATTCATCAGGACCATGGTACCCTGCTCCATGGGCTGGTACTTGATCCGACAGTTTGGCCTGGCGGCCGAGGGGCGATTCATCCCGAAAAATCGGCGTTTCACGGAGAAAATACCCAATTTAAAACGATTGTTGGTACAAACTGAATAACTTCGTTATTCGGTAGAGTTTTGTTTACCAGGCTCTATCGGGGCACTATTGCGCCTATATTTCGCTGATTCTAACTACTCTTTCAGTTGCTAACCAACATAGAAACAACAATTTAAACTTAATATCAATGAAAAAAGAAACAATTGAAATCAAGGCTGCCTATATGGCGCCTGAGATCCGTGTTCACGAAGTAAGAGCACAGCAGTCGTTTATGAGTGGAGAGTCGTCTATCAGTGATGCTGAAGAAGAAGACTGGAATTTGATTTCTTAACTAAAATTACCACTTATGAAAAAGTATTTATTTTCAATTGCTGCAATAATTGCGGCAGCAGTCTCTTGTCAAAAAGTTGAATCTCCAACAACTGAGACAAAAACTGTAGAATTCTTTGCTGAAAGCATAGAAACCAAAACAGTATTTGGTGAAGGTACAGGTACTCCTGTAAAATATCCTACACTTTGGACCTCGGATTCAAAAGTAAAGGTGAATCTCAATGCATCTATCAGTGCAAAGGATGCTGCAGTTATTCCATCAGAGGATTTTAAGACAGCAAAAATTTCTGCCAGTGTTACAGATGACGGATCTGGATCGTATGTGTTTAGAGCACTCTCTCCAGCTGCTGCATTTGACAGCTACTCATCATCAGGCTGGTCAATAAAAGTCCCTGTAACCCAGACTCCTACCACTGCTTCAGTTGATGAGGTTTCTCAAATTCTTGTTGCAGAGACTGATGCAATGGATTCATTCCCAACTACTCCGGTATCATTGTCTTTCACCCATTTCACTTCATACGGAAAGTTATCTATTTTGAATTTGGGCCTTCCTTCTGATGCCGTAGTCTCTACAGTTACACTTACAGCTTCAAAAGCATGGGCTGGAAAGTTCTATTATAACGACGGTGAAGTATCCGAAAATTCAGCATCTTCGACAATTACTGTCAATACAGCTAGCCTCACTGATATCTGGTTCTCATGTGCTCCAGTTGATCTTCAGAACAGCGACTTGACAATAACGGTTACAACTTCTAATGGTAATTATACAAAGAAAGTAACATTCCCTGCAGGAAAGGGAAATTTCCAGTCTGGTAAAGTTGCGAAATTCTCAGTTGATTTCGAAGGAATTGAGACTGACGCCGATGTTATATATTCAATTGTCAAGTCTGCTTCTGAATTGACTGTTGGTAGTAAAGTCATTATAGCATCAGGTAATATGGCCCTTAGTACTACCCAGAATAGCAATAATAGAGGTTCTACATCAGTGACTGTATCTGAAGAACAGATTAAGAATCCAAGTGATGCGGTGCAGATTCTTGAAATACAAAAAGGATCTGTTGATGGAACAATTGCATTGTATACAGGAGAAGGTTATTTGTATGCTGCGTCTTCAAGTAGCAACAACCTCAAAACACAGGAGAATAAAGATGCGGAGGCCTCTTTCACGGTCACATTCAACGGCAATGATATTGCCCTTGTTGCTCAAGGTGAACACACACGAAATACGATAAAATATAATACTGCAAATAAGATATTTTCTTGTTACGGTACGGGTCAGACCGAAATCCAAATGTACAAGCTTGAAGGATCGGGATCTGATGTACCAGCTATATCAGATGAATCTCCTGAAGACCCAAATCCATCACAAACCACTACAGTATCTTTTTCTCCTTCAGATTTTGATGGTCAAGGTACAAGTTCAACTGGATCGTCAATGTCTTCCACAAAGACCCCGATAACCGTATCATCTGATAAAGGCTACGGCACGACACAGATCAGGTCTTACGCGGGATCCAAACTTTCTATTACCAGCTCAGCAGGAAATATTAAGTCAATTAAGTTTACTTTTAGTGGAACAAACACTGGAGGTCTGAATGCGTCGTACAATAATATTGAATCTACAGAATGGTCTTCAAATCTTGCAAGTCAGGCAAGAATTACAGCTATTGAAGTAGAATACTATCTATAATAGAGAAAATGTAAGCATCAGACGAACCACGTCGTGACGTCCTTTAACACAGAAGTGGCAGCAACTATGCGAAAGTTGCTGCCACTTTCTTTAGATATCCACATGCATGAATTAAACATGGACAGTGAATTTATTCGTAAGCATCCGACGAACCACGTGTGACACCCATTAACAGCGAAGTGGCATCAACT
>JAKSJP010000003.1 GCA_024398105.1 Bacteroidales bacterium | reverse complement strand
GAACAGGGGCGTCACGGGCATATCATACAACAGGGCCGGCAGACCGGCAAGGATCGCGTACGCAGGAGGCGTGGAGACATTCAGCTACCTGGCGGACGGGACCAAACTTGCGAGGACCGTGTCAAGGGACGGGGGTCCGTCTTCCGTCACGGAGTACAGGGGCAACCTGGTGTATGAGGACGGTTCTTTGAAATACATCCTCGTGGACGGCGGGATGGTGTCGATGGAGGGCGGGTCCCCGGAGTACGTGTTCTTCCTGGTCGACCACCTCGGAAGCACTAGGGTGGTGGCGGCTGAGGACGGCACGGTGGCTCAGGTGAACCACTACTACCCCTTCGGCATGAGCTACGCGAGCAGGACGATGTCGTCCGACCTCGTACCCCGTCCTGGCTCCGGAGTCATTGACAGTCCGGTCATAGACGGAGGCCAGGAGAAGGGAGATGTGATCGGCAGCATGGAAGCCGCCAGCTTCACGACGGACCAGCCTTACAGGTTCATCGGGAACGAGCTGTACGCTGACAATGGACTTGGGCTGTATGACTTCAAGGCAAGGCTGTATGACCCTACGACAGGCAGGTTCCTGTCTGTGGATCCGCTGGCGGAGAAATATGCTCCGTTTGGTACATATGGATATTGTGGAGGAAATCCAATGAATTTTGTTGATCCAAATGGTGAAGAGACTTATGTTTATGATAACCAGAATGGTAAATACTCTGTAGCTGGCGGCAAGTTAAATGGGAATCGCAATATATATGTTGTTGATTCAAACAATGAGTTTGTCAGAAATGAGAGAGGTAGGCGTATCTCAATCGGAAAATCGATGACACCTGTATCTTTCTATAATTTCAAAACTAAAAGTTGGGGAAATGAGACGATTGATCTCAAAAATACAAAAGGCCAAGACTTCATCAATGAGCTAACAACAAGCATGATTCCTTTAGGCGATTATATGGAGAGAGCAAAGGAATATCAAGTATACGACTTTAAACATACAGATGGCTCAGAAGATGTGAGACGTGAGGATGTCCTTCGTGGAATGCCCATTACACAAGGTGGTGCTACATACATAGCCTCCGCAAGGGATATTGGAAACTATGTCGCAGGATATTATGCGGGAGCAAATGGTTTTGGCTGGATGGCATCACGCATTGCTTTTGACTCATATCAAGGTGGGATAGAAGGAATTCAAACACAAATGGCGCAATTCTTAGGTTGGAAAACAGGATCAGATAGGATTGCAATAGTCAAACACTATAATCTTTTGAAGTCCGCTCCATCACTTTTTATATTTTGTAAGAAATGGTTTCAAAGATAGTATTTAAATCAGGGGTGATCATCACCTTTTTATTTTTATTCTTTTGCCGGGGATTCGTTATTGTTAACGAAAAACGAGTCATGCCACATATCAACCGCACGCAGTATAGTTTCGAGTCTATGTTTAGGGTTCCCGAGACATCTTATTATTGCATCCTGTCCGATACAACATCACATATGTATAAGAATTTGTACATATGTAAGGATAGTTTGCTTCTATTAGAAGATAGGTATGATCCCTCGGTTACAATTATCAGTTTATATAAGGACTTGGATTGTGACCATTGTATTACAATGTCGTCAGACTCTATTTTTTTTAAAGGGCATCGAAAGAATCGTTTATTGAATAGAGGCGAAGTCGAGTGTCAGCCAGAAGTCATCAATGGGCATGCTTATTTTGAATGCGATTCAATTGATGGAACTATATATTGGTATCCTTCAGAATCTTATGTACGATTACTGCTACCTTCTCAGTCTAATTCAATATTCTATCAAGCACAACATAAAAATCACGATGCTAAGCATTTCGTAAGACTCAATTTGGATTATCAGACGTCAACATATGGAGATGAGAGGTCAAAGCGACACTCAAATAGGAATGTGAACTTCCCCTTGTGATATGTACATAGCAACTGTTGCGTTCATGACATGGTTTTTTCCGATGGACGAAGATGTATATGAATCATTAAAAAAGAAGTACGAGCACGAATCATATCATGGGTTGAAAGGTGTAGGTATATTCTTACTAATGTTATTAAGCTTGCTCTCCCCAATGATCTTGTTAGAAATATTCCCATAAAGTTTGTTAGTGCTACGGCGCCAGGCTTACCTTTTTTCAGAGTTCGGTTAACCGAACTCTGTTTCATTTGTGATATACTTGTATACTTGGGTTAAGGTCTGAGAGTTGCGACGCTATTAGAATCGCGTTTTCGGTCACTGTCAGTATATCCAGAGAGCGAGATTCTTTATCACACACAGAAATTAAGGCAGCCTTTGAGAGTAATCCCTTGCTGGTCTCTTTGTAAGAAATTGCTTTCAAGCTAGATATCTTCAGCGTACTTTTCGTAATAATGTTGTGGATGGTTATAGTATCTTCATTTTCGTCTATTATGACTGATTTCAAGCGATAAAGAGGTCTGATGATAAAAAAAGGTTGTGTAAGGAAGATTAGTCCAAGATACATCAACCATTCGGTATCTACAAATACTTTGCTAAACAGTATAATAAAAGTTTGACCGATAAAAAATAGAACCGTAGATGTCAAGAATGTTTCTTTATCACTAGTGTCCGGTAAAAATTTTTAAAAGTTCTTTGAAAATATTGATTGTTAGGTAATTACAGAGGTTTTGAGACCGCGCCGATTTGAAATTATCTTTGCCAGACTAACGTAGAATGGCACATGCATAACGGAAAATACGTGTTCTCACAGCTTTTAGACTTCCTTGATAAGGATGTCTTCCTACGACTGGCAAACAAATACAACGGCAATCGGTATGTCAAGCAGTTCACCTGTTGGAATCAGCTCGCTGTCCTCATGTTCGGTCAGTTGCTCAACCGGGAAAGCCTGCGAGACGTAGTGCTTGCTACTCATGTCCACGCCAGCAAGGCATTCCACCTTGGCTTCGGAAAGCATGCATCGAAGAGTACCCTTTCAGACGCCAACAACAAGCGCGACTATCGTATCTTCGAGGAGTTCGCTTACAGGGTCGTAGCGGAAGCCAGAGCCTGTCGTGCCGACGATATCTTCAAGCTTGGAGGCAACGTATATGCCTTTGACTCAACGACTATCGAGCTTTGCCTTGAGACATTTCAATGGGCTCTGTTCAGGAAGAATCAGCGGAAAGGAGGCATCAAAGTACATACGCTGTATGACATTGAAACATCCATTCCTACGTTCTTTCACATCACCGAAGCACGTGTCCACGACATGAATGCAATGGATGAGATACCATATGAGGAGAACTCATTCTACATCTTCGACCGCGGTTACAATGACTTCAAGCGTCTCCATAACATCGAGAGCATCGGAGCGTACTTCGTGGTCAGAGGCAAGAAGAACAACGACTTCCGTCCGAACAAGTGGACGAGGCGTTTCCCTCCCGGATCCGGCATCATGTCCGACGCTGTCGGTTACATGGATGGCCAGTTCACCAATGCGAAGTATCCTGACAAGATCAGACGCATCAAGTACTGGGATGAAGAGAACAAACGCGAGTTCATATTCTTCACTAATGCACTGGATATCAGTCCGATGCTTGTTGCTGAACTCTATCATCAGAGATGGCAGATCGAGCTGTTTTTCAAATGGCTCAAGCAGCATCTGAAGATAAAAAAGTTCTGGGGTAACTCCGAAAACGCAGTCAGAATCCAGATCTATTCTGCCATTACCACCTATTGCATGATGGCAATAGTGCAGAAAAAGATGGGCGTTGACAGGTCTATCTACGAGATGCTACAGATGGTAAGTTGTTCACTCACAGAAACTAAGCATCTTAAGGAACTCTTTGCAAAACCTAACGACAATATTGTCAATGAACTTGATGGTTCTACCGAACCAACTTTATTTGATTGTTAAACTTTATTTAATAACGTCCGGAGTTTTACCGGACACTCATGTTTCTTTATAATAAATATTTGATGTGTATACTGTACGCATGATGGTAGTTATATTGTGTATTTTATTAAAACTGATCCGGGCGGCCTATCTCAAAGCTCAAATCTGCTTCTTATGGCCTCAGCCTCCTTTTGCGTAACAATTTTCTTCTGCATGTTCTGATCAAGTTTTCGTGTTTCTCCAGCTTCGGGACAGATTGTATGAAGTAGTTCGGCAAAGCGTCTGACATTGCATCCTTGGCTGATGTATCCTAGATCCTTGCTTACTTCCAACACGACCTTCCACAATTGAGAATAGCCTTCTGGAGACTTTATGTATGAGAGAATCTCACCGTTGATGATTCTGCAGTATTGGTCAAATCTGCGTTTGTCTCCAACACAGGACTTGAGGTCATCTGGAATCTGATCAAACCTGATCGTGCAATAGGCTGAATCTGGGTCGCTAAGTGCTTGAACGTTGTTTACTTCTTTCTTATATAAGTCAGTGGGGATAGGATTTCCGTTGGATTCTTCCTCTTTTTCAGCCTCTCTTTGAGCATTGAATATATACTCAATCAAAGGATTATGGATGACAGTTGCACCAATCTTCTGTGCTGCTGATGTCAGTGATTTACCCTGCCCATCAGTGCTGCAGATGATATACAAGGTACATGTCATCACTATTGAAGCTAAATCATCCGATCCATAGAATCGAGAACACTTTGAGAACAGTCTTGGAATCATCAGGTCTGGTCTGGGAGAAGACAGCAGTTCCTGGTAAACATCTTCTGCATTGTACCAGATTTCAACTGAAGAAATGCTCCCAAGGTTAAAGGCTGTAAGGTCGATTACTTCGGCCAACGAGCAGAAAAGAGGGTTAGTAAGATATCGGATCTGCAGTTCGGATATCTCGTTGTCGTCTAAGTGCTTTAACATTCTATAAAGATAATCAATTTATCCAACACTGTGATATAATTAGTGTTATATTTGTAATATGGCAAGTTTTAAAATATACACATATCAGTTTTCTCCAGCTATTGATGACGGAGTAATGACGGAGACTCTATTCGGTATGGCCCCAGTGACTTCGGATTCAGTTATGCTGGATAAGCAGACTGTTTTCCAGACCCTCTTTTCAGATGGATCTGGTTTTGCGTTTTCAAAAGGCCTTACTAAGTATAATCATCAGGTCATTCTGAATGAGAACGGCATCATAGTCTTAAGAATAGCAAATAATAAGAAATTACGCCAGGAGGAGAATTTCAAGATTAAAGAACTTGTCAATCAACCTAGTTGCGTTGTAGTGATCGATAATCGAGGAGACTGTCAGAGTATGGCTATTCAGGACAAATCCAGAGCTTTTGTAAGTACCGATCAGGTCGCAAAGATCATGACAGCATCATTGAATGAGGCGTTGAAAGATTCTGGTCTTGTGGTAGAGATACGTCGAAGGATTGAAGAGAATACTTTCTGGAATCTTCTGGATCGTTACCCTGAGGGAGTGAGGTCGATTCGTTTTGAGATTGCATACCCCAACCTGCCACGTGTTTCTGATAATGTGGACGCTTTATTCAGAAGCGTATGCAAAGAGTTAGGGGCGACTTCTTCTTTTCAACTTAATGCTATTCAAGGACAGACTTTGAACTTGTCGAAGAGTAGCGAGCTTTTGTCAGGACTGGTGAAAGCTTCGAGTGAAAGTGGACATCCTATCAAGCTCCTTCCTGCAGAGAAAAACGCAAGATGGGTCTCTACAGGAACTGATTCGTCGGTATCGTCAGAAATGAATGACAAGCTGTTTTCAATGGAAGAAACTCTGTTCCATGACCGCTTTGACCAGATTGCAAGGAACATGAACAAATTCAAGTAAAAAAAAGGACCAGACATGTGTCTGATCCTTTTTTCTATCCTTTTAAGGGAATTACTTTGTAGCCTCTACTGAAGCCTTTCTGAAGTCCTTGAGGTCCTTCATGAGTGCGAGAGCAGCCTTACGTGCGCGAGCACCGGCAGCCTTGTTTCCCTTCTCTACCTGAGCGCATGCGTTTGCTGCGAACTCCTGGTATTCAGCATTGATTTTCTCAACAAGTTCTTTCATGATGTGAGATTGAATTAATATGTTAAACAATAATTAGTTGCAGTTATCGTTTGCAAGGTATGCAAATTGTCTTTAAAAATCAAATAAAAAAGTTAAAAAATGCAAATCAGCCGTTTATATCGCTATTTTTTGCAATTTTCGCAGGCTTTGAATTGAAACTGTTCATCGCTCTGTCAGGACCGACGAATACAAAGTCCTTGATTCCTGCTATCACTTTCTTGCTGATCTCCTCCATCTGCTTCTGTTGTTCTTCGGTAAGTTCTCCGAGGACGAAGTCTATCTGACCACCATGCTGGAATTCATTTCCTATTCCGACGCGGATCCTGCAGTAGTCCTGCGAACCGATCAGCTCCTGGATGTTCTTCAGTCCGTTGTGTCCGCCGTCACTGCCTTTCTTCCTCATACGGAGAGTCCCGAACGGGATGTTCAGGTCGTCACAGATGACGAGTATGTTCTCGATAGGAATGTTGAGCTTCTGCATCCAGTACCTTACGGCGTTGCCGCTGAGGTTCATGTATGTAGACGGCTTGAGCAGTGTGATCTTCCTTCCTTTGACGGAGACCTCCGCTATGTCGCCGTAACGCTCGGTACTAAACGAAGTATTGGACGCCTGTATCCAGGCATCCAATACCATAAATCCCATATTGTGTCTGGTCTTCGCGTACTCGGAACCGATGTTACCTAAACCGATGACGAGATAGTTCATGCCAGAGACAAGCTATGTTTCAGACTACTTGCTTGAGTTACGTGTAGCCTTGACACCGCAGACGATAGTATCCTTCTGTGTGAGGACTGTGAGACCATCGTACTTGAGGTCGCCAGCAACGATGTTCTGACCGATCTCGAGAGCAGTGATGTCGATAGGGAGCTCGTCGGTAAGAGCAGACATGAGACCGCATACACGGATCTTTCTCATCTTCTGAACGAACTTACCACCCTTCTGTACACCGGCAGCGTGGCCAGAGATAGCGACAGGGATGTCGATAGCGATAGGCTTCTCCTCATTTACTGCGAGGAAGTCAACGTGGAGGCACTTGTCTGAAACTGGGTGGAACTGGAGCTCGTGAACTACAGCTGTCTGCTTCTTGTCACCAAGTACAACGTCGATGATGAATGATGCAGGATTGCTGAGGAGAGCGTTGATATCCTTCTCTGTTACTGTGAAAAGTACATTCTCCATACCGAGACCGTAGAGGTTGCAAGGTACGAGACCCTGTGCGCGGCAAGCCTTGATGGTAGCCTTGTTGCCGACTTCGCGGAGCTGTCCGCAGATTTCGTAATGCTTCATTATGAATTCTGATGTTAAAATGTGTTACTCAGTCTGATTTTCACAGACCCCATTGCACCAAAAGCCGAGGCTTTTATCAGATGCGGCGGCAAAGGTAGCAAATAATTTACTCCGAAACAAGCCCCGTAGCCTTATTCCAGCCTAAAGTTCGGTAGAAATCATCAAGATAGGGGCTTCCCGCAGAAGGGAGGTACATGCTGTAGCCTGAGGTGACGTCCAGCTTCAGGTTGAAGAAGCTCGGAGTCGCGGCCTTGTAGAGAATGCTTGCGTCAAGCGCAGCCTGGAGAGTTGCCAGTTCATCGGCGGTCGCTCCTGCCTTCGCGACTATGTCGTAGAGGTCGAAGTGCCAGTGCAGGTCGGGGTCATAGAAATATCCCTGTACGGCCGATGACTTCAGGGCCCTTATCTTTTCCCTGTATTTCCCGAAAAGTGTGCTGCAGACCTTCGCTATGTCCTCTACCTTGGAACAGTCGACCATGGAGACGGTAGCGGACCGGTTGGTCCCCTCTCGCTTGTCATACTGCTCGAAGAAGTCAGAGCATACGCTGGACGGGTCAGGAACCGACCTCTCGAGAAGGTGGTGGCCGATGTTCGTATAGTCATATCCGTCAGCGAGGACCTCGGTCTGGGAGAACGCGACTATGTCTGCCACATCCTTGCATGCGTATGCCACCTCGATCCCGCCCATCAGGCAGGCATCGAACAGGAGATAGTCAAGATGCATAGGGATGGCGTCGACGAATTCCTCAATTTCCATTTCGTGAGAATACTTCCTGCCTCCGATGACTTCGACTTCCTGGGTCACGCTCTTGACTGCCGGAAGCGAAGGATCATGGTACCTTTCGACATAGGGGTGCAGCCCGTTTCCGCCGCTTTCCCGGTTCCCGCGTCTGAGCCAGGCGCTGCCAGTGCCGTCATATTTCCCGGCATTGGCGAAATAGTCGACAGGAAGCCATCCTGTCGCATGGGATGAAAGGACCATTCCGTAGCTTCTGGATGGGAAATTGTCCCTTACATATTCCAGGAGCCTGCGTGTGTTTGCCGCATCCGCAAGCACTGCTCCTGCATCTAGTGAAGTCAGGGTGTCCATCCTTGCGACGTACTTTCCATGCACCTTCTCCCTTGTCATCCTGATGACGTACGGCGACGTCTTTGTCCAATAGTCATTATTCTCGGGAAGCTTGGAGATGAGCACCAGTGCGTTCTTGCTGTTCCTGGAAGGGAGATAGCCTTTCTTGAGATCTTCGATATCCTCACGCAGATAACTGCTCAGCGAATTGAATCCCGCGGAGTACATTATCATCACCTTGTCGTAGTCCTCGCCCCTGTGTCTTCTGTCCTTGTTGCATGAGACGAGCGACAGACAGGCGATGACAGCGGCGACTGAAAGCCGTACTATGTATCGAAGTCTTTCCATACAATGCAAATATACTTATTTTGATTAAATTTGTACTTTACATAATATAACAGTGTACATGAACCCACAGACCGCCGCTGCCATTGACAGCATCAACGTGACGCTAAACGCGGGTGGTATGAATACCATCAACATCGTCCTCGCTTTCGTGATGTACGGTGTAGCGCTTGGAATCAGACCTGGAACTTTCAAGGATGTCTTCCTGAAACCTAAATCAGTGATACTTGGAGTGCTGTGCCAGCTGGTGCTCCTTCCATTGCTGACATTCCTCCTGGCACTTTCGTTCGGAGGTTCTATCACATGGACCATGGCCCTCGGAATGATCCTCGTGGCTTCCTGCCCTGGTGGCAACATCTCCAATTTCATCAGCTCGCTTTCCAAGGCCAACATCGAGCTCTCTGTCAGCCTTACAGCCATCAGCACGGCTCTGGCCATCTTCGCCACACCGTTCAACTTCTGGCTCTATGGCAACCTCTATCTCAGGTTTGCCGACATAGCAGGGGAGGTCCCTCAGCTCTCAATCCCTCTCTGGGATGTGCTCAAGACTATCTTCATACTCCTGGGAATTCCTCTTGTGCTGGGAATCCTTACCAGGACCTACCTCCCAAAGGTCGCAGACAAGCTGCAGAAGCCGTTCCAGTGGTTCAGCATCGTGTTCTTCCTTGCGATGGTGGTCCTCTCTTTCTTCGGAAACCTCGATGCCTTCCTCAGGTGCATCAAGTTCATATTCCTGATCGTCCTCGTCCACAACCTCCTTGCTTTGACGATCGGCTTCTCCACCGCAAGCATATTCAAGCTGCCTAAGTCGGACCGCAGGACCCTCACGATCGAGACCGGTATCCAGAACAGCGGCCTCGGCCTCGTCCTCCTGCTCGGTACCTCGATCTTCGCAGGCTTTCCTGCCCATGGAGGCACTCTCGTCATCACTGCATGGTGGGGCGTATGGCATATCATAGGCGGCCTTGCTGTCGCTTCAGTATTCAACTATACAGATAAAAAGAGAAAGAATGGCTAGAAATATCTGGGCATATGATCGGACTTACGATATCTGCCGCTACTACGTTGATTTCTGCACCAGGACCCAGTTCTCGAGAATGTGGATCAGGGGCCTGGAGAAGGTTCCTAAGGACGGGGCAGTGATCTTTGCTCCTAACCATGTAGCCGCCTTGATGGACCCGCTCCTCATGCTCAAGACCAGGCACAGCGCGATCGGCTTCGGCGCGCGTTCTGACATTTTCCGTCAGCCGACGGTGGCAAAGTTCCTCAACTGGCTCAGGATCCTTCCGCTCGCCCGCGAGCGCAACGGTCTCCAGGAGGTCGCGAAGAATTTCGAGACCATGGATGATATCGTCGACTGTCTCAGACATGACGTGCCGTTCTGCATGTATGCCGAAGGTACGCACAGGCCTGAGAGGGGACTGCTCCCGATCAAGAAGGGTGTGTTCAGGATCGCGAAGAAGGCTCTGGAGGACCTTCAGAAGCCTGTCTATGTGGTTCCTGTCGGTCTGGACTATGAGTTCTTCTTCAGGGTGAAGGGACGTGTGTCTCTCAAGATCGGCGATCCTATCGACGTAGGGGAGTACCTCGCCACACATCAGGATATCACGGAGGCTGAGCAGTACAGGGAACTGTGTGAGATGCTGAAGAAGGGTATCCTGGACAATCTTGACCAGCTTCCGGAGAGAAGGCATAACTTCAAGTTCATCCGTGGACTTGCATTGCTCGCGCTTCTTCCGCTCTGGCTCGTACTTGGTGTGATCTCTGCTCCGATCTGGGTGACGGCGGAACTGATTCTCTCCAGGATGGAGGACAAGGCATGGACCAACACTGTCTATTTCGTGGTGAGGTTCTTCCTCCCGGTCCTCTGGCCTTTCCATGGGCCGTTCGCCCTTTTTACCAACTATTACAGGAACTTCATCAAGGACCTTCGATAGGACTCAATTTACCTTATTCCATAAAACCATGAAACGACTGATCATCGGCCTGCTCGCACTTGGCTTGTCACTTAATGCGTCGGCCCAGAAAAGCGAGATAGTGAAGACCGGAATCAACTTCGGCCCTCTTCCGGTAGTGGCATTCGACGCTGACAAGGGATTGCAGTACGGTGCCATCCTCAACATCTACAACTACGGAGACGGCACTGCCTATCCGAACTACAATTCGAAGCTTTATATGGAGGCTTCGTTCTTCACCAAGGGATCGCAGCTCTACACTCTGTCCTATGACAACAAGACTCTCATCCCGGGAGTCCGCTGGTGCTCGGCAGTGTCGACGGCTGTCGACAAGGCGATGGACTTCTATGGCTTCAACGGCTATCAGTCATGGATCGACCAGGACCGCCTTGCAGTGGGAAAGGCCAACAAGAAAGGTGCGCAGGATCCTTTACAGTACCTGTTCACACCATATTACCGCCTTGACAGGATCATGGTGCTCGGAAAGACCGACTTCATCGGTAAGATCACCGACAATCTCAGCTGGGAGGCCGGCTACCACTTCATGTGGTTCCGCCAGCGCCCGATCAACCGCGAGAGCATCAACAAAGGCAAGCCGGAGTACAATATATTCCCCGATAGTCAGACTACTCTGTTCGAGCAGTATCTTCAGTGGGGACTTATCAGTGAGGATGAGGCTGAAGGCGGAATCGTCAGCAGCGTCCGTCTTGGCATGATGTACGACACCCGCGACAAGGAAGGTGCTCCTTCAAGGGGCGTCTGGGCGGAAGGCCACCTGACCGCCGCTCCGAAGTTCATCGGATCGTCGAACCCGTTCTACCGCTACTCTCTTACCATAAGACAGTATTTCCCGCTCGTGAAGGATGACGTGCTGACCTTTGCGTACAGGCTCAACTACGAAGGTACCATAGGCTCGTCAGTTCCTTACTATGTCCTTCCGTACATCACCGTCATGGGCGAGAACTTCGACAAGGACGGAATGGGCGGCTACAGGACCGTCCGTGGAATCCTCAGGGACAGGGTGATCGGTATGGACATGGCAACCTATACCGCCGAGATGCGCTGGCGCTTCACCCGCTTCCGCCTTGGCAAGCAGAACGTCGCCCTGGGCCTGAATGCCTTCAGTGACGGTACCATGGTCACACGTGGCCGCGACATGGAATACAATGGAAGACAGCCGATAGAATCGTCGTATATCCCTAGACCGGCGTATGATCACTATATGTCGAAAGGCCGTTCTTCCGATATCCCGCACATCACGGTCGGTGCCGGTTTCCGTTTCATCATGAACGAGAACTTCATCATCGCGGCTGAGTACGGCACTCCTGTGACCCATCTCATGCCTAAGACCAATCCTCTCTATAACCAGGACGGTACTGGCGCATTCTACATCAATACAGGATATCTTTTCTAGAATTCAAGAAATATAAATAAATGAAAACATTAGTGAAAATGGCATTGACAATGGCCTCTGCTCTCGCTCTCGCTTCATGTGGCGAAGGCAAACAGGAGCAGTCTTCGGAATTCAAGTATCTCATCGACCAGTTCGCAGACCTTCGCGTCATGCGTTATCAGGTCCCGGGCTGGGACCAGCTCTCACTCCAGCAGAAGGAATACTGCTACCACCTCGCTGAGGCTGCTAAGCTCGGACGTGACATCACATGGGACCAGTACTGCAGGTACAACCTCCCTATCAGACACACTATCGAGAACATTCTCGAGAACTATAAGGGCGACCGCAAGAGCGAGGATTTCGCTGCTTTCGAGCTCTACGCAAAGAGAGTGTTCTTCGCTAACGGCGTACACCACCACTACGCAGAGGACAAGTTCTTCCCGACCTGTCCGAAGGAGTATTTCGCTTCGTTGATGGAGGCTGTAGGAGCATCTGATGCGGAGCTTCTCGACTTCATCTATGACACCGAGATGTATCAGCAGCGTCGCTCGACTTCCCAGACAGGCGACATCGTAAGCCTTTCAGCCGTCAACTTCTACGACGGAGTGACTAGGGAGGAAGTAGAGAAATACTATGACTCGATCATGGTTCCCGGCGATCCGCATCCAATCTCATACGGTCTCAACTCAAAGATCGTGAAGGGCGAGGACGGCGTAGTGAGAGAGGAGAAGTGGAAGGTCGACGGAATCTACGGGAACGCGATCTCACGTATCTGCGATGAGCTTGCAGCTGCCCGCAAGGTCGCTGAGAACGACATCCAGAAGAACGCTCTCGGCATCCTTATCGACTACTACAGGACAGGTGACCTCCGCAAGTGGGATGAGTTCAACATCGAGTGGGTCAAGGATACTCTCGGACAGGTCGACTTCATCAACGGATTCATCGAGGACTATGACGATCCTCTCGGACATAAGGCTACTTTCGAGGGCTGCGTCCAGATCAAGGACTCTGCGGCTTCTGCAAGGACTGCCATCCTCAGCGCCAACGCACAGTGGTTCGAGGACAACGCTCCTATCGACCCTCGCTTCCGCAAGTCAAGCGTGAAGGGTATCTCCGCTGCAGTCATCAATGTAGTAGCCATGTCCGGCGCTACATATCCTGCTCCTCCTATCGGAATCAACCTGCCAAACGCAGACTGGATCAGAAAAGAGCATGGATCGAAGTCAGTGACCATTGCGAACATCACCCACGCATACGACCTCGCTGCCCTTGAAGTTCCAGGAAGCACCCTCACCGAGTTCGCTTACTCACAGGATGAGATCGATGCATACAAGAAGTTCGGTAACTACGATGATGAGATCCACACAGACCTCCATGAGTGTCTTGGACATGCTTCCGGCCAGCTTCTCCCTGGCGTCTCATCTTCAGCTCTCGGTGAGTTCCAATCGGCTCTCGAGGAGGCTCGTGCTGATCTCTTCGGTCTCTACTACATGGCAGACCCTAAGATGATCGAGCTCGGCATCCTCTCTGATCCGGAGGCTTACAAGCCACACTACGCAAACTACATCCGCAACGGTCTCTTCGTCCAGTTCACAAGAGTGGAGCTCGGTCGTCCAAATACTGAGGCCCACATGCAGAACCGCAAGCTCATCGCTGAATGGTGCTACGAAAAGGGCGCTGCTCAGAATGTAATCGAGAAGAAGGTCCGCGACGGCAAGACCTACTTCGTAGTCAATGACTATGAGGCACTCCGCGGCCTCTTCGCAGAACTCCTTGCAGAGATCCAGAGGATCAAGAGCGAGGGTGACTATGCTGCCGGCAAGGCACTTATCGAGAAGTACGCAGTCAATATCGACCCTCAGCTCCACAAGGAGGTCAAGACCCGTTACGAGGCCCTCAACCTCAAGCCATACGGCGGTTTCATCAATCCTGAGATCGTCCCTGTTGAGCAGGGTGGCAAGATCGTGGACTACAAGATCGTCTACGGCGACGACTTCCTCAAGCAGCAGCTTGAGTACGGCAAGAAGTACCGTACCCTCTAGTGGCTATATTGGATCAATACAGATATTATCTGAAGGTCGAACGCTCGATGTCCCCGAACACGGTCAGCTCGTACGTGTCCGACCTTCAGGAATTCTTTTCTGCGGCCGCGGCTGCGGGCGGGAGCAGAACTGCGGGCGATGCTGCGGATCTGTCCCATGTTGACCCTGCGACCGTGGACAAGGACACGATCCTTGATTTCATAGCCTCGCGCGACGTTGCCGAGCGCTCGCAGGCGAGGATGCTCAGTTCGCTGCGCTCATTCTTCTCATGGATGCAGCTGAGCGGATTCCGCGAGGACAATCCCTGCGAGAACATCGATTCCCCGAAACTCGGCAAATATCTCCCTTCGGTGCTTTCGGTGGAGGAAGTCGAGTCCATAATTGATTCAGTCGACATACGCTCGTTCGGCGGAAAGCGTGACAGAGCCATCCTAGAGGTCCTTTATGGCTGTGGACTTCGTGTCTCGGAGGCTATGGAACTGAAGATATCGGATCTCTTTTTCGATGAGGGCTACATACGTGTGGTCGGAAAGGGAGACAAGCAGAGAATAGTGCCGGTGGGTGAGAGCGCGGTCGATGCTGTAAATGAGTGGCTCGCTGACGGCATCGAGCCGGCGAAAGGCTTCGAGGACTATCTCTTCCTCAACAAGAACGGAAAGAAGCTCAGCCGTATCAGCATCTTCAATATGGTCAAGAAGCAGGCGATGGTCGCAGGCGTGACCAAGGAGATCTCGCCGCACACCTTCCGCCACAGCTTCGCTACCCATCTTATCGAGAATGGTGCGGACCTTCGAGTCGTCCAAGACATGCTCGGCCATGAAAGCATCCTCACTACCGAGATCTACACCCACATCGATACCCAGACCTGGCAGAGCAATATCCTCAGCCACCATCCTGACGGGGAATAAGAAAGCGACCTAGGTCGGACGTTTCCCCCGCGACCTAGGTCAGAGTGATTTACTAACTAATTGTAAATCAGAAAGAAAGAAAAACCAAGCGACCTAGGTCGGGGCATTTTTGCCTGACCTAGGTCGCTAGCTGTTGTTTCAGACTATTATTTCAGACCTTCTGTAAGGAAATTGACGTAGGCTTCGACGTCGAGGTTGTAGCCGCGTGACGGAACCTTGTGCTCTTCTGTCTCAGGGTCAAGGATCGCGTAGTAAGGCTGGGCGTTGACGTTGAAGCGGGTCATGGCGAAGTTCGAGTTGATCTTGCCGAGGCTCTTGAGGACCTTGCCGTTGTCAAGCGTCACCCAGTCGGCCTCGTCGACTTCCTTCTTGTCGTCTGCGTAGAGCGAGCAGACAACATAGTCTTCCATGAGCATCTTGAGGACGCGTGGGTCTGACCATACGCGGGCCTCCATCTCACGGCAGTTCACACAACCATGGCCGGTGAAGTCGATGAAGAGAGGCTTGCCGACAGAAAGGGCATACTCGCGGGCCTCGTTGTAGTCGAAGAACGCCGGGATGTCGTATGGCATCTTGAGGAAGTCCGAGTACTTGCGGCCGGTCGGAACAGGGTCGTCGTCGGTCGAGCTGGTACCATGGTCAATTACATAGGTTGTCGGCTGGTAGCTTGTCTGGCCGAGCACGAAGTCCTGGGTGGTGATCGGAGGAAGGTATCCGGAGATACCCTTGAGAGGCGCGCCCCACATTCCTGGGATCATATATACTACGAAGGTGAAGACGCCGATCGCGAGGGCAAGTCTGCCGACGCTGAGCTTTTCGACCTTGTCGTCATTCTTGAACTGAAGCTTGCCGAGGAGGTACATTCCCAGGAGCGAGAAGGTGACGATCCAGATCGCGAGATATATCTCACGGTCGAGGAGTCCCCAGTGGTAGGTCTGGTCTGCTGTCGAGAGGAACTTGAAGCCAAGCGCGATCTCGATGAAACCGAGGACTACCTTCACAGAGTTGAGCCAGCCGCCGCTCTTAGGAAGGTTCTTCAGGAGGCTAGGGAAGAGGGCAAGGACGGTGAATGGGAGTGCGAACGCTACAGAGAACGCAAGCATTGTCACCATCGGAGACCAGAATTCGCCCTGGGTGCTCTTGATGAGTACGGAACCCACGATCGGACCGGTGCATGAGAATGACACGAGCACGAGGGTGAGGGCCATGAAGAAGATTCCTGCGAGGCCTGACTTCGACGACTTCGCGTCGCTCTTGTTCACGAGGCTTGATGGGAGTGTGATCTCGAAGGCTCCGAAGAACGAAGCGGCGAAGATCATGAATACCGTGAAGAAGATGAGGTTTGGAAGCCAGTGTGTCGCAAGCCAGTTGAAGATGTCCGCTGTCACTGCGTCTCCGCCGATGATCCTGGTGAGCAGGATGATGAGCGAGATCGGAACGGTGTAGAGGAGTACTATGAAGAGGCCGTACATGCTTGCCTTGAACCTGCCCTCAGCCTTTGTCGACGAGCCTTTCATGAAGAATGAGACTGTCATAGGGACCATAGGGAAGACGCAAGGGGTAAGGAGCATGGCGAAGCCCCAGAGTATCGCTTCAAGGATGAGTGCCCAGAGTGAACCGGCACTTCCTGAAGCGCCGGAAGCGGCGCTGATGCTGCCTGACGACGCTGTTCCCTTGCCGACGACCTGGACTGTCTCGTCGAATTCATCGACAGGAAGACAGTTGCTGTCGTTGCAGGCCTGCCATTCGATGTGGACAGCCACGTCGGATGTCCCGTCCTTGATGACATTCACCTGCTGTGTGATAGTGACAGGACCGTCGCATGTGCCGATCTCCATCTCGAAGATCTCGTCGAATGAACGCTTGACCTCGGAAGTGATCTGAGGCTCACCGACAGGCTCGATGCCTTCGCCGCTTACGGTGAAGATGGTCGAGTTCGGACCCATCTCGTATTCCTGGAGGTCATAGATGTGCCATCCTCTTCTCTTGATCTCACCGGTGGCCTTGATCTCATAGAGATTCTTCTTGACCTTGGTGCTTGTCACTGACCATTGTACCGGCTGACGTACTTGTGCCTCCGCCGGGCTGGAAATGATGAACAGTGCTGCTAGTGGAAGCAGCACTGCGATTTTCTTTATTAGATTCTTTAGCATTTTGCAAAGATACTATTTTGCTCCGATAAGTTCACCTATCTTGTCGACGAAGTGAGCAGGTTCTCCGAATGCGATCATCCTGATCACACCTTCAGGATCGATTACATAGAATCCAGGGAAACCTTCTACGGCGTACTTGCTGTCAATGGCATCTTTCTCGGAGTTGTAGACCTGTGTCCAGTCCATCTCGTATTTTTCGATACCCTTGAGCCATGCTCCCTCAGGATCTCTTGTATCTACGCTGACGACCATGAAGTTGTCAGTGTATGTATGTGCGATTTCCTTGACGGTAGGGAGACCTTCGATGCACCATGTGCACCATGTTCCCCAGAAATCGAGCATCACCCACTTTCCGCGCTGCTCTGAGAGGGTGAAGGTGTCGCCGGTGGATGTCTTCAGAGTGAAGTCAGGAGCCTCTGCTCCCTCATATACGGTCCTTCTTGCAGACTGTCTGGCAAGCTCTGAATCGATGAGGATGAGCCTTGATTCGATGAGGTGACCGAGAGGACCGTCTATGACGCTCTGTGATACGATATCCACGGCTTCTTCTACCATCTCTGCGCTGCTCATTTCGCGGATGAGGTATGCAGATACGTCGCTGTCCGGATTAGCCTTCACGAAATCGAGGGCAACCTGGTTCCACTGTGCAGAGATCTCACGCTCCTTGGCACTGTACTCAGCCATGTCATAGTCCTCGTCATCTTCTGTCGGGATGGTATTGATCAGGTCCTTGCGTGCCTGGTCGACATCATGGGACTTCTCAAAGAATTTTCCAAGTTCCTGATAGTACTTCGAACCGCTCAGCTTGAAGTCAGCCATGGTACCTTTGATCACAGCATTCTCGCCCGGAACTGTGTAGAGTGTGATGTTGTCTACGAAATGGCCGACATCGACGATCATGATGATGCCAGGCTCGTCAATTTCAGGATCCCAGTGGAACTTGCCGTTTTCTATGTAGAGGGTGTCCATGGAATTGACACCGGAATCACCGTCCGCGGTGTAGAAACTCAGAAGATATCCGCTGTCGACACCCTGTATCTCTCCTGAGATGGCGTGCTCATACTTTGGAGCACATGCTGCAAGAATCGTTATTGCAGCTATGAATGTGACTATTCTGCGCATAACATTTCATTGAGTTTTGAAAGGAGGTCCGGTGCAGACGGACGTGGAGCGTTGACAGAGACGATCTTTCCTTCAGCATCGATAAGAAGGAAACGTGGGATAGCTGAGATGAAGTATGTGCCGGAGATGCTTGCCTGTCCGTCGGCAGTCGCTATGTACTGAGGCCAGGTAGAACCCACTTCGTCAAGCTTTGTAGTCCAGTCTGACTCGTCATCGTCGATGGAAATGCTGATACAGCGGATCTCTGGGTCGTTGCCGAGCGAATCCACGAACTTCTGGAGATGAGGGATCTCCTCGCAGCATGGTCCGCACCATGAAGCCCAGAGGTCGATGTAGAGAGGCTTACCTGTGAAGTCGGCGAGATGGAATACCTTCCCGTCAATGTCCTTGAACTCGATTTCCGGGGCCTGTACGCCAGGGACAAGTGTGAGGACGTTCCTGCAGATCTCGTCTGCGGCATCAAGGTAGTCGTCGTTGGTGACATTGTCCTGGAAGTACTCGTATGCATCGGCGATACCGTTGAAATTACCGGCATTGGCGAGAGCTGCGAGCATCATGTTCATGGCAGCCTCCTTCTGGGCAGGCTTCACAGCACAGCTGGCAGCAGCCTGGAGGGCTGCGGTCGCATCGATCTCAGGTACCATGTAAGCGACGTTTGTGAACACATTGCCCATGGTAGCTTCAAACTCGTCGTCACCAAGCTTGTAGTTCTTCGCGATATATGCGTTGAACTCAGGGTCGTCCTGGTACGAACCGTTTGAGACTGCAGCAAAGAATGGACTGAAGCATAGATAAGACTTGATGTTGCCTTTGATCTGATCCTCGTAGAACTTGACGAAAGGCTTGTTGCCGACGGTCCTGAGCTCTTCCAGAAGAGGATTGTAGAGTCCGTCGAGCATCTTGCGGCAGCTGCCGAAATCCTTGACGGAGTCAAAGCTGCTGAACGGATCGGCAGCGACAAGATGGCTGAGGAACCTGTTCTCTGCTTCTCCTTCGCCGATGAATCTGTAGTTGGTCTCTACACCTTCCTCGGTTAGGTCGAACTCCGCGGTATAGGTCTTGCCCTGCTCCATGCATACACGGAACATGAACTTGTCAGCGAAAAGAGCTGCGTTGTACTTGTTCTCAGGGAACTGGAGCGTGTCGCAGAATGTTCCGTCCGGGTTGACCTTCACTGGCATCTCGACATATTCTCCGTCGACGATGTCGAAGAATTCAACGAATTCGTCGTTGTAGCCGATGAACCGACCCTGGAATATGGTCGGACCACCGTTTCCGCTGTTATTTGAAGCACACCCGGCGAGTACGATCGCCGAGAGTGCTGTAAGTATGGTCTTTCTCATTTTATTCATTCCTGGATTTAGTCTTCCTCTTCTGTACCGTCTATGATAGGAATCTCCACGTTGACATTTAAGAAGAATACGAATTCACCTTCGCTTGACATGATGGCTCCGCTTAGTGCATAGCTGCCGTCTTCCTGTCTTTCGAGTGAAAGGCTGTCGAATGCATCACCGAGGAGATAGTCACCGAATGAGTACATGACGTATGTTCCCATAGGCATTGAGAAACCAGGGAAGAGCTCTACAAGTGATCCTGGGATGAGGGTGCCGGTAACCTCCTCTCCCTCATCATCACCAGCCTCTTCGTCCTCTTCCTCGTCCTCAGAAGGTGCTGAGTATGTGTATATGCCTGAAAGGTCATAGTCCTCTGAGAATTCGACAGGGTCTACAAGGAACTCGAAGTTTGTCATGGCAGGATCTTCTTCATCTCCTGAGTACAGCATGAGCCTGAACATGGTCTTGCCGTCCTCTTCTCCCATGTACATACAATCTGCTCCGAATACGGTGCCTGCCACGTCGATGCGGTCATCGTTCTCTGATGGATATCCGGCTCCTTCGGCATCAATTTCTACTTCTCCGATGTATACGTACTTGTAGTCATTGCCGGCAGCATCCTTGAGGTCTGCCTTGATGACCTGGGCGTCCTTGTCCTGCGATACTTCAACTGTACCTGAAACGAGAGGAGTCTCCTTCTCTGTCGCTGCATCTGCATAGTATGAACCGAAGATGAAAGATTCGTCATCGTCCATGTCCATCTTGGTTCCCGCCATCCATGTCATCTTCTTTGCGACAAGTGCAGGGTATGCGTCCTCTCCCTTTGTATAGGTTCCGTTGTTGAGAACTACATCTTCCTCAGATGCGAAAAGCTCCGTATAGATCCAGATGCTTACCTGGTTGCCGTCTTCGTCCTCAAGAACCAGGTATCCCTGACCTCCGTCATAGCCATCCTGTGGCTTGGCAAACTGGTAGATCATGGTACCTGCGTATTCGAATCCGGCCTTGGAAACTACCTGGAATCCAGGGTATGGGCTACCTGGCTTCTGCTTGACCTCGATGTTGCAGCTTGCTTCCTCGGCAGCGACGACAATAGTCGCTGTGCGTTCCTCGTTGACGCTGTTCTGCTCAGCAGTGAGGGAAATCTCCTTTCCGTTCTGCTTTACTGAGAGCCATGATGGTGCACCTGTGACTGTGTAGCTGTCCTTGTTTGTTGTCACAGCGACGTTGAGAGTTCCGCCTTCGGCCTCGAAGGTCACTGATGATGGAGATACTGATACCTCTGCAGGGATTACAGGAATCGGTTCCTTACATGAAACCAGACATGTGATTGCAGCCAAGGCTGCATAGATGATTGATTTTTTCATATTCTATCTGTTAATTGATTATTTCGATTTGTATTCAGGGTGCCATGAAAGCACTGCCGGCGGATAGGCCATGGTCAGCCTGTCTTCCGTGAGGGTGTATGTCTCTGAGCCCAATGTGTGGACATAGAGCAGCTTGAGGTCCTGGAAAAGCGGGTCGTTCCACAGGCGCTTCATGTCGAACCAGCTTGTTCCGAATCCAAGCTGCTCCCTCATTCTCTCGTAGAATGCGAAACGTACCATGTCCTCGCTGCTGACGACGTCGGATGGGATGGCTCCGTGGCCTTCATCCATTCTTGAACTTCTGAGCTTCACTAGCAACTCAGCAGCTTCGTCTGTCTTTCCGGCCCTGGCGAGGCACTCGGCGTACATGGTATAGACCTCGGAAAGGTCAAGGCCGATGTTGGAGGCAATGTTGCTCATGTTCGCGGCGTATGTCTCCTTCGGTCTGTAAGTCTTGTACAGGCTCACACCGGTCGATACGGATGAGTGGAAGGCCATCCTGCAGTCATGTCTGTCAGTGAAGAACCTTTCGATCATGTCGTTCCTGATGCCGTACATCAGCATGTTGTACATGCTTGCATATACGCTGTCCCAGAGCCTTGGCATACCCATGAAGTAGAAAAGCCTCTCAGTGTTTGAGTCCGGTCTTACCACATAGTCAATGTCTCCGTTGGCGTCCATCAGAGGCTGGTAGTCGATAAGTCTGACGTCAGACTGTGCCTGGAGCATGTCGTAGCACTTCCTGAGCTGGATCTCAGCCTCGCTGTAGTCGCCATACATGAAAAGGACCTTTCCAAAAAGACCATAGCCTGTCGGCTTGAAGATCCTGAGGTAGTGCTCAGGGACATCCTTGAGGTCCTCGACAGCCTCGGACATTTCCTTAAGGACGAAATCCTTGACCTCGGCGACGCTTCTGAGCGAGAAATCGTTGCTCATTGTAGATGCCTTGGTGATGATCGGTACGTCTCCGAAGAACTGTGACATCATGAATGTACACCATGCCCTCTGCATCCTGGCTTCTGCCAGGACTGCCTTCTTCTCCTCCTCGGTGCCGTCTACGGCATCCATGATCCCGGCAATGACAAGATTGCTGTTATAGAGGGTGGTGGTGAAACTGTTCCACTCTCCGGCCTGCTGGTCCTCACGGTAGATATCCTTTTCCCACTTGTATCCGTTGCATGTGATAGTGCCTGCGGTACTGTATGCGTTGGCGTAGCCTTCGTCATCGGTGTAGCACTCCATGCACATATATGGGAACGAAATGTCCATCAAGACCAGGTCACCTCCGTACAGAAGGCCTTCGTAGTGTTCGACCTTGGATGCGATGTCATAGCCACGCGGCTTGACATCAAGATATTCGGTGCATGAACTCAGCACGAATATGATTGAAACTATGATTGCAAATGACTTTTTCATACTTAGAATCCGATGTTGAGACTTGCTGAAATGAATGGGTTGAACTTGTCTGTTCGTCCTCCGCTGAACGAGAATGCCTCAGGATCGATGCCTTCGCCGTTGAAGGCTATGGTAGCAAGATTGGATGCCTGAAGGCGTACTGATGCGCTCTCCGCATGGATGGCGCGGCATGCCGGGGCAGGAAGCCTGTATCCGAGTGATACTTCCCTCAGCTTGATGTATGATGCAGGAAGTACGTTTATGTCGGCATATTCGTAAAGCAGCATCACATCAGTCTCGTTGATGGATGTGTTCTTGAGTGAGTAATAGGCAGGAATGTCCGTGATTGCCTCGTCGCCAGGTTTCTTCCATCTCCTTGCGAAGTCTTTGTGGAGATTCCCGGAAAGTCTGTACGAGAAAGTCCTGTTGACATCATTCCTGAGGACATGTCCGAAATTGTACATGAATGAGATGGAAAGGTCGAAGCTTCCAAGACAGAATGAGTTGCCGAAAGAACCGAATACAGGAGGGACTGTCGTTCCTGCGAACTTGACTGCGTCTTCGGTGTCAATCGATTCTATCGATCTCACTGCATTGCCGTTCGAGTCGTAGACTCTAGGCATACCGTCGGCGGGGTCCAGTCCGGCCCAGTTGTAAGCGAACACGGTTCCGTAAGGATAGCCTTGCCAGTAGTCATAGCTGATCATCTTGTATGGCGATCCAGGTGGCTCCACATACATGTCGACAAGCATGTTCTTGTTGAAGGTGAAGTTGAGGTCAGTGTACCATGCGAACATCCCGGCCTCGATGTTGGTGCTGTGGACTGTGAACTCGATGCCCTTGTTGCTCATGGTACCGATGTTCGAGAGTACGGTGGTGAATCCGGTCGTAGGGTCCACAGGCGCGTTTCCAAGAAGGTTCGTGGTCTTCTTGTCGTAGAGATCGATCTCACCGCTGAGCCTGTTGTTGAGCACGGCCCAGTCGATTCCGAGGTTGATGGTCCTGGTCTTCTCCCATGAAAGCTTGTCGTTTGCCGGTGTCACTACGACGTAGCCGAGTCCGAAACGGCTGTAGTTAGGGTTCGATACTGATGACAGGATGTCGTACGGTCCACCCTTGCCCGGGTCAGGGGAGTTGCCCGCATAGCCGAAGCTTGCTCTGAGGTTGAGGCGGTTGAGCCATCCTGCCGTCCCGCTCATGAAGTCTTCCTTTGCCATGTTCCAGATCGCACCGGTAGACCATATAGGCTTGAACTGGACGCTAGGGTCGCTGCCGAAGAGGTTGGACTGGTCGACTCTGATGCTGGCGTTGAACGAATACTTGTCCATGAGGGTGTAGGCTCCGTTTGCGTACATTGACACGAATCGGTACTCCATCTCACCCTGTTCGAAGTCATTCGGCTCGAAAGTGTTGGTCGAAGATGCTGCGAACGCCGGGAGTGCAGGGTTCTTGACTCCTGTCATGTTGAGATTGAAACTGTCGTATCTGATATGCTGCATCGTCTGCATGTCATATCCTCTGAGGAAGGTCTGGTTGGATCCGCTCTTGCGGCTGCTGAACTCAAAACCTGCCACGCCGGTGAATCTATGGTTGCCGGATTCTCCGAATGACTTGTCGACATTGATCTGGTTGCGGACGGTGTATGAACGCATCGATGAATTGACGGATGTGAAATGTCCTCCTGAAGATGGCAGGTACTGAGTTCCCTCCATGTCTGTTCCCTGCGCACGTTCTATCCTGACTCCGAAAGTCTCAGCTGGCATGAATCTTTCTCCGCTTCCGCTGGTGAGCGAATACTGGAAACGTCCTTCGTAGCTGAGCCACTTGGCGATCCTGACAGTGAGACCTGCGTTCGCATTGACGCCCTGCTGTCTGGTCGTTGCGCTGGATGCCAGGAAGTCAGAGACAGGGTTGAAGCTCAGTCCTATGCCTGTGATGCCTTCGATCTCTCTCCTGTAGGCGTCTGTCATTACATAATCGGTGAGCGAAAGTTCCTTCCCGTCCTCGCCGTAGTACGAGAGATATGGGAGGTCTGTCAGTCCATGGGACTGGAAATGCGACTTCTCGTATGAGAAGAAAGCATTCGCTGAAAGATCAAGGCTGAGCCACTGGACGGGTTTCAGGATGTCCCTGAAGAAGAGCTTGTACTCGTCGGAACTGTCCATGTCGGTTCCTTTGTCTTTCTGGCTCTCAAGGGACGCATAGAAGCTGCTTTTGTCATTTCCTCCTGAGAATGAGACCGAATGGTTCATCAGGTAGGCGTTGCTCATGAAATACTTCTCGTATTCCTTGCGTCCGTCTGTCGACGAGAGCCTGTCCAGGACCGCGTCACGCTCGTCAAGGCTCATGGTGCCGTTGTAGTACTGGTAGAGCACGTTCTCGTGTGGGTATATGACTCTGTAGTCGTTGCTGGTGCCATAGGTGTTGTTCTGGACGTCGTTCCATTTATATGTCTGAGGGTCAAATACTTCAATGGCTGTCTTGATGAACTCTTCGCTGCTCATCCTGTCCATGTATGACCATCTAGGCTTACCCTTGAAAGTGAAGCTTCCGTTGTAGTTTACGCTTAGCTTGCTGTTGGCCTTGCCGGTCTTGGTGGTCACGACGATGACGCCGTTCGCGGCCTGTGCTCCCCAGATCGAAGCGGCAGTGGCATCCTTCAGGAAGTTGATGCTTTCCACGTCGTTAGGGTTGACCATCTGGTCCATCTGTGTCTTGGTCATGGCAACTCCATCCACGATGAACAGCGGCTCTGTCTTCGAGTTGATCGATGAGACACCTCTGATGAGATATTTTACTCCGTCTCCTGTCTCTGATACGCTCAGACCTGCGGTCGAGCCTTCAAGGCTTCGGAGAATGTTTCCATGGATGTTGGCCTGGTCCCTTACGGCCTCACCGGAGACTGCGGCGAAAGATCCTGCCGAGCGCTCGCGGGAGATTGTCTGGTAACCGGTCACGACGACCTGGCTGAGAGCCCTCGCATCCTCTGTGAGGACGACGTTGATGACATTTCTGTTGCCGATGGTCTCTGTGACTGCCCTCATGCCGATGAACTCGAAGGTCAGCTTGATGTCTTTGTCATCAGGTACGTCGATGCTGTAACGGCCGTAGAGGTCGGTGAACGCACCTGTCTTCGTCCCGGCAATGTAGACATCTGCCCCCGGAAGGGGATCGCCGGTCTCGTCCGTCACGGTACCATGGACATTCCTGGCTTTTCTTGAACCTGCCTGTGTGTGAGTCTGATTCTGGGCCTGGCTTATGACGTCAGGGACGGAAATGGCAATCTGCTTGCCTACGATGGTATATTTCAGACCGGTCTTGTCTGCCACGGCATCCAGGATTTCCGAGATGTTGTCGCTGCTTATCCCGACTGAAATTTTGACCGAAGTGTCGATCAGGTCGTTGTTGTAGACGAAACTGTATTCGGTCTGTGCCGAAATCAGCTTCAATACAGTGGAAAGAGGCTGATTTTCAGCGATGACGGTATATCTTCCCTGCGCCCGCGTGACCCCAGTCATCACGGTAAGAATCAATACCATGGAGAATAGGAATTTTCTCATATGTTGTATATTAAGTCCGTTATTTCTTGAAAGTCAAGGTTATTTCTTGGGTGTCAAGGTGATGGTCTTGTCAGAGACCGAATAATTGAGCCTTGAAGTTATACAGAGCAGCTGAAGCACTTCGTTCAGGGTCTCTGACCGGAACTCGGCCGAGAATGATCCCCGGTAGACTGACTCGTCTTCCGCCACGATCTCGACACCATACCACCTTTCGATGCGGGCGAATGTCTCTCTCATCGAGGTGTGGTCGAAGCGAAGGATGCCTTCCGTCCATACTACAGACTCCTCCGGGGCGTCCTTCTTTGAGACATTGAAGAAATCATCACGGATCACGACCTGCTGAGACGGCTCGATGTGGAGGAGCTCCTTCTTCGGGGTTGTGACCTCCACTGATCCTTGTAACAGGGTCAGACCGAACTCCTTGCTGTCTGAGTAACATGACATGTTGAACCTTGTTCCCGTCACCTTGACTTCGACGCCCTGAGGAGTGTTGATGATGAAAGGCACTTTCCTGTCCTTATGGACGTCAAAATAGGCCTCACCGTCGAGATTGACAGTCCTGGTGCCGGTCCCGAAGTCCTGCGCCAGCCTCAAGGTACTGCCGCTGTTCAGAGTGACGACGGTGCTGTCCGGAAGGACAATGTTTCCTTGAAGGGCATTGTTCACCTTATATACTATCTCCGACTGGGCGACAGTCTCGATAGTCGACGGTGCCTCTGCCTTCCTGGTGGCAAGCAGGATAGTAGCGGCTGCAAATGGGATGCATAAGCCCGCTGCGACGTATGATATACGTCTGGCTATCTTTATGATACGTGTGCTTTTAGTGCTGGAATTGCCAAGGTCAGGCATGTCGCCTGTCCATACTGAATCAGGGAATGATTCAAAAATCTGTCTGTTGAAATCTTCTCGCATACATTACATATACGAGAAAACAGACGTTTCCCCTAATGGATTTTTTGATTTTTCCGGGTAGGAGGGGACGGTGGTGGAAGGATGGCAGGCGCTGGGGCTGGAACTTGGCAGACGCTAGGACTGGTGCCTGACAGGCTGCGTCAGCGGAATACCTTTCTGAACGCTTTCAAGGCAGTTCCGATGCGATGTTCGACGGCCTTTTCGGTGATGCCCTCTTCAAGGGCGATGTCCCTGTTGCGCATACCTTTTCTTCTACTGCTGAGGAAAGTGTCCCTGACCTTTGGTGGAAGGGCCAGGAAAGTCTTCTTGACCAGCCTTTCAAGGTCGAGTGTCTCGATCAGACCGTCAAGAGCAGGATCGCAGAGGGCTTCACACTCTGCCAGGGAAGCGTGAGGTCTGTATGTCCTGAGGTAATCCAGGGTCCTGTTCCTGGCGATCGTGAAAGTGAATGCCCTGAGATTGCGCCCCGGGTCAAGAGCCCCACGGCTCTCCCAGACCTTCAGAAGAGTCTCCTGGGCGATGTCCTCCGCCGTCTGTGTGTCCTTCACGTAACTTGCAACGAAATGCACCAGATTGTTTCGTTCCATCCTGTAGAACACCTCGAACGCCGCTTCGTCTCCTTCCTTGATTCCAAGAAGGAGGTTGCGTACTAGAAATTCAGGTGTGGATATCACAGGACGATGGGGATTAAGTGATTGAAAAGGCAGATACCTGATTGCGGGGGCAAAGATAATAAGCAATGATGAAAAATGATCAGAAATGAACGGAAAAATGGCCGTACTTTGCCCTGTCCGCCTATTCAGCAGGGCTTGGGGATGGCCGTACTCAGCCCCGGCTGTATGGCTGGAGACTATGTAAATGGCGGGGAGGAAGAGGGGAAAAGAGAATGAGGAAAAGATAAGGACAAAGGAAAACGAAAGTGACCTAGGTCGGACGTTTTCCCCGCGACCTAGGTCGGTGTTGTTTGCTAAGTGATTGGTAGTTAGGGAGTAAGAAAAGCAGGGTGACCTAGGTCGGGGGCTGTTTGTCTGACCTAGGTCGGTCTGTCCATTTCTGGTGACCTAGGTCGGTCTGTCCATTTCTGGTGACCTAGGTCGCCCACGCATTTCTGCATACCCCGGCCTAATCTCCCGCCATACCGTCATTCTGGGCACTGGCCGTCCTTCTGGTACCATGGTCCAGTAACTGGGTGAGTTCTTCCCGGTCAAGGCCGAAGACCCTTGCGAGCTGCGGGATGCTGCAATGTCTGGTCCGGTCCAGATGGACGATGAGGCGGATCTTCTTGTCACGGCTGATTTCTGAAAGCCTTGTCTGGAACCACTCCTGACAGAGATTCTCCGCTTCTTTTCTGAATTCGCTGTCCCTGAGTTTCATTCTCGGCGCGAGGATAAGCATTTCCTGCATCTCGCTGACGTTCACGCTGCCGACGAGACGGAGAAAGAATGCCTCGTTGTTGAGGAATGCGTCTTCGAGGTACCTGTGGTCACAGGCGCTCGCAGGAATCAGACTTCCAGCCCCGTCAATCTCCCATGGCACTTTCTTCAGAGACAGGTTTGTCCTGAATGTCCGTTTCGTCTCGCGGGTGGACAGGGTCCGGACTCTCCGTCCTCGGCATTCTTCTGATAGGCTGAAATAGGCATTGAAGGATGACCATCGGTATTCACTTATAAGACCGCCGTTATCTTCCGCATTCCTTGGTATGTAAGCCATCGCGTTACGCAGATGTCTGTCCGATCTTATTTCGAACGGGATGACTTTGTTGCCGGCCATAGGGCTTTCTTCATGGTGGTTCTGCGTGAAATACATCCCATAGATTCGTTTGAGATCATCTCCAAGCCTGTAACACGAGGCCTTGTCCGGTGACAGGACGAGTATATGTGCATGGTTGGAGACGACTGCATATGACACCACGATCACATTGCATCTCAGTGCGCAGACGAATATGTACTTGACAAAACAGTCGTAGTCTTCGTCCTCCTTGCAGAGAAGTGTCTTCCTCATACCTTCGAAACATAAATGGTATGGGGAGACTTGACGGACGCTCCCGTCTGGCAGCGTCCGCATCTGTTGTCGGATGAAAGGCATCGGCTAGCTCTTTTTAGGACGCGGAATGCCTGGGCCGAACATCTGGACCGAGACGCCGCCTTTCCCATTCAGGGCCTTCATGGTTTCCATGAACGCTTTCCCCATGGCCTTTGACGATTCGTCCAGCTCTTTGATCATGGCATCCCGTTTCGTGCTGATTGCCAGGTCGGCGATGGCCATCGCTCGGATCATGGCAATTACAGATTGTTCGTTTCCTCCCCAAAGTTTGGTTGCCATTGCAAACATGGTCTTGGAAATGATAGCCTCTACTTCCTGAGGCCTTTTGAGCACATCGATGTCTGTGTTAAAGCGGATGTCGTGCTCTCCGTACTGGATGATTTCAAGGATCTTTTTCATAAAAGAACTGATTTTGATTGTTAATAAATAAGGTTGATAAAATATGATTGATTGGTTTGTGACCTAGGTCGGACGTTTCCCCCGCGACCTAGGTCGGTGTTGTTTGCTAAGTGATTGGAAATTAGGGAGTAAGAAAAGCGGGGTGACCTAGGTCGGGGGCTGTTTGTCTGACCTAGGTCGGTTTTGCCTTCCCTGGTGACCTAGGTCGGTCTGTCCATTTCTGATGACCTAGGTCGGTCTGCTCCGTCCCGCTGTCCCTGGCTTGCCAGAGGCATGGCTTTCCCGCTTCTCTCGGCCCTGTCCGCCTATTCAGCAGGGGCGGCGATGCGGCAGCGGAGCAGCTTTCTGCCGTTCTCGCCGCTGAGGATGCCGGCGCGCACCAGGGCCTCCACCGTCCACTCGGAACGGGGGCTGTTGTCCCTGAAGAGGACGATGCTGTGGGCTGAATGCCTGTCGAGGTAGGGGTGCCGGGCAAGACTGTCTTCCGGCATGGTCCAGAGAGGGTATGGCTTCGCGGGACCCACTGTGATCAGGTCCTTCAGCTGGTCATATTTCTCCTGGTCGAAACGGGGGATGTCCATCAGCTGCTCGGGGAAGGAATAGCCTCCGAGCCTTTCGCGGTAGCTGACCATCCTGGATGCGTAGTATGCCCCGATCCCCGGCAGTGTGTCGAAGGCGGTGGAGTCCGCCTTGTTGATGTCGAGCTTTGGAATCTGGATGAACTGCTCCAGCCTTCTGTAGACGGAATCGGCTACTACATAGGACTTTGCGAAGTCTTCCTTCCGCCGGAAACGTCCGCCTGACTGACGGTAGTTGTCGATTGACCGGGCCTGCTTCTGGCTGAATCCCAGGCGCATCAGATCGTCGATGCTGACTGTGTTCGGGTCGAAGGGAAAGGACTCGTAGCTGCGTCGCCCGTATTCCTGGACGACTTTCCGGGCGGCGTCTGAATGCTCGGCGCTACGCCTTACCGTACGGTACTGCCTGTCGCCCTGGCTTTGCCGTCCATTCTGGTACTGACGGCTGTTTCCGGTACCATGGTACCTTGCCCGACCGTCGTTGCTGCCGCTGCCGTCGTGCCCTTGAGCACCGTCGGTGCCCATGGTACCATGGTCATATGACCAGTCGTCCGGTGGGCTGCCGAAGACGTAGACGGTGTCAGGACGGTCATGGTTGGCCACGACCGTAGCGACTGCGGCCTTGTGGATGAAAAGTGCTGTCTGATAACCGATTGCCAGGAAGATGAGGGCAATCGCGCCGACTGTGAAAGATGTGCTTGTCTGGTGTTTCCGATCGTGGTCGGGGCTATTCGTCATTCTCCATCATGTCTCTCTCCTCTGCCTCTCTGTGACGTCTGGACCTCTTTTCGGAAGGGTCCTTTTCTTCCGCTGAACGTTTGACCTGAGGTGCGCCTGCGACGACGATGACGATCTCGCCCTTAGGCTCATGGTCCTTGAACCACTCTATTACCTCAGAAAGAGGCCCCCTGCGGTGTTCCTCATGCACCTTGGAGATCTCTCTGGCGACCGAACATTCCCTGTCCGGTCCGAAGAATTCCGCGAACTGCTCGAGCGTCTTCACAAGTCGGTAAGGCGACTCGTAGAAGACCATGGTACGTGGCTCGACGGCCAGTTCCTTGAGCAGCGTCTGGCGGCCTTTCTTGACAGGAAGGAATCCCTCGAAACAGAACCTGTCGCAAGGAAGTCCTGATGAGACGATTGCCGGAATACATGCTGTAGGTCCGGGAAGTGTCTGTATTTCAATTCCTTCGGCGGCACAGGTCCTTGCGAGGAGGAAGCCTGGGTCTGATATGCCCGGCGTGCCTGCGTCGCTGATGAGAGCGACGTTGAGACCTGCAAGAATCCTGTCCTTGATCATTCCTGCGGTCTGGTGCTCGTTGAATTTGTGGTGGGACTGGAGTCGTCCCGTTATCTCGAAATGCTTGAGCAGGACGGAGCTTGTCCTGGTGTCCTCAGCGAGGATCAGGTCGGCTTCCTTGAGCATGCGGACAGCCCTGAAGGTCATGTCCTCAAGGTTGCCCACCGGCGTCGGGATTATGTAGAGCTTGCCTGCCATCTACTTGCGTATCTTGCGTCTTACGGCCATCATGAATCTGTAGACATCCTCGCTCTCGGTGTCCCACTCAGGGAAGGTGCTGCTGAGATACTCGACTGCCTCCTTGAGACTTGCCATGGAGTCGAGCTTGGCGATGGTGTCCTGGTAGAGTGCCGAATCCTCGCGGAAGAGGCGTCTGATATAGAGCACCTGGTCGCCAAGTGCGATCGCGCTGCGGAGTCTTCCGACTTCCGGACCTGGGATGTCACGGAGCCATGCGCTCTTCTCCGCAAGTACGTCCATCACTGCCTTTCCGGTCTCGGCTGAAGCCTCGTTCACTGTTCCGCCAAGCACAGGCTTGCGGCCTCTCTTCGGCTTGACCTCCACGACCTCGTCGAACTCGCTGCCGAACAGGTTGCTGAAGTCGTCATTGTCCTCCTCCTTCGCTGCAGGGGCAGGCTCAGGCTGAGGCTCTGGTTCTGGCTCTGGTTCTGGCTCTGGCTCTGGCTCGGCTACAGCCACAGGCTCCTCTGCTGGAAGATCGATTTCTTCCGGCATGTCTGCAGGCAGGTCAGCCGGGATGTCCTCCACTGCCGGGATGTCTTCTGCAACAGCAGGCTCTTCGGCTGGGACTTCCTCTGCCATGGCGTCGTCGAACGGAAGGTCGTCGACAGGGGGCACCGGATCCTCGAGGACTATAGGGTCGAGAGAGAGGTCTATGGCCTCTGATTCATCAAATGGGACCTCCTCAGGGACGCTTTCGCCCTTGAGAGCAGCTATTTCCTTTTCCAATGTATTGAGTCTCTGGAGGATGCCCTCGAGAGCAGCTGAAACGTCAGATAAATTTTCAATCTTCATATTTTTCAGAAGGTTTCTTTTGTCTATCTTTGCTATATAGCATTGAATAGATAATCACAAAAATACGGAAATGTTCTTAGAAAACGCAAAAAAATCAGGCTGTATAGAAGTTATCTGCGGCTCGATGTTCTCAGGAAAGACGGAGGAACTCATCAGAAGGATCAAGAGAGCTCAGTTCGCCAACCTCAAGGTCGCAACCTTCAAGCCTACAGTAGATAAAAGATATTCGGAGATGGACGTTGTGTCACACGATTCCCACAGTGTCGCATGTACCCCGATCAAGACACCTGCCAGGATGCTCCAGATCCCTGCTGACGTCCAGGTCGTCGGCATCGATGAGGCCCAGTTCTTCGACCTAAGCCTTGTCGAGGTCTGCCAGGAACTCGCCAACAGGGGAGTCAGGGTCATCGTCGCCGGCCTTGACACCGACTACCTCGGCAAGCCTTTCGGCCCTATGCCCGGTCTCATGGCAATTGCAGAGGATGTCCAGAAGGTCCATGCAATCTGCGTGAAGTGCGGCGGTCTCGCCAATCACTCCCATCGACTCTCTGCCAGCAAGAAGCTCGTCGTCCTCGGTGAGAAGGACGTCTACGAGCCCCTCTGCCGCCAGTGCTACAACAAGGCCGTCAACGAGGAGTCTTCGGAGTAGAAAAACTGATTGGCTAATCGGTTGATGGATAGTAAGATAAGTGAAATCCTGTAGGGTGAATCACACTACAGGGAAATGGGTAACGATTTGATAGACAGCAAAATAGGCTGATCCCTGTAGGAGGGGATCAGCCTATTTGGAGTTTAGGGGGAGGAGACTAGTCCTCGACGTTCTTCATTGCCTCGCGGATCTTTGCCTCGATCTCCTCGGCGAGCTCGGCGTTGTCAAGGAGGAGCTGCTTGGTCGCTTCGCGGCCCTGGGCGAGCTTGGAGTCGTTGTAGCTGAACCACGAGCCGCTCTTGCCGATCACGCCCATCTCGACACCGAGGTCGATGATCTCACCGATCTTGGAGATTCCCTCGCCGTAGACGATGTCGAACTCTGCCTTCTTGAATGGTGGAGCCATCTTGTTCTTCACGACCTTGACCTTGGTGCGGTTGCCGAGAGCATCGTCACCGTCCTTGATCTGGGTGGTCCTGCGGACGTCGATTCGGACTGAAGCGTAGAACTTCAGGGCGTTACCACCTGTGGTGGTCTCCGGATTGCCGAACATCACTCCGATCTTCTCGCGGAGCTGGTTGATGAAGATGCAGCATGTGTTTGTCTTGCTGATGTTTGCGGTGAGCTTCCTGAGAGCCTGGCTCATGAGCCTTGCCTGGAGACCGACCTTGTTGTCGCCCATCTCGCCCTCGATCTCAGCCTTAGGTGTAAGAGCTGCGACAGAGTCGATGACGATGATGTCGATCGCACCTGAGCGGATGAGGTTGTCGGCGATCTCGAGAGCCTGCTCGCCATTGTCAGGCTGAGAGATGAGGAGAGTCTCGAGGTCTACTCCGAGAGCCTTGGCATAGGTCCTGTCAAAAGCGTGCTCAGCATCGATCATAGCTGCGATGCCTCCCTGCTTCTGAGCCTGCGCAATAGCGTGGATCGCGAGAGTAGTCTTACCGCTGGATTCAGGTCCATAGATCTCGATTATCCTTCCTCTAGGATAACCGCCGATTCCCAGAGCGTGGTCAAGAGCAATTGAACCGCTTGGGATGACCTGGACGTCGAATTGTGGCTGGTCGCCCAGTTTCATGATCGTTCCCTTCCCGAAATCTTTCTCAATCTTGTCGATCGTCGCCTGCAATGCCTTGAGCTTTCCGGCATTTGCACTGGCGTTGTCCTGAACTGTTTCCTTAGCCATATGAATTCTGTTTTTTTATTAGTCCAACAAATATAAGTAAAATCAAGGGATAATCCCTATTGAATTTTCTGCAAAGATAAAGACGGCTTGTGCCAAAGTATATCACAAGCTCAAAAAATATCCAAATTATGGCAAATAGTGGCAATGTCCTTCAAACTCAGCCTTTTTTTAAGTATTTTTGTGATTATGGAAGAGCAGAGAAAGATAAAACTTCTGGGAAAGACCCCTGATGAACTCAAGCAGATAGCGACAGAAGCAGGCCTGCCGGCATTCACCGGCAAGCAGATAGCCCAGTGGATGTACCAGAAAAAGGTCAGGAGCATCGATGAAATGACGAACATCTCCAAGGCCGGCAGGGAGAATCTTGCCGCCAGGTACGAGGTGGGCGCACTTCCTGTCATCGACCTCCAGGTCTCAAGGGACGGTACGAAGAAATACCTGTTCCCGGTAAGCTGTACCCATGTCCATGGTACCAATGCGGCCGACACCGCCTCCGATCTGGAGACCAGTGCGATCGAGGCCGTGATGATCCCGGACGACGACCGCAGGACCCTCTGCGTCTCGTCCCAGGCCGGCTGCAAGATGGGCTGCAAGTTCTGTATGACCGGACGTCAGGGCTTCCATGGCAACCTCTCTGCTGGTGACATCATCTCCCAGTATCTCTCGGTCGACGAGTCCGACCAGCTGACCAATACGGTCTTCATGGGAATGGGCGAGCCGCTGGACAACTACGAGAACGTGAAGCGCGCGATCGATATCCTGACTGCCGACTGGGGATTCGGATGGAGCCCGAAGAGGATCACCCTCTCTTCTATCGGAGTACTTCCTAACCTTAAGAAATTCCTCGATGAGACCCGCTGCCATCTTGCCATAAGCATGCATGACCCGTTCGGCCAGGAGAGAGGTACCATGATGCCGGTCCAGAACGCATATCCGCTCGAGGAGGTGCTGGACCTTATCAGACAGTACGATTTCTCGGGGCAGAGGAGAGTCAGCTTCGAGTATACCATGTTCCAGGGCTTCAACGACGACAAGCAGCACGCAGACGCGATCATCCGCCTGCTCAGAGGCCTGGAGTGCAGGGTGAACCTCATCCGTTTCCACAAGATTCCTGATTTCCCATACGATACGACTTCCGACGGCATCATGGAGAGTTTCCGTGACCGTCTCTCGCGCGCAGGCATCACTGCGACGATCCGTGCCTCGAGGGGAGAGGATATCTTCGCTGCATGCGGAATGCTTGCCGGAGAACACGGGGAGAAGGCCTGATGCGTGCCTACATGAACAATTGAATCTGCTATGAAGATCTTTCAGAAAATCCTTGTATTGTTATGCCTGACATCGCTCCTGTGCCGGAGCGCGGAGGCCCAGACATATAGCTACGGTCTGGACGAGAAGCTTGACGCGGTCGCTGAGAAGGCGATCAGGGCGAAGATGGACTCTATCCACAACTACAGGCCGACCGTAGCCCTCGTCCTCAGCGGCGGCGGTGCCAAGGGTGCCGCCCATATCGGAGTGTTCAGATACCTCGAGGAACATGAGATTCCTGTCGATGTGGTCCTTGGAACGAGCATGGGAGGACTCATGGGCGGAATGTACAGCGTAGGACTGAGCGCGGCACAGATCGACAGTCTCATACGTACCCTCGACTGGGGTATGGTGATGAGCGACAAGGTTCCTCTGGAGTATCTTTCCTACCCGGAGAAGATGTACAAGCGCAAGTATCTGCTCTCGATGCCTTTCTACTATTCCATGAACGAGTATGAGAAGCAGAGGAATCTCGACAGCAATTTCAAGAACATGGTACGCCAGATGGACGACATCCGCCTTGGTGCGGAGGAGAGGGACGAGACGAACCTTCTGAAGGACAATCTCCTTTCCAGCCTTCCTTCCGGATTCGTATATGGCCAGAACGTGAACAACCTTTTCAGCTCGCTGACCGTCGGATACCAGGACGAGATCCCGTTCTGGAAACTTCCGATCCCGTTCATATGCGTCGCCACCGAGATGGTGACGGGCAGGGCGAAGGTATGGTACTCGGGAAAGCTGAATACGGCGCTTCGAAGTACCATGAGCATACCTGGCCTGTTCACCCCTGTCAAGACGGACGGGATGCTGCTTGTCGACGGAGGCATGAGGAACAATTACCCGGCGGATATCGCTGAGCGTATAGGCGCGGACATCATCATCGGAGTCGACCTCAGCGAAGGATACTATTCGCTGGATGAGATAAAGAACCTTTCCGACCTTGCGATGCAGGGCATCGATATGTTCGGGCGCAGTTCGTACGAACACAACATCGACATCCCGATCGTGACCTTGAAACCTGATATCACAGGCTATAATATGCTGAGCTTCAGCTCGGAGGCAATCGATTCCCTGATCAGCCGAGGATATGCTTCGGCAGTGGCGATGAAGGATGACCTCGAGGCTGTGAAGGAACTTGTGGGCAAGGATAAGCTCAGCTATCAGTCGTCTCCTGCCCAGAACCTGATGACCGGCAAGGTCATGGTATCCGGCGTTGAGATCCTTGGCGTGGACGACGATGACAGCCGTTTCCTCCAGGACCGTCTCAAGATCAAGGCCGGCCAGGAACTCAGCGGCAAGGATATCGAGGACGCGGTGGCTACGATCTATGGTACCAAGGCTTTCGACTATGTCACATATGAGCTGCTTGGCACCGAAGAACCTTACAGGCTGCGGTTCAACTGCAAGAAAGGACCTATCCACCACCTGGGCGTCGGTGGCAGGATGGACACGGAGGAAATCATCTCTTTGCTTCTGAACATCGGTCTCAATGTCCACAGCGTACGCGGCCATGCTTTCGAACTTACAGGAAAGATCAACATCAATCCTCAGGCAAGGCTCCACTATTATTATAAGACTATCAAGGGCCCTGCCATCAACGCTTCGTTCTCATCCAGATATGTCGACAAGAACAGGCTCTGGCTCGGGGACAACGAGATGAACCTCTCATACAGCAACAACCGTTTCGAGACGTATCTGTCAAACATCAAGTGGATCAATCTTGACCTCAACATGGGTGTGCGCGCGGATGCCTACAGGGTGGGATCGATGCTCTCAAGCTCTTCGATCGAGGATCTTGACATCGATGGCTCGGTGAACAATATTTTCCTTGGGGCGTTCCTGGGCGGCCATGCGGATACCTTCGACGACGGCTATTTCCCGACCAGGGGCTTCAATATCGGAGTGGACTATTCATGGGTGTTCGGTGGCCTGAAGGAAAGGATTGACGGCTTCCATTCGGTAAAGTTCGATTTCAGGACTGTCGCCAACATCGGCGGCAGAGTCTCTCTGCTGCCTTCTGCAAACCTGCGCTTCCTCTTCGGTGACTCGATACCGGCTGCCTATGCCAACGTCGTCGGAGGCTGCCTTGCGGGAAGATATCTCGACCAGCAGCTGTCTTTCGTCGGAACGTCCAATGCGGTAGTGATGCAGAAGTACCTGGCGACCATCGGCGCGGATCTCCGTGTGAAGCTGACAAAGAACAACTATGTCTCCGCACAGCTGGATTTCGGAGACTCGGCTTCGACCTTCAAGGGTATGGCGAAGACTGACTCGATGTTCTTCGGCGCGGGAGTGGAGTATTCATACAATTCCATCATCGGACCGGTACGCGCTGATATAGGCTGGTCGTCATTGTACAACGCCATGACGGCGTACGTCGGCGTCGGTTTCGATTTCTAGTTCAGCCTATGGAAGAGAATGTGAAGAGAGTCCTGAGCCGTCTGCAGGGACAGTGCTCAAAGAGAGAATACTGCAGCAAGGATATTCTTGCAAAGGCTGTGAAGCTTCTCGAAGGCGATGAGGATGCAGCCAGGGAAGTCCTGGAGTCACTTGTCGCCGACAAGTATGTGAGCGACCTCCGCTATGCTTCTGCCTTTGCCCGCGAGAAATCGTCGATCTCCGGATGGGGCAAGGTGAAGATCGCCTATATGCTTTCAGCGAAGGGCATCCCACGCGAGACGGTCAACGAGGCGTTCGAGGACATCGATGACGATTCTGCCACAAGGAAGCTTGAGAATGTCATAAGGGTGAAGTACAGGCTTCTGGCCGATGATCCTCAGTGCAAGATAAAGCTCCTCAAGTTCGCACTCAGCCGCGGATACTCCTACGATGAGGTCAAGTCAGTCGTAGACAAGGTGATGACGGACGGGGAGATTGCCTAGGCGGGATATCTTTCTAATAATCAGTCAGTTTCAGTCTGAACTTGAGACTTTTCGAGCCGTCGGGGAATACCTTCGGCTCTTCTTCCTTGAAGCCGAGCTTGCGGTAGACGTCGCCGTCTGACCACGCTCCGTCGGCATAGCTCATCACGTCGTCCGGCCTGACTTCCTCGATGAATGTCTGAAGAAGCTTGCCCATGCCTCCTGCGACACGCACGTCGGGCAGCGAAGCGAAGCGTACCCATTCACACGAGCGCACTGTCCTTTCCCCCTTGATCCATTTCCTGGCAGCAGAGAACGTCGCGGCAGCTACCATGGTCCCGACCTCGACGCTCGAATGACCTTTCCTTGTGACGAACAGTCCATAGCGGTAGCGGCAGTTGGTGTTCCCGAGATCATGGTACCTGTCTATGAAGGCCTGTGCCGTCGCTCTGTCGATCCTGCGGACTTCGCAGTTACGGGCGTAGACGCTGACAAACACGTTGTTGTGGGCAAGAATCCTCTTGTCCGCGATCTCATCGGAAAACCTTCCGAGCATGTCTTTTCCCAGTGATGCCATTTGTCGGGCAAATTTAGTATTTTTGCCGTTATTGAAAAAGCTGACGGCGAAAGTAACGCTTATGGACAGTGGCAGAAAGAGATCTCTTAAATCAAGGCTTGCGTGGTTCTTCCTCGTCAGGCTTCCTTTGGCATTCGTGATAGTCACGGTGCTTTGGGTGACCTCGCTCAAGTGGGTGCCGGTCATAGCTACTCCTCTGATGGTCCAGAGGGCGATAGAGTACCGCGGCGATGAGGATTTCCATACTCACTACAGATGGCGCTCTCTCGGAAAGATTTCTCCTGAGATGGCCAAGGCCGTCATTGCCAGCGAGGACAACCGCTTCATGGACCACGACGGCTTCGACCGCATCGAGATAAAGAAGGCGATCGAGGACCATAGGAAGAAAGGCAAGAAACTTCGCGGTGCCAGCACGATCTCCCAGCAGACGGCGAAGAATGTGTTCTGCATTCCGTCACGTTCCATGACCAGGAAGGTGTTCGAGGCGTATTTCACTGTCCTTATCGAGAAGATCTGGGGTAAGGAACGTATCCTTGAGGTGTATCTGAACGTAGCAGAGATGGGAAAGGGAATCTATGGCGCAGAGGCGGCTGCACAGCAGCATTTCGGGCATTCTGCCGCGGAGCTTACGCGCAGGGAGTCCTGCCTGATTACAGCCTGTCTTCCGAATCCACTCGAGCGCAATGCAGCCAAGCCTTCAGACTATATCAGGAAGCGTGCCTCTGACATCGCCGCGCTTGAGCCTAAGTTGTCATTTCCGGACTGGCTATAGGAACTATATGCGCTTGGCTTTGAAATAATCTATGAAATTTCGTAACTTGCATATCTTAAAACTAATACTGACAGCTATAATGAAAAAGATTCTTTTGACTGCGGCTTCTGTCGCAATGCTGGCTTTCTCGGCTCTTACCGCGAAGGCTCAGGATCCGAACTTCCATATCTACCTGGCGTTCGGACAGTCTAACATGGAGGGCAACGCCCGCGTTCAGCAGCAGGATATCGAGGGCATCAGCGACCGCTTCCTCATGATGGCGGCTGTCGATTTCCCTGTATCTCCCAAGGTTGAACTCATGTCTGGTGCAAACGGCCGCGTAAGAGCCGTGAACGCTGAACCGGAGAACCCACAGCCAAAGGAAATGGGCAAGTGGTACAAGGCTATCCCACCTCTCTGCCGTCCTGGTACAGGTCTCACCCCATGTGACTATTTCGGCCGTACGCTTACAGAAAACCTTCCTGAGAGCATCAAGGTCGGTATCATCAACGTGTCAGTGGCAGGCTGCAGCATCGACTGCTTCGACTCAGAGAAGGTGGCTGCCTACAAGGAAGGCGCAGCATCATGGATGAAGCCTATGATCGAGGGCTACAGCGACGATCCATACGCCCATCTCGTCAAACTCGCGAAGCTTGCTCAGAAGGACGGTGTCATCAAGGGTATCCTCCTTCACCAGGGATGTACCAACACAGGTGACCCACAGTGGCCTGCAAACGTCAAGAAGATCTACGACAGACTCATCAAGGACCTCGGTCTCCAGGGCCAGGCTATTCCTCTTCTCGTAGGTGAGGTTGTGAACAACGACGTAGGTGGTACCTGTGCAGCACACAATGATGTGATCGCACGTGTCCCTTCAGTCATTCCTAACGCCCATGTCATCAGCTCAAGCGGATGTACTACAGGCTTCGACCGTCTCCATTTCGACGCAGAAGGCTACAGGGAGCTCGGCCGCCGCTACGGTGCTGCCATGCTCGAGATCCTCGGCTACCCTATGAAGGAGACATCTGCAGGCCTTGGCTCAAGCATCAACCCTACAGTGTTCCATCCTAACGGAATGATCACATTCAACTACTCTGCTCCTAATGCAAAGAGCGTCTCTCTCTCAAGCCAGTTCCTCAAGAAGAGCGAGCCTATGACAAAGAACACAAAGGGTATCTGGAGCGTTACCGTCAAGCCTGAGAAGGCAGACATCTATCCTTACAATTTCGTAGTGGACGGTGTTCAGGCACAGGCTCAGAACAATCCTGCAATATTCCCTAACGAGAACTTCAAGGCCAGCCTCCTCGAGATTCCTAACCCTGACGCACTCTATACCGTCAACAAGGACATCCCTCACGGAAAGGTTATCTATACTGACTACTATTCAACAGTCCTCGGAGAGAACCGTCCGCTTCTCGTCTATACACCTGCAGGCTATGAGAAGGGTAAGAAGTACCCTGTGTTCTATCTCATCAGCGGTACTACCGATACTGAGGAGACATGGTTCAAGGTAGGCAAGGTCAATGTCATTCTCGACAACCTCATCGCACAGGGCAAGGCCGTTCCTATGGTTGTCGTCATGCCTTACGGAAACATGGGCTGGACCCCTAGGCCGAACACCTTCGCTTCTTCAGACATGTACCAGGTGTTCGAGAAGGAGATGAAGGAGTGCATCATGCCTTTTGTAGAGGCCAACTACAAAGTCAGGACAGACAAGGACAGCCGCGCTATCGGTGGCTTCTCAAGAGGTGGCGGACAGACACTCTTCGTCAGCTACAGGAACCCTGACAAGTTCAGATACGTAGCATCTTACAGCGCATATCTTACACCTGAGGTCATGGATGCATTCTTCCCTGACATCAACGACAGGATCGCTCAGTTCAAGCTCATGTGGTTCGGCGTAGGTACCGAGGACGGTCTCTATCCAAACGTCATCGACCACCACGAGTACTTCGACGCAAAGGGCATCAAGTATGAGAAGATGTTCACCGACGGAGCTCATACCTGGATGAACGCAAGGACATACCTTGCAGAGACACTCCAGAAGTTCTTCAAGTAGTCAGGATATTTGTTTAAAATAAATAAAAAGTCAATCATATTATGGTAAAGATCAATGTAAGTGGCTGCGACTCATTCGTCAAGGAGGAGCAGTACAAGCAGTATGTGGACAAGGCTCTCGCTGCATGGGATGTGCTCGACGGCGAGCAGGGCGCAGGAAACGACTTCCTTGGCTGGAAGCATCTCCCATCTGAGACTCCTGAGTCTCTCATCGCTGACTGTGAGGCCATCAGGGACTCATGGAAGGAGAAGGGTGTGGACCTCGTGGTAGTCATCGGTATCGGTGGCTCATACCTCGGTGCACGCTGCGCAATCGAGGCTCTCTCCCACAACTTCGCAAAGCAGCTCAGGAAGAAGGACAACCCTGAGGTAGTCTTCGCCGGCTGCAACCTTTCAGAGGAGTATACAGCAGAGCTCATGGATCTTCTCGCTGAGCGTAACGTAGGTTGCGTAGTCATCTCCAAGTCAGGTACCACCACAGAGCCTGCAATCGCATTCCGTCTCGTGAAGGAGTACATTGACAAGACATATAAGGACGCTTCTGAGAGAATCGTGGCTGTCACCGACGCAAAGAAGGGTGCCCTCAAGACTCTCTCTAACCAGGAAGGCTACAAGACATTCGTCGTTCCTGACAACGTCGGCGGCCGTTTCTCAGTCCTCACTCCAGTCGGACTCATTCCTATCGTCCTCGCCGGCTTCGACGTACGTGCGATGCTCGCAGGCGCAGTAGAGATGGAGAAGTCCCTCGCAGTACGTGACGCTGCCAATCCGGCTGTCGTATACGCTGCAATGAGAAACCTCCTTTACAGCGAACTCGGCAAGAAGATCGAGATCATGGTAACTTACAATCCTAAGTTCCAGTACCTTGGTGAATGGTGGAAGCAGCTCTATGGTGAGTCAGAGGGTAAGGACGGAAAGGGTATCTTCCCTGCATCTGTCAACAATACCGCTGACCTCCACTCAATGGGCCAGTTCATCCAGGAGGGTGAGCGCGTGATGTTCGAGACTGTGATCAACATCGAGAACAGCAACAGGACAGTGGTCATCGGCACAGACGAGCAGAACCTCGACCAGCTCAACTTCCTCGCTGGCAAGAACGTAGAGCACTGCGGCGCTATGGCTCAGCTTGGTACCAAGCTTGCCCATATCGACGGCGGAGTCCCTCAGATGGAGGTATCTGTCGAGAGAATCAACGAGTACAACCTCGGCAGCCTCTTCTACTTCTTCGAGTTCGCCTGCGGTGTCAGCGCATATACTCTTGGCGTGAACCCATTCAACCAACCAGGCGTGGAGGCTTACAAGAAGAACATGTTCGCTCTTCTCGGCAAGCCAGGTTACGAGGAGCTCGGCGCAGCTCTCAAGCAGAGACTGGCCTAAGCCGGGTCTCTATCTTCCCATGACGCCCTTTATGACAGTGTCCTTCTGACCCTTGATGGTCATTGTCAGTTCATTGCCTTCCATGCTGTACTCTATCGTCTCGACTGAATTGACGTTGAACATAGAGAGCAGTGTGGTAGACAGGACGTCCTTGGACGTCCATGCACAGAAGCCTGCAGTCTGGACTGTCGTCGCGTCCATAGGGTTCGGATAGGACAGCTGCTGAGGCAGGCGGCGGTCGGTGGATCCCATGCACCATGATCCAAGTCCATATCTGTGGTTATGTACTGCGGATGCGGTCTCCATGGTCACGGTGCAGTTGCCGGATGCGTCGAAACGGAACGAGACGCCGGTGAGACCGAGGTCGTTCTGGAACATCCTGTATATCCTTGTGCAGTTGCGCGGAGAGTATCCGGCACCGGTGTCGGCATAAGGCGCAGGATAGGCATAGCCGCTTATCGCGGAATTGAGGTCGAAGGACTTGTCAGACTTGAGTTTCTTGTCTGAGAGTCCTTCGAGCATTTCATAGAACACCTGGTTGAAGCCGGCCTCGTCGCGTACGAATCCCGTGCTTGCGACCACAAGGTCGTACTCAGGAATGACCATCGCCAGCTGGTTGCAGCCGCCGATCGCGCGGTATGATCCATGGCGGCCCATCCAGGTCTGGTAGCCGTATCCCTGTCCTCCGTCGTCTTTCATGTTCTCCTCCTCGGAGAGCTCAGGGCGCTGGAAGATATGAGGTGTCGTCTGTGCCTTCACCCACTCCTTGCTGAGAAGCTGTTCCCCGTTCCACGAACCTCCGTTCAGGAGGAACTGACCGAGCTTGGCAAGGTCAGATGTGCGCATATGGGTACCTCCGTTGCCCATGCAGACTCCGTCGAGGTCCATCTCCCACACAGGGTCCTCGATGCCCAGCTTGTCCAGCATTCGTGGCTTGAGATATTCGTAAGTGCTCATGCCTGTGAGTCTTGTAAGGATGTGGGACAGCACATGTGAGCAGGTCACGTCATAGAAGAACACCGTTCCAGGCTTGCTGGAGAAGTCCGTCGCAAGGAAGTTTCTCACCTGTTCGGCACCTGATCCGGCATATCGGGTCACTGCGTGGCCGCAGCTCATGGTAAGAAGATGCTCCACCGTAAGATCCTCGAGATACTGGGGCATCTTCTCCGGAAGAAGGTCGGGGAAGAATGAAATCACCTTGTCACTGACCTTCAGGAGACCTTCCTGGACCGCAAATCCCACGGCACATCCTGTGAATGTCTTGGTGGCGGAATACATCGCGTGCTGATACTCCGGAGCAAATGGGGCCCACCAATGCTCCGCGATCACGTTTCCGTGGCGCAGGATCATCAGTCCATGGACATCGTAGCCCTTTTCCTCAAGTTTCCTGAATGCTTCGGCGACCGCCTTGCTGCTTACACCCTGGGCTTCCGGGGTGCTTCGAGGCAGTCCGTCCTGATAGGATTGTGCAGTGGCTGTGCCGCACAGCAGCGCTGCTGCCAGGGCGGCGTTCATTAGAAAGTGTCTCATGCCCAAATGTACCTATTCCCTTTTTCATTTCCAAGATGGGTTATGATTTATAACCATTGCTTGTGAATATTGTGACAACACGTAGAATAATTCCAATAAATATTATGGTCTCCGATGTAAAGTCATTAACTTTAAGGGTTATACCCGTCAGGAATAATATTTTACAAAGTATATTTTATAATGAGAACCAGATTTTTCATCTCGCTCCTGCTGCTGGCATGTCTCAGCTCCGGAGCACAGGACAAGTCCTATCTCAAGAACCTGCCTTACTACGTAGAGAATCTTGAGGTATTCGGTGAAGGTCAGGAGGAAGGAAGAGCATTCCATATCCCTGCCAGGAACGTGTCTCTCAACGGAACTTGGAAGTTCCTCTACAACGAGAGCCCTTACGATGTTCCTCAGGATTTCTTCAATCCTTCATTCAATGACCGCAAATGGTCAGACATCGTCGTTCCTTCCAACTGGGAGATGCAGGGCTTCGGCCAGGCTGTATTCCGTAACGTGTCAGCACCTTGGCCTACCAATACACCTCAGGCCGCAAGGGATGCGATGGCAAAGGCAAGGGGAGGAAGAATGTTCCCGGGCGGCAACCGTACCGCACCTGTGAACCCTTACGCAGTCACACCTCCTGAGGTTCCTATGGAGTACAACCCTACCGGTGCATACAGGACTTCATTCAACATTCCTTCTTCATGGAAGGGTGACCAGATCTTCCTTCGCTTCGAGAAGGTCGCTTCTGCATCTTTCGTTTGGGTGAACGGCCAGCAGGTCGGTTACAACGAGGGCGCACAGGAGCCTTCTGAATACAATATCACAAAATACGTCAAGCCAGGCAAGAACACCCTCGCCGTGCTCGTCCTCAAGTACAGTGACGGCTATTACCTCGAGGGCCAGGACTATTGGAGACTTGCAGGTATCTTCGACGACGTTACCGTATTCGCGAGCCCTGACACCAGGATCTGGGATTACCAGGTGATCACAGACTTCGACAGCAGCTTCAAGGATTCCAACGTGGATCTCACAGTTGATGTAAGGTCATTCACCAGCGCAGCTGACGGTGCTGTCCTCACAGCTGAGATCTCCAAGGACGGCAAGGTCGTGGCTACCATGGACAAGACCGGCATTTCTGTAGCTGCAGGCAGCACCAATTCGGTACATTTCCGTACCAAGGTCGCCTCTCCTCTCAAGTGGACAGCCGAGACTCCTGAACTTTATACACTTACCATGACCCTCAAGGATGCTTCCGGAAAGGTTGTGGACAGCATGGTCAAGAAGATGGGCTTCAAGAAGACCGAGATCAAGGACGGTGTGTTCTATCTCAACGGTCAGCCTATCAAGGTGAACGCTCAGTGTTCTCACATGCAGCATCCTACCCTTGGACACGCCATGGATGAGGCAACTGTCAGGAAGGATATGGAGATCCTCAAGCAGTTCGGCTTCAACGGAGTCAGGACTTCCCACTATCCACCTGTCAACGAGTATCTTGACCTCGCCGACGAATATGGTCTCTATATCATCGACGAGGCCGGTGTCGAGGCTCATGCTACCGAGTGGGTGTCATATATGCCTGAGTTCATTCCTATGTACCAGGAAAGAGTCCGCCAGATGGTGCTCCGTGACCGCAACCATGCATGTGTGCTCTTCTGGAGCGCGGGTAACGAGTCCGGCGAAGGTCCGAACATCGGTGAAGTAGTCAATGAAGGACGCAAGTACGATCCTACACGCTTCTGGATGTATGGTGGCAATGCTGCCAAGCACGCCGCAGAGGACATCGTAGGCCCAAGATATCCTATCCCTATCGAGCACGAGCTTTCTTACGGCATGGACCTTACCGACAAGAGACCTTCATTCATGGATGAGTATCTCTCTGTAGCCGGCAACGGTGGCGGTGCGTTCGATGAATTCTGGAGAGAGATCTACGAGCATCCTTCTCTCCTCGGCGGTGCTGTATGGGATTTCGTAAGTCCAGGTATCGAGGAGCCTGTAAGGACCCTCGAGGACAAGTCTCCATATTCTACCAAGGCCAATATCATGGGCAAGGCTAAGCTCGTCAAGGGCAAGACCGGCCTCGCCATCGACCTTGGCATGCGTGACCAGTGGGTAGAGGTCTATCGTGGCAGGAATGTCGAGATCAGCGGCAACAAGCTTACCCTCACCCTTGACATCCTCCCTCGCAAGAACAACAAGAGCGGTGGCTATATGATCACCAAGGGTAACAACCAGTTCGGCCTCAGGCAGATGGGCGCTGACCAGATCATCTTCTACATCGACAACGGAACCAAGACTACCCTTACAGGCGAACTTCCTTCAGACTGGGAGGGCAAGTGGCACAACGTCACTGCTGTATATGACTCAGAGAAGATGTCTATCTACATCGACTCAAAGGAAGTGGCAAGCCAGCCTCTCACAGGCTACATCAGGAATCTTCCTCTTCCTGTCTGCATCGGCCGTGACGCCGAGAAGAACGGTCAGGACACCAACGAGTTCATCGCTGACGCCCTTATCGACAATGTCGGAATCTTCGCTGACGCAGTGACACCTGACATGGGCTTCGATCCTGCTAAGTCAGCTCTCTGGCTCGACTTCGAGAAGGAGACCAACGAGGGTACCTTCTACACATGGGGTCTTGGCATGCGTACATACGGAAGCATCTGGCCAGACAGGACTATCCAGCCTGAGATGTACCAGATGAAGAAGAGTACACAGCCTTTCACCTATACTCTTCTTGATTCAAGGACTGGTTCCATCGAGATCTGGAACCACCTCGCATTCGTCAATGCATCTGCATACAACACTACATGGACCATCACTGCCGACGACAAGGTCGTTGCTTCAGGTACCCTGAACCTCGACATCGATCCTCTCCAGACAAAGGCATACAAGATTCCTTACACCAAGCCTGCCATCGAGGCCGGCAAGGAGTACAGACTCAACATCAGCACAGTCCTCGCAAAGGACGAGATCTGGGCTAAGAAGGGACATGAGGTCGCATGGGAGCAGTTCGAGCTTTCTGACTGGAACGTTCCTGCCGCAGCTCCTGCTAAGCCTTCAGGCAATGTCGTGATGGAGCAGGCCGACGGCAAGATCCTCGCAAAGGGCGCAGGCTTCACCTATACCTTCGACGCAGTCAGCGGAGAGCTCTGCGGCATGCAGATCGACGGCCGTGAGGTACTCACAGCTCCTATCAAGCTCAACGTATGGAGAGCTCCTCTCGCAAATGAGGTGGACGGTTGGAACAACCAGCCTTCACGCGCTGCCATCCTCAATAACAAGCCAGGATTCGGCGCCATCGGACACAGCACCACTGTCGCTACGATCTTCTATTCTGCAGGTCTTGACAAGGTAGGTTACAAGCCGGTATCTGTAAAGGCACGTGCAGTGGACGGCTCAGTATACGTTGATGTAAGGGAATACGCCCTCTTCGGCGCTGCAGTCGAAAGACAGCTCGACGCATACATCACCGGACGTACCAACGTCGGAATCGAGAGCTGCTACTCATACAAGATCGATGGTGACGGTACCATCACCGTACAGCATCTCCTCAACCCTCAGGGTGACATGCCTGCATGGCTCCCTAGAATCGGTGTGACCATGTCGATCAACGAGGCTCTCGGCAACGTCGAGTGGTATGGAAGAGGCCCTCAGGCTTCTTATCCGGACAGGAAGACAGGCTACCGTATGGGTATCTACAAGGATACAGTCGAAGGAATGTACGAGCCTTACCTTGTCCCTGAGGACTACGGTCTGAGAATGGACAACCGCTGGGTAAGATTCACCGACGACAGCGGAAAGGGTCTCGAGTTCAGGATGAATGAGCCGTTCGCATTCAACGCTTACCCATTCACCACTGAGAACCTTACCAAGGCTATGTATCAGTACCAGCTCGAGAAGAGCGGTGACATCACCCTCAACCTCGACTATGCTACAAGTGGCGTAGGCTGTACCGCACGTTCGATCTTCGACGCTTACAGGGCATATCCTATGGGCTACCAGAGAACTATCACCATCACTCCGTTGAGGTAGTGGTGCGAGAGGTTCAAGCAAGACACGGGCCCCAAGCAATGGCATAGCCCAAGCAATGGCACGGCCCCCAATCATGCGCTGGACCTGAACATAAAGAGAGAGGATGGCTTTGCGGCCGTCCTCTCTTGCTTTTGTCTCGCATGCTTCGAGCGGGCTGATGGCTGTGCCTTACGTCCGCCGAGCAGTGCCTTGCATTTTCCTGCCGGGTGGCTGACTGGTGGCGCCCTCCTCCGGCCGGTCGGCGGCCCGGCGTCTTACATCCTCCGTTCGATCGGCTGCTCTCCTCCGGAGACCTTCCGCGCTGCGCGCTCCATCCCTCCCACTGCGCTGCGCTTGCGGGCCCCTCCCTCTGACATGGCCGAGGGTGGCCATGGGTCTCCCGGAGGAGCCATCCGCTCGACCCTTGGAGACATTCGCCCGGTCGTTGGAGGGCGGTAAAGCAGCTGTCAGCTGGCTTCTTGCCGATTGGGGAGACTGCCAGCTGTTTTGCCGATGGTTAAGGCGACATGCATTTGCCGGTCGGTGACTCAACTGACTTTTGCAAATCGGAGTGCATGACGACCATTATTTCAAGGCCCTAGAAGGGCGATTAGGATGCACTCATAGGCCTGACGGTGCCAGGAGTGCATGCCAATGTGCCACCTAATGCACAGGATTAGTCTCTCCGTGCACTCCGTTTTGCAAAAGTTGGGGAACATAACTAAAAGTTGGGGAACATAACTATAAGAGGATGACCCAACGGTCATCCTCTTATGCGTTATGTCTTGCTCCGACTGGTTTTCAGTCATCTCTGCAGGCACGGCGTTACCTGTGTGGCACGGCGCTATCTGTAGGGAGCAGAATTACTTGTGGCGAGCTTCGTTTCCGCTGATCTTGACTGCATTTCTTGGTGCGCCAGGGATGCTGACGTCGAGGACGCTGCTGGTGCTCTTTGTGACAGCAGTCGCGCTGCTGTGGCCAGAACTGCTGCGGCCTGCGCTGTTGCGGCCAGAACTGTCGCGTACCGCGCTGTTGCGGAGAGCTGATGTGCCTGCAGCCTGTCTTGCGGCAGGAATCTCAACCTCGACTGAAGATGCCTTGGTCTGAGCCTTCTTCTCAGATGTACCTGCGGCCTTCTTTGCAGCAGGCCTTGGCATGCTGACACTTGCCTTGGTGCCGTCTGGACCGGCGATCTTGGTCATGGTCATTGGGAGGAGAGGGATGGTCTGGTTGTAGGTTGCGATGTAGCCGTCCCATGTCCAGTCGACGTACTGCATAGAGCAGTACTGCTCGGTGAAGTTCTGCTTGTCGATCTTGACGGTCACGTATTCAGGGATGACATCTGCTCTCTTGTCGTCGATGATCTTAGCCTGTGCGATGTCGTACTGACCGTCGATATAGTCGAGTGAGAATATCTCACCGTCGATGTCGATGTTGCCTACGAATGCGATGTCGTAGCCACCGTCTTCGTTGTCCTTGCTCTTGTACTCGTCGTAGTAATCGCTGCCGAGGAACTGGCTTGTGAACCACATGCTGCCGTTGCCTGGGTCGAATTCTGTCTCGAAAACGAAGTCGCGGATGTTCTCCCAGTCCTCGATAGAATAGTACATGTTGTTCTCAGCACTTCTGATGTTGATGGTGTAGAACTTGTAGCTCTTGCCGTCGTTTGCCTTGCCGCCGATGGTCCATGTTCCGAGCCATTTCCTGAAGTCTGCGCTTGCGGCCTCTTCGGCGACGTCGAAGTCGAGCTTAGACCAGTTGCCGGTAAGGTTGCCGTTGATGTCGCAGCCGAAGGCGTATGCGGTCCAGTCGCCATGGCGGAGCCTGTCGAAGCTGATGGCGTCGTTGCCGTAGCTGAGGACAGAGTTGAAGTTGTCACCCTCATTCAGGCCGGCAGCGATGTCGTCGAGCCTTGCGTTGATCCATTCAACCGGGTTGCCGCCGTAGTTGACCTCAAGGAACTCAGGATAGGTGATGTCGATGTAGTATGAATAGTCCGAATGGGCGTTCGAACTGATGACGTCGACCACTACGCCGTTCACGGTCTTGCGTGAATAGCTGAGCTCATAGGACTTGTCCTGGCGCATCGTGACGGCCTTGGTCTTGAACTGGCAGAGAGAGTACTTGCTGCCGAGCTTGTTGTCGCTGGTGATCTCGTATGCGATTGCCACCCAGCTTCCGTCGCCCGCGTCAAGCACGTTGAATGAAGCACGTGAATCTCCTGATTCAACCCATTCCTTCTCGAAGTTGTTCTTGAAGCTTCCTTCGATGTAGCTGGCCGGGCTGGACTTGTAGGTTTTCTTATACTCGTCGAGAGTGATGAGGTCTATGAAGTAGCTGAGCTTGTCGTTGGATGCCATGTAGACCGGGTCGACGAGAAGAGTGGTGCCGTCCTTGTCGACATCGACCTCACGTCCGGTATACGTCAGGTTCCAGCTAGGGTTGTCAACGTATTCTTTCTTGTCTGGTCCAGGTACGTCACCACCTTCAGGCCTTCTGTTTCCAGGGGTCTTCCTGCAGGACGAAACTGAGAGCACGACAGCCACACAGAGGGCTGCGAGTGCAAATAATCTGCTGCTTTTCATATCAGTAAGGGTTAGTTTTACAACAATTTCTTGACAAAGCCGAACAATCTGTACGGCATGTACCTGAAAGGTAAATCAATCTTTGTGCCAGTCGTGATGACAGACCTGTAGTGCGAGAACGCATCGAAGCTCAGCTTGTTGTGGTAAGCCGACATTCCGGAGTTTCCGACGCCTCCGAAAGGAACGTTCTCGTTGGCTATGTGCATGATCGTGTCATTGATGCATGTTCCGCCGGCTGAGGTGAAGTGGAGTACTTCGTCGCCTCTCTTTCCGAAGTAGTAGAGCGCGAGAGGTTTCTCCCTGTATGTCACGAAGTTGATAGCCTGAGCGATGTCCCTGAACGTCTGGACAGGGAAGATAGGTCCGAAGATCTCGTCCTGCATGACAGGAGCGTCAGGGCTGACGTTGTCGAGCACTGTCGGAGCGAAATATCTGTCGCTCTTGTCTCTCTGGCCGCCGAATACGATCCTTCCGTCCTTGAGATAGTTCTCGAGGCGGTCGAACGCCTTGTCGTGGACTATCCTGACGAAGTGCCTGCTCTTCTGAGGTTCCTTGCCAAGGAGAGACCTGAACTGCTTCTCAAGCTCTGCCAGGAACTTGTCCTTGATGCTTTCGTGGAGAAGGAGATAGTCAGGGGCGATGCAGGTCTGGCCTGCGTTGAGGCTCTTTCCCCAGGCGATCCTCTTCGCTGCGACCTTGAGGTCGGCATTCTCGTCCACGATGCATGGGCTCTTGCCACCGAGCTCGAGTACGACAGGGGTGAGGTTCTTGGATGCTGCTTCCATGACCTTCCTGCCGAGCACAGGGCTTCCGGTGAAGAAGATGAGGTCCCACCTCTGGTCAAGGAGGGTCTGGTTCACCTCACGGTTTCCCTGGACTATGGCCACGTACTCCTCCTCGAAGGTGTCACGTATCATCTGCTCGATCGCCATGGACACGTTAGGTACGTATGGCGAAGGCTTGAGGACAGCGGTGCATCCGGCCGAGATGGCTCCGACAAGCGGATTGATGAGCAGCTGGAAAGGGTAGTTCCATGGTGCCACGATCAACGCCGTACCCAAAGGCTCCGACACGATCCTGCTGGTCGACGGGAACATCTTCAGCGGGGTAGGCTTCCACTGTGGCTTCGCCCATCTTCCGACATGCTTTGCGTGGTTCCTGACCTCAGCGAGAACGATGCTTATCTCGGTCATGTAGGCCTCCTCGTATGACTTGTGGAGGTCTGTCCAGAGTGCGTCGGTTATGGCGCGCTCCCACTTCCTGATACCTCTTTCGAGGGCCAGGAGCTGCTTCTTCCTGAATTCAACGTTGAGGGTCGCTCCGCCACGGAAGAACTTGTCCTGCTTCCTGCGGATCTCGAGTATCCTCTCTTCCGATGTGTTCTCTACTGCTGCCATATCTTGTCGTATCTTATGCTTTCCTACCTGTGAAATGGTCCATTACCTCGTATACTCCGAATACCTTGCCGAAAAACCAGTTGAGGAATGCGTACGGGAGGATTCCCTGGCAGAACCTGATGAAGTGCTCTGTGAAAGGAAGTCCCTTGAACCTGCGGTTCTTCTCGATGGCCCTGATGATCTTCGCGGAGGTCTTCTCAGGGTCAAGGATAGGGAATACCTTCGACTTGACTCCGTCGAACATTCCGGTGTTGATGAAGTATGGGGTGATGACGGTCGCCTTCACATTGCTCTTCATCTGGATGAGCTCGAGGTTCATGGATTCCGTCCAGCCTACTACAGCCCACTTGCTTGCGCAGTAGACTGACAGCTTAGGGATGCCGAGCATGCCTGCCGCTGAGGCGATGTTACAGATATGGCCCGAGTCTCTTGCGACCATGTCCGGCATCATGGCCTGTGCAACCAGCATAGGCGCTGTGGCGTTCACGTCCATCGAAAGCATGATGTCCTGGGGAGTCTGCTTGTCGAAGGTGTTGTTGCCCCTTACGATTCCGGCATTGTTGATGAGGATGTCGACCTGTCCCACCTCTGCCTTAACCTTGGCGTAGGTATCTGAAATCTCTTCCGGCTTTGCGACGTTGACCTTGTAGGCCTTCACTCTGGCATCTTCCTCTGCGCCCTGTGGGTTGAGGTCCCATACGATTACGTTGCTGGCGCCTTTCTCAAGGCAGATGCGGGTCATGATCTTGCCTATGCCTGAGGCACCGCCGGTGATGAGTATGTTCTTGTTTTTTATCTGAGTCATTGTTCTGCTAACTAATTGTAACGGACTGCAAAATTACCTCTTATTTTTTGTAATTTTGCTTAAAATACCTTGAAATGCATACACGTGAAGAAAAACTCGAGCGTTTTGGCAGACTGCTCGACATAATGGACAAGCTCAGGGCTGAATGCCCGTGGAACGCTGCTCAGACCATCGACACCCTGAGACCTATGACCGTCGAGGAGGTCTATGAGCTCAGCGACGCCGTTCTCAAGAAGGATGAGGAGGACCTCAAGAAGGAGCTCGGAGATGTGATGCTCCATATCGTGTTCTATTCGAAGATAGCCCAGGAACAGGGCAGATACGATGTCGGTGACGTGCTTGACAAGGTATGCGAGAAGATGGTGTTCCGCCACCCTCATGTGTTCTCGGACACCAAGGCCTGCGACGCCAAGACCGTCTCTGAGAACTGGGAGATGATGAAGACCAAGGAGAAAGGCGGCAACAAGCGTATCCTTTCAGGCGTCCCTGAGTCAATGCCTTCTGTCCTCAAGGCCTTCGCGATGCAGGACAAGGCGAGGGGAGTGGGCTTCGACTGGGAAGAGAAGGAGCAGGTCTGGGACAAGGTGAAGGAGGAGATCGGAGAGTTTCAGGTCGAACTCGGTACCATGGACCGTCATCAGGGCCATGCCGACGTCGCCGTATGTGCCCCTTCGGAGGATTCGTCGGAGGAATTCAGGAAAGCATACTATGATGCCGAGGAGGAGCTGGGAGACGTTATGTTCTCGCTGATCAACGCAGCAAGGCTTTACGGACTCAATCCGGATACGGCTCTGAACCGCGCCTGCGACAAGTTCCGTCGCCGTTTCACCTATCTTGAGGAACAGACGATCCGCAAGGACAGGAACCTCCATGACATGACCCTCGGGGAAATGGATGCCATCTGGGAAGAGGCGAAGTCCAAAGGCTTGTAGGATTTGAAGAAATGGCTTTTATTGTGTAACTTTGCGGACTTAAAAGTGTACTATGCCCGATTATAGGATAATTGAAGTCGTCAATGGAAGGGACCTGAGGAGATTCATCAAGTTCCCTGACGAGCTTTACAAGGACTGCAAGCAGTATGTGCCTGCTCTCCATTCTGACCAGAAGAAGTCGCTTACCAAGGTTTCGACTTTGAAGTACTGTACCCGCAAGATGTGGATGGTGCTCGACGGAAACAAGGTGGTCGGCAGGATCTGCGGTATGATCAATCCTCGCTACAACGAGCTTTATGGCAAGAAGAGGGCGCGTTTCGGATGGTTTGACACTATCAACGACATCGAGGTCGCAAGGCTTCTCCTCGGTACTGCCGAGGCGTGGGCCAAGGAGCAGGGAATGAACGAGATCCATGGACCTCTCTACTACAACACCCTAGGCAAGCAGGGCATGCTCGTGGAGGGTTTCGAGAATGTGCCGCCGTTCAACTGCCTTTACAATTTCCCGTACTACAACGACCTGGTGCAGGCTCTTGGCTATGAGAAGGAGTGTGACTGGGTGCAGTATAAGATGCCGGCCAACAGGACTACCGAGAAGATCGAGAAGTTCGCAGGACTGCTTACAAAGAGATATAACCTCCATGTCGGAAACATGGATGAACTGAAGAAGGACAAGGCGCTTGTGCGCAACTTCTTCGAGGTGTATAACAAGAGCTTCGCCCAGTCGGTGCTCAACTTCATACCTTTCACTGATGAGGAGATCGAGGAGGAGGCAAACTCAGTGATGCCTTTCCTTACCAATAAGACAAGTTCTATCATCCTTGATGAGAACAACGATCTTGTAGCTTTCGGAATCGAGTTCCCTTCCATCTCGGAGGGCCTCCAGAAGGCGAAGGGCCGTCTCTTCCCGTTCGGATGGTACCATCTTCTCAAGGCGACCAGGAACTACAAGGTCCTCGACCTGATGATCAACGGTGCCGTTCCGGAGTGGCAGAACAAGGGTGTGTCTGCGGTATATCACTATGATATCTCGCTGAAGAACCAGGCTGTGAAGGCTGAGTGGGCGATATCCAATCCGCAGATCGAGACCAACAGCGCAGTGAATGTGTGGTCGCATTATGAGAACGAGCCTTTCATGAGAAGGCGTTGCTATCTCAAGAACATTTAATTGATTAACAGTTTTTACATGGCAAATACATTGTTGGAGAAGGTGCTCGGCCTTCAGGAGAAATACCAGAAGCTTCAGGATCAGCTCGCTGACCCTGAGGTTATGTCTGATATGAAGAGATACGTCCAGCTGAACAAGGACTACAAGGAGCTTCAGCCAATCATCAACGCAGGTCTGGAGTACAAGCAGATCGTAGACGGAATCGAGATGGCGAAGGACATCCTTATCAACGAGAAGGATGAGGAACTCAAGGAGATGGCAAAGATGGAACTTGCCGAACTTGAGCCTAAGGTTCCTGAGATGGAGCAGAACATCAAGCTTCTTCTCATCCCTGCAGATCCGGACGACAGCAAGAACGCTATGGTCGAGATCCGTGGCGGTACCGGTGGCGACGAGGCTGCCATCTTCGCGGGAGACCTCTTCAGAATGTACTCGAAGTATGCTGAGTCACGTGGCTGGAAGCTCGAGGTATCAGACCAGGCTCCAGGAACAGCGGGCGGATACAAGATGATCGTGTTCAAGCTCTCATCTTCTACCGACGGTGTCTATGGCGTCATGAAGTACGAGTCAGGAGTACACCGCGTGCAGCGTGTCCCTCAGACTGAGACCCAGGGCCGAATCCAGACCTCTGCTGCTTCAGTGGCTATCTTCCCTGAGGCTGGCGAGTTCGATATCGAGCTCAACATCAGCGATATCCGCAAGGACCTCTTCTGTGCGTCAGGACCTGGCGGACAGGGCGTCAACACAACCTACTCGGCTGTGCGTCTTACCCATATCCCTTCAGGTATCGTAGTACAGTGCCAGGAGGAGCGTTCGCAGCTCAAGAACTATGACCGTGCGCTCGAGGAACTCCGTACACGTCTCTACAACATGGAGCATCAGAAGTATCTCGACGGCATCGCTGCAAAGCGTAAGACCATGGTATCTACCGGCGACCGTTCAGCCAAGATCCGTACCTACAACTACCCGCAGGGCCGTGTGACCGACCACCGTATCAACTGGAGCATGTACAATCTTCCAGTGTTCATGGATGGTGACATCCAGGAGTGCATAGACCAGCTCCAGATCGCGGAGAACGCAGAGCGTCTCAAGGAAGCAGGAGAATAGTCCTATGGCAGAAGGAAGAGAACTTGAGGGACTCCAGTCCCTCGGCAAGAAGACCGAGTACAGGAGCGACTATGCTCCCGAGGTGCTCGAGACCTTCGTGAACAAGCATCAGGAGAATGACTACTGGGTCAGGTTCAACTGTCCGGAGTTCACTTCTCTCTGTCCTATCACCGGACAGCCTGACTTCGCTGAGATCCGCATCAGCTACATCCCTGACGTCAGGATGGTGGAGAGCAAGAGTCTCAAGCTCTATCTCTTCAGTTTCAGGAACCATGGTGACTTCCACGAGGATTGTGTCAACAAGATCATGAAGGATCTTATCAAGCTGATGGATCCGAAGTATATAGAAGTAACGGGAATCTTCACCCCAAGAGGTGGAATCTCGATCTATCCTTACGCCAATTACGGCAGGCCAGGCACCAAGTGGGAGGAGCTTGCCTGGAAGAGGATGTGCGAGCATGAATAGCTTGATGCCTCTGTTTCAGAGGCGGTAGGCGGTCTCCTCCGGGAGACCCATGGCCACCCTCGGCCGTGTCAGAGGGAGGGGCCCACAAGCGCAGCGCAGTGGGAGGGATGGAGCGCGAAGCGCGGAAGGTCTCCGGAGGAGAACCGCCTACCGCCGGTGAAGACGAGACATAAAGAAAAAGGATGACATCGACGATGTCATCCTTTTTTATGATCCTTGTGTCAGGCTACTGCTGGATCGGAACAAGCGCGAAGCTTGGCTCACCCTTGCAGCAGAGCTTTCCGTTGACCTCAAGCTTTGCGCTGCAGAAGAAGATGTTTCCACGTCTGCTCTCGAGCTTTGCGGTGATCTCGCAGAGATCGCCTGGTTTTACAGGATTCTTGAACCTAACGTTGTTGAGACCTGCGTAGAATGTGACGTTTCCTGGGATTTCCTCCTTTACGAGTACAGCGCAGCTCTGAGCCATGATCTCGCACTGGATTACTCCTGGTACTACAGGATTGCCAGGGAAATGTCCGCGGGTGAAGAACTCGTCTTCCTTGATTCTATAGGTGCAGTGTGCTACACCGTTCTCGTCCACTTCTGCCGTCTCAATGAGAAGCATAGGCTCTCTGTGGGGCATGAATCCTTTGATCTCTTCTAAGTTCATTGTTGTCTTGGTTTTAGTTCGTTTGTAAGTCTCTTACTCTGAATACTTCCTGAAAGCGATGCAACCATCGTGGCCACCGAAGCCGAATGAGTCAGAAATACCGATTGTGAGGTCGCTCTCAACGGCTGTGTTAGGTGTGTAGTCGAGATCGCACTCAGGATCAGGGCAGTCAAGGTTGATTGTAGGAGGAATGATACCGTCGCGGAGTGCGAGAACGGTAGCGATAGCCTCTGCTCCACCTGCAGCGCCAAGCATATGGCCAGTCATAGACTTGATTGAGCTGATGTGTGCCTTGTATGCGTAGTCTCCGAGAGCAATCTTGTATGCGTTTGTCTCAGCAGCATCGTTGAGCTTTGTTCCGGTTCCGTGGGCGTTGATGTAGAGATTGTCCTTCTCCTTGTCGAAGCCAGCCTCTGCGAGGGCGAGCTCGATACACTTTGCCTGGGTTGTTCCGTCTGGCCTAGGTGCTGTTGAATGATATGCGTCACAGGTGTTGCCGTAACCTACCATCTCTGCGTAGATCTTTGCTCCACGTGCCTTTGCATGCTCGTACTCCTCGAGGATCACGATCGCAGCGCCGTCACCCATTACGAAGCCGGCTCTGTTTGCGTTGAATGGAAGAGAAGCATACTTTGGATTCTCAGATCTTGAGAGTGCCTTCGCATTTGCGAAGCCTGCGATTCCGATTGGAATTGTAGCGCACTCTGTACCACCTGCGATGATGGCGTCAGCATAACCATGCTTTACTGCTCTATACGCCTCTCCGAGGCTGTTTGTAGAGGTTGCACATGCTGTCACTACGTCGATGCTAGGACCCTGTGCCTTGTGTGCGATGGCAATCTGTCCTGCTGCCATGTTTGAGATCATGGTAGGGATGAAGAGTGGAGAAATCCACTGTCCTGAAGGGTCTTCGATGATCTTTCCGGTTTCTCTGACCATGGTCTCGAAACCACCGATGCCTGAACCTACATATACACCGAGTCTGAATGGGTCGATGTTCTGGTCCTCACCGTCTGTCTTGAGACCTGAATCCTGCATTGCCTGCTGAGCAGCTGCCATGCCATAGATGACAAACCTGTCCTGCTTGCGTACGAACTGCTTTGTAAGTCCGTACTTCTCAGGCTCGAAGTTCTTTACCTTTCCGCCGATCTTTGCAGGGAGATTGTCTGTAGGGAACTCGTCGATGAAGTCAATACCGCAGACACCGTTCTTGAGGCTGTCCCAGTATGTGTTGATGTCATTGCCGACTGAAGAGATGATACCTAAGCCGGTAACTACGACTCTTTTATTACTCATATGACTTTTATTTTCTGTTTTATTGAATTGCAAATATAGCAATTAATTTTCATTCAAACGATTGCTACCATTCGAGTACTGCCACACCAGAGAGCAGCCCAGCACCGAAAGCACTGAATACCAATGTATTGCCCTCTTTGAACATGTGACTTTTGTTACACTCATCAAGTAAAATTGTACACGAAGCCGAAGAGGAGTTGCCATGGTCAGAGATGTTGATCGGGAACTTTCCGTCAGGTTCGCCGAGGTACTGCTTGATGGCGTCGATGATGCGGTAGTTGGCCTGGTGGACGATGTACCAGTCGACCTGGTCCTTTGTCATGCCAAGCTCGTTGAGGAGGTCCTCGACGTCGCTGGTGGAAGCCTTGACGGCGAACTTGAAGACCTCACGGCCGTTCATCTGGAGGCCGATGGCTCTGTTGTCACCCTCGTAGTATGGGGTAGGCATGAGACTGTTCCTCTCCCAGATCTTGGTAGCGTCGAGCTGGCTGTGGAGCTTGATGCCCTTGACGTTGCTTCCAGGTCCGAGGACGACTGCTCCGGCTCCGTCTCCGAAGAGGACGCAGGTCGAACGGTCGGTCCAGTCACACATCCTTGTAGGCTGCTCGGCGCAGATGATGAGGACGTTCCTGACCTTTCCGGCGATATAGTGGGTCTCTGCGATGTCAAGGGCGTAGATGAAGCCTGGACATGCGCAGTTGATGTCGATACATGGGCACTTGAGACCGATCTTTGCTCCGATCACGCAGCTGAGGCCTGGGGTTACGTATTCGCTTACGACGTTTGAACAGATACAGTAGTCGATGTCTTCAGGCTTGAGGCCTGACATCTCGAGAGCGCTGAGCGCGGCCTGGGCTCCGAGATCCTCTATCTTCTCGTCGCTGATGATATGCCTTGACCTGATGCCGGTGCGTGGTACGATCCACTCATCGCTGGTGTCGAGGAATTCTGAGAGCATGTCATTTGTGACGATCTTTTTTGGAAGGGCACTTCCTGTACCGAGAATTTTCATTGTTTTCTTTAGATTCTGATTGATTATACGACGCTAAGATACGACGACGGATCCAATCCTTAAAAAAATTGTGGTAAAAAGCCGTTATATATAATTTTGAGGGTGAGTTTTTCCGATATGTGGCGAAATTCCTATATTTGTATTCCAATAAGACGTGTTTTGAAGACCTTTTACATACCTGTATATCTCAGGGGGAAGTACCAGCTGATAGCAACAGTGACCTTTACGGCACTGTGGTCCCTTGTGTATATCCTCTGCAAGGTCCCGTTCTCGGACAACGCATGGTTCGCCCTCGGTGCGTCAAAGGCATTCTCCTTTACGGCGATCTTCTTCGGTATCTGCCTGATGCTGGTCATAATCAGCAAATGGCTCATGTATGCGACGCGTGCAATGTTCAAGATGACCTTCCCTCAGTATGTAGCATGGAATCTGTCAGAGGTCATATTGATAAGCATGCTCTATACATGCTTCACCATACAGGGTGTCACGCTTGGAATAATCGACTTCCATCTGTCGTCGTTCATGCATATGTTCCTCCATGCCTTCGAGACTTCCTTCATGGCCCTCATCGTGCCTTACATCATCGCCGGCATGTTCTTCGCTATCGAGGACAAGAACAAGACCATCCGTCTCATGAACACTAATGAGGTCGTGTCGGATGAGACCCAGGAACTTCCGTCAGGCGTCCAGAAGGTCACTCTCTATGACAACAGCGGAGTGATGAAGCTGTCGGTAAGCCTTGCGAACCTTTTCTATATCGAGTCGGATGACAACTATATCATCGTCTGGTATACGGACTCTAAGGGTGATCTCAAGAAGTATATGATTCGCTGCCGCCTCAAGACCGTCGAGGAGAGCTTCATGGGCAGCAGCCTGGTAAGATGCCACAGGAAGTACATCGTCAACATGGACAAGGTACAGGCGCTCAGAAAAGAGAAGGATGGCTACGAACTCGATCTCGAGAACGATGCCATCCCTCCTATCACGATTACCAAGACTTACGCTGAGAATGTACTCAGCCGCTTCAATAACAATCTATAAGAAGATCCAGCCTTTGTCAAGGCTGGACCATGTTACTTTATAAGGTTTCCAAGGATGCTGCGGGTGAGCTCGCGGGTGATTGTCCTTGTCGCTGCGTTGGCTGCTGATGTGGCTGCCTTTCCTGCCGCGCTCTTGCCTGTCGAAGACTTGCTGCCTGTGGTCTTCTTGCCCTTGCCTGTTATCTGGTCAGAGACGCTCTTTGCGACGCTCGCTGTCACAGCTGTCACGACTGCTCCGAATACCTTGTTCCCGATGCTGTTCTTGCGCTTCTTCTCAGCTTCCTTGGCTGCGGCTGCTTCTGCCTTCTGAGCTTCCTTGGCGGCTTTCTCAGCCTCCTTGGCAGCCTTTTCGGCTTCCTTCTGCCTTGCTTCCTCGGCCTTGGCCTCCTCGGACTGCTTCGCTGCCTCCTCGGATTCCTTGAGGAGCACCTCGAATGCACTCTCTCTGTCGAAAGCGATGTCATAGCGGCCGAATACCCTTGACTGCTTGATGATGGTCTCTCTCTGCTCAGGAGTGATCGCTCCGATCTGGCTGAGAGGGAAGAGTATCTTTGCTCTTTCAACAACTGAAGGAGCGCCCTTCTCGTCGAGGAATGATACGAGAGCCTCGCCGGTTCCGAGGTTCATGATCGCCTCGTCTGTCTTGAATGAAGGATTTGCCCTGAATGTGTCAGCTGCGGTCCTTACTGCCTTCTGGTCTCTTGGGGTGAACGCTCTGAGGGCGTGCTGGACGCGGTTTCCGAGCTGTCCGAGGATGTTGTCCGGAATGTCATCAGGAATCTGGGTGATGAAGTATACACCGACGCCCTTGCTTCGGATGAGTCGGATTACCTGCTCTACCTTGTCGAGAAGTGCCTTAGGGGCGCCGTCGAAGAGCATATGGGCCTCGTCGAAGAAGAACACGAGCTTTGGAAGCTCCATGTCGCCGACTTCAGGAAGACGTGCGTAAAGGTCTGAGAGGAGCCAGAGGAGGAAGGTAGAGTAGAGCTTAGGCTGAAGCATCAACTTGTCAGCCGCAAGCACGTTGAGCACACCCTTTCCGCCTTCTGTGTCCATCAGGTCGTATGTGTTGAATGCAGGCTCGCCGAAGAACTTGTCCGCACCCTGTGCCTCAAGGGTGAGGAGCGCTCTCTGGATTGCTCCGATAGAGGTCGCAGAGACGTTGCCATAGCTTGTCGTGAATTCTGAGGCATGCTTCGCTGTGTAGTCGAGCATGGCCCTGAGGTCCTTCATGTCGAGGATGAGGAGACCTCTGTCGTCCGCAACCTTGAAGACGATGTTGAGGATTCCTGTCTGGGTCTCGTTGAGGTCAAGGAGACGTGCGAGAAGCTGAGGACCCATGTCTGAGATGGTCGTCCTCATAGGGTGGCCCTGCTCGCCGAATACGTCATAGAACCTTACCGGACATCCTGCGAACTGAGGATCCTCGATGCCGAACTCAGGCATTCTCTTCTCGATGAAGCCTGAAAGCTTGCCTGCCTGGCTTACACCTGAAAGGTCTCCCTTCATATCGGCCATGAAACATGGTACCCCGGCCTGGCAGAATGTCTCCGCCATCACCTGGAGTGTCACGGTCTTACCTGTTCCGGTCGCGCCGGCGATGAGACCATGTCTGTTTGCCATCTTGCCGACAAGGCTGATAGGACCGTTTTCGCAATGGGCTATGTACAAGCCACGTTCTTTATCGAGCATATTGTTCTGTGTTTTTATGGGTTTCTACTAAGATAGTGATTTTTTGTCTTCTTTACTGTTCCATATAAGGAAAAGGACGAAAGAAATGAGCGCTGTGCCGAGTGCGACAGGGAAACTGAACTTAGGGTCCAGTCCGAGACATGTCTTGTCGATGAAGATGTATGTCGTGCATATCGCGGTCATGAACATCGCAGGAATGAGGGTGATGATGTAGTACATGCCCTTGCGCTCTCTCCTGAGGAATACTGTAAGAGCCCAGAGTGTGAATATCGAGAGTGACTGGTTAGCCCAGCCGAAGTACTTCCAGATTGTGTTGAATCCGTTGGCGTCTGCGATGTTGTACCAGAGGATGAGGGCTGCGATGACGAAGATAGGAATGCAGATGATGAGCCTGCTCCTGTTAGTCTTCTGCTCCATATGGAATGCGTCCGCTACGATCAGGCGCGCTCCTCTGAGAGCTGTGTCGCCGCTTGTGATAGGCGCTGCGACAACACCGAGCATCGCGAGGATTCCGCCTGCGACACCAAGCCATGCGGTCGAGATCTTCGTGACGATTACAGGGGCGGACGCGCTGAGCTCGGCTCCTACCTCTGCGGCACCTCCGTCGAAGAAGAAATAAGACGAGATCGCCGCCCATACGAGAGCGACCATTCCTTCCGTGATCATGGCACCATAGAACACAGGCCTTCCCAATGTCTCGTTCTTCAGGCAACGGGCCATCATAGGGCTCTGGGTTGCATGGAAGCCGCTGATCGCACCACATGCGATGGTGATGAACAGGCAAGGGAGGATAGGCTGGCCTGTGACTCCTACTGACGGACCGCGGTTTGCGAGGCCCTGCCAGAACTCAGGGATTGTCGGCCACTTGATGAAGAGTCCGACCATGAGTGCGATTGCCATGAATATAAGAGCGACGGCGAAGACAGGATAGATCTTTCCGATGATCTTGTCGATAGGGAGCATGGTCGCTATTATATAATAGATGAATATCACGGCCACCCAGATCATCATCGCTGTGTTGGTTCCGTTTCCTGCCACGTCCTTGAGAATCACGGCAGGGCTGTATACGAACACTGCTCCGACCATGACCAGAAGCAGGACGGAGAACGCGAGCATGACTTTCTTGGTCGTTCCGCCGAGATACTCTCCGATGATCTCAGGAAGTCCTGTTCCGTCCTTGCGGATGGATACCATGCCTGAGAGGTAGTCATGGACCGCGCCGGCAAAGATGCACCCGAAGACGATCCAGAGATATGCTGACGGACCGAACTTTGCTCCCATGATGGCACCGAAGATAGGACCTGTTCCTGCGATGTTGAGGAACTGGATCATGAATACCTTCCATGTCGGCATAGGGATGAAGTCGACTCCGTCGGCCTTGGTTACAGAAGGGGTGAGCCTTGCTGGGTCTGGTCCGAAGACCTTGTCGACGAAGGCTCCATAGACGCAATATCCGATTATTAAAGCTAAAAGGCTGATTATGAATGAAATCATAACGGTTAGTGTTAAATTCGTTTACAGGTCGGAATGAGTTTCCGGGGAAAACATTACAAAAATAATAAAATAATTCTTGGAAGTTGGGAAATTATGCCTATATTTGTATCCGCGTTTGAGAAAAACGCCTGACTATTTAGCTTGGTGCGGTAGTTCAGCTGGTTAGAATGCCGGCCTGTCACGCCGGAGGTCGAGGGTTCGAGTCCCTTCCGCACCGCAGAAGCCTCAGAGAAATCTGAGGCTTTTCTTGTTTGACGAACAATAACAATTTTATATCACACAGCACTTATGAAGAAGATTTCTTTGCTTGCGATGGCGGCTCTGGCCATCATGTCCATCAGTTGTAACAAACCAGGTCCGGAAGGCGGTGATGACCAGGAACCAGAGGTAGTATACGACGGCACATTCACTACACTCACCCTTTCACCTTCAAGCTCATCAGTCGAAATGATGGTGCTTACCGGCACTCCTGACGGAAAGTTCGCGGCAGGCTCCAACTTCATCAGCGGCAACCCTGCAGTATGGGATGTCGAGAATAAGGATGTAGTTGAGATCGCCAATATCCTGGGTGATTCTTTCGGTATGAATCTGGCCGGAACTATCGTAGGACAGGGTCGTGACGCAAATGCCGGAGATGATTCTTTCAACAACTATGCTTTCATGGGCAAGGGCACTGCCGGCAAGTTCCTTTACTATAACCCAGACGTCGTGGAGCAGTCCTATGAGGACTGGGATGGCAGCATCTATACATATACTGTAGCAGTGGAGGATGGATCAGCTGCATATTCGATCAACGAGGAGGGCAACCTCATCGCTGGTTTCTACTATAACGGATACAGCCCGCTCCCATGTATCTGGAAGGCTCCTTTCACATCTGAGTCTGACAGAATCACTCTTCCGGTCCCTAGCTCAGAGTCTATCGGTTTCAATGTAGACGGTGCAGAGGTAAGATGGATGTCTGCCGATGCAAGCGTCCTCTGCGGCTTCGTGATTGACGACACAGCCAGCTGGCCTCTCGTGATCTGGAACAGGCAGGCAGATGGATCATATGTTGTAGATCCTGTCTGCAAGGCATTCTTCCATCCTTTCGAGTGGGACCCTGAGACACCTGTGAACGCTCCATACATGATGTTCCATCCATGCGGCATCAGCGCCAATGGAGAGTGGGTCGCTCTTACAGTCCAGGAGTACTCAGAGGAGTTCGACGTAGCAGAGGTGGCAGCACGCTTCAACCTCAAGACAAAGGAGCTCGTGATCTGCGAGAATGGCGACTTTGAGCCAGGAAGCATCTCTGATGACGGAACTGTAGTAGGCTCTACCAAGCAGAGCATGTGGGATCCTAAGCCGGTACATTCCTATGTATGGAAGGCAGGCGAGAAGAGCGCTGTCGACGTAGCCGAGATGCTTGGCGCAGATGTGCTTGACGTCTTCGCAGAGACCAAGATGTGCTACATCGCACCTGACAACTCATGCGCTTTCGGATACGGAATTGACGATAGCTTCAATACTACAAGCTTCATCCTCAAGTAGATATGAAGAGATTCATTCTTTTGATGGCTGCGATGTTGGTCGCGGTAGGGGCGAGTGCCCAGAAGGTGGTGACTACTGTCAATGTGGTCAACGCCAAGGGCGAGACCGTCAGCGTTGCCAGCATCCTTCCTAAGGGCAAGCCTGTAGTCCTGTCGTTCTGGGATACCTCCTGCAAGCCATGCCTTCAGGAGATGGGAGCGATAAGTGACTGCTATTTCGACTGGATGGACGAGTTCGACTTCGAGGTCGTCGCTGTATCTACGGATGACTCCAGGAACAGCAGCAAGGCATTGCCTCTGGCGAAAGGCAGAGGTTGGCCGTTTGTCATCGCTCTTGACAAGAATGGCGATTTCAAGAGATCCATGAATGTCCAGAGCAATCCTACCATGTTCATCCTGGATAAGACCGGCAAGGTCGTATATACCCATATAGGATATACTCCTGGAGACGAGCAGGCGGTCTATGAGACATTGAAGAAGCTGTAGGACCGTATCCATGAGAAAAATCATATTTACCATATTGTTGTCAGCGGGAGCGTTCAGCGCTTCCGCTCAGAGTTTCTGGGAGAAGGGTTATGTGACAGGTGGACTCGAGTCCAACTCGATCTACTATGTGGAAGACCCTGCTGGAGGCAGCGTCCGTCCGGATGGCGGTTTCGGTACAAACAACTACCTCAAGATCGACTGCGGCCTTGGCAAGTTCGAGGCGGGACTGCAGATGGAAGGCTACTTCCCTCAGCTCCTTGGATATCCCGAGCAGCTCAAGGGCTTCTCTCTGTCGAACAGATATCTTCGATTCCGCGACAAGGGATTCACCGCCACTGTCGGTGATTTCTATGGCCAGTACGGCAGCGGTTTGCTTTTCAGGGCCTATGAGGAAAGGTCCCTGGGCCTCAATACGGCGCTCGAGGGAGTGAATCTCGGCTACAACTGGGACGGCAAGATCTCAGTCTCGGCCATGGTTGGTTTCCCGAAGGCGTTCAAGGAGTATAATTACGGCTCGAGGATAATCGGCGCGGACTTCAGTGTCAATCTTATGGAACTTGCCGGTCACGGGGACCTCTTCAATCTCTCGCTCGAGGGCAGCTTCATCAACAAGCATCAGGCATTGGAAAGCGAGTGGATGGAAGGCTTGATCAGCCCGGACGTGAACGGAGGGTCGGCCCGTCTCCTGTTCGACTGGAACGGCCTGACGCTCAAGGGAGAATATGTCCTGAGGGATTCGGACGTAAGCGTATATAACAACTATGAGACAGGTAAGTCCCGTGCCATCCTGGCCGAAGGTACATACACCAGCGGCGGATTCGGCGCGAACCTGACTTTCAGACGTATCCTGAACGCCGGATTCCAGTCGGACTACAATCAGGGTACCATGTTCACGGCTCTGAACTATATCCCGGCCTTGACCCAGCAGCATACTTATTCCCTCGCTTCGCTCACTCCTTATCAGAGTCAGATGGACGGCGAGGTCGGAGGACAGGCAGATGTCTATTATTTCTTCGCAAGGGGCTCGAAGCTCGGAGGAAACCGTGGAATGAGGGTGCATACCAACTTCTCGACATTCTACGGTCCTTCTCCTATGCCTGAGATCAAGGCTGATGAGCTCTATTTCCGAGACTTGACCCTTGACGCGGAAAGATGGTGGGGAAGGCATGTCAAGACGGTCGTGCTCTATACATGGCAGACCTACAACAACAGGGTCGGAGCCCATCCTTCGTATGAGTTCCGCAGAAGCCATACCATCGTGGGAGACGTTACCTACAAGATCAACAACAAGCACGCAGTACGTGCGGAGTATCAGCATCTCTGGAGCGGTCAGGGCGACGGCAACTGGTGCGCGGGCACCGTGGAGTACACTATCTCCCCAGGCTGGAGCTTCTCCGTCAGCGATATGTGGAACTATGGTTTCACACGTATCCACTATTTCAACGGAGGCCTCAGCTATTCACGCTCCAAGATACGCGCGGCTCTCAATTTCGGAAGGTTCCGCGAGGGCTATCAGTGTGCCGGAGGAGTCTGCAGGCTCATCCCTGCATATACAGGTGCGAACTTCACGCTAACTACCTCATTCTAGTTGATTATGAGAATCCGCAAACTAATTTCAATTCTTGCGATGGTGACCTTGCTGACATCGGCTTTCGTCGCGTGCCAGCCAAATATCCATCCGGAGGACAAGCCCGGCGCATCTGAGACCATAGGCCCGGAGAAATCTTCCATGACATACAGATTCACCGCGACCGAGAGATGGAGCGTCGTGAACGACAATGACTGGATGTATGTCACGCCTTCTGCAGGTCTTCCTGGCGAAGCTGTGATCACTGTCCATTTCGATGAGAACTCTTCGATGAAGGGCCGTACAGGCGCCTTCTATATAGTCGACGGCGCAAATACGATCATGTACAGCTTCACCCAGCCTAGCGTGGATATCATCAGCACGGACAACGAAATGTATTATGTCCCGGAGGAAGGTGGCTTTGTGGTGCGCGTCAAGTCCAATGTGGACTATACCGTGACAGCCGACGTAGATTGGGTTACACTCCCGTCTTCCACATCCTTCAAGGGTGAAGGAAACGAGGAAGAGATCGCCTTCGGGGTCAAGGCCAACACCAAGACAAGTTCGCGTTCAGGCCATCTCGCCTTTGCGACAGCTGACGGAAAGACTCTTTCCGTATCTGTCATACAGGCGGCTCATGTCGAGGTTGACTGGACCAGGGATTTCTACAAGGGAGTCCTCGGTTACCGCTTCACCGGTGACTGGTGCGGTTTCTGCCCTAATCTTGCATATGACGTCGCAAGGTTCAGCACAGAGGAACCAGGCAGGCTGAACTGCATCTGTTTCTATGATGCGAACTCTGTCTCCCGTCTCCGCTTCAGTGAGTCATCACGCTATGAGAAGCGCTTCTCGGTGACAGGCAAGCCTACTTTGACGCTCGATGAGCGTGGATTCGCGTTCAGCGTCGCTTCTCCGACCTTCTATGAGATCATAAAGGCTTTCTGCGAGGAAGAGAAGACATCCTACAAGGCTCAGACCGCGATAAGCGCGCAGGTGCTCTATTCGAAAGGCAAGGTAGAGGTCCATCCGACTATTTTCGTCAAGGACGCCGGCACATACCATGTCCATGTCGCACTGATGGAGAACGGAGTCGTGGCTGCCCAGACCGACTACACAAATCTCTACACTGCGTCTGAACTCGAGAACTTTGAACATGGCAATGTGGTGCGTTCATATGCGACAAAGCTGTTGACCGGAGATGAGTTCTCAGCCTCTGGACGCAGTATCAATGCGTTCAACTATACGATGGATATACCAGCTACGGTACTGGACAAGAACAAGCTTTCTGTGGTGGTCTATGTCACCAGACAGACCGTCTCCGGTCCTCAGGCAGTCGAGAAGCTGAACTATTATCGCGACCACGTGGAATTCGTGGACAACAGCGTAATCGTTCCAGTAGGTCAGAGCATAACACTCAAATACGAAACGAAATGATGAAATCACGCATAATGTTGATGCTGGCTGTGCTTGCCGGCCTTTTCGTGTCAGCCTGCGAGGAACCGCTGGAGATTCCTCAGGAGATGTTCTTAAGGGCGTCGGTCGTGGACAACGGCCTGACCAGCATCGAAGTCAAGGTTGACGTTCCAGATGCGACACCGTTCTATATCGCGAAATATACCAAGTCTGATTACAGGAAGTACAAGGTGACTCCTGAGTCCATGGTCTCAGACCTTCGTGAAAAGGTCGATCTTGGCGCGAACTGGGGCTCTCTGCTCAAGGTGGGAAGCCAGACCGTGCCATTTACCGGCCTGATGACCGATACTGACTATGTCATAGTTGCGTTCGGCCTCAACGGAGCTGGAGAGATGACTACCGATCCTGTGATCCTGGACGTCCAGACTGAGAAAGTAAGCTTCGACATCAGGATGAGCGAGAGCAGGCCGTTCGATTTCGTCGCGGAGGTCATCCCTAGCCGCGAGGATGTTGGCTGGTATTCATTCACTTTCCTTGGAACCAGGGACAGGTTCTCTGAGATGGACGATGAGCTGGTGGCTACATACATCAGCTATTATATGAGCAACGAGGTCTCTTTAGGCTCGACCTTCTCCGAGATTGCTTCAGTCGGTACCGACCTTGTCATGAATGAGAATTATCCGGACCTCGATGTCATGGTGGCTGTAGCTGCAGTTGATGAGAAGCTCCGCATCGTGTCTTCCATCACCAGATTCATCTTCACTCCATCGCTGGACGGTTTCGTCGCGATCGATGAGAAGAGGACTGAAAACCTGCATACGATGATCTATACCTATGACAACCGCGAGCTTGGAGTACTGCTCCATGTCACTGGCTATGACAAGAGCGGAAACCAGGGAGTGATTACCAACGCGATGAGCTTCAACGGGGATTCCAAGCTGTATTTCGGCCTGGATTTCTACAGTGCATCTGATTCTCAGGTCGCCAATGCCATGGCTTCTCTGTCACAGTTCCAGTTCAACCAGGCACGTATGGATCCTCAGTACATCCCATATTTCGAGCAGTGTACATCTCCACAGCAGATGCTGGAGATGATATGGTATACTCCTCAGAACATGTATGACAATGGACGTATCTGGGACCGTAATGACATTGCATCCATCGTAGATATCTGCGGGGGAGAGGATCCTGACGAGATTGTCTTTGTCCTGGGAATCAACAAGATCAGGCAGGACTATACGATATACCCGGCAGAATACTGCATCAGCCGTTGCTCCTTGAAGGAGCTCGGCTATGAGTTCTCGTCTGTCAGGACAAGGGAAGGCGTTTCAGGACACAGGTTGATGGACCTGTCCAGGAACAGCTTAGAAGCTGTATCCAAGGCCGACACAAAGAGTGTTGCCAAGGGCTTCGTTAAGAGTAAGATATGAGACGTTGACGCTGATTCCGATGAACTTCGCTCCAAGTCCAAGAGCGAGGTTTGTCGGAAGAGGCGAACCTGAGTTGCCATAGTGGAAACCGGCTCTGGCGAACACTGTGTCGTTCCATGAGTACTCCACTCCTGCAGCAGCACTGATTCCTCCATTGAGGAAGTAGTTGCCGTCGATTCCGAATCCGAGGCTGTGCTGCTCGGCGAATTCCATGTCATAATATGCTGCAAGGTTGACTGCGTAAGGAAGGTTGAACTGAGTCTCTGCCTGGTCATGTACCTTAGGTCCGAGGCTTCGTACTCCTGCTGATACGTTGAGACCATTGTTGTGGTACATCAGCGAAGCATCTACCATGATCGCGCGGACGGAGGTGTCCTCGTAGAGCATCTCTGAACTGTAGCGGAAGTTGAAACCGAGTCCGAAGTGTTCGCTGGCTGCAATTCCGATACCTAGACCGAGCATCATGTCGCTAGGCTTCACCATGTTCCCAGGGACGCCACGGTCGTCAACTGCCTGGTATTCCTGACCTGCCCCATATACACCAGCTGCGGAGAGCGAGAAAGCCTTTCCCAGACGGAATCCTCCACCGAGGCTTAGACGTGTGGAAAGCTGGCCGTCAGGAGCCCATCTGTTGAATGAGGCCTGGATGTCACCCTTGCCCTCGTAGAAGGCCATCGTGGCTGCATTTCCGAATGCCGACATCGAGATGTTCCTTGAGCTGGCTGATGCTGATCCGGCAGTCGCCATGTTGACAGGGTCATTGATGATCCTGCTGGAAATCAAGGCCATGTCCTGCGCAGGCAACGCTATGCAGAGCATGGTGAATATTGTAATAAGACTGAACTTTCTCATCGCTTGGCTATGTTGTTTGTATAGGTCTTTCCGCCCATGGTTACACGAAGTGTATAGAGACCTGGTGCGTAGTTCTTCATGTTGATCTCCGCAGGCTCGAAAGCGCTGCATCTCACGGTCTCGTCGTAAAGGACGTTTCCTGTTGAATTCTCGACTACTATCCTTGTGTCTTCCTCAGTGATTCCTGTACGGACGTGGAGATAGTCTCTGACAGGGTTAGGGTAGAAGTCCATCTCGACGTCCTGTGACCTTACAAGATACCTGAACTTGACTGAAGCCTTCTCCTTGAGCGCGTCGGTCGCAGAGACTGTGATGGTCGATGAACCGTAGTCAAATGGAGTAAGGGTCATGGTTTCCCCGTCGATCATGAATTTAGCAGGTGCGCCGACTATGTCCTTGGCTGTTACCTCGAGTGTTTCTCCGTCCTCGTCAGTGAAAAGTCCGGCCAGGCTGATCTTCTGCTGGGTACCGGTTCCGATGATGATCATGTCATCGAGATTCCTGACAGCCTTAGGGGCATTGTTCCTGAGGACCTGGTAGGTAAATGTATACTCTGCCTCGCCTCCGTAGTAGTCACTTACTGTGATCTTCGCTGTCTGAGGATTGAAGTTGCTGACAAGCTCGCCGATGAGGTTGAAGTTCCAGATCTCAGGATCGTTCTGGTCCTGGACGAGTTCTCCTTTTCCGCTGAATTCAGCAGTGACCATCACCTTGTCTCCATCAGGATCACTGATCCTGAATGGGATAGAGATGTTCTGATACTGACGGAATACGAAATCGCCGTCATAGTCTGTCGTGATCTCAGGGGCGTTATTGTTCTCTCTCTTGAATTTGTCGATTCCGTACTGGAGGGATCCGGTAAGGTCAAGATATGGACCTACAGGGTGGTCTCCTGAGTTGATCAGCGATGGATTCGCTCCGTTCAGAAGGATCTCCCTCAGCATGTCGTTGGTAAAGCCTTCTCCTCCGAAGAAAGAGACCAGCAACGCGCATGCTCCCGATACGTGAGGACATGCCATGGATGTTCCTGACATGTTTCCGTACTCGCTGCCTGTGACGCAGCTTGTGATGCTCTGGCCAGGAGCGCAGATGTCAACCCAGTCTCCCCAGTTGGAGAAGGATGTTACCGAACCACCGGAGTGGGTGGCGCCTACTGCTACCGCTGCTGGATACTTTCCAGGGATTCCGTTCTCGATGCCGTCGTTACCTGCTGCAAAGACAACGATACCTCCCTTCATAGGTGAGCCAGGAAGCTGGTTGCCGTCATTGTCGCAGCCTGCGTACTTGGTGAAGTAGTCCATGGCAGCTGCGTCGCTTTCAGGAACTTCTGCAGCAAGGGCTGCGGTAAGTTCATCGCCGGTGAGTCTTCCGTCTTGATTCCAGTCGAAGTTATAGCCCCAGCTGTTCTGGCTGATGACTGCACCATGGTCTGCTCCCCACTTGATTGCTCTTCCGAATTCGTATGCGGAGCTGCTGCCGTCGAATACCTGGGCGCTCTGGAGTGTGATGCCTCTCTTTCCTTTCGCATAGTCACCACCTGCTATTCCGGCCAGTCCTTCCTCGTTGTTGCCGACAGCTCCGATGGTTCCGGCCACATGGGTACCATGGTCACCTCCGTTGATGGTGGTATTTCTTCTGACGAAGTTGTAGTTGTCTGAGCTGAGGTTCCACTGGAGGTCTGGATGGTCCTGCTGGATGCCTTCGTCTACGACGCAGACAATTACTGAAGGGTCACCTGTGGTATATTCCCATGCCTCCTTGGCGTGTATGCTGTATTTGCCGGAATATTCCCACATAAGCCTCATCAGCGGGTCGTTGTATTCCGTGATCCTTACCTTGCGGCAAGGCTCGACGTTCTCGACGCCCTCCATCTGAGAGATGAGCTCGCTTGCCTTGGAGTAGGAGAGTGCCTTGTCGAACTCTACGATATAGAATCTGTGGAGTCTTTCCCTTCTTGTCCTTTCCTCGAATTCTCCTGCGTGTGGGAATACTCTCTCGATGATCCTGAGACCCAGCTCCTCGGGAAGTGATGCCGTAGCCTTTGTAGCAGCACCTCTTTCGATTGCCTGAGTCATCTCTTCAGAGAATCTGACGATGGCTTTCCCCTCGAAGAACATTGCCTTCTCAGCCTTCTCCGGAGTGATCTCTTCAGATTCTATGGGTGCCTTTGCTCCCGTAGATGCCGTCAAATCATTTTTATCAACCTCGTTCTTGGCGCATGAAGCGGCTAATACAGTCACTAATATGCTGAGGTATAGGATGGTCTTTTTCATTTGCAGATAAATTTCTGCAATTTACGATTTTCTGGCATAAAAATAAATAAAACGGGCCAGAATCATCTGGCCCGCTTTACATTATGTTGTCTCAGCGCCTTGTTACTTGATGTTTCTTACGCTCTTTACCTCTGCCTTTACAGATACTTTCTTGTTGAAAGTGCTCTGAGTCTTTGCAGATGTAAGCTTAGCTGGCTGTGCTACAGCCTTCTCTGCAACTGCCTTACCAGCGATTACAGGAGTCTTACCTGCTGACTTGCTGCTTGTAGCAGTTGTACCAGCTGCCTTTGTAAGCTCATATGGGAACATCTGGTAGTCCTCTACATCTACATATCTGAGGACTTTGTTGTCGGAAGTTACACCGAACATTGACATACCGATGATGTCGAAGTCACCTACAGAGAGGGTAACCTTACCGGCAGTATCTACTGTGATGTTACCATCATTATAGCTGAGAGTAGCGATATCATATGAACCTGTTACGCTTGTCTTGTTGCCGTTGTATTCGATGATGCCGCATACTGTATCTGTGATTGTTCCATAAGTAGAATGAGTCCATGTTCCTAACTTCTGTCCACTGATGGTAAGCACGTCCTTAGCCTCATCCCATGTTGCGACTGCTTCATAGTCCTCGATATACTCATCGTCGAATGAGACAATCATGTCGGTATTTGCATTAAGCTGCTGGATTGTTGCGTTGTAGGTTTCACCGCCGATGACGAATGTGTAGTTGCCAAGCCACTTCTTATAAGCCTCCTTAGCTTCGCCTGGCTTCTCCATGTTGCCAAGTGTAGTACCGGTGAATGTGTTGCCCTTTCCTGCGTTTGTGCCTTCTGCAATCACCCATGAGAAGCCCATGCTTGTGAAGCTTCCATATTCACAAGAACCTGCAGTAAGGACGATCTTGTCATCAACCAGTGCTCCTGAGAAAATAACCTGAGGCTCATCACCGTTGATAGGATAATATCCGTAGGTCTTTCCAGAGTATGCGAATACACCAGAGAGGTAGATGTTGCAGAGACCATTTGTTCCGACCTCTGCAGTAGCAGATGTTGCCTGCTCCTTAAGTACGATGTTACCGTTTACGAACTCAGCGACAACAGCTTCGACGTTGTATCCGTAGTTGTCATTCTTCTGACCCTTGATACCTGAGATGTTGTATGTCTTTCCAGCTTCCTTCTGTGAGATGGTAAGAAGATCAGTGCCCATCTTCCATGTTCCGAGGTAATCCTCGTAAGCTGCGTTTGAAACAGGCTCTTCCTTAATGATCTCAAGGAATCCATAGTCGCCACTGAGACGACCATATTCATCCATACCGGTAGCTACAACGATATACTCGCCGTATGGAAGCTTAGCAGCACATGTCTCGCCTGGAGCATAGAGAACGAGAGGTGCGAGGGTAGCTGGAGCCATGCTTGCGCCGTATGAATGGAGATAATCATACTGATAGTCGTCAGCAGCCTGCATTGATATGTTATAAGCAAATTCAGCCTCAGACATTTCGCCGATAGCTTCCTTCTTGTAGATAGAATACTGAGCATATCCCTCGGTAAATCCTGGCCAGTCGATCTCGTCTGGATAAGAAGAGTTGCTTCCGTCAGGATTGTATGTCATCTCTCCCTTCTTTGTGAATGGAGCTGATGCAATCTCTGCTGCGAGCATTGTATACTCGTCAGCCTCATCACCTTCCTCGTAACCGATCATGTAGCCCTTTGCAGAAACGACATTGCCTGCTACAAGACCTTCGACTGATGAAGGTGTCGCAAGTGTGATGACATCGCCGTAAGGCATCTCGATAGAGTATGTCTCACCGTCGATGTTAAGAATACCGTTTACAGCAGTGAATACGCAATCATAGATCTGGCTGTAAGCGAAATAGTAGAATCTTGTCTCTGCTGGAAGAGCATGGTCGTTACCCTTGATCTCAACTGAAGATGCAACGAAACCGTCCTCGGTGACAGTACCGCTGATCTCAACAAGGTCACCCTTTGCTGCTGTCTGGTCAGCGATGTAGAGATTCTTCTTGCCGTCTGAGATTACGAAACCTTCTGCAGCAGCTGCTACGACTACCTCATTGAAGAGTGTAACCTCTGTGCCTTCCTCGACATTTGCAAGAGAAGCGATGTCTGTTGCTACAGATGCACTCTGCTCCTGGAGGATTACGAATGCCTTGGTCTCCATGTTCTGGAGGATGACGTCAACCTCTGTTGAACGGTATGCTCCGGTCTCATTAGGAGCAGCAACGAGAGTGATTACATCTGTATGTGTAGCCTTTGTCTCTGGAGCCTGTGTAAGCCACTTCTGGTTCTTAGGGATATAGAGCTCATAGTCCATGTTGGTGACAACTGTGAGGATGAGGTTTCCACCCTCTGCACCGACTGTCTTGACATCCATGTCAGCAGTAAGGACACCACCCTCGAATACGAGAGACTTGATGTCAGTCTTGCCCTTTCCGTTAGCGGCATATACGAATACCTTTCCGTCCTTGTTCTCAAGGTTCTTGACAGCGATGTAGCCAGGAGTCTCTCCCTTAGGAAGAGATACTACCTTAGCCTCCCAGCCTGCAGTTACATTGAGAATGTCAACCTCAAGCTCATCATCCTCGCGGAGACCGTTGATTGTGTACTCATACATGAACTCCTCTCCCTCTGGAACACCGATGTTCTTGCGGTCAGAGATGTTGAAGCTGATGAAGAATGCATGCTCCTTCTGGATGACGTAAGACTCTTCGCCGATGTAGAATGTAACGGTGTCAGCGTCGTCCTGGATAGAGATAGGAAGAGCTTCTGCTTCGCCCATTACGTCAACGATTGTCCATGTCTTGCCTTCGTCGTATGAAACTTCCCACTTGCCGTTGTTGATACGGAACTCAGGAAGAGCCTCGTAGACTGTGATAGGATTGCCTTCAGCATCCTCTACGACTTCACCGTTGATAGTCCAGTAGAATACGCCGTCAATTTCCTTGACTGCAATTACAGGAGAATCACCCTTGTCACCCTTTGCACCATCCTTGATGAAAGCGGAAGTACCGTCTGAGAAAGTGATTGTCACACCTTCTGCAGTCTTTGATACCTTAGATACGAATACACCATCCTGGATGGCGGCAACAGTAGCCTGAAGACCTGGAACTGTCTTTTCATTGAGTTCCTTGACCTGCTCCTCGAGAGTAGTGACTCTCTTGTCGAGGTCATTGACCTTCTTCTGAAGCTCATCGTCGTTGTAGCAACCTACAACTGCGATAGCCGCAGCAAAAAGAGCTGCAATAATACCTTTTTTCATAATATAATAGTTTGTTGTTATCTGGCTATTTTAATATGGATCATTCTTGGCTGTGAAATCGCAGCCTTGCCTGACATCTTGATTCTCTCCTGGCTGTTTCGGAGCTGTGCGATGTCGATTACCTGGCTTGGATCGATCTTTACAGCGTTCTTTGATGAGAGAGACATACGCTTCACTGAAGAACCTGAACCGGCCTTGGTCATTGTGACAGGGAACGAGTTCATCATATTCCTGAAGGTGTAGATTGATGTCTTGTCAGCGTTCATGGCTACGATACTGTAGTCTACGAATGGATATGTACCACCGTCACTGAGCTCAACGTCGAGTCCGGTGAGGGTTATGTTTCCGCTGTTGTCTATCTTGCCCTGGCAAGCATCGTACATACCTGTTCCGGAAGTAATCACATAGACCTTTCCGTTCATCTCAGCGCGTCCCATGTAATAGATGTCGAATGCCTCTCCACTGTCATCGATCTGGACATTCGAAGCAGCCTTTTTGCCGGTTCCGCCTTTGAATACGATTGCTCCGTCCTTGTAGTCAGCCTCTGCCGGGCTCATCCAGTCGTCGCTCCAGCCCTGCCAATCATATGCCTTGAAGCTCTTGTCAGCCACATCCTGTCTGATTGTGGTTGTCCAAGGATCCAGAGAACTGTCAGATGGCTCTACGCTGTATGAGCCGAGGAACTTGTTATATTCCGCAGAACCCGATCCAGGGTTGTCTCCGCCTCCGTTTCCTCCAACTCTCTTGATGGTAGAAGGAAGTGAAATGTATGACTTGCTGAGTGAGTAGTATCCGTCATCGCCTTCTCCAATGTAGATTGCGTTCACGAGTCTGAGATTTCCATCTTCAGTAGCGATCATTTCTCCAACAAGGTTTGCAGAAGATCCATCCGATGCAAGCTTAGCTGTGAAGATTGCGTAAGGTTCGGTTCCAGGAGTGTAGAAATATCCATCTTCGGCAATACCATAGTATCCTACATTCTCGATATCTTCATATGAACCAAGGCCTTCCTGTGCACGTACGACGAGTGCCTCGCTGGCAGCATCATACTCTGCCTCGATAGGAAGTGTAGTTATACCCTCGATACCGTTGATAGTGTAGCTCTTGTCCTTCACTTTCTCAGTGATTGTCCAAGTGCTTCCTTCTTCGTCTTTCCATTCTCCGAGCCATGATGAATATCCACCATCGCCTGGACCTGGGTCTGAACCGCCTTCCTTGGTGAACTCGCAGTAAGCGTAGTGTCCGGTAAGATCTGCGTCTTCTGTGAATCCGACAGCGATACCGTAGTAATCACCAGGGGTGAAGATGTCGAAAATCTGGAAATCAGTGTCCTCGAAGAGGAGATCCTCGAAAGCGAGGGTGATTCCGTACTGTGCATAGAATGCGATGATCTCTTCTACTTCCGCGATGTATGCAGGTGCAAAGACGTCGCTGATATAATCCTGGATCTCCATTCCGCTGGCTGTCACTTCAGCCTTAGAAAGGAATGAGACTGCATACTTGCCTGAGATGGTAGGATCGGTTACGTTGTTCTGGATTTCCTCGACATCTTCGCCTTCGTAGTCCTGGACGCCAAGATATTCGACGTTCCAGTTAGGGTCTACCTTCATGAATGAGACATTGCTCTGTCTGATTCCGATGACGCCGTTGTCTGCTCCGAGAGTCCACTTGATCTCTGCGAATCTTGCAGGATTCTCAGGTGTGCCCTGGACAGTGTTCTCTGCGATGGTGACAGTCAGGCAGTCCTCAGTGATGTCGAGAGATACCCATTCTGCGTCGGCAGTCGCGGTCATCTTGGTGTCGTAGCTGTATTCGAATGTGAATTCGCCGCCGTCAGAAGATGCCTTGATGTCGTCAGGATCGAATCCTGAAGTCTTCTGTCCAAGCTGGACTACGCTGAGCTTGATGGACTCCTCATTGTTCTTGATGAGGAGGGAAGCGTAGCGGGATTCGATAGATGGGTTCTCGCCGGCGCTGAGCACGATCTTGGAACCTTCCTTCGAACAATTGAGCCAGTCCTTGTCCACGGTAGCCTCGAATGCGCCTTCTGCCTGTACTTCAACGACAGCCTCGCCTCCCTTTCCTGGAATGGAAAGTTCATTCTTGACTACAGAAAGTGTAGGCTCCTTTGCGACCGGCTCATCTTCCTTGCAGGATACAAGGAAGAGTGAGCTGAGGGCCGCAGCGAGTATAAGTAATTTGTGTTTCATTTTCCGTCCCTATTAAAGTTTTGTCATCGATGAAAGCCTTACGAAACGAGAGTTTCCGTAGCCGGTGTACTCGGCGTTGAACGCGTCAGCCGCATTGAATGAATAGATGATGAAGGAGTCAACCTTGTTACCTTCCCATGCACCGTTGTCAGAGAACTTGAAGTAGCCGTCTGTCTCGCTGTACTGGATATTGAGTCCTGAGCCCTCGGTCTTGGTGAGGTAGCCCGCTGATGTATCCCATGGACAGAGTCTGACAGTAAGGTCTCCGTCAGCGCCGAGTGTCTGGTAGACAATTGACATGCCACCCCTTGCCTCGTCATAGCCTACGACTACGTCCTTTCCATTGACGAATCCGGTCATGATGAATGAATCGCGGTTCGGTGTCTCCTTGAGTGTCACGTTTGCGGAACCGTTGCTCCATACGATCCTGTAGTCACCTACAAGCTCGTCGTACTCCTTATATCCTTCTGGACGCTTACCCTTGAGGGTGAACACACCGTTGGTGACGCTGTTGTAGTTAGAAAGATAGAAGAGATCCCTGATGGTGTAGCCGTTGACCTCGATAGGGTTGTACATATGGAATCCTTCCGGAGTGATGATGAATGCTGAGCTGAGGTCTGTGAGGATCTCCTCTCCGTCTTCGTCAACCTCTCCGCTTGGATAGAAGATATGGATGGTTCTCTTGCTGAGGTCGATTGAACCTGTGACTGCAAGGTCACCGATCATACCTTCGATGGCAGGAGCCTTGAAGCTGTTCTTGAGAGCATTGATTCCTGCAAGGTACTCATCGGCCTTGAAGCCTGCTTCCGCTCTTCTCATGGTGTAGCGGTTGCCTGTCCTCTTGCCCTTGAGGATTACTTCGTCATCTGTGAAGTTGACGATTGTGAACTCGAAGTCACCGCCGTATGCCTCATACTTAGAAGAAGATGGGGTAGAGAAGTGGTGGAATACCTCGTTGTATGAATCGAAGCTGATCACAGGGCCGTTGTCCGCTGCGAACTTGTAGAGGCTTGTAGCTGATTTGTCTGAAAGCTCGCCCTTCACGGTGACTTCTTTCTCTGCGAAGTTCATGATGTAGGTGTATCCACCGTACATCTGGTTAGCTCCTGGATAATATTCCATGATCCAGGTTCCGTCACCGTCGCAGAGGACCTTGTGCAGGCCGTCATTGTATGCAGAGAGTCTTGCTGACGGAGAGTCTTCGAAAACCTCCTCTGTGTCCTTGAGGCATGACTGCATAGGGACCATGAATGCAAGAGCTGCAATTAAGCTGAATATGTTTCTGATTTTCATATCTTCCTGCGTTTAGTCGATTGAAATGTCTGTGAGGTCAACCTTGCCCTTGATCACGTCATTCTGACGTCTGAGGATGGTTGAGCGGAGTTCGTTGATGTCGATTCCCCAGCTGTCCTTCATGTAGCCTCTGACGATGTCAAGCTTAGTATTGATGGCAGCAGCACCGTCTCCGGCAGCCTTGAGCTGTGCGTCCCAGTATGCCTGGTCGTTGGTGATGTAGATGGAGAGCATCTCGGCGAAATCCTCGCCCTCAGAGTACTGTGAGTACGCACTGATGAATCCGTTCTGGAGGTATTCCCTGTCGTAAGGCTCCTCGCTCCAGCTGTCGGCTACATAACCTGAACCGGTCACGAGCTTGAAGTCGGTAGGGAAGTCCTTGGTCTGGTTCAGGATATGGGTGAACTCATGGTGGATTGTCTTGATGTAGTACTCGTTGAGTGCATCAGCTCCGGCTTGGATGTACAGAGGAAGATAGATGATACCTGAGAGGAGGATCTTCTTTCCACCTTCTGCCGTACCGAGGATGATAGTACCGTTGTTGCGGTATTCCCACTCGCCGATAAGGAAGAACATCTTAGGGAAGTATCCACGTGTGAACTCGATACCTGCCACCTCGTCGTATGTGTCGATACAGAGGTATTTCACAAGATGAGCCATCATGATAGAGCTTTCGAGAGGAGCCGGAACTGTGTAGTAGTTCATGTCGGACTCGTTCATCTCGAAACGATACTTGAAGTCGATGTTGTAAGGGTTGACGTAGTTGACCTCAAGCCACTTGTCGAAAGCATTCTTCTCGTAGCTGTCTGCCTTGATGACGCTGTTTGGATCAAGGGCGTCCTCCTGGCATGCAACGGCTCCAAAGAGTGCCGCAGCCATAGCTGCTATGATAAAAATATTCTTTTTCATTTTCATACTCTGCCGGAATTAACGTTTGTTAGGCTCATAACCTGCGTCGGTAACCTTCTTAGGGATCTGGATAGCTCTTCTAGGGTCACGTACGCTGAGCTTGTCCTGGTATGACTCAGGCTCTCCGTCCATGCCGATGACACGACGCTCGATCTCGATTCCGTAGCGGTTGATGTCAAACCATCTGAGACCAAGCTGAAGGCCCTCGACTCTCTTGAGAAGGAGAACGAACTGGAGAAGGCTTTCCTGTGGGGAACCTTCTGCACCGATCTCGAAACCAGGGTTGAGTCTCTTCTTAGGAGAAGATTCGTCCCATTTGCTGTATGGGAGTGCCTTGATTGCTGATATGATCTGCTCTGCAGTGTAGTTTCCGCCCTTCTTTGAGATGTTGCCGATCCAGATGTTGATGTCCTCCACTGCTGCGTCGTACTGCTTGAGGAGTATCTTGGCCTCTGCTCTCTCGAGGAGTGCCATATCGGTAGTAAGAGCTGGATATACTGTACGGTAGTAGCCTATCTGTGCGACAGGGTCGGTGTACTCAAAGAGGTAAGGCAGTTTCCAGAAGATAGTCTTGTCAAGGTTTGTGGCAGTGTATCTGTACATTGGAGAGTAGTAGAAATCACTGTCCTTGGCGTATCCAAGGATATTTGCCAGTGCAATACCTGTCTCGTTGTTGGCGAGGTATGAACCATGAGAATATCTTGAATAGACCCTGTATGGACCGAAGCAGAGGCCCATCTTTGAGTATGCGGTAAGGAGAAGAAGGTTGCAGTTGAGACCTGCGTCGATGTAGTGCTGCATGATGACGTCCTCGTCCTTTGTGAGAGTCGCGACGTTCTTCCAGTCACGAAGGAGCGATTCAGGCTGGGTGCCGAGACATGCGTCAGCCCACTTCACAGCCTCATCCCACTTCTCGTAGTAGAGGTAGAACCTGGTAGCGAACGCATATGCCGCCTTCTTGTTGAAGTGGTACTTAGGTACTGTGTAGTACTGGTCGCTCACATATGGGAGAGCTGCCTGGAGGTCCTTGTCGATAAAGTCGTAGACCTCTGCGACAGTGTTTCTCTTGTACTTAGGGTTGAGGCCCTGCTCTGGCTGGAGCATGTAGGTCACACCTGGGTCGCTTTCCGCAGTCTCTTTTGAGTATGCCTGAGCGAATACGGTTACGAGGATGAAGTGGTTGTAGGCACGTGAAAGAAGCGCCTCCGCCATCTCAGCCTGCATTCCTGCTTCTTCGGGACCACCCATGTTGTTGATAGCCTCGATTGCCTGGTTGGCTGCTGCGATCGCGATGTAGCTGTTACCCCAGAGGTTCTCAGTGTCCTCGTTGTCTGTCTCGGTGATGTCCTGCCAGAAATAGACCTGGTCGATGAAACGGTCATGGTTAGGATTGTTCTCACCATAGTCGTCTACGTTGTCAGAAGAGAACTCTGTGACGAGCATATAGTCTGTCTCAGGATATGCAGATGTGAGGAAAGTCCTGATCTTCTCCTGATTGTTCAGCTCTGTACGGTTGTCAGGCATTACATCGAGGAACTTGTCACAGGATGTAGCGAGAAGTGCGAGAGCTGCGAATGAGTATATGATTCTGTTCATTTTCATAATTATTCCCTCCATTGATTAAAGACCGATCTTGAGTGTGAAGGTGAACTGCTTAGGCATAGGCACTGCTACACCACCGGTGTTGAAGAACTCAGGATCCTGTCCGTTGAGCTTCTTGTCTGCATAGAGGAGGAAGAGGTTCGTAGCCTGGAGCTTGAGTCCGAGGCTGTTGAGCTTCATCTTTTCTACGAGAGACTTAGGGAAGTCATAGCTGAGGGAGATTTCCTTCATACGGATGAAGTCGCCCCTTGCGATACGCTCAGATGAGTAGTTGTATGCGTTGTATGCATAGCTGAGCTGTGAATTCTGCTTGTTCTGCCATGCACTTGCGATCACTGGGATAGTAGTGTACTTCTCATCTCCTGGAACGGTCCATCTGTTCTTGAACTCCTTAGGCATTGAGTCAAGGTCGTTGTAGCTGCTGCTGAATACAGGGTCAAGACGGATGACGTTGCCGAATGAGTAGGTGATGAATGCGTTGAGGCGGAAGTTCTTCCACTGGAATGTGTTTCCGAGTGAACCTACGTCTGTAGGGTCAGCGCTGCCTGAGTACTCAAGGAACTTGAGCTTCTCTGGCTCAGACTCCTGGAAGTAGACGCCTGTGACTGACTCGTTTCCATCCTGGTCCTTGAATACAGGGAGACCCTGCTCATTGAGGCCTACGAAAGGAATTGAGAAGATACCACGTACAGGGTAGCCTTCCTGTGCGAAACCGTTACCTGTGATGAGGTCGATCATCCTGACGGTTGTCTTGAGGTCTGTGACCTTTGTCTGGGCGTGCGAGAAGATGAGGTTTGTGGTCCAGCAGAAGTCCTTGTTCTTGATGTTGGTGGTAGAGAGTGAGATCTCATAACCGCCTGACTTCATGGTAGCGATGTTACCCATCTTTTCAACCTGTCCACCGATACCCTGGGTGTTGATCACACCGATGAGGTCGTAGTTGTTACGTGTGTACCAGTCGAAGGTGAAGTTGATCCTGTTGTCGATGAAGCCGGCCTCGAAACCGAGGTTGAGCTCCTTCTTCTTCTCGTATGTGAGGTCTGTGTTGGCGAGGTCCTGGATGTAGAGCTCTGACTCACGTACGCTTGTGAAAGGTCTCCACGGAGTCGTAGAGCTGATGATCACGGCTGAGTTGGTCACTGTAGAAGGGCCACGGTCAGCGGTAAGTGAGTAGGAAGCCTTGAGGCTGAGGTGTGAAAGTGCAGGATAGAGGTTGCTCATCCACTTCTCCTCGCTCATGTTCCATGCTCCGGAGATGTTCCATGTAGGGAGCCAGCGTGCCTGACGGCTCTTGCCGAGCTTGTTGGTACCCTCGTAACGGTAGGTGCCGTTGATGACGTAACGTCCGTCGTATGAGTAGGTACCGTTTGCGAAGAATGCAGCACTGCGGTCATGCCTGTTGGTCATGCTGTAGTAGTTTGAGTTCTCCTCGTTACCTCTCTTGAATACACGGTAGTCGTAGTTAGGTGTCTCACCCATTCCGTACTGGATACCCCATGCACGGAACCATGAACCATGGCGCTCGATGCTGTTGATCTCGGTACCGCCATAGAGATTCACGATATGCTTTCCAGCGAAAGTCTTGTTGTAGTTGGCTGTAGCACGGAAGTCGTAACCCATCATTGAGTTGTCCTCACGCTCATAGATACCACCTACTGGGAGAACCGAAATAGGAAGTGAGTATGGGTTGTCTGGGTCAGTATAGAGGTAAGGGTTGCTGTTGCGGATGGTAGATGTGCTCATCTCACGGTATGCAAGTGCCTGGTTCGACTCATCGAGGATATAGTGCTCCTGTGAGGTATGGGTGTACTTGGCAGCACCGATCGCACTGAACTCGAGGCTCTTGATAGGTGTGAACTTCACCTCGCCCTGGATACGGAAGTCAGTCACGTTGAGGTCGATGTAGTTGTTGTCGAGCTCGTGCATGATGTTGAACTTCGAGTAGTTCCTGGTGTAGTACTCGTTTGGATCAAGCGCACGTGATGTGTTGAGGGCGTATGAGTATGGGTTGATATCGAAGTCACGCTTAACCTCTCCGGAAACGACGTCAGTTGTCTGACCGAGGGTTCCAGGTGCTCTCTGGTTACGGTAAGATGCGTTGGAGATGAGGTTGAAGCTGAGGTTGTCGAGGAACTTGTAGGTTGTGTTGAGGTTGGCAGTGTAACGGCGTACGTCAGACTGCTTTGTCCAACCTGGGTCATCCATCAACGAGAGAGATGCGTAGTATGTACCCTTGTCAGAACCGCCGGATGCACTCACTGAGTGGTTCTGCTGAGGAGCCATGGAGAAGAGGAGACCGAACCAGTCGGTGTTCCTGTACTCAGCTGCTCTGAGGTACTGGGCGCGTGCTTCAGGGGTATTTGCGAGACCGAACTGGCCGCTGGTTGTGTTGTACTGGCCGATGAGCTGGTACATCTTACCATAGATACCGCTTGATGAGGCGTTCGCTGTCGAAGCGTATGTGAGGTAGCCCTTCTGCTCGAGCTCCTGGTAGATTTCCATCTGGTCCTGGGAGTTCATGATGTTGAAGGTGCTGTAAGAAGGCTTGAGGCGCATTGTGAATTCACCTGTGTAGTTAAGCCTTGTAGCTCCTGCCTTACCCTTCTTGGTGGTTACGACGATGACACCGGCCATCGCGCGCGCACCATAAATAGAGGTAGCGGAACCGTCCTTGAGGATGTCGAAGCTCTCGATATCTTCAGAGTTGAGTCCGGCGATAGCTGATGAGATGAGGGTGTTGGCGTCTCCGGAAGAAAGCTGGTCGGCGCTTACGTCGACTACGTCTTCCATAATCACACCGTCAACGACCCAGAGTGGTTTTGACGAACCGTAGATAGATGTTGCACCACGGACACGGATCTTAGGTGCTGTACCGAAGGTACCTGATACGTTCTGGACTGAGACACCGGCTGCTCTTCCTTCGAGGGAGCGGCTGATGTCGGCCATACCGTTGATCTGGGACTCGGAAGCTTCGATCTTGGTGGTAGAACCTGTGAACAGTCGTCTGTCCATCTTCTGCATACCTGTGACGACAACCTGCTCAAGCATTTCTGAGTCTGGCTTGAGAACGATTTCCATCTCAGGCTGGATGTCGACTACCTGCTCGAGGTAACCCAGCGACGAAACGATGAGCTGCGTTGCAGACGCAGGCACGCTGAGGCTGAATTTACCGTCCAGGTCTGTGACAGTACCAAGTTTGGTATTGCCTTTCACAAAGACAGAGACGCCAATTGCTGGCAATCCGTCTTCTTCGGCGGTCACGGTACCTTTGACGGTTCTCTGCTGTGCATAGGCACTGAGAGAGAACGCAAGCATCGCGATCACTGCTAAAATAAGTCTAGCCTTTTTCATTGGGCGATAGTTAAAATATTAAATTATTACTGTATATTGGCAATAAGTAAGCATTTATAACAAATCACATCATTATCCATTGCTATTTGTAATGAATAAAGATGCAAGAGTTATAAATTGATGTTTTCTGTGCCTCGAAAATCCGGTAAAGGATTGCTTTCTGTACAGTCAGAAGGCGTTTTGGGAAACACTTTAAGATGCAAAGATATTAGTTTTTCCAACATTTGTCTAATAATTTAATGAAAATAGTATGAATAATATTCCTATTTATGAATAATGGTATCAAAAATCTTGTTTCTCAGCCATTTAGATGTTAATTTTGTAATATGAACGGACCAAAGAAAGAAAACGTCGAGCAGATGTTCGACTCGATAGCAAAAGACTACGACCGCCTCAACCATATAATGTCCCTTGACATCGACAGGACGTGGAGGCGCAGGGCCTTGAAGCAGATCGTCGAGAAGGGAAAGAAACAGGAGATACTCGATATCGCCTGCGGTACCGGCGACTTCAGTATCGCAATCGCAAGGAAGTCGGATCATGGTACCATGGTCCACGGCCTTGACCTGTCCGCCGGCATGCTCGAGGTAATGAGGCAGAAGGTCGCGAAGCTCGGCCTGCAGGATCGGATCACCGCCGAGCAGGGGGACTGCGAGAAGATGGATTTCGCAGATGACAGCTTCGACCGCGTCACAATCGCTTTCGGCATTCGTAACTTCGAGCACAGGGAGGCTGCTCTGCGTGAAATCCTCAGGGTGCTCAGGCCTGGCGGAAAGCTCGTCATCCTGGAACTCTCCGTCCCTGCGAATCCAATCATCCGTTGGTGCTACAATCTCTATTTCACCAGGATTCTCCCGCTTATCGGAGGCAAGATCTCCGGCGACCAGGCCGCATACAACTATCTGCCTGCCTCTGTGCTGAAATTTCCAGGAAAGAAGGAATGGATGGCGACGATGGCTTCATGTGGATACAGCAGGGTCCAGCACAAGGCCTTCACTTTCGGCATCTGCCGCATGTATGTCGGCCAAAAGTAGATAACCAAATATGTTGATTGACAGTGAAGTACATTCTTAAGATCCCGGTCATGGCGGCTGCACTTGCATTCGCTGCCTCGACATCCGTGTCATTTGCCCAGAACGGCAACTATTCGATCCCGGAGGACGAAGTCTATGGCTATATGTTCGCCCATAAGTCCGCCCATGGACAGTGGCCTGCCTTCGCGACCTCTCCTGACGCGATCCATTTCCACGACATGCTCTGCGGAGATTCGATCTTCTCGCAGGACGACAAGGGTCCTAAGGGTGTCGTTACCAATGTCTTCCTCTGCCGCAGGGCGGAAGGAAAGGGCTATGTGATGGTGACAAGCGAGATCGGAGGTACCATGGTCCTTCAGACCAGCGAGGACCTCATCAGCTGGAAGACAGTGGCTTCTCCGAAGATTTCTCCGGCTTCAGACGCGAAGCTCATCTGGGACGGCAGCTCGTACGTCCTCTATTTCAACAAGCTCGGCACAGACAGCATCTGGTTCTGCCGCCTCGACAGGTCGCTCTCCCAGACCGGCGACGAGGCTCAGCTTTTCGGCTGGGACATTCCTGTCGGCAGCGTCGACATCACCTGGATGCCGGAGGACGGCAGATATGCGATGGTCGTCGATGACCTCAGCCAGTCCGGGTTCATGGTAGCATTCTCCCAGAGTGTAGAGGGACCTTGGGCAAAGCCATCCCAGTCGTTCGACGTCGAGAGAGGCAACGGTACAGGAAGCTATGCTTCTCTCAAGGTGAAGGAGCAGAAGGGCTGGCAGTTCGGCTATGTGGACCACACTACGGGTGGCTACCGTCTCTGTTCTTCTGACGAGGGAATGACCAGATTCTATGGCGCGAAGAACATCGAGGGCCTCTACGGTCCTGACAAGGGCTCGTTCATCACTCTAAACCAGCAGGAGTACGAGAGGCTCCAGAAGTGGAGCGACGCCGAGGAGCCAAAGCATCTTGCTCCGAACGTCAAGAATCCTATCTTTCCTAATCTCCATGCTGACCCTGAGGTCCTTTACAGTGAGAAGACCGGCAAGTTCTACATCTATCCGACCACTGATGGCGCTTACGGCTGGCACAGCTTTGATTTCCACTGCCTTTCATCTGAGGACTTCAAGACATGGAAGGACGAGGGCGTGATCCTCGACCTGCGTGACCTCACATGGGGTGACAGGGAGTACGCATGGGCTCCATGTATCATCGAGAGGCCTGTCTATAAGAATGCAAAGCACACTAAGATAAAGGGTTACAAGTACTACTTCTATTTCGTTCACCATGGAACCATCGGCGTGGCTGTGGCTGACCGTCCTGAAGGACCTTTCAAGGACGTGCTCGGAAAGGCCCTCCTTACCCAGGAGGAGATCAACGCTCCTAACCAGATCATCGACCCTGATGTGTTCCAGGATCCTAAGACCGGCAAGTACTATCTCTACTGGGGCAATTCATACCTCTGGATGGCAGAGCTTGCGGACGATATGATCTCGCTTGTGCCTGGCACCATGCATGAGCTCATCCCAAGATCGAAGATAGGTGAGTACCACTATCTCGAGGGCTCATACGTTTTCGAGCGCAACGGCCTCTACTACTTCATGTGGTCTGAGAACATCACCCGTTCATCTTATTACAGAGTCCGCTATCTCATCTCGGATTCTCCTACCGAGCTCGTGCGCAACGGTAAGCCTGCGAAGGTCGAGGAGACCATCGTGATCCAGCAGGATCCTTCTCTCCAGATCTTCGGAACAGGACACCATTCGGTCATCTGCATGCCTGGAACCGACGAGTGGTACATAGTCTACCATCGCTTCACACGTCCAGAAGGTGTGAAGATGGGCCTTTCAGGTGGCTACAACAGGGAAGTCTGCATCGACAGGATGGAGTTCAACCCTGACGGTACCATCATCCCTGTACATCCTTCACTTTAAAACAAAACTCAAACATAATGAAACACACATCACTTTTACTTGGCATCTCAGCCGCACTTCTCGCATCATGCTCGACAAACGAGCCTCAGGCACCTCTTGCTGACCTCAACATGCCTGTCGTCCAGACCAAGTTCACCGCAGACCCTGCACCTTTCGTGCATGACGGTGTCGTCTATCTGTTCACCACTCACGACGAGGACGGCGCAGAGGGATTCCAGATGCGTGACTGGCTTCTCTACACATCGACCGACATGGTCAACTGGCAGGACCACGGTCCGGTAGCATCCCTGCGTAATTTCCGCTGGTACCAGGGTAACAACGGTGCATGGGCAGAGCAGGTCGTAGAGCGCAACGGCAAATGGTATATGTACTGTCCTATCCATGGACATGGAATCGGTGTCCTCGTTGCTGACAAGCCTGAGGGACCATATCGTGACCCTCTCGGAGAACCTCTCGTATGGCAGAAGGAGCACTGGGACGACATCGATCCTACCGTATGGGTCGACGACGACGGCCAGGCCTACATGTACTGGGGCAATCCTAACTTATACTGCGTGAAGCTCAACGAGGATATGATCTCATATTCAGGCGAGATCATGAAGATGCCTCATATCGAGGACTATCAGGAAGGACCATGGTTCTGGAAGCGTGACGGCCATTACTATCTCGCATTCGCTTCTACATGCTGCCCTGAGGGTATCGGCTACGCTATGGCAGACGGTCCTCTCGGACCATGGGAGTACAAGGGACATATCATGGACCATACAGTCCGCACCCGCGGTAACCATCCAGGCGTGATCGACTACAAGGGCAAGTCCTATGTGTTCGGTCTCAACTATGACGTTTTCCGTCTTTCCAACCATAAGCACGCCGAGCAGCGCTCTGTAGCAGCTGCCGAGATGACCTACAATGCCGACGGTACCATCAATGAGGTTCCTTACTTCCTCGATGCGAAGCTCGAGCAGGTGGAGCCTTTCAACCCATACCGCAGGGTAGAGGCTGAGACAATGGCATGGGGCTATGGCCTCAAGACCGCGCAGGCTCTTGCGTCAGGTCCAAGGTTCGACTCTATCTTCGTGACCGATATCGACGAGGGTGAGTACCTTCTCGTCAAGGGTGTTGATTTCGGAAAGGGTGCAAGCAAGTTCACCGCATCTGTAGCAAGCCATCTCTATGGTGGTTCAATGGAGGTACGCCTTGACTCTCCTTCAGGTAAGTGCGCCGGTAAGATCACTGTTCCTGCGACCAAGGATGTGTTCGAGCAGATTTCATGCTCGCTCAAGGGTGCAAGCGGAGTACACGACGTCTACTTCGTGTTCAAGGGCAATGCCCGTCAGAAGGGCAATCTCTTCAACTGGGACTGGTGGACTGTTGAATAACGGACAGACGCCGGTGCAAGCGACGTGGCTTGTCCATTCTCGCCTCGCCTTGCTCGGCTGCGGCTGAGGGCGCCACTTACGCTTCACCGGCGTCTGTATTATGACAGTCTAGAATAAGCCCTGGATGAAAAAGTAGAGGACTGGAACCAGCAGGGAAGGAAGAAGATTGAGACTCTTGCAGTCCTTGAGTTCCAGAAGGCTGAGACCTGAAGCAACGATAAGAAGACCGCCGACGGAGATCAATTCATGGATGAGCGCATCCGGGATTACTCCGCCGGCGAGCTTTGCTATAAGGTAGAACATACCTTGCCAGCAGAAGAGTACGGGTGCAGCGAATATGATTCCGATGCCGTAGGTCGTTGCGAATACGCATGACGTGATGAGGTCAAGCGTGGCGTTTGTAAAGAGGAAAGTATTGTCTCCATAGAGGGCGCTGTTCATAGGGCCTACGATGGAGAATGTGCCGATGCAGAAGAGGAGAATGCAGGTCGAGAGACCCTGTGCAAGTCCGCCCTTTGCCTTTCCGTCGGCAGAATTATCCTGCCCGGCGGAGCGCCTGTCCACTAGATTCTTGAATCTCGCATCGATGTCAATCCAAGTTCCGAACAGGCCTCCGACGGCAAGAGATATGATGAACAGGACAGGGAAGGTGCTCTCGCTGAAGTGTGCGCAGAATGCATTGACACCAAGGCCGAGGGATGCGAGTCCCATGGCGGTGAACATTACCTTCTGGATCTCCGGTTTGATGCCCTTCTTGATGAGGGAGCCTGCAATGCTGCCTATGATGATGCAGCTTGTATTTACGATGGTTCCGAGCATGTTATGCCTGTCCTGTTTTTTGATTGATTACTTGTTGTTGATGTAGTCAGCAACCTCCTGAGCTGCGAGAGCAAGCATTACGTAGTTAGGTGTAGAGTTGACAACGCACTCGTTCTCACCCCAGTGGAAAGGATAGTCGTCCTTGTTCTCGTAGAAGTCAGGGTTTCTGAGGAGAAGGCCAGGGATGACGCTGCCTGGGATTGTGGTGTACTCTGCACGGGTGTTGCCGTAACCTACCTTCTTTGTGTTCACACCTACAGAGGTGATGAATGAAGCGTTGTGGTATGGATGTGTACCGTAGAGGTAGTTGAGGCTTCTGAGGATGAGCTCAGCGTCAACTGCTTCCGGATTGTGCTTCCAGATGAGGTAGAGGTTGAGGGCTGTGCTGATCACGAGGTTGTTGCCACCCCAGCCACCGCCGCTGATAGGAGCGTTGTATGGGTTGTCAGCACCGAGCTTGCCGAGAGTCTCTACGTATACAGGGATGGCAGCCTCGACCTGAGCCTTCTGCTTTGCGTCGAGCTGGTCGTATACGCGGAGCACGTTCTCGAAGTTGAAGAGAGAGATGAATGCACCGCCACGGTTTGTGTTGCCGTCTGTGGTCGGCTGGACGAGGGTCATGATCTTAGACATGTAGTAGTTCTTGAATCTTGGCTCGCCAGTAGCATCGAAGAGCTCGATGGCTGCACGGATCTTGTTGGCCTCGCCGCCGCCCCATCTGCCGTTCATCATAGGGTTGGCAGGCTGTGCAGGCTCGTTCTCGACATACTTGTCCCAGAGCATGAGAGCGTTCTTGAGGGATCTGTTCGCCTCGATAGGGTAGTAGTCCTTGAGTGCAGGATATGCAGATGCGAGACCGATGATTGCTCCCATGACACCCTGAGCTGAAGGCTGGCGTGTCATGATGATACGGTCGTCGTAGGTACCGCTGCGCTTTCCGTCTGCAGATACTTCGTATGGCTTGAGGGTAGGGTCGTAGATGAGACCGTCTGTAAGGGTGAGCGCGTCACCGAGGTGATGGTACTGGTGCATCTGTGGCTGGCCGATGTTACCTGCCATGAAACCGAGAGCCTCGATCTGAGCGTTCATGTTGAGGGTTCCGTGCATGATCTGCTGGATCACATCTGGAACTCCGTCAGGACGGTGGATGTCGGCGAACTGTGTCTCCTGGTCGATATAGGTCATATCGCGCTCAGGTGCGAAGAGTCTCCAGAGCTTCGCGAGGTCCTGCTCGGTGGTCACTACTGAGTTCTGCTGGATGTCGAAGTCACCTGCGTCATACCATCCGCCGACTGCGAGACCAGGGACATGCTCGAGTGGCTTGTACTGGGTGAAGTTCTCGCTGCCCTGGGTGTAACCGTCGTGGAGACGGATATTTGCAGGGGCCATGATGGCATCGTCCATGTTTGCGCGTCCGTGCCAGATCCTATAGCCTTCGTTGACCTCCATGTGGTCCATCTGGACTACGAGTGAGATGTCCATCGAAGCATGCCACTTGTCGCTGTATACCTTAGGGTCGATAGGGAATGCATTGGTCTCGACGCCAGCGTACTCGATAGAGTAGAGACCTGGCTCCTTGATTGAAGAGAAGTCGATCTGTACGTAGTTGTAACGGTGGTTGAATACACCCCACTCCTTGGCCTCAGCCTGGAGAGCGAGGACCTTCTGGCCGTTCTCGTCGATCTTGAGGATCTTAGCGGTCTTCTCAGGCTTGTAGTTCTTGTCAAGCTCTACGACTGCGACCTTGCTCTGTGCAGGGGTGTAGCCGACCTGTGAGAAACCGATGTTAGGCTTGCGGATCCATGATGGGTCTCCGTCTGGCTCGAGATACCACTCGAGGACCTTGCCGCTCTTGCCTGCAGGGAGGATCGAACGTACTACGAAAGTACCGTTCTGGGCGAGGAGACGTCCGTCATAGAGGCTCACTTCCTCGTCAGATGTGACGCTGACGCGGAGGTTCTTGTCCTCTGGTGCCATGACGATCTTGTGGCCTGTAGAGAGTGGAAGCGGAACGAGGAATTCGCCGCGGCCTCTGTCGTCGAATGTGGTCTCGCCGAAGTACTGAGGAATCTTCTCGGATACAGGGCGTACCTTTGTGTCGTGCATAGCGTACTTAGGAAGGATCCTTGCGCTGCCGTCTACGAGGTAGTTCTTTCCGAAATATGAAGCAGGGAAGAACTCGAGGTTCATGCCGGCCTTGCCTACGAGGTTCGCAGGAACCGGCTTGTCGAGGATGACCTGGATGCAGGTACCATTGTCCTTAGGGGTCACGCGGAGCTTGTACTGGAAGTCGTAGTCCTCGTAGTTGAGGGTGACCTCGATGCTGTTGTCTGCCTTGTTGACCTTCCTGTCAGTCATGGTAGCATAGATGTCCCACTGCTCAGGGGTGTTCATGAGACGTACGCCACCACCGGTAGCGATACGTTCGCCTCTCTGGATGATTTCAAGACCTGCGAGTTTCTCGTCGCAGAATCCACCGTTGTAGATGTTGCTGTAAACGAGTACGTTCGCACCGGTCTTCTCGAAATAATCGAGGTCGTTGAGCTTCATCGACTGGGCATTAGCCTGTAATGCCGAGAGCGAGAGAGCTGCAGTTCCGATCAGGTAAAAGAGTTTCTTGTTCATTTATTTAGTTTTTTTGTGTCTTGTGTTTTCCGCATTTTCGGGATTATATTCAAAATTACGATAAAGAGCCGAGATTATCTATCAATCTTGGACCATTTGTTATAAAAAATGGGGGAAAGAAGTCACATATTGGCTATATTTGTGTTGATAAATACAACATATGCCACAGGAAGGAAATATTGTCATCAGGAAAGCCAGGGCCAATAACCTCAAGGATGTCAGCCTTGAGATTCCAAGGAACAGGCTGGTCGTAGTAACCGGTATCTCGGGTTCCGGAAAGTCGTCGCTGGCTTTCGACACTCTTTTCGCAGAGGGTCAGAGACGCTTTGCGGAGAGTCTTTCCTCATATGCGAGACAGTTCCTCGGCAGGATGTCAAAGCCTGACGTGGAGCTTATCGCAGGCCTTCCTCCGGCAATCGCCATCGAGCAGAAAGTCAATATCCGCAATCCTCGCTCGACAGTCGCTACCACTACCGAGATCTACGATTTCCTCCGTCTTCTCTTCGCGAGGATAGGCAGGACGTATTCTCCTGTCAGCGGAGTCGAGGTCAAGTGCCATACGGTCAACGATGTGCTTGAGTACGTGCTTGACCCTGAATCGGTATCGGCGTATCTTCTTGCCGACCTCGGCTGGAAGGAGAGGAAGGACAAGGTCGAGCTGATGCTTTCCCTCAAGGAACAGGGTTATTCGAGGATGTGGACCGACAGGATGGTGCGCATCGAGGACATCATGCAGCTTTCCGAAAGCGGACAGTTTCCGGACGAGCTCTATCTCCTGGTCGACAGGGTACGTCTTCCGTTCGCACCGGAGGACAAGGACGACATGGACACAAGGCTCCGCTCTTCGATCGACAACTGCTTCAGCATTGGTCATGGTGCCATGTTCGTCCGCAGGGAGACTGCTTCCGGCGACGTCATGCTCCAGCGTTTCTGCAACCGCTTCGAGGCCGACGGAATGACATTCCGCCAGCCGGATGAATATATGTTCAGCTTCAACAGCCCGCTCGGAGCATGTCCGACATGCGGCGGACTGGGCAAGATAGTGGGAATAAGCGAGGACCTGGTGGTGCCAGACAAGGCAAAGAGCATCTATGAGGGTGCGATAGCATGCTGGCGAGGTGACAAGATGGGCTGGTTCAAGGACCATCTCGTGGAAGTCGCGGACATCTATGACATTCCTGTCTTCAAGCCATATTGCGAGCTTACCCCGAAACAGAGGGAACTGATCTGGGAAGGACATGACACAGGCAGGGAAGAGACCTCGCTGATCGGCCTGAACAGCTTCTTCAAGTGGGTCGATGCCAACAAGTATAAGATCCAGTATAAATATATGCTCAGCCGATTCTCCGGCAAGACTACATGTACTGACTGCAAGGGCAGCCGCCTTCGCAAGGATGCACTGTATGTCAGGGTAGGCGGGAAGAACATACATGAGCTTCTTACCATGAACGTGGATGAGCTTCTGGCGTTCTTCGGCTCCCTCGAACTGACTGAGTACGAACGCGGTATCGCAGGGAAGGCGATCGAGGAGATCTGCTCGCGCCTGCGCTGCATCGCCGACGTGGGACTTTCGTACCTGACCCTTGACAGGCCGTGCAACACGCTTTCGGGCGGTGAGAGCCAGAGGGTCAATCTCGTGACTGCGCTCGGCAGCTCGCTCGTCGGTTCGATGTATATCCTTGATGAACCGAGCATCGGTCTCCATCCAAGGGACACAGAGAGACTCATCGCGGTCCTCAAGAGGCTGCGTGACATAGGCAATACCGTGATAGTCGTGGAACATGACGAGGAGATCATCCGTTCTGCCGACATGCTGATCGACATGGGCCCAAAGGCAGGCGTGTTCGGCGGCGAGCTGATGTTCCAGGGTGCTGTCACGCCGGAAGTCTCAAAGGCTGAGGTCGACAGGTCGCTCACTCTGCAGTATATCACCGGAGAACGCCCTCGCTGCAGCAGGGAAAAACGTAAGCCGAACTATTGGATCAAGGTCGAAGGTGCCATGGAGCATAACCTCAAGAATATCGATGTGAGGTTCCCTCTCGGCGTCCTGACCGTGGTGACCGGAGTCAGCGGAAGCGGCAAGTCATCGCTGGTGGGAGACATCCTCTATCCGGCGCTTTTCAGAAGAATCAACGAGACAGGAGACCAGCCTGGTGTGTTCAGGGGGCTTTCCGGCAGTCTCGACAGGGTATCGCAGGTGGAATATGTGGACCAGAACCCTATAGGCAAGAGCTCGCGTTCCAATGCCGTGACCTACCTCAAGGTCTACGACGACATCCGTAAGCTCATGGCTGAGCAGCAGTATGCCAAGATCAATGGCTATACTCCTTCGTTCTTCTCCTTCAACCAGGAGGGAGGCCGCTGCTCTGAGTGCCAGGGCGACGGCTTCGTGAAGATAGGCATGCAGTTCATGGCAGATGTCAGGATGGTCTGCGAGGCCTGCGGCGGCCGTCGTTTCAAGCCGGACATCCTGGAGGTGAGATATAAGGAGAAGAACATTGACGACATACTCAACATGAGCGTAGAGGAGGCCATCGCCTTCTTCAGCGCCCAGAGTGAGAACGAGGCGAAGACCATCGCCCGCAAGCTCCAGCCGCTGATGGATGTCGGACTTTCATATATCAAGCTCGGACAGAGCAGCAGCACGCTTTCAGGCGGCGAGAGCCAGCGAGTGAAGCTCGCATACTTCCTCTCCATGAACGACGCTGAGAGCAGCTCAAGGGCAAAGAGGATACTTTTCATCTTCGACGAGCCTACCACGGGTCTCCATTTCTACGATGTGGAGAAACTCCTCAGGTCATTCGACGCACTCCTTGCCAAGGGACATTCAATTGTCGTGGTCGAGCATAACCTTGATGTCATCAAGGCTGCGGACTGGGTGATCGACCTCGGTCCTGACGCCGGCGACAAGGGTGGCTCACTCGTGTTCGAGGGTACTCCTGAGGATATGGCATCAAGCGGCGATACATTTACAGCTAGATATCTTAAGCACAGTTAACAGACATGCAGGCTATCATTTTGGCGGCAGGTATGGGCAAGAGGCTCGGAGCCCTGACGAAGAACAATACCAAATGTATGATCGAGGTCAATGGAGTAACCTTGATCGACAGGATGCTCACCCAGCTTTCGGCCCTGGATCTCAGAAGGGTCGTGATCGTCGTAGGCTACGAAGGCCGCAAGCTGATGGACCATATCGGCGACCGCTATGACGACCGCCTCAGGATAGAGTATGTCGAGAACCCTGTCTATGACAGGACCAACAATATCTATTCGCTTGCATTGGCGAAGGAAAAGCTGGAAGAAGACGACACTCTTCTGTTGGAGTCGGACCTGATCGTAGAAGACTCACTGCTGAAGATGGCCGTCGAGAACCCGAGCCCGAACATCGCCCTTGTGGCGAAGTACCAGACCTGGATGGACGGTACCATGGTCAGGATCGGTTCCGATAACAAGATCCTCAACTTCGTGCCTAAGAACGGCTTCCGCTATGAGGACGTACAGCACTATTACAAGACTGTCAACATCTATAAGTTCAGCCGGGAGTTCTCGTGCAATGAGTATATTCCGTTCCTCGAAGCCTACAGCAAGGTCATGGGCAACAATGAGTACTATGAGCAGGTCCTCAGGATTCTGACGTCTCTCGACAACATCGACCTGAAGGCACTTCCTATCGGGGACTGCAAGTGGTATGAGATCGATGACGTTCAGGATCTGGACATAGCTGAGAACATCTTCGCATCCGATGAGGATAAGCTTCAGAAATACCAGAAGCGCTACGGCGGATACTGGCGTTTCCCTGACATGCTGGACTTCTGCTATCTGGTCAATCCATTCTTCCCTACAGCCAGGATGAAGGACGAGATGAGGGCGAACTTCGATGTCGTGCTGGTCAATTATCCGTCGGGAATGGGCGTCAACTCACTTCTCGCCGGCAAGTACTTCGGCATCTCGAGCTCGCACGTCTGTGTCGGGAACGGTGCGGCGGAGCTTATAAAGTCATTGATGGAGATGTCTTCTCCAGGCAGGGTAGGATTGACCTATCCGACTTTCGAGGAGTATCCTAACAGGCTCCCTTCAGACTCTGTCGTAAAGTTCGTGCCTGAGAATCAGGATTTCAGCTATACCGCACAGGACCTCAAGTCTTTCTTTGCAGACAAGGATCTGGACACTCTTCTTCTCGTCAATCCGGACAATCCGTCAGGAAACTATATCCCGCTGTCCGATGTGCTTGACCTGGAGGACTGGTGTGCAGAGAGAGGAATCCGTCTCGTAGTCGACGAAAGCTTCGTCGATTTCAGCGAGGGCTTCGAGAACAATTCACTTCTCCATGACCATGTCCTCGAATCTCATCCAAGGATGGTCGTGATGAAGTCGATCAGCAAGTCGTATGGCGTCCCTGGGCTTCGTCTGGGAGTGCTGGCTTCGGCAGACAAGGAACTGATCGCATCGATGAAGAAAGATGTGGCGATATGGAACATCAATTCCTTTGCCGAGTTCTATATGCAGATATTCGGCAAGTATGAGAAACAGTACTTCGAGGCCTGCAGGCTGTTCATCGCCGAAAGAGAGAGGCTCCGCTCAAGGCTGAGCACTGTCCCGTTCCTCAGGGTCATTCCATCTCAGGCTAACTATTTCCTGTGTGAGGTCCTTGCTCCGATGACGTCGGAGGCACTGACTGCCAGCCTGCTCAAGGATTTCAACATCCTGATCAAGGACTGCTCGACCAAGAAGGGCTTCGATGGACGCAGTTTCATCCGCATCGCAGTCAGAAGCGCGGAGGACAATGACCGTCTGGTCGATTCCATGGCAAGTTATATAAGATAGACTATGGTATCCCTCAAGAGATCTGATGTGACGGTATGTGTCTGCGGCGGAGGTTCGCTGGGACATGTATGCGCAGGCTTCCTTGCCCATCGTGAGGGTGTCAAGGTCAATGTCCTTACCAGAAGACCGTCCAGCTGGGGTGATACCATGGGGCTGAATCTTCCCGATGGAACCTCTTTCGAGAGCCCTCTGGCCAAGGTGTCTTCAGATCCTGCCGAGGTCATCCCGACTGCGGACATCGTACTTGTGTGTCTGCCAGGATTCTCTATAGAGGAGATGCTTTCCTCGATAGCCCCTCATGTCAGGCCGGGAACATTCGTCGGCAGCGTTTTCTGCTCAACGGGATTCTTCTTCACAGCCCATAGATATTTCAGCAGCGACATCCCTCTGTGGGGCTTCCAGAGAGTGCCTTTCATCTCCCGTACAAAGGAATATGGCCACAAGGCCAACCTTCTGGGATTCAAGCAGTCACATAATATAGCAGTGGAGAATGCCGAGGATCCTGAATCCTTCCGCGCGCTGGTGGAGGAACTGTTCGGCAGCCCTGTGAATCTGCTGAAGAACTATTACGAGGCAAGTTTCACAAACAGCAATCCGATATTGCATCCTTCCAGGATATACACGCTGTTCAAGGACTGGCATCCCGGCGTCGTATATGACAGGCAGTTCCTGTTCTATGAGGAATGGACCGATGAGGCTTCCGAACTTCTGATCAGGCTGGATGCCGAGCTGTTCAGCGTGTTGGCCCGTCTCGATGTGACAGAAGGTTTCCTGAAACCTATCCTGGAGTACTATGAGAGCGTCGATGCTCCGTCACTGACAAGGAAGATACGCTCGATAGGCGGCTTCAAGGGCATACTTTCGCCTATGGTGCAGACTGCGGAGGGCTGGATTCCGGACCTCGCCAGCCGCTATTTCACTGAGGATTTTCCGTTCGGGCTCCGCTTCATACGTGAGAAAGCATCGGAACTGGGCGTCCCTGTCCCTATGGTAGACGAGATCTACCGTTGGTATGAAAGCCTAAGGTAGTTACCAGGCTTTACTTCGTAGGCATTCCTTTCCTGAATCCCACTCCGGCGAATCCGGATTCGTTGAATTCGTACATGGTCTTGTTTCCGCCATGCTTGAAATGCGGGTCGTAGACCTTGTATCCAGGACCGTATACCTCCATGATATGTTCCTCGGTGTTTGCAGGGACCTTTACCCTGACCCCCTTGAAGCTCGCTTCTGCTACGGTGAAAGTCTTGAAGATATACTTTGACACCTTGAAGAAGGATGCCTTGTGGTGTCTGTAGTGCTGATATTTCCTGAATCCATACGCTGCCAGATGGTCGCCTTCCGGCTCGTAATAGAAGAAATCGATGTTCATGCCGTCCTTGTTGCGGAAGGTCTGTTCCATACCAAGGCCCCCGATGAGGTGGTACTCACGTCGGAGTGTATAGCCATGGGCAAGCATGGTCCTGGTGATCACAGGGGCGTCCTTGAGCCATGCACCGAAATCGATGTCGTCGTCTGACTTGATGAAATCCTTGTCTCTGTACATACCCAGCAGGGTGCCGAACTCAAGGAAACAGTCGACGCCTTCCTTCTCGAGGAATTCAGTTATGCTTCCGATGATACCGGCTCCTTTCTCCTTGAGCATCTGCTGCTTGCGGACTCTTGGGCCCCAATGCTTCAGACCCCACTGCCTGATCGCTTTCTTGATGTTCATATATGGTCCAAAAAACTATAGTTCAAAACTTGACTTCTCCGGGAACAGCGACTCGAATGCGTCCTCGATCTCCTTCATGACAGCCTCGTAGTTGCGGATATGGATGTTGTCGTTTATGCAGACGAGCTTGTGGCTCTGCGTCCTGATCGCTTCCACGGCCTGCTTCGGCCTGGTCAGGAGAGGGAACATCCTGGTGTCCTTATAGACATTGTAAGGAGTGAAGTTGCTCCTGCAGATCTGCCATGTGCGGAAAAGCTCCTGCGTGTAGTCGTTCTCACTGCGGAACCTGTTCACAGACACTTCTGTCAGCTCCTTGCCGAACTCGGCCCACACTTCCTCGTATGTCTGCTTGAGATAGGCGTTGGCATTGTGCGGCACTTTCAGCGTGAAGAATCTGTTGAAAGGCTGGAGCACTCGGGTGAGACGCCTCTTGCTGCCGTATTCCTCCGCGAACCATTTGTCCCTGTCCCTGCTGAGGACTTCCTTCTTGTCGAACTTGCTGTTGATCAGACGGATGTTGTTCTTCAGGCACTTGGCCCAGAGGCTGGCTCCGGAATTGAAGCGGAAGGCCGCGATGTCACATGGCAGCCCGTCCTTGAAGAATCTCTCGGGAGAGGTAGGCGCTATCATGTACATGTCGTCGTTGAAATAGACGAATCTGTCCGCAATGCCTTCGATCTTGTGGAAATACAGCTCGATCAGCGATGAATTGAAGACAGGAAGGAACTCATTCGGGATATAGTCCTTGTGGTCGACCAGATGGAGCTTGGGATGCTTGGTGTCCAGCCACTGAGGCTTCTGCCCGCAAGTCACGAAATGGATCTTCCTTACCCATGGGGCGTTCTTCTCGACAGCGCGGAACCAGTAGCGTAGGAATCCATAGTCTCTGAACCTGGCCTCTGAATACTGATTGGTGCTGTTGTCTATCCCGGTCTTGAATTTCCTGAAGTCAGCCATCCATGCAGGATCGTTCATGTCGACCCATGTGATGACGAAATCAATCTCTGGTGTATTCTGCATTTCCATAATGCAAAATTACAAAATTTAACGATACTTCAAGGCAGGCGTATCTGTAACAGGTGGCATAGGAAATCGACGATTGCGCGCCTTTGGCCCAGGTCGAAGTCCTTCAGCGGGGCGGTCTCGATGAACTCGGCCCCGTCCGCTTTCTCGATTGTCTCGAAGAACGTACGGTCGTCGCAAGGGTCAAGCCTCAGGACCATGGTACCATGATCCCGCCGTCCTCTGCCTGTATCGACTCTGACGGAATCCCGTCTGTTTGCCATAATCAGCCTGATGTCTGTCTGTCCCTGCGGATTGAACCTCGAACGCGGGCTGTCCAGGTGATGGCGCAGGTTGGATGTGAGCAGTCCGGGATGGCTTGTCAGGCATTCCTCCATAGTCCTGCGGCTCATCAGCATAGGCACCATTCCCGGTATGAAGATGCGTTCTTTCCTTCTTCCTGAGATGGAATCGCTGCGCTCCCATTTCCCGTAGCAGACAGATTCCCCGTCTTTCCAGAACTTAAGGATGTCCATTTTCCTTACAGGTAGACAACCGACATTGAAAAGATAGAAACTGTCATCGATTGACCTGGCTTTGTATAGCTGTGTGACGGCCGCTATGGGGCTGAGGCAGGGGAGGAAGCCTTCCATCCCGTCTGCGAAGAGCTCGTCGAAGCCCATCATCCTGACCTCTGTCTCCCTGTCGGGGAAGTTCATGTCCAGGAATTCCTCCGGCAAGCCGATCTTTATGGCTGACAATACGGATATCCTCCTGATCCTTGGGCAGTTCCTCAGGATCGCCCCGAGACAAAGCAGGAACTCGCTTTTGCCACGGTCCTGTCTCCAGTCGTCGCTTTCCCCTGGATTGTCCTTGAAATATCTGAGTCTTGACCTGCGGTATTCCTTCGCCTCGACATCCGTCCACACCAACACAGCATCCATACCCTTTCCTGTTATTCCAATGCCGTCTTGTCAATGCGCCAGCTGCTGTCTCCGAGCCCGTCCCCGAAAGGTTGGACTACAAAGTGGTAGTGGCAGTTCCTCTCAATGTCAAAGTTGCTGTTGCTTTCACCAAGAAAGAAACGGTAGAGCAGGTATTCTCCCGGCCTTGTATGATGGACAGGGGAATAGTATTCGCACTCTACTGCAATGAAAGAGCAGGATCCGGCAACAGCTCCTTTGATTATCTTGCCATGGTCGTCGACCGTGTCGTCCAGAAGGTCTCCCATCATGTTCTCAAGCATATATACATTTGCTTCTCCGCTTATTCCAGGTGCGACTTCCTTGTTCATCTGGTCCACCTGCGCGAATGTCTTGACATAGCCTTTCTCGAAAACATCCCTGCTGCCTTGCACTGAGCTCGGCCCTGTGACGCTGGCGGATCTTGGACAGTTTCCTATCCATACGCCCTTCACGAGCAGTCTCACATCGCTGTCCAGCTCGGTCCTGTCCATCGCTATCGATATCTTTGACATCATCCTGACAAGTGGAATCGTGATGACCTCCTCGTCAACTCTGAAGATACGCTCAACTTCCGCAGTCATCGGTATTCCTCGCGAGAACTCGTCCGGATACGCGAGATTGAATCGGTACTCTGACAGCTCCTTATGTGTCATTATACCTTTGATCTCATACCCGAAATTGGCGCAGCAGACAATGCTTTCCTTTATTCCTCGTACCAGTGGCACCTGAATACTTATTCTTCCTCCGGCATTTTCGACGGTCCTTCTTGACAGGTATCGGAAATCCTCAAGATATCCATCTTCGCTGAAAATGAACAGGTTGATGTCTGATACCAGAGTCTCGTCAGGGTCTGCAGACTTGGTCTCCATAGCCCCCGACGCATCTAAGACGACAGTGATCAGCTGCGCCTCTCCTGCTTTCTCACAGGACAGGAGAAGCGCGGCTGCCAGGCTGACAAGCAGCCCTTTCACTATTCCTCCACAATATCGGTCTATGTCTTTTCTGGTCATATCGCTTCTGTCTAATAGCTGACGTATTGCTTTCCTTTGTCGTTCCAGTCCACGACGGACACCGTTATCTGCGCGGTCTCTGTGTCTACGGCTGTGTCAGGGTCCGTCGTGCCGCGTCGTGTCAGTACCATGTCAAGAATATATACGCAGTTCCTTTCCACTCCTTTGGCGTCGGAACGGCGGTTGACGTTCACAGGGTAGTAGTATCGCTTGCCTTCGAGAGTCCCTTCTATCACCAGTCTGGTGAACGGAGAACCAAGGCTTTCTTCCTTCTCGACATTAGGGTAGCAGAAGAAGTGCAGGTCCGGCCTGACCGTAGCTGATCCTACCTTGGTTCCTGGGTGACTGTAGATATATTCAGGATGTGCCATCTTCGACATCGTGGTACTGTCGGCTCGTCCTACGTTGACATAGTCCGAGGAGTGGGCGAGCGTGTCCTTGAGTACCGGCCACGCAGTGCACACATTAGTGAGATATACTTCGATGTCCTCGAGCTGGGCATCATGGTAGCTCCTGCTGCTGAAGTCACATCGTATTGAGCGCAGTATGACTTCGGACATGACAGGCCTGAATACCATGCTGCAGGAAGACTGCCTGCCGGCGTCTATATGCGCCGACGCACTCATTACAGGCTCGGAAGGTGAGTCCTCGTCAAGACGTGCGACGACTTTCTCAAGGGATGGAAGGGAACTGATGTCGGACCAGCTGTATCTGTCTTCACGCAGATTAGTGATGGCTACCACGCTCTTTTTCCCGTTTCGTGATGCTCCAAGGACCTGGGTTCCGACATCTGTGAACCTCTGGTATGAGTCAAGACGGCTTTCCGTATCGTCATTATAATAGAATAGGTCAAGACTTGATATCCCGCTTGCCGGGGCCTTGGTCAGGGACATCTCGCAGACCGTCTCTTCCGGAGTCAGGGAAACTGAGCATCCGGCAATCGCCATGGAAACCGGGAGAAAGGCCAGAATTGTTCTTACATGAATGGGGCCCATTGAATATTTTGAGTTGTATTGTTGTAGCAAGTCGGGCCAGAATCCATTGCTTGACCTCGAGGATTTTCTCCGACCTTTGTCCCTCTTTCCTATATGTATCGCTACGTTCATTCTGCACCTGGGTATTTCTATGGCAAATCTAATGTCTCCTTCTTGTCAGAAAGTGTGGAGTAAAGATTTATTATGCAGAAATACATGAATCTTAACCTTTTCCTGCAGGCACAAAAAAAGGCTGACATTGAAGTCAGCCTCTTATTAATAAGGTATATGGTGATTATGCACCGAAGTTGTCGAAGAGGATGCTCTCTGGAGCTACTCCAAGGCTGTCGAGAAGGTCGACAACGCACTTGGTCATCATAGGAGGACCGCACATGAAGTACTTGATGTCCTCTGGTGCCTCGTGCTCCTTGAGGAATGTCTCGTACATTACGTTGTGTACGAAACCAGCGACGTACTTGACTCCTGCTGCATCTGCTGCTGGATCTGGACGGTCGAGAGCAAGATGGAAGTGGAAGTTAGGGAAGTCCTTCTCGATCTCAGCGAAGTCCTCGAGGTAGAATGCCTCGACGAGTGCACGTGCACCGTAGAAGAAGTGTACCTCCTTACCGGTCTTGAGAGTCTTGAAGAGCTGCATGATGTGGCTTCTGAGCGGAGCCATACCTGCACCACCACCGACGAATACATACTGCTGTGAATCAGGATCGTTCTTAGGAAGAAGGAAGTCTCCGTAAGGACCTGAGATCATCACCTTGTCACCTGGCTTTCTGGTGAATACGTATGATGAAGCGATACCTGGATTTACAGGGAGAAGCTTAGGACCGAGCTCGCGTGGAACTGATCTGTCGAATGGAGGGGTAGCGATACGTACGTTGAGCTTGATGATGCCCTTCTCACCTGGGTAAGAGGCCATTGAGTAAGCTCTGATGGTATCTACAGGGTTTGAGGAATGAAGGTTGAAGAAACCGAACTTCTCCCAGTCACCCTTATAGATAGGATCTACGTCGATATCCTTGAAATCAAGCTCGTACTTAGGGATGTCGATCTGGATGTACTGACCTGACTTGAACTCGATGTTCTCTCCCTCAGGAAGCTTCACTGTGAACTCCTTGATGAAGGTAGCTACGTTGTCGTTTGAGATGACCTCGCACTCGAGCTTCTTGATGCTGAGAGCGCTCTCGTCCATCTGGACCTTGAGGTCTTCCTTGACCTTGACCTGGCAACCGAGGCGCCAGCCGGCCTTGATCTGCTTGCGGTTGAAGAAACCTACCTCAGTAGGAAGGATCTCTCCACCACCTGCGAGGACCTGGATCTTACACTGGCCGCAGTTGGCCTTTCCACCACAAGCTGATGGAAGGAAGATGCCGTTCTCTGCGAGTGTGCCCATGAGGTTTCCGCCTGGGTTGCATTCGATGACCTTCTTGCCCTCGTTGATGTCGAGCTTGATCTTACCCTTAGGAGTGATGGCTGACTTCACGATGAGGAGAGCCACCACGAGGATCAGTGTTACAATGGTTGTAACGATGATTGATGCTAAAATTGTATTCATATATCTGTCCTCCTAAAGTGAAATACCCATGAATGCCATGAATGCGATACCCATGAGACCTACTGTGATGAAGGTGATGCCGGTGCCCTTGAGTCCTGCAGGGACGTTAGAGTATGACATCTTCTCGCGGATTGCTGCGAGAGCTACGATAGCGAGGTACCAGCCGATACCGCTGCCGAGCGCATAGACTGCTGACTCACCTACATTGATGAAATCCTTCTGCTGCATGAAGAGTGAACCACCGAGGATCGCACAGTTCACGGCAATCAGTGGAAGGAAGATACCGAGTGATGAGTAAAGGGAAGGGAGGAACTTCTCCACGATCATCTCGACAAGCTGTACGAATGCAGCGATGACTGCGATGAAGATGATGAAGCTGAGGAAGCTAAGGTCAACACCCTCTCCGAAGATGCAGTTCTCACCAGGGGTGAGGATGTACTTGTTGAGAAGGTAGTTGAGCGGGAGGGTGCACACAAGTACGAAGATAACAGCGAGACCCAGACCGTTAGCTGTCTTGACATTCTTTGATACTGCCAGGTATGAACACATACCAAGGAAGTATGCAAAGATCATATTGTCAACGAAGATTGACTTTACGAATAAGCTTAAATATTCCATAGTATATCTTGTCTAACTGTTATTTTTCCTGAAGGTCCTTCTGGATGCTTCTCTGAACCCAGATCACACAGCCGAGGAGGATGAGTGCCATAGGAGGAAGGATCATGAGACCGTTGTTTGTGTAACCGATAGCTGAGAGTACAGGGAAACCGAAGAGGGTTCCTGAACCGAAGAGCTCGCGGAAGAATGCGACGATGATGAGGATGGCTCCGTAGCCTACACCGTTTGCAAGACCATCAAGGAGTGAAGGGATAGGCTCGTTACCGAGTGCGAACGCCTCGATACGACCCATCACGATACAGTTGGTGATGATAAGTCCGATGTATACTGAGAGCTGCTTGTCGATGCCATATGCGAATGCCTTGAGGAACTGGTCCACGAGGATTACCATCATAGCTACGACAACGAGCTGTACGATGATACGTACACGGTTAGGAATGGTCTTTCTGAGGAGTGATACTACAAGACTTGAAAGTCCAGTCACTGCGATTACTGAAAGTGCCATTACGAATGCTCCCTTGAGCTCGACTGTTACAGCGAGTGAGGAGCAGATACCAAGGACGAGGACAGTGATAGGATTGCCCTTTGTGATTGGATTGAGAATGGTTTCTTTGAGATTTGCCATGATTATTCCTCCTCTGCATTAGTTGGCTCGCCCATCATTCTGCCTCTGAGCTGGTTCTCCTCTGATGCAGGAACGACAGCTGTAAGGAAGCTCTTGTATGCGTTGAGCCAGTTGTTGATAGCCTCGCTGACACCGTTTGATGTCATTGTGGCACCTGAAATTGCGTCGATGGCGTTGATCTTGCCTGCTGGAGCGCCGCCCTTCACGATTGCGAAAGGAGTTGCGTCAGAGAAATCAACAGCCTTGTCTTCGAACATTGCGCGGAAAGAAGGGTCGTCCTTGATCTTGCCACCGAGACCTGGGGTCTCAGAGTCATGGTCGAAGTATGCACCCACCATGTCCTGACGGTTAGGCTCGAATCCGATGTAGCCCCATACTGGTCCCCAGAGACCGGCTCCGTAGATAGGAACTACGACTGTGCCGTTCTTGAAGACGTATACTGGGAGACATACGTCGCTGCCACCCTTGATGTTGTAGTTCTGAGCCTTGAGGTCAGAGACTGTGTAGACCTGTGCGTCTGCTGTGTTGAGGTCTGCGACCTTTGCACCTGCTGCATTCACTGTGTAAGCCTCAGCGATGTTCTCCTTGTAGAAAGCGAGGACAGCATCGTTGCCCTTTGCAGACCACTCGCTCTTCTCGCCGAACTTGCCGGCTGTGAGGATCTGGCTGACTACCTCAGCCTTCTCGTTAGCTTCCTGTCTGCTTTTGAGTGAAGATGAAGCGAAGGCAAGTACCGCAGATACGATGATTACGATCACCGCTGTATATACGACTGTATATATGTTGTTGTTTGTATTCATGACTTATGCGATTTTCTTTGCCTTTCTTGAAATAGATGCGCTGATGACACAGTGGTCGATGATAGGTGCGAAGGTGTTACCGAGGAGGATGGCGAGCATCATACCCTCAGCGTAACCTGGGTTGAAGAGTCTTACGATGACGCAGACTGCACCGATGAAGAAACCATAGATCCACTTGCCACACTCTGTCTGTGCTGCTGTCACTGGGTCTGTAGCCATGAAGACTGCACCGAATGCGAAACCACCCATCACGAGGTGATAGTAGCAAGGAATGTCTGAGCCTCCGAGCTGTGCGAGGATACCTACGCAGAGAGCACCAAGGACAGAAGATACCATGATCTTCCAGCTTGCGACGCCTGTCCAGATGAGGATGGCGGCACCGAGGAGGATTGCGAGAGCGGATGTCTCACCGACTGATCCAGGGATGGTGCCGAGGAACATGTCCATGAATGATGTGCCGTACTGTGTGGCTACTGAGTCGAGACCCTCGTTCACGAATGAAAGAGGTGTTGCGCCTGTAGCGCCGTCGATGAGAGCCTCACCCTTCCTGAGTGCGATCCATGTGCTCTCACCTGACATGCTGCTAGGATAAGAGAAGAAGAGGAATGCACGGGTAAGGAGTGCAGGGTTCCAGATGTTCATACCTGTACCGCCGAATACCTCCTTGCCGAAGAGTACTGCGAATGCGACTGCGACTGCGAGCATCCAGAGCGGAACGTCTACAGGGACGATGAGAGGAATGATGAAACCTGTCATGAGGTAACCCTCGTTCACTTCCTCGTTGCGGATCTGGGCAGAGGCGAACTCGATGCTGAGACCTACGATGTAAGCTACGACATAGAGAGGAATGACCTTGAGGAGGCCATAGAAGAAGTCAGACCAGAATGCAGGAGCTGCGCCGATGGCGAGGCTGTGCTGGTATCCGACGTTCCACATTCCGAACAATGCTGCAGGGATTGTGGAGATGAGTGCGATGATGACGATTCTCTTGAGGTCAATGGAATCCTTGACGTGAGTACCCTTGAGGGAAACTGTATCAGGAACATTGAGGAATGTCTCAAAAGCGTCGACGGTTGAGTGCAGCCAGTAGAGCTTGCCGCCTTTTTCAAATATGCTGTTCATAACTTTTAAGCCATTTCTTTAAGCATCAGGTCGATACCCTTTGCGATTATATCCTGAATGTAATTCTTCGAAGGATCCACGAACTCGCAGAGAGCGAGATCCTCAGGAAGCACCTCATAGATGCCGAACTTCTCCATCTTCTCGATGTCACCTGCAAGGCAGGCCTTTGTGAGGTAGAGAGGGAAGATGTCCATAGGGAGGACGTCAGCATAGAATGAATCTGACATGAGGAATGCTCTTGGACCGCCGTGGAGGTTTGTGTCCATGTTGTACTTCTTCTTAGGGCAGAGCCATGAGAAGTATGAACGTGTAGACGAGAACTGGTTGAGACGGAGAGGTCTTGCCCATCCGAAGAGCTCGTGTGTGTTACCCTCCTTGAGGATGCTGACCTGTGTGTCGAAGAAACCGAGATAACCTTCAGCACCTATGGTCTTTCCTGAGAGGACGTCGCCGGATACGATACGGATGTTCTCTGCGCCTGCGTAGAATGACTCGAGGTCCTTCATGGCAACGCCTGGGAGAGCGTTGACGTATGCAGGGTTGACAGCCTCAGGACCGGTTACGGCTACCTTTCTGCAAAGGTCGACCTTACCTGTGGTGAAGAGCTTGCCGATAGCTGCTACGAGTGGAAGTGCCACTGTCCATACTGTCTCCTCCTTGCGGATGTATGAGATGTTTGCGATCTGTACTCCGACGTTTCCAGCAGGATGCTTTCCTGTGAATGTGTGGAGAGTTGCGTTCTGGAGCTTGGCGAAAGCTGAAGAAGCGCTGTTTACAGATACATGGACCTGTGCGAGCTTCGCGAGAGCGTTGACACCAGCCTGGATCGCCTCGACCTCAGAACCGAGAGTGTACTCGTAGTCTGCTGCGAGAGGGGCTGTGTTGAAAGCTGAGATGAAGATAGCCTTAGGCTGAGCCTGAGGGTTGGCGAGGATACCGTAAGGTCTCTGGACAAGTGAAGTCCAGAGTCCGCTCTTGAGGAGAAGTGCCTTTACGTCCTCAGCTGACATTGAAGCTACGTTCTGCACGCCGAAGTCGACGTACTCCTGAGCCTCGTCTGCCTTGATGCGCACTTCGAGGAGCTTTCTCTTATCGCCTCTTACAACCTCTGCTACAGTACCACTGACTGGAGATGTGAAAAGGATGTCCAGACAATTCTTGTCGGCCATCACTGGAGAACCGGCCAGGACCTTGTCGCCTTCTCTGACGAGGAGCCTTGGAACAAGACCCTTGAAGTCAGTTGGTTTCATAGCGACAACGCTTGGCTTAACCGTCTTGACGGTCTCCTGGGCTGCCACTCCGTTGATAGGAATGTCCAACCCGCGTTTCAGTACGATGTTGTTTGACATTATGATAAAATTAAATACAAATTTCATTGGAAAATTCCAGGCGCGAATTTAACCATTTTTTTCGTAATTTCGCGACACTATGGACAACAATATTGGAACAATTATCAAAGGATTGGATGCAGTTCAGCTAAAAGCTGTGCAGACGACCGACGGACCGGTCCTGATCGTGGCAGGAGCGGGCGCCGGAAAGACGCGTGTGCTGACCAGCAGAATTGCATATGTGCTGGAGAAAGGATGCGATCCCGGAAGGATCATGGCCCTGACTTTCACCAAGAAAGCGGCCACTGAGATGAAGGACCGCATCGGTCTCATGGTTGGTGAAAAGAAGGCCCGCAGACTGTTCATGGGAACCTTCCATTCGGTGTTCATCCGCTTCCTCAGGGAGTATGCGGACTACCTCGGATACCCGTCTGCCTTCACTATCTACGACACTTCGGATTCGATGAGCGCAGTGAAGCGCTGCCTCAAGACCTTGAACCTTGACGACAAGGTCTATAAGCCGAAGACGGTGCTGTCAGTGATCTCCGCTGCGAAGAATGATCTCTGGACGGTGCCGGCATACAGGAAGAACCTCGAGTTCAGCAAAAGGGACAGCCAGAGGAAGATGCCCCGCATGGCTGATGTCTACGAGGCCTACCAGACACTGCTCAAGCAGTCTGGCGTCATGGACTTCGATGACATCCTGATGAACATGAACATCCTGCTGAAGCATAATCCGGAGGCTCTGGCGGACATCTCAGGGCGCTTCGACTACATCCTCGTAGACGAGTATCAGGATACGAACTTCTCGCAGTACCTTATCCTGAAGGCACTTTCTGCAAGGCATAGGAACATCTGCGTCGTGGGAGACGACTCCCAGTCGATCTATGCATTCCGTGGCGCCAGGATCCAGAACATCCTCAATTTCAGCAAGGACTATCCGGACTATAAGCTCTTCAAGCTCGAGAGGAACTACCGTTCTACCCAGACCATCGTGAACGCTGCAAATTCCGTCATCGCGAAGAACGAAGGCAGGATTCCTAAGGTCTGCTATTCAGCCGATGAGGAAGGAAAGAAGATCAGGCTCATCAACGCCTATACCGACAAGGAAGAGGCGCTGCTTGTAGTCTCTTCAATCATCTCGAAGATGGCTGCGGAACATGGTCAGTATCAGGATTTTGCAATTTTATATAGGACTAACTCCCAGTCGAAGGCGCTTGAGGAGGCGCTCAGGAAAAGGAACATTCCTTACCGCATCTTCTCGGGCAATTCGTTCTTCGACCGTCAGGAGGTCAAGGACATGATGGCCTATTTCAAGCTGGCCGTCAACATCAATGACGACGAGTCTTTCAGACGCATCGTGAACACCCCTGCAAGAGGCATCGGAGACACATCGGTGGAGGCTCTTGCCGCAGCTGCGAAGGCACATCAGATGCCGCTCCTGAAGGCCATTGACCTTCCGGATCTTGAGCAGTTCGGACTGCGTGCGGCTGCTCTCAGGAAACTTAAGGAATTCCAGGCAATGATAACCAAGGCGTATACGTCTATGGCAAGTGCTGATGCCTACGATGTCGCCATGGCTCTCTCGGATGAATGCGGCCTCTACAGGAGCCTGAAGGAGGACAATTCCGTGGAGAGCCAGTCGCGCGCGGCCAATGTCGAGGAGCTTCTCAACAGTGTCAAGGACTTTGTGGACAAGCGTCATAACGACTATGTCGAGGAGATGATGTCAGATGGCCTTATCTCTGATAATGAGGAGATTGCAGAGAGTGATCTTCCTGTCGTGAGCCTCGGAGAGTTCCTTGAGGACATCTCTCTGTTGAGCGCTGTCGACACTGCCGACGGAAACGAGGAGGATGCCGACAATAAAGTTGCCATGATGACGGTCCATTCGTCGAAAGGACTTGAGTTCCCTCATGTCTATGTGGTCGGAATGGAGGACGGACTTTTCCCTTCGTACAACGACTCATTCTCCGTCTCTCCGGAGGAACTTGAAGAGGAAAGAAGACTTTTCTATGTGGCTGTCACAAGGGCAGAGAGGACCGTCGAGCTCTCATTCTGCCAGAGCAGGCTCAGGAACGGCAAGACCGTCGAGTTCCCGCCAAGCCGTTTCCTCAGGGACATAGCTGAACAATACGTCGAGAATCCGCTCCGGAAGAAGGGTGAGGACGACCTTATGCCAAGGACGAGCGGCTTCGGCCAGACAAGGATGGGCGCTTTCCCGTCACGCCAGAGCGGAAACAACTACGGAAGGTCCGGTGCAGTCCAGAGAGGACCATCCGTCCAGAGAGGCCCTTCTGCCGTCCAGAGACAGGCCCATGGTACCCAGCGCCCGGCGTCTGTACCCCTGCCTCCGAAGCCTCAGATACCTAAGGTGCCTCAGGTTCCGAAAAGGGACGAAGATCCGAATTTCATCCCTGTATCAGCCTTGTCTTTGCGCGAAGGCATGAGAATTGAACATAGCAGGTTCGGATACGGCGATATCCTTGAAATCAGCGGTTCGCCTGCAGACCTCAAGGCTAAGATCAGATTTGATGATTTTGGGGAGAAGATATTGATACTGAGATATGCAAAAATACGCATGGCGTAAAAAATATTTGCAAATGATGTAAACTATCATCATATTTGCGGTGAAGTTTTTCATAGTTTAAGTTTAGGTTAAGAGGCGCGGTATCGCAGTGATGCGACGCCGCGCATTATTTTATGCCCGTTCTTATGCGGTAAAGAATTCTTCTGCCATGGTAAAGGCTTGTGTTTACCAGGTAAGCAGGAATTGTTTACCTGGTAAAGAAAAATTGATACCCTGTCCTGCAGGAACAATTCAGGATTCTTGCCCTCGCTTTGCGGATCAGGTCCTATATTGGCTGAAAAAAAGCTATGCGAGGATTACTTTTTTCAAAAGTCCGGACCGTCGCAGCTACGGTCCTTTGTCTGTCTGCAATTTCATTGACATCATGCGAAAGCCTTATTGGTGACAGGAAGGAGGGCAGTCTGCGTATCCATTTCGTCCGTGGACAGTTCGCGACAAAAGCGGTCACCGAACTGCCTGACACCAACGATTTCAATCTCATTATCAAAGACGGAGGGGGCAAGGTGATATTCGATGACAAGTACGGAAATGTTCCGGAAAATATGATTGTCGAGTCCGGCACCTACAACATATCGGTCCGCTCTTCAGAGTTCAGCAGACCGGATTTCTCAACTCCGGTCTATGGTGACGACCAATGCGTGATAGTTCCTCCTGGAGGCGTTGAAAGCGTAGATATACTGTGCACGCAGGTGAATTCAGGCGTTCGGCTTAAGATAGAGCCGAATTTCCTGACCTCATACCCTAAGGGAGCGCTTTTCCTGAAGTCTTCTGAGGGAAGGCTGATGTATTCCTATTCGGAGAAGAGAATCGCGTATTTCCAGCCCGGGGAAGTGTCGCTTATCATAGACAACGACGGTACCCAGTCCAATCTGTTGACACGCTCGCTCGAGCCTAAGGAAATACTGACTGTGGGCATCTCTGCGCCGGAACCTAGCTCTTCTGATGGCGGAGTCGGCGGAATCCATATCTCGATAGATACGACAAGGAACTGGACAGGTGCCGACATCGTCATCGGAGGAGAGTCCGGGTCGGGATCGGTCCCTGACAATGCCATCGACGTCGCCACTGCCCGGAAATCCATAGGGGCAGAGAATGTGTGGGTCTATGGCTATGTGGTAGGCTCGTTTAAGTCGACCAACCATATCCAGTTTGAAGCACCATTCCCCACCGCCACCAACCTTGCCATATCCGGCAAGACCTCAGCTTCGACGAATGACGTGTGCCTTTCAGTCGAACTTAAGAAGGGCGAGATGAGAAATGTGCTTAACCTGGTGGACCATCCTGAAAACCGAGGAAGGAAGGTGTTCTTCAAAGGAGATATCGTCGAAGCCTATTATGGCCTCCCCGGCGTCAAGAACATCACTGAATATGTGCTCAAGTAGGACTAGTATCCGAATACCTCTTCGAGAGATAGCTCCTGGACAGGACCGAGGGTCCTGAGGAAGTCAAGGTCAAGGTCACGGATGTCGCCTACGATACCGTAGACGTATGTCCTGTCCTTGATCCACTTCTGCTGGGTAGCAACAAGGTCTTCCATGGTGAGGCTCTCGAGATTCTTGAAGATTCCCTTCGCCTTCGGCTCGCTCAGACCAAGCTCGCGGTCGTTGAGATAGCTGTTGAGCACTGAGGCTCCGGTAACTCTGCTTGTGCGGAGCTGCGAATCAAGAGACTTCTTCGCGATGTCGAAGTTCTTCTGCTCCTGAGGCATGTCGTTGATGATCTCGTCGAACGCAGTCACAGCCTTGACGAGCTTGTCGTTCTGGGATCCGATGTAAGCATAGAAGCTGTAGTCGTCGCCGGCATATGAAGGGAAGTTCAGGCGCGCACGTGCTGAGTAGGCGAGGGCCCTGGACTCTCTCATCTCCTGGAATACGATCGTGTTCATTCCGGCTCCGAAATACTCGTTGAAGAGGGTGAGGTCCGCATCCTCGGAAAGATCGTACTTCTCACCTTTGTTGGTGTACTGGATGTAGTTGAACTGGCGTGCGTCGTAGTTGACGATGTATGTCTTAGGCTCTGAGGTCACCATCTGGCTGATATGTGTCCTCTCGAGAGGGATGAGGTTGTCTCCGATGTTGTGGTGCTGAGCGATGAGGGACTTTGCACCATCCTCGCTCTGAGGACCGTAATAGAGGACTGTGTGCTGGTATCCGAGGATGCCGCGGATCTTGCCGAGGAGTTCCTCGGAGGTAAGAGCGGCAAGCTGAGAGTCGCTGAGCACGGTCTTCTTCACATAGTCAGGACCGTAGTAGATATATGACTCAAGCGCAGAATAGCATGAACTCATGCTGAGTTTCTCGTCGTGCCTCTGCTTGAGGTAGTCTTCCTTGAGGCCTGCAAGTACGTCGTCGTCTGACTCGGCGTTGAGGATGAGGCTCTCCACGAGGTCGATGGCCTTTCCGATGTTCTCGTCAAGACCTGAGACCGAGATCACGGTCCTGTCGTCTGAGACGCGGCAGCTGAAGTTGCATGCAAGCGAGTACATGTCCTGTGCAAATTCCTCAGCGCTCATTTCGGCTGTCCCGAGGTAGTCCAGATATGAGAAGGCTATCTCAAGTGCAGGATCGTTGACAAGACCCTTGTTGAAGATGAAGTTGACCTGAGATATACCGTTCACTTCGTTCTTCTTGTAGAGGACCTCGACACCTTTCTCCTCGAACTTTGACATGTCCTTGCTGTAGTCCACGAACACGGGCTCGATAGGCGTGACCTCCGAATTCTGGAATTCGGCAAGGAAGGCGCTCTGCTTGTCGCGGTTCGTCTCGATAGGAGTGATCTTCGGTGCCTGGATCTTGTTGATGTTCGGGTCGGTTCCGATATGCTTGTATGCTGCTGCATAGCTGTTTGCGCCGAGGTACTTGTTCGCCCAAGCGACTACATCTGCCTTTGTGATTGCGCTGATGCGGTCGATCTGGTGTACGTCGTCCTTCCAGTCATGGAGAGAGATGAAAGACTCCACGAACTTGCTTGCCCTGGAGCTGTTTCTCTCGAGCTGCCTCATGTCTGCAAGCTTGTAGTTGCTGATGGCGGACTCCACGAGGCTCTCGTCGAAGTCGCCGCTGCGGAGCTTCTCGACTTCGGCCAGGATGATGTCACGCACCTCGTCGAGGCTCTGGCCGTCCTGAGGCATACCTTCGATGATGAACTCGCCATGGTCTGTCCTTGTATAGTTCTCAGCGAAGGCGCCGAGCATCTTCTGCTGCTGGTTGACATCAAGGTCGATAAGGCCGGCCATGCCGTTGTAGAGTATCATGCTGACGATGTCTGAGATCTCGCTCTCAGGGAACTTGCTGCCAGGGTATCTCCATGTGATGAATGCGAATTCGGCGTCGTTGCCGTATACATGCTTGGTGACAGGCACTGTAATAGGCGCCTCTTCTGGGATGGCGAGCTCCGGGATGCCAGGGTTAGGCTGCCAGTCGCCGAAATACTTCTCTATGATTGCTACCATCTCGTCCGGGTCGAAATCTCCGGCGAGACAGATCGCGCAGTTGTTAGGGACATAATAGGTGGCCTTCTGTCTGAGGATTGCGCTGATGTCAGGGTTCTTGAGATGCTCCTGTGTTCCGATGACGGTCTGTGTGCCGTATGGATGGCTAGGGAAGAGGACTGAGTCAACGGCGACCAGGGCCTTTTCAGAATCGGATGTGAGACCCATGTTGAACTCCTCGTATACAGCCTCAAGTTCTGTGTGGAAACCTCTGACTACCATGTTCTTGAACCTGTCAGCCTGTATCCTGGCCCAGTTCTCGACCTGGTTGGAAGGGATGTTCTCGATGTAGCAGGTCACGTCGTTGGATGTGTAGGCGTTTGAGCCCTGCGATCCGATGAGGGACATGAGCTTGTCGTACTCGTTGGCGATGGCGATCTTTGAGGCCTCGTAGCTGATCGAGTCGATCTGGTGGTAGATGAAATCCCTCTCGAAGGTGTCGGTCTTTGTCCTGTAGATATCATACAGTGCCTGGATCTGGTCGAGAAGCGGCTTCTCAGCGGCATAGTCGGTGGTGCCGAAGTTCTCACTTCCCTTGAACATTATGTGCTCGAGATAGTGGGCAAGACCGGTGTTGTCAGACGGGTCGTTCTTTCCGCCGACCCTGACGGCGATGTTCGCCTGGATCCTTGGCGTTTCCTTATTGACTGACATGTAGACCTTGAGTCCATTGTCAAGGGTGTAGATCTTTGTTCCCATAGGGTCTCCTGCCACGGTCTCGTACTTGTATCGTCCGCAGGATGCCACTGACAGTACCATGAATACTGCGAGGGCAATGTTTCTGATTTGCTTCATAACTGATAGAAAAAAATTATCCCGCATCGAGTGCGGGTTGTCATGGAGCGGAATACGGGGTTCGAACCCGCGACCTTCGGCTTGGGAAGCCAACGCTCTACCAACTGAGCTAATTCCGCGAAATCGTTGACAAATATACGACTAATTTTGTTTTTTATGACTAAATTTGCCATGAATACGGCTATGCTTCGGCTTGTGGGCCGTCCTCGAATGAAAAAGTAATTACATATCATAGATGAAAGCAATTGTAAAGACAGATTTCACTTTCCCAGGCCAGGCCGGAAAGTATGTTGGCAAGGTACGTGACGTCTACGATGCAGGCGAATACCTCGTCATGGTCGTTTCAGACAGAATCTCTGCGTTTGACGTAGTCCTTCCTGAGGGTATCCCTTATAAGGGCCAGGTGCTCAACCAGATCGCAGCGAAGTTCCTTGACGCGACAGCAGACATCCTTCCTAACTGGAAAGTCGCAGTCCCTTCTCCTTCAGTGACAGTAGGCTACAAGTGCGAGCCGTTCAAGGTAGAGATGGTCATCAGAGGCTATCTTTCAGGTCATGCATGGAGAGAGTACAAGGCTGGAAAGAGAGAGATCTGCGGAGTTACCATGCCGGACGGCATGGTAGAGAACCAGAAGTTCCCTGAGCCTATCATCACCCCTACCACAAAGGCAGCTGAGGGTCACGATGAGGATATCTCAAAGGAGGACATCATCGCTACAGGTCTCGTGTCACGCGAGGACTACGAGCAGCTCGAGAAGTACACCCGTGCAATCTTCCAGAGAGGCACCGAGATTGCTGCAAAGCAGGGTCTCATCCTTGTCGACACCAAGTACGAGTTCGGTAAGAAGGACGGCGTGATCTATCTCATGGACGAGATTCACACACCTGACTCTTCAAGATACTTCTACGCAGGAGGCTATGAAGAGAGACTCGCAGCAGGCGAAAGACAGAAGCAGCTCTCGAAGGAGTTCGTAAGAGAGTGGCTCATGGCCAACGGCTTCCAGGGCCAGGAAGGCCAGAAGGTCCCAGAGATGACTCCTGAGATCGTGAACAGCATCACCGACCGCTACATCGAGCTCTACGAGCACATCGTCGGCGAGCCATTCGTCAAGGAGGACTACTCTCCAGCCGAGATCGAGGCCAAGATCACTGCTTGTCTTGCTTCACTCAAGTAATTGACTGTCAAATAATTGATAAAAGTCCTGTAGGTCGATTCAGTCTACAGGACTTTTTTTACATCCACAGCGGCTGCTCGAGGCACTTGTCGAGTTCCTCGGCAATCATCTTCTTGTCGAGGTTCTGGCCGATGAAGACGATCTTGATCATCCTGTCGCCATATTCCGGATCCCAGTCGCGTGCAAGGACAGGATCTTTCACCAGCATCTCGTCGATCTTCTCGTCAGGCATGGTGGCATACCAGTAGCCGGCGTCCTTGAGTGATTTCTGGATTCCGGCCTGCTCGAAGAGATAGCACTTGTCGATCTCGTCGCTGAACCAGCAGATGCCCTTGGCGCGAATGATGTTCTTTGGCCATACCTTTGAGACGAAGCGGTCGAACATGTTGATGTTCAGCGATGGGCGACGGAAATATACGTATGTTCCGATACCATATTCCTCCGCTTCACCTTCGCCATGATGGTGATGGTGGTGATGATGACCGTGCTCATGTTCGTGCTCATGCTCATGTTCGTGCTCGTGATGATGGCATTCGTGCTCGTGGTGGTGACCGCCGCAGATCTCGCACTCGTGATCGTCGTCCTCGTCATCGTCGTCATCCTCGTCATGGACATCGCCCTCGATGGCGGCGATCCATGCAGCGGAAGTGGCAACCTTCTCGAAGTCGAACATGCCGGTGTGGAGTATCTTGTCGAAGTCGACGTCGCCGTAGTCGCAGTCGATGATCTCTGCCTTAGGCTGGAGGGCCCTGATTATCTGACGTATCCTCTCAAGTTCCTCCGGCTTGACCTCTGATGCCTTGTTGAGAAGCACGATGTTGCAGAACTCGATCTGCTGGATGACGAGGTTCTCGATGTCCTCCTCGTCGATGTGCTCCTTGGTGAGGTCATCTCCGCAGGCGAACTCGCTCTGGAGCCTGAGTGCGTCGACGACCGTCACGATGCAGTCGAGGACAGGCATAGGACTTCCGTCGTCGTATTTAGGACCGAGCTGAGGGAATGAGCAGATGGTCTGGGCGATAGGCGCAGGCTCGCAGATTCCGCTGGCCTCGATGACGATGTAGTCGAACTTGCCCATGCGGCTGATTTCCGAGAGCTGCTCCACGAGGTCCATCTTGAGGGTGCAGCAGATACAGCCGTTCTCAAGGGCGACGAGGCTGTCGTCTTTCTTGTCGACGATGCCGCCTTTCTGGATGAGGTCCGCATCGATGTTGACCTCGCCGATGTCGTTCACTATCACTGCGAACTTGATTCCACGTCTGTTGGAAAGGATCCTGTTCAGGAGTGTCGTCTTTCCGCTTCCAAGGTATCCTGTCAGAAGGAGTACCGGAATGTTATTGACTTCCATATGACTATTCTATTTTTTTGCAGATTCTTTACAAAAATAGTAATATTGCGTGACATTTGACCATAGTCATGACAGAAGAATTGAACCTGGTGCACGACCTTGCGGTCATTCTCATTTCCGCCGGAGTCTTCACCATCATATCGCGGGCCCTGAAGCAGCCACTTATCCTCGGATACATCGTGGCAGGTTTCCTCGTGGGACCCCATGTCGGCTTCTTTCCGGGCATCACAAGCACAGAATCCGTAAACCAGTGGTCGGAGATCGGTATCATCTTCCTTCTCTTCGCCCTGGGCCTTGAATTCTCCTTCAAGAAACTGCTCAAGGTAGGAAGCACGGGACTTGTCATGGCAGGTTGCCAATGCCTCGGAATGATGTGCCTCGGAATCATGCTGGGACAGGCCATGGGCTGGGCAACCATGGAAAGTGTATTCCTTGGAGGCATGCTCTCGATGTCCTCGACGGCCATAGTGATCAAGGCCTATGACGACCTTGGCCTGAAGAACTCCTCCTATGCGTCGACTGTCTTCGGAACGCTTGTCGTGCAGGACCTTATCGCCATTCTCCTGATGGTCGTCCTCTCGACGATGGCCGTGTCCCATACTTTCTCAGGCATCGAGACCGTAAAAGGTATAGGAAAGCTGCTTTTCTGCATCGTCCTGTGGTTCCTGGTGGGCATCTATGTGATACCGACAGCCCTGCAGAGGGCACATAAGTATATGACAGACGAGATCCTGCTCATCATCAGCATCGGCCTTTGCTTCGGAATGGTTATGATCGCTGAGACGGCAGGCTTCTCCGCCGCGCTCGGTGCCTTCGTGATGGGCTCGATCATGTCCGAGACCGTGGAAGGGGAGAAAATCATGAAGCTGGTCGGCAGCATAAAGAACCTTTTCGGCGCAATCTTCTTTGTATCGGTGGGTATGATGCTCGACCCTTCGGTCATCGCCGCGCACTGGTTCGTGATACTCCTGGTTACGGTTTCCGCGCTGGCAGGAATGTCGTTCTTCTCGACTTCTGGCGCCTTGCTTTCCGGAAAGGGTCTGGACGATGCCGTGAGCTGCGGCTTCTCGCTTGCCCAGATAGGCGAGTTCTCATTCATCCTGGCCGGCCTTGGAGTGTCCCTAGGCGTGATGAGAGACTTCATCTATCCTGTCATGATCGCAGTGTCGGTCATCACGACCTTCCTCACTCCGTACATGATCAAATCGGCGACACCTTTCGCCGCATTCCTCCGAAGAAAGCTTCCGACACGCATAATCGAGCGCCTGGAAGCCTCTGACCGCGATCCTGGCAACACCGACTATGAACATGCCGAGTGGATCCGTCTTGTCCGCACCCAGCTCGTGCGCGTCGGTCTCTACAGCGTCGTCATACTTGCGATAATGTTCGGCTCGAAAATGATCATGGTACCGCTGATCCAGCGCCTTCTCCCTGATCTGCCGCAGCTTGTGTCGGGCATCATCCGCGTCTCGGCGACCTTGTTCCTGATGGCACCGTTCCTCCTTGCCATGGTCATGGAGACTCACTCCCAGAGAGCATCGTCCCATAAGCTTCTGGAACGTAATGAGGCCAATCTCTGGCTGCTTCTTTCCATGAGCCTGATGAAGATGGCGGTAGCCATGGTCTATATTTTCATGGTCATCGCGTCTTGTTTCACCCTTAGCTCAGCTCAGGCCGTGATGGTGATATTCCTTGCCGTGCTGGTATTCTTTTTCTTCATCAAGCAGTCATATCACCGCCTGCTGAAGATAGAGTCAAGATTCCTCCAGAACCTCAACAAGAAGGAAGAGATTCATAGAAGAAAGGCTCCTGTGACCACTTCTGTCAAGGATAAACTGTCCGTCTACGACATCCGTTCCGTCATCGAGGAGATATCGCCGGACTATCCCGCTGTAGGCTCTAAGCTGAAGGATCTGCCGTTCCGAAAGGAATGCGGCGTCAATATCTTCAAGATCATTCGTGGGTCAAGAAGCATCGAGCTCCCGTCCGGAGACGAAAGGGTCTTTCCTTATGACAAGCTTGTCGCTGTGGGAACGGCGGACCAGCTTGACAGGTTCGTGAAGACGGTGAGGGTGCAGACGCCTCAGAATGAAAGCTATGAGTCAGATTTCGCCATAAGGAAGCATCTCCTTACGGAAGATTCTGAACTTGTAGGCCTGGCTTTGCGTGACATTGACCTCCGATCACAAAGAAAAATGGTTATCAGCGTCGTCAGAAACGGCAAGCCGATAACCAATCCTTCTCCAGATTTCGTGTTTGAAGCCGGCGACCTGGTCTGGATCGCAGGCTCAAAGATCTGATATCATTCTTTGTTCTTTCCGAACCCGAGGCTCTGGAAGAATGCCTTTGCATCTTCGAAAAGCTCTGAGATCTGGTTCGCGATCTCTGTTACAGTGTCAGCGACAGTGACGACTCCAGACTTAGCGGCGCTCTTCACGTAAGTCGCCATCGAATTGTGGATGCGGCTTCTTTCTGAGCGTGTATATTCTGTGAAGTGCTCTTTGTATTCATGGCAGAGAGCCTTGAACTTGTCATTCTTTCTTTCCCACTGTTGGATGGTGTAGTTGTCGCCATGTCTCTCAACGTTGGTTGCAAGTGCGTCAAAGCGTGCTGGGAGCATGCTGGCGCAGGAAGACAATGACATCATGGTGATGATTGCGACAATGATGAGTCTGATGTTTCTTTTCATGTTATAGTCTTGGTCTGATTATTCCGGGATTGTCAGCAGGGCCTTGAGTGCAGGCTTTGCGCTGTGGTCTCTGTTGAACAGAAGAGGGTAGTTTGTCCTGTTAGGGATAGGGTAGCCGTTCTTCCATGATTTCTCGTCGGTCAGTCCCCAGAACGATACTCGTTCAATCTGGCTCCTGTGCTTGTAGAAGATGCGGAACAGCTCTTCGTATCGTGCGTCCAGCTCCTTGGCTACGTCTTGAGGTAGTCCGTCTCTGTAAGGATCGAGGTACGCCTTGAACTCTTCAAGCTGGAACTGTGCCTCCTGGAGACACTTTCCGATGACCTGACCTTCCTTGGTTAACGGAAGTACATCTATGTCAAGCTCACTGATGGAAATTTTAAGACCCAGCGACGAGAGGGTGTCGATCGCATGCTCGATGTCCTGCGCTGAGGGGTAGTTGAGTCCCCAGTGGCCCTGGATTCCGACACCGTCGATCCTGACTCCATCCTTCTTGAGTCTCTTGACCATCGCTACGATGCCGTCGAGATGGCTTCTTCTCCATACGTTGAAGTCACTATAGTACAATTCTGCCTCGGGAGCGTACTGGCTTGCAAATGTGAATGCATTCTTTACAACTTCGTATCCGTCGCCGTCAAATGCCTTGACCCATCCGAGATTCCTGTATTCGCCTTGCTCTCCGATGATCTCTATGACTACATCCCAGGCGTCGATCTTGCCTGCATATCTGCCTGCTACGGTCTCGATGTAGGACCTCATGGTCTCTATAAGTTCCGGTTTGGTCTTAGGAGTGCCGTCTTCGTGGAACCAGAAGAACGAAGGGGTCTGGTTGTGCCATACAAGGGCATGTCCAAGCTTCCACATGTCGTTGTCGAGTCCGAACTGGACGAATTCATCACTCCTCTTGAAATTCCATACATCAGGCTTAGGGTGGATGGACTCAGTTTTCATGTCATTCTCCGCTGTGATAGCATTGAAGTGTCTGAGAAGAATCTCCTCGTCTTCAGGGCATCTGCCGTTGACCAGATGGTTGTCGACACAGGTTCCGATAAGGAAAGAATCCTTGTAACAGTCTTTAAGACTGCCTGATACCTCCTTGGAACTCTGCTCACAGGAAGAAATTACGAGCAATGACGCAATTATTGATAGATACTTGAGTCTTTTCATGTTAACAAATCTACAAAAAACTATATATTTGCAAGAGAAAACGGACTAAAAAAAGAGTAAAGTGGATAATATGTTGCGTAGGGTGGAAAAATTCCTGTTAATTTTTCTATCTCTTTTGACTTCAGAAAGAGTCGTCACCGCACAGAATAGTTCAGTAGGGAATTATTCATCAGTTTTTCTGACTGACATAGGTGGCCAGACATATAATAATGTAGTAGACCTATACCAGGACAAGGCAGGTTTCATGTGGATCTCCCTTTTTGGAGGCGGCCTTGTAAGGTATGATGGATCTGAATTCACCACTTTCCGTAAGGATACACCGACCAGCCTCTGCAATAACTATCTCTCAGGTGCCGTTCAGGACGGCTTTGACAGACTCTGGGTGGGATCTGTCGGCGGACTTGACATCATTGACCTGAAGACCCTGACCAATTCTGAGATAGCGGAACAGTTCGTGCCTTCAACGGGAGGTGCATTCTGCTCGGCGCCTGTGTGTACCAGTGACGGTGCTATCTGGTACAGCAACAGGAATTTCCTTCATCGCATTACATTTAAGATGAACGGACAGATTGAATCCCGTGATTCAGTCAAGTGCTCAGACAGCAATTTCGATCTCAGGTTAGTCCTCTCGGAAGTTGATGAAGATGCTTCTGTATGGACTTTCATAGACGGCTATATCACAAAGATCAAGTATCTGGATGGCAAGGGCTTCCAGATGACGAACATCAACCGTTTCCTCTACCTCGGAGAAGAGATCCGTGCCAATGCGATCGTCAGGAGAGGCTATGAGATCTGGGTTGGTACAAGCAACGGCCTCTATGTGATCGACCAGGCGACAGGCGAGACTAAGTCATATTTTGACGACAAACTTCTCAGCAATGAGATTACCAGTATTGCCGTCACAGCCGATGGCAGCATTGCGGTAGGCACGTTGTCCGGCCTGAATATATATAATCCAGTCAATGATACCTTCGATGCCTACAATGCATCTGTCAGCTCTTATGGTTATCGTGCGCTGGCTGGCAACCAGGTCAGGAGCCTCAAGGCTGTCGGCGAAGACCTTTGGGTCGGAAGCGACCGTGACGGAATCTCGATTCTCAGACGCAAGCATCTCAGTGTCACAGATGTAAGGCACAGGGAGAATGACCTTCGTTCGCTTCCTGACGCCCAGATCCTTTCTATATTCTTTGATTCAAAAGGCAGACATTGGATCGGTACTTCTGAGAACGGTCTCTTCCAAAGAGAAGATAGAACCTTCAATTTCCATGGCTTCAACACCAGGAATTCCGGCCTCAAGCATAACTCGATCAGTGCCATGACAGAGGACTCCAGGGGTATGATCTGGGTCGGAACACTCGGCGGTGAACTGGATATAATGGACCCGGCGAATCCTTCTGCAATAACTCAGGTGCCAGGTATCCCGGAGCATTTCTCTCTTGATGATATCTATGATCTTGAGTATGACCGGATAAATGATTTCATGTGGGTGGCTGCCCGGACTGGCATCTATTACTATGATATTGCAAAGAAAGTATTGGTCAAGTGCCAGGAGAATGTGCGTATGTGCTCATGCATACTACGTGATGCGAGTGATAATCTCTGGATCACACACAGCGACGGTCTCCTAAGGATAAATATGGTCACACGTGAACTGAAGTCGCATCCACTGCCGTTCTTTCCTGTTACTCTTGCGTTTGATACCCATGGCAATTTCTGGCTTGGAGGCTTTGACAGCGGCCTTTACCTATATAATATAGAGGCATCCCAGACGAGGCAGTTCTCTACATCTGAAGGACTTATCGACAACAGAGTAAGAGGACTCCTCCCAGACGGCGAATATCTTTGGATAAGTACAGACCAGGGTCTTTCGAGAATGAATGTCAACAGCCAGGACATACGTTCTTTCTCCAGCTATGAAGGTATACCTGCCTATAGTTACTGCGGAAACTCCGTGTCTTTGAATCCGGTTTCAAAGACGCTCCTTTTCGGACATAAGAGAGGCATTACTCTCATATGGTCAGGAAGTATCCCGCCGGCGGCGAAAAGAAATATAAACGTATCATTTACTGAAGGAAGAAGCGGAAAGACCGACCTCAGCCTTGCCTATTCTGACAGGATAGACATCAAGCAGAAGGATAAGGTCTTTACGGCAAAATTCGCTGATTTCTCATTTGGCGATCCACAATCTCTTGTGTTCTATACCCGTCTTTATCCACTGGAGAAAGAGTGGACGAAGGTTTCCGCTACTAACAGATCTGTGACATACGCAGGCCTTGGTGGAGGCGATTATAAGCTTCAGCTCAAGGCGGAAAGCTTGTCCGGGAATCTTCTCGGCGAGGCTTCCAAGGAGATCCACGTCAAGCCATATTTCCATCGTACAGTCCTGTTCTACATTCTTCTGGCTCTTTTCGTGTTTCTTGTATGGTTCTATGTCGACAGGATGAGGACATATTCTCTCAAGAAGAGTGAAACGGAGTTGCAGGCAGAAGTAGATAAGCAGACCAAGCAGCTGTACGATCAGAAGTTAGAACTTGAAAAAAGGGCAGAAGAGCTCCTGGAACAGAACAGGATCCTTCTTAAGCAGAATGAGGCTCTTGCCGGCCATAGGATGGTCGCCAGCACTGATGTTGTCTCCAGCGCTGTGGCAAACAAGGACACCAAGTTCGTCGAGAGAGTCATGGAGACTATCCGTGGCCTGTATAAAGATCCTGATCTTGATGTACTTACTTTCTGTAAGGCTATAGGAATGAGCCGCAGCGTCCTCAATGCTAAGATTCAGGATACTTTCGGTCAGTCTATCGCTCAGTTCATCCGTACCTATAGACTTAATGTCGCAAAAGAGATCCTTACAAACAGCTCCCATGGAAACATCAATATCTCTGAGGTAGCCTATGAGATAGGCTTCAGCGATCCTAAGTATTTTACAAGGTGCTTCTCTAAAGAGTTCGGTGTGTCTCCATCGTCTGTTCTCGCTGACAGCGAAACCTCTGAATAATCTTAAACATCTGCCAGCTACATAAAAGGAATTAAGGGCCGACATCACGCCGGCCCTTAATTGAAGCAAATTTATACCACCTATGTTTGAAAAACAAATACTAAACTGTTCCTGTTTGCAAGTTGGGCATAAAAATCCGTGTTTGGGTGGATAAAATGTAAAATTTGGTGGAGTTTCCGGATTTTCATCCCTTTTTGAACGTTATTTCAGATAATCTAAAGTGCCGTCATCCGACTGTAAGTAGAATAATTGTAAAGTCGTCAGGCCGAAAAGGTAAAAAATGCTGTTGGCTTCTTGGGTGATCCAGGGACAGTGAAGCGCCTTTGGACGACTATATAAATAAAAAGACCTCGCAATTTGCGAGGTCTTTAGTGACTCCATCAGGATTCAAACCTGAAACCTTTTGATCCGTAGTCAAATGCTCTATTCAGTTGAGCTATGGAGCCGTTTCGGAATTTCTTCCGTATCTGTCCGAGCTGTCTACTACTTGTTGACTCTCTTCTCAGCGATTCTTGCCTTCTTACCGAAGAGGTTTCTGATGTAGAAGATTCTTGCTCTGCGAACCTTACCAACCTTGTTGAGCTCGATCTCCTCAATGAATGGTGACTGGAAAGGGAAGATCCTTTCAACACCTACACCACCTGAGACCTTGCGGACTGTGAAAGTTCTTGTGAATGCTGAGTTACCGCTGATCTGGATAACTACACCCTTGAACTTCTGAAGTCTCTCCTTGTCACCCTCCTTGATTCTATAGGTAACAGTAATTGTATCACCAGCCTTGAACTCTGGGAATGATGCAGCCTTCTCGTTCACGAAAGCCTGCTCTACAATCTTAATCAAATCCATTTTCTTAATCTTTTTTAATCTGCAACGTTACCTATGTAAACGATCTTGTAAGAGGTTGCTCTTTTTATTTCGGATTGCAAATGTATATATTATTTTTCTTTCTTCCAAGGAATTCTGTAAAAATTAGAAGTTTTCCTTCATTTTTTCAAAAATCGCCTTGTCGTCTCTGCTGAGGTCAGGAGTGAATGAAGAACTTGCTCTCATGTTCTCGATCGCTTCCTTCTCGCTTCGGCTGAGCTTCTTTGGAATCCATACAAGAATCTTGACGTATAGGTCACCGGTTCCGCTGCCGTAGCCCTTGACTGCAGGAAGTCCCTTTCCTCTGAGCCTTGTCACAGTGCCTGACTGCGTACCAGGCTCGACTTTCAACTTCTGAGGTCCTGTCAGGGTAGGGATTGTCAGTTCTGTTCCGAGAATCGCATCGGTTACTGATATAACCTGGCTGTAGAAAAGGTTGTTTCCTTCTCTCTTAAGCTGGCTGTGAGGAAGTTCCTCGATCAGTATGAGAAGGTCTCCGTTGACGCCGTTGTTCTTTGCTGCGTGGCCTTCACCCCTTACTGTAAGCTGCATTCCGTTCTCGACACCGGCAGGGATTGTTACCTTCACAGTCGCTTTCTTCCTGACAAGTCCTGTACCGCCGCAGTTCCTGCAGGCATTCTTGATGATCTTGCCCTCGCCGTTGCAATGTGAGCAGGTGGTGTATGTTATGGTCTGGCCGAACAGGCTGTTCACTACTCTCTGCTCCTGTCCGCTGCCGTGGCAATGAGGACAGGTCTGGATGTCAGAGGCGTTCTTGGCGCCCTTGCCGCCGCACTCGGAACATGGTTCGTTCCTCTCTATGGTGACTTCCTTCTCTACACCCTTGCTGATTTCCTCGAGTGTAAGCCTTACGCGTGTACGGATATCCCTTCCTCTGTAGACTCTCTGCTGCTGGGACTGTCCGCGTCCTCCTCCGCCGAATCCGCCGAATCCACCGAAACCGCTGAATCCACCGCCTCCGAAGAGGTCGTTCAGGATATCGTTGAGATTGCCGAAGCCGCCGCTGAAATCGAATCCACCGGCTCCTCCCGGACCTCCACCGAGACCAGCATGGCCGAACTTGTCGTACTTGGCCTTCTTGTCTTCGTCGCTCAGTACGGAATATGCTTCGGAAGCTTCCTTGAATTTCTCCTCTGCGTTCTTCTTCTCATCCTCAGAACCGTCTACCCAACGGTCAGGATGCCACTTCATCGCAAGCTTCCTGTATGCTGACTTTATTTCATCTGCTGAAGCGCCCTTCTGCAGTCCGAGCACCTCATAGTAATCTCTTTTCTCTGCCATAATTAAATGCCTACTACTACCTTAGCGAATCGGAGAATGTTTCCGTTAAGAGTGTAACCTGTCGTCACGACGTCGAATACAAGGCCCTTCTTGTCTTCCTCAGGGACAGGGAACTGTGCAACTGCCTCATGGAAATCGGTGTCGAACTTCTTGCCTTTTGCATCGATCACCTCGAGACCCTTGGTCTTGAGATATGCCATGAGCTTGTTGTAGATAAGGTTCGTACCTTCCTTGGCCGCTTCGTCGCTTGACTTTGAAAGGATCTCGATTGCTCTCTCGCAGTCGTCAAGTACAGGGAGAAGTCCCTTGATCGTGTCGACCGAAGCCGTAGCGATCAGATTGATCCTGTCTTCTGCACTGTGCCTGCGGAGGTTCTCGAAGTCTGCCATGAGCCTGAGATAGTCATTCTTCTCTTTCTCGGCAAGCTCCTTGGCTGCTGCAAGCTCCTTCTCAAGCTCAGCGATCTTCTCGTTGAGCTTCGCATTCTCCTTCTCTGCGGCCTTCTCTGCTTTCTCAGCAGCTTTCTGTGCCTTCTTGTCTACCTTCTGCTCCTTCTCAGCAGCTGTCTCCTGCTGTGCCTGAGCGTCCTTGTTCTCTGTATTCTTGATCATGATATCTTATTTTCTGTTTTGATGTGCGTACTCTGACAGAACAAATAATCTGCCATCGCGGCCATTCTGCCAATCTGACATACAGGCCTATGCCAATTCCGACAATTCAAGCCAGCGCATCTCCTTCTCGTCGATGATGGATGTCAGTTCACCGAATCGGGCAGACGCTTCCTGGAGCTTGTCCATGGCAAGTGTTCCGCTGCTCAGAGCCTGTTCCAGCTCCGCCTTTTCAGCATTGAGGCTTTCCAGCTCCGCTTCAAGCTGCTCGAATTCTCTCTTCTCCTTATAACTCAGCTTCTTCTTCGCAGGCGCAGACGGTGCTGAATTCTGGCGCTCCTGTGCCTTCGCCGCATTGCGTGCTCTCTCCTCGCTTCTCTTAGCAGCCTGGAAATCAAGCATATACTGCCTGTACTGGCTGTAGTCGCCGATGAAGTCCTTGATGTTTCCCTCTCCTGTGAAGACCAGAAGATGGTCCACAAGGCGGTCGAGGAAGTGACGGTCATGCGAGATTATTATCAGCGAGCCCTTATATTCCATAAGGTACTCCTCAAGTACGTTCAGAGTGACGATGTCGAGGTCGTTGGTAGGCTCGTCGAGAATCAGCAGGTTAGGCTGCTTCATCAGTACAGTCAGCAGGTAGAGCCTTCTCTTCTCACCTCCAGAAAGGGTAGAGATCCTGTTGTTGAGCATCTCGTGAGGGAAGAGGAACTGTGACAGGAGCCTTGTGTCATTCACTGTCTCAAGCACGGTCTGGTCTTCATCGAAGTAAAGTCCCTTCTGCCTGTAATAGCCGATCTGCAGGGATTCGCCGCGGTCAATTACACCTGTGAGGATACCTGGGTCGTCAGGCTGCATGTTCCCGGTCAGAAGGTTGATGAACGTACTCTTGCCGACGCCGTTGCCTCCGACGATCCCGACTCTCTCGAATCTCTGGAAATTGTATGTGAAATGGTTGAGATAGCAGTCTCCTCCATAATAGAAACTGACATCCTTGCAGTTGATGACCTTGGAGCCGAGCCTTGAGCCCAGGCTCATCTCTCCGAGGCTGACTTGCTTGGAGACATATGTGTCCTCGGCTCTTTCCTTCAGCTCGTAGAAGGCATCCTTGCGGTACTTAGCCTTTCCACTTCTGGCACATGGGGTGCTGCGCATCCATTCCAGCTCTCTTCTGAGTATGTTGCGTACCTTGTCGGTGTTCGCATTGTAGTTGTCTATCCTGTCCTGTCTCTTCTCGAGATAGTTCTGGTAGTCTCCTTTATATATATAGACATTGCCCCTGTCCATGTCCATTACGGTATTGCAGACATGGTCGAGGAAATATCGGTCATGGGTAACCATGAACAAAGTACATCTTGAACGGCTCAGATAGCCCTCGAGGAACTCGATGGCGTCGATGTCAAGATGGTTGGTCGGCTCGTCCATGATGTAGAAGTCGGCCTCGCTGGCGAGCATCTGGGTAAGTGCGACCCTCTTGACCTCTCCTCCGGAAAGGTTCTTCATCTTCATTCCCGGGTCCTTGAGCCCGAAACTTGTCAGCAGCTGACGTACACGCAGCTCGTATTCGAAAAGATGGTCTGCGTCCAGACCGTCTGTGAATGACTTGCTGGAAGCCATGATCTGGTCGAAGATGCAGGCCTCGGGGTCGTGTTCGTACTCCTGCTCGAGGAATGCGATGCGTATGTCCTTGAGGAAGGTTATCTTTCCGCCGCTGTCAGACTTGTCCTTGCCTGCCAGGATCTTCATCAGGGAAGTCTTTCCTGTCCCGTTAGGCGCGATGAGAGCGATCTTGTCGCCCTCATTGATATTGAATCCGATATGCTCGAACAGCACTTTCGGACCGTATGACTTAGATATGTTCTCTATCTGGAGATAACTTGCCATTGCTTTCTACTTGAAGAATCTGTCAACTTCCTTGACCGCGTCAGGAAGCGCGAAGACGGCAACTCGGTCGTAAGGCTCGATCCTGGTGTTTCCGACTGCGATGAATGCTTCCTTTCCGCGGATGACACCTCCTACGATGGCGTTCTCCGGGAATCCCAGGTCCTTGAGCGGGGCGGTGGTGATCCTTGAGCCTGAAGAGACGATATATTCCATGACCTCGGCCTTGGTTCCGGCCATCGACTTGACGAAATGTACCTTGCTGCTGAGGGTCATCTTGAAGATCTTTCCGGCGGTGATCATCTTCTTGTTGATCACTGAATCCGCGCCCAGCTGCTCCGCAAGGCTGATATATTCGAGGTTCTCTACTTCCGCGATCGTTCTAGGTACGCCGAAACGTCTTGCCACGACGCATGCGAGGACGTTCTCCTCGTCATTTCCCGTGACTGCCACGAATGCGTCCATCGCCTTGATGTTCTCTTCTATGAGGACGTCTGAGTTCCTGATGTCACCGTGCACGACAGTGACGTTGCTCGCGGTCCTGCTCCTGAGCTCCTCGCATCTTGACAGGTCCGGATCGATGATCTTGACCTCGTCAATGGTCTTTGACATGGCGTTGGCAAGGATCTCTCCGATCGGACCGCCGCCGACTATCATCATCTTGTTGACTTCGATGTTGCTCTTTCCCAGGAAGTCCATGATGACGCGTATGCCTTCTCGGGTCGAGATGATGAATACGAGATCATGGTACCTGAATCTGGTGTCCGGCCCCGGGATCAGGGTCTGGTCGTCACGAGTGATCGCCACTACACGGAACTGGGTGTTCTGGCTGTGGATCTTCGCCGAGAATTCCATGATGTTGAGGTCAAGGAGAGGGGAGTCCTCCTCCAGCTTGAACACCGCCATCTGGAGCTTGCCCTTGGCGAAGTCCATGGATTCGGTCGACGCGGTCCTCTTCAGCAGGTCTGCGATCTCGTCTGCCGCGATCTTCTCCGGATGGAACATCATGTCGATTCCCATCTCGGTGAAGAGATATCTGTTCTCGTAGGTGAGGAATTCCTCGTTGTCTACTCTGGCGCATACCTTCCTGCAGCCAAGCTTCTTCGCGAGGAGGGCGCTGACGATGTTCACTCCCTGTGACGTGAAAGGATTCACTGCGATGAACAGGTCGGCTTTGCCTGCACCGGCTTCCTTGAGTACCTTGATGGTGGACGATGGACCTTGGATTGATGACACGTCGGACATGGACGCCAACTTCGAGAGCTTCTTCTCGTCAGCATCGATGACTGTGATGTCATTGCCCATGTTACTGAGCATCTTTGCAAGATGTGAACCGACCTCACCGGCTCCTTCGATAATGATCTTCATGACCGCAAATATAGTATTTTTTCACTTACGAGCGGAACCTGTGCACTCTGCGCCACATCTGGCGCCTGCCTCTGAGCGAGTCGTAGACTATCCATCCCTTGTACCAGCCATGGATGTCGACATCCTTGGCGTGTGACGAAAGCCAGTTCCAGAGCTGGGCCTCGCTCATCGCGGAATCCAGTTTCCTGTACTCTTCGTGCGCATCGATGACCGCCCTGAAGTACTTCGGCTTGAAAGTCAGCAGATATACCATGGCCGACGCTCCGTCGAGAAGCATCCTGAGGAAGATGACTCTCTGAGCCTTCTTCCATCCCCTGTGTGCCGCGACATCTATCTTCCCGGTCTTCCGCATTATCTTCGAACCATAGCTCTTCGCCAGGTTGTTGCTAAGCATCAGAAGGTTGTTCCTGAAGTTCAGCCTGAGCTTGAACGGGGATGTCGCCGGAAGTGTGCCTCCGCCGAGGTGGAGAACCGTGGATCCGGGAACTACGCAGACAGTGTAGCCTGCGAGCTGAAGCCTCCAGCACAGGTCTATCTCTTCCATGTGGGCGAAGAAGCGGTCGTCAAGACCACCCATCCTGTGCCACAGATGGCTCCTTACCATAAGCGCGGCTCCGCTTGCCCAGAACACTTCATTAGGGTGTCCGTCGTACTGTCCTTTGTCTTTCTCTACGGACTTCATCACTCTTCCCCTGCAGAAAGGATAGCCGAAACGGTCGAGGTAGCCTCCTGCGGCACCTGCGTACTCGAACATGTCCTTCTCATACCATGAATGCAGCTTTGGAGCACATGCTCCGCACCCAGGGTGGCTTTCCATCCATTCTACGAGCGGACCGAGCCATCTGCGGGGAACGTCTATGTCTGAATTCAGAAGAAGGTAGTACTCGAACTGTCCCTGAAGCTGGGCGAGCGCCCTGTTGTATCCTCCCGTGAAACCGTAGTTCCTGTCAAGTACGATGGTGCGGACCTTAGGGAAAAGCTCTGCCATGACTTCCATGGACCCGTCCGTGGAAGCGCTGTCGGCAACTATCACCTCATGGTCTGAAGCACTGCTGTCCCCGTCAGGAGCACATCCTGCAGACGCAAGGACCCCAGGAAGGAATTTCCTGAGGTAGTCCTTGGTGTTCCAGTTCAATATGACGACAGCGACCTTCTTCATCCTGATCTATATGGTAGCTGATCCTAATTGCCGCATCCGCAGTTGCCACCACAGTCGCAACCGCCGTCACCTTCCTTATGGCAACCCTCGCCATCTTTGTGGCAACCGCCTTCGCCGTGACAACCACCGCCGCAGCCGCCACAACCGCCACTGCAACCGCCGCCACAGCCCTGGTGAGGAAGGAATTCTCCATGGAGTCCTTCTGTGAGCTCCTTCTCTGTAGCCTCTCTTACAGAGATCACCTTACCGGTGAAATTGAGAGACTTGCCTGCCATAGGATGGTTGAAATCCATAACGACTCCCTCTTCCTTCACTTCGAGGACCATTCCTGGAACGACCTGTCCCTGGCCGTTGAACATCGGTATCATGCTACCTACCTTCACTGCCTGTTCCTGGAACTTGCCGTCAATCATGAATGCGGTCTTAGGGAGCTCTACAACCTTCTCCTTCTCGTACTCGCCGTATCCGTCCTCCGGACCGACGCCGAATGCGAATTCATATCCTGGTTCCTGGCCTTCGAGAGCTTCCTCGAACTTAGGGAGGAGCATGTTAGCTCCGTGGATGTAGTCAAGAGGCTGAGCCTCTGACCTCTGGTCTACGATCTTACCTTCAACTTCTACTGCGTAGCTGATCTCTACGACTTTGTTCTGTCCAATTTTCATATTATGTCTTATGCGCTGAAATCTACATTCTCAAATGCGAGCGACGGGATGATCTTCGACATGCTGCGGCGTGCATCGCAGCCTGCTGCATAAAGATTCGCCCATAACTCGAGGAAATTGCCTGTTATGACCATCCCTCTTACAGGATTGGTGATCCTGCCACGGCTGAAGGCATAGCCTTCGACGCCATAGGAGAAGTCGCCGGTGGCAGAATTGCAGTTTCCGCCATTGAATCCGGTTACAAATATACCCTTTCCGAGCTTCTTTATCATATCCTTAGCCGAAAATCCCTCAGGAACAGCACCTTCCTTTATCCATGGCATGATGCTCGCCCTTGTGGAATCCTCGATTGTAGGTTCGATCTCCATCTTTCCTGATATATAGGTATTGATGAAGTATCTCGCAACCTTTCCGTCCTCGATGATAGGGGTGTTGACGGTAGCGACGCCTTCGCTGTCGAACATCCTTGCTCCGTTGGCACCTACCTCGCGAGGCATGTCCATGATGGTGAAGCCCTCGGGGAAGAGTCTCTTCCCGAGAGAATCTACCATGAACGAGTTCTGCTGCTGAAGCGAATAGCCGTTGAGGGCGTTCAGTACAGGATTGATGAGCCTTGATGCGACCTCGTTCTCGACCACCATATTGAACTTTCCTCCTCTGTGACCCTTAGGACCGATCTGCGCGGCGGCCCTTCCCAGTGCCTTGCTGCAGCAGTCCGCGGTGCTGAGCTTGTCGAAATGCGACGATGAATCCCACCAGTATCCGCTGTACTTATGGCCCTCGGCATCTTCGATGGTGCACTCGCAGCCTATCTCGAACGAGCTCTCGATATGGCGGCAGCATGTGCCCTCCGAGTCGATCACATATGTGTCATAGATTGAGTCAGAGTATTCCATCTCCTCTGAGATGAGGCTGAAACCCTCTGGCTTCGCCTTGGCGAAATTGGTGGCCCCATGTGCGATCTCCAGCCTTCTCGCAGAGTCCATCTCTGCGTAGGCAGGGTCGTAATTGCCCATCTCGAGTCCTGTCAAGGCATCCTTCGCGACCCTCTCCTGGGAAGGAAGTTTCCTGCATGGGTCCTCGGAGAGCATCTTCACGGTCTCGACAGCCTTGAGGATGAAGTCGTCAAGGTCTGCCATGCTCAGCCTGTTGGTAGAGAAAGTGCCGAAGCGGCCGTCTGCAAAGATGTTCAGGACCATCGACCTGTCACCCGAATGGGTGACCTTGTCCAACTCTCCGTTGAGGAACATGAACAGGTCCATCAGGCTCTTGTTTATGGTTACCCTTACCTGGGATGCGCCAGCCTTCAGCGCCTTGTCGATGCACTCGCGTGCGATAGCCATCTCCTCGGGAGTGATTGACCATGGAATTTTCTTCATTTCTGCCATATGCTATTCTCCTCCCACTGTAAGATTGTTGACAAGCACGGTAGGTATGCCGCACATCACAGGGACGCTCTGCTCCTTTCCGCAGGTCCATGCTCCGTTGTCCACGCAGCTGTCGTTGCCGACCGCCACGATGTCCGCAAGGGCCTTCGGTCCGTTTCCGATGATATTGATGTCCTTGACCGGCCTGGTCAGGTGTCCGTTCTCGATGAGGTAGCCGTGCTTGACATAGAAGGTGAAGTCGCCTTCGCCGATCTTGACCTGTCCGTTGGCGAACTCATCGACATAGATGCCCTTCTTCACTGATGCCACGATGTCCTTAGGATCGTCGTTGCCGCTTTCCATATAGGTCGCCCTCATACGAGGTATGGGATTGTACCTGAAGGACTCCCTTCGCCCGTTTCCGGTAGGGCTGACATTGTAGTAGCCGGCGCTGACCCTGTCGTGGAGATACGATGTGAGGATTCCGTCCTCGACCATCGTGGTCCTCTGTGCAGGGACGCCTTCGTCGTCGAAATTGAGCGAACCGCGGTTGCTTCTCAGTGTACCGTCGTCAACGATGGTGATTCCCTCGCGGCAGACCCTTGTGCCCATCTTGTCAGAGAAGATGGATTGTCCTTTCCTGTTGAAGTCGGCCTCGAAAGCATGACCCATCGCCTCGTGGAGAAGGATTCCGGACGCTCCGGCTCCCATGACCACAGGCATCTTGCCTCCCTTTGGACGTACGGCCTCGAACCTGTCGTCGAGCTTGCCTGTCACCTGGCTTGCGAGTTCCTCGAGAAGCTCGTCTGTAAGCATCTCCGCTCCCATCCTGAAACTGCGGCTGCAGTGGTTGTTCTGTGTGCTCCTGCCATTGTTGAACACCACGGAGACGGCCAGGGTTCCCATAGGGCGGGTCTCGTATTTGAACTCCAGATGCGAATTGAACATCATCACGTCGCTGACCGATGTCGACAACATCGCCATGACCTTGACGACCCTGCTCTCCTTCGCCCTGATGAGGGATTCGAGCTTTGTGAGGACGGGTACGAACGAGTCCATGGTACATCCTCGCCAGTCCACCACTATAGGGTAACGGTCGGCGGCCGGGTTAGGCTTTCCCTTGAACGGGAATGTAGGCTTAGGCTCAGATTCGGCCTTGATGCCTCTTGAGATCGCCGCAGCGGCCTTCGCTGCATTCTGGAGCGACGCCATATCGGTGCTCTCCGAATAGGCATAGCCTGTCTTCTCTCCCTTGAGCACTCGTATGCCGACTCCGAAATCCACATGGAAACCACCCGAGGACACCTTCCCGTCCCTCAGGTAGAGATCTCTGTAGGAGGTGTTCTCGAAATAGAGGTCAGCATAGTCTCCTCCGTCCTCAAGGGCGGTCTCGATCAGCTGCTCCATCTCCGGCACTCCGGTAGAGAAGAGGTCTGTATAATACTCTTTGTTATTGATCATTCTGTCTCTTTGATAATATATACTCCGGACTGGTGTCAACCTTTCGGATGAGTCACTCCATATCCGAACAGAGCGTAGTCACCTTTGCATGGATCCCCTGGGAAGATCGGCTCGAACGCAGCGGTGATCAGCCTCACGGTCTCGATGTTCTTCTGTTTCCTGTCAGTAAGTCCAAGCTCGGTCGCGACCTCATGGACGTGTACGTCGAGCGGAATCAGAAGTTTCGCCGGATCGCTGTCCTTCCACACACCGAGGTCCACCTTCCCGTCGTCGCGCACCATCCATCTGCGCATCATGTTGATCTTCTTGTCAGGTGCGTTCCTGTCAGGCTTCTGGCCATAGACCTTAGTCCTGAAGTCTTCCTGGCTGAACGGCTCAAGCGATGGCTGGGCCTCATAGATGGACTTCAGCCTGCCGCATATAGCGGCGACCTCGCTCCACTTGACCGTACGGTGTATGCTGGCGTCGTCATCCTTCCAGTCTCCACGCATGACATAGTCGTAAGGCTTCCATCCCATCTCGTCGAAAAGCCTCTGGCAGTCGCGTACGATCATGGCTCTCCGTCCCCAGGCAAAGTGCGCAGCGAACACCGCCGCTACCTCGATGTCCGCCAGGCAGGCGTCGCCTCGTCGAAACAACTCGGCGAACCTGGTCGGGAATGCGATCGGGTCCGCCTTGAAGTATTCAGGTGAATTATATGTCTCTGCCCACTGGATGAGCAGAGACCTTGTATCGTCCATAGATTATTTTGTAGCTGCTTCGATCTTCTTCATCAATGCGAACATGATGACAGCCGCTACAAGGCAGAGGGTGATGAGGATAGCCCAGTTTGCCATGAGAGGAATCTTGTTCCAGAGCATTGAAGGAATAGAGCTGAGGTAGTTACCGATAGCGGTAGCTGCGAACCAGCAACCCATCATCATACCCTTGTACTTAGGAGGAGCGACCTTTGACACGAATGAGATACCCATAGGTGAGAGGAGAAGCTCTGCGAAGGTAAGGGTGAGGTATGTAGAGATAAGCCAGCCTGGGCTGAGGATGCTCTGTGTACCTGTTCCGAGATCCATCGGAGAAGTAAGGTTGACTGAAGCGATGGTGATGATCACGAAACCGAGCGCAGCGACAAGCATACCGTATGCGATCTTCTTAGGTGCTGAAGGCTCCTTGCCCTTTGCTGCGAGCGATCCGAAGATTGCCATTGAGATAGGAGTGAGCGCAACTACGAAGAATGGGTTGAACTGCTGGAAGTCAGAAGGCTGTGCAAGCACTGGGTTAGGCATGAGCGCGAAGAGAAGGCCTGCGAGTGCCCAGAGTGCGACTGTCACGCCACCTGAGATGTACTTGCCCTTCTTGGTCTCTGACTGGAATGTTCCGAAGAGAGTGTAGACAGAAGCTGCGATGAGAGCAAGGCTCCAGATGTTGAAGCCGATCCTCATAGGGCCGCCTACAGTAAGGTTGGTGTACTTCTTCGCGAAGAATGTGAGGGCTGAGCCGTTCTGGTGGAATGCCATCCAGAAGAATATGACTACTGCGAACACGAGGAAGAGAGCGACCATCCTGTCCTTTGTCTGCTTAGGAGTAAGCTCCTCGACAGGTGCGGCGTTTGCCTTTGCCTGCTGAGCGGTGATGTCTGCGTGCTTGAACCAGCTGCGGCAAGCGTAGTAGATGGCGATTGAAAGGACGAGGGATACGCAAGCTACTGCGAAGCAGAGACCGTAAGCTCCTGAGAGAGCGTCGAGGTATGCGGGATCCTGACATGCGGCGTCATAGACGAAGCCCTGCTTTGCGAGGGTCACCTCGGTGATCTTCTTTGCCATTGAAGGAGCGAACATCGCACCGATGTTGATGGCCATGTAGAAGAGGCTGAATGCAGAGTCGCGCTTTGCGGAATACTTAGGATCGTCATAGAGGTTTCCGACGAGTACCTGGAGGTTACCCTTGAAGAGACCTGTACCTGCTGCTACGAGAGCAAGACCGCCGAACATGATGAGCTTTGCTGCGAGACCGTTGCCTGCAGGAAGCGCGAGGGCAAGGTATCCGAGGAACATCACGGAGATACCGACGGTGACACACTTTCCGTATCCGAGCTTGTCAGCGAGGATACCGCCTACGAGAGGCATGAAGTATACGCCTGCGAGGAAGATCGCGTAGACCTGTCCTGCGGCTGCTTCGTCCCATCCGAACCTTGCCTGCATGAGGAGGGCGAGGATGGCGAGCATTGTGTAGTAGCCGAAGCGCTCACCGGTGTTGGCGAGGGCGAGGGCGAACAAACCTTTTGGTTGACCTTTGAACATAATTGATATCTGTTTTTGTATTATTCTTCAGTTGCGGCCTCGATCTTCCTGAGAAGGGCGAACATGATGATCGCCGCTACGAGGCAGAGGGCTGCGAGGATGGTCCAGTTGGCCCAGAGTGGAACCTTCTCCCAGAGGAGGGCGGGGATCGAGCTGAGGTAGTTGCCGATAGCGGTGGCTGCGAACCAGCATCCCATCATCAGACCCTTGTACTGAGGAGGCGCTACCTTCGATACGAATGAGATACCCATTGGCGAGAGGAGAAGCTCAGCGAGGGTGAGCACGAGGTAGTTCATGATCAGGTAGTGAGGGACTACAGGATCCGGAGAGACATTGCCCGCAAGCTCGGCAGGCGACATCTGGCCGTTTGAAGCGAGTACCATGACGAGGTATCCTACTGCAGCCACGAACATTCCAAGGCCGATCTTCTTAGGCGCTGACGGCTCCTTGCCCTTCTTTGCAAGAGCGCTGAATATCGCGAGGGATACAGGAGTGAGCGCTACGACGAAGAATGGGTTGAACTGCTGGAAGATCTGAGGCTGATACTCAAACGGATCTGGGAGACCTCTGTAGATGAGATATGCTCCGGCCCAGAGCGCCGCAGTTGCTGCGCCGCAGATGATCCTGCTCTGTCTCTTCTCAGACTGGAACGCTGCGAAGAAGGTGTATGCAGAAGCTGCGATCAGCATTATGGCAGGGAAACTGAATCCTATCCTCATCCATCCTGAAGTGCTTGCCTGGGTGTAGTCACGTGCGAACCATGTGAGCGAAGACGCGTTCTGGTTGAATGCCATCCAGAAGAAGATGACTACCGCGAATACGAGGAAAAGAGCGACCATCCTGTCCTTTGTCTGCTGAGGAGTAAGCTCCTTGACAGGTGCGGCGTCCGCTGAAGCCTGCTTCGAATTGTAGTCGGCGTGCTTGAACCATGGCCTGAATCCGAAGTAGATCGCGATCGAGAAGATGAGCGATACACACGCTACGGCGAAGCCCATGTTATATGAAGACGAGAGATGCTCGATGTAGTACTGGCTGAATGTGCCCATGTCCATTGCCCTGACGGCGCCATCCGGCATGATTGAAGCGAGTCCCTGGAGCTTCTCGACGTTCTCGGGAGTGATGGTCCCGTCTACGAACTGGTGGGCGAGTGCAGGGATGTCGGCCTTGTAGATGAGGCCGGCCTTGCCAAGGAACCAGTTGGTGATCGCTGTGGCGGCTGATGGAGCTGCCATGGAACCGATGTTGATGAATACGTAGAAAAGGCTGAAACCGGCGTCTCTCCTGGATGCGTATTCCGGTGTGTCATAGAGATTTCCGGTGAGGACCTGGAGGTTGCCCTTGAAAAGACCTGTACCGATCGAGATGAGCAGGAGCGCTCCGATCATCGCTACGATACCGACCGCATTTGCAGGGGTAGGTATGGCGAGCGCAGTGTAGCCGAGGAACATGACAGCCGTTCCGTAGACCACGCACTTTCCGTATCCGATCCTGTCGGCGAGCATACCGCCGGCAACTGGCATGAAGTAAGCTATCGCAATGAAGATAGCGTAAATCTGACCTGTGAGAGCAGCACTGAATCCGAACTTCGCCTGGAGGAACATCGTGAAGATGGCGACCATGGTATAGTATCCGAAACGCTCTCCGGTGTTGGCGAGAGCAAGTGCGAACAGACCTTTAGGTTGACCTTTGAACATCGTATAATGCAGTTATTATATTATATCTTATGGTATATCAGTTCTACAAAGATAACAAAATTGCAGAATATGCACCGAATTTGATTATATTTGTCAGGATGACTACAGGAACAAGGATAATTCAGACATTGGTGCGCCCGCTGCAGAAACTGCCGCTGGGCTTCCACTATGCTGCCGTCCGCCCTCTGGTATGGATCATGAAATCGGTGATGAAGTACAGGAGGGACGTGGTCATGGTAAACCTCTCCCGCAGTTTCCCTGACAGGAAGTGGAAGGAAATCAGGAATATATCCAATGGCTTCTACTCCCATTTCGGAGATATATTCGCAGAAGCGATGTGGTTCGGCGGCTGCCGTGGTGACCATGGACGTCTGCACCGTTCAGGCCTGTGCACTACGACAGATCCTCAGGTCCTGCTCGAAGCATATGCTAAAAGCCCGAGCGTCCTTCTCCTGACGTCCCACATGGGTAACTGGGAACTGCTCGGCGGCCTCCTGGAATACCTTCCGGAGGGACATGGCATCGATACCAACGACCTCGTGGTTACATACAAGAGGCTTTCCAGCGGATTCTGGGATGAATTCATCGGCAGCAACCGCGGGTCCGTGCTCCCTGGCTGGACCGGCTACCAGGAATCCGGAAACATCATGAGATACGCTCTTGCCAACAGGAACAGCAAGAAGATCTATATCTTCATCGGCGACCAGTTCCCGTACAAGGGCTCAGCAAGGCACGAAGTACCTGATTTCATGCATCAGCCGACCCTCTCCATGAACGGAGGCGCGATGCTTGCCTCGAAGCTCCATATGCCAGCCATCTACTTTGGTATGCAACGTGCAGGAAGAGGAAAGTATGAGATAAAGTTCACCAAGATCTGCGACGATGCCTCCACGATGGCACCTGACGACATCATGGCGGAGTATTACAAGCTTCTCCAGAGGGACATCGAGAAGGATCCGGCCAACTACCTCTGGTCCCATAACCGTTGGAAACAATAGTTCGAAAATATTGAATATGAAAAAGATAGCAATAATGACCATGGCAGCTGCACTCGTGCTTTCTGCCAGCAGCGCCAAGGCGCAGGAAATCTACACAGGCTCCGACCCTGTCGGAACCATCTCATACGCACTTCCTCAGACAGTCATCTCACTTGAGGTCGAGGCTGTGAAGGAGGACTTCCATGCGGGACCGTATGCGAAGTTCGCGAAGAAGTATCTCGGAATCGACGTCCGTCAGGAGGACGAGACAAGCTGCACGGTCTCGGCGGTGAAGATGGCTCCGTACGCAGAGGCTGACCAGTCCCGCAGATACAGCTTCACTCCAGGCAAGGCACAGACCACCTTCCTCGCCCTCACCAACCAGGGTCTCGTCTCTTTCGGCGGTGCAAGGAACGCGGAGACCCAGTGGAGGTTCTCTACCGAGTCAAAGGGCGATTTCTCTGACAGGGGAGTCAGCTCTAACCTCACATCGGAGTCTGCGACTCTCTATAAGAACGTAAGGAACGAGAGCGGTTACAATACAGTGGCAGTACAGCAGCAGATGGTGGTCGAGAAGTCTCTCGAGACACGTGCGAAGGAGGCTGCTGAGACTATCTTCAATCTCCGTGAGAAGAAGATGGACATCGTCACCGGAGACACCGACGCGACCTACAGCGGAGAGGCGATGGCTGCCGCTATCGAGGAAATCAACCGTCTCGAGAAGGAGTATATGTCCCTCTTCATCGGCTACAGCGACATACAGGTCCAGCAGATGAACTACGATGTCGTTCCTTCGGCTGACACCAAGTCGCAGCGCTATGTCGCTTTCCGCGTCTCGGACGAGGAAGGACTTGTCGCTTCTGACAACGTCTCTGGAAAGCCATATCTTCTTGAGCTTACAGCCGAGAAGGTCAGCGATGCCCAGCAGGGCGGCGCGAAGCCTGCAGCTGTCAAGGTAGCATACTACAGGATCCCGGCGATCTGCTCCGTAAGGCTTACCGACGGAGTGAACATCCTTCTCCAGAGCCGCGTCCCTGTCTATCAGCTCGGCGTCGAAAGCTCGATCCCGGTACAGTAGCCCGAACAGGGAACCATGGACATGAATAAAACAGAAATAACAACATAAGACTATGACTATCAAAGATTTGAATCCAACGATCGTGTGGAAGAACTTCTATGGTCTCACACAGATCCCGCGTCCGTCAAAACATGAGGAAAAGGTGATTGAATATCTCTATCAGTGGGGTAAGGACCACGGTGTCGAGACAATCAAGGACGAGACCGGCAACATCATAATGCGCAAGCCTGCCACCCCAGGCTTCGAGAACCGTCGCGGAGTCATCCTCCAGGGCCATATGGACATGGTGCCTCAGAAGACCGCTTCTACCAAGCATGACTTCCTCACCGACCCTATCCAGACCGAGATCATCGGCGAGTGGGTAGGCGCAAAGGGCACTACCCTCGGAGCTGACAACGGAATCGGTGTCGCAATGGCTCTCGCAGTGATGGAGGACGATACTCTCCAGCATGGTCCTGTCGAGGCTCTCATCACTTACGATGAGGAAACCGGTATGACAGGTGCTGACGCCCTCAAGCCAGGCCTTTTCAAAGGTGACATCTTCCTCAACCTCGATTCAGAGAGCGAAGGTGAGCTCTGCATCGGTTGCGCCGGCGGTCTCGACGGAACAGGTGACTTCAAGTACAGGACATACAAGACTCCGGAAGGATATGCAGCATACAAGATAATCGTAAAGGGCCTTCAGGGTGGCCATTCAGGTATGGACATCAGCCTTTACAGGGCAAATGCCAACAAGATCGTAGCGCGTGTGCTCACACCGCTCATCGAGACTCTTGGCGTCAAGGTCGCTGACATCAAGGGAGGAAGCCTCCGCAATGCCATCCCGTTCGAGGGAGAGGCTCTCGTCCTCGTTCCTGAGGCAAACGTAAAGGCTGCCAAGGAAACAGCTGCCAGGATCTTCGCAGAGGTCAAGGCTGAGCATCAGTACTCAGACCCAAGCGCAGAGTTCCACTTCGAGAAGGCTGCCAAGGCTCCTGCACGTTATATCCAGGATTCTGTCATCCGCCGCGCAGTCAAGGCTATCGTGGCATGCCCTAACGGAGTGATCCGTATGAGCGACTCGATGAAGGGTCTCACCGAGACCTCTACCAACCTCGCCATCGTAAAGTGTGAGAAGGGTCACCTCAAAGTACATTCTCTCATGAGAAGCGCCGTTGATTCATCAAAGGCAAACCTCGCTGAGCAGATGCGCGCGGTGTTCGAGCTTGCAGGTGCTGAGTTCACCACCGCAGGCGGCTACAACGGCTGGACGCCAAAGCCTGAGACTCCTGTCTATGTGACAGTAAGAGAGGCATGGAAGGCAATGACAGGCAAGGAGATGGAAGTCATGGCTACCCACGGCGGTCTCGAGTGTGCCCTCCTCGGAGCAAAGTATCCAAACTGGGAGATGGTATCAATCGGTCCTGACATCGTGCATCCTCACTCACCTGACGAGCGCGTACGCATCCAGTCAGTAGCCAACGTCTGGGAGTTCCTCAAGAAACTTCTCCTCGAGGTGCCTGAGAAGTAGTAATTTTTGGATAAATCAATTATATTTCATATATTTGCAGTCCTTTTGAGGTGGCATACGACCTTGAAAGGACTGTAAATTATTTATAAACAATCAATTACAAACAACAATGGTTAAACAGTACGAAACCGTTTTCATTGCAACTCCCGTTTTGTCTGAAGCTCAGATGAAGGAAGCGGTTGCCAAGTACGTTAACTACATCACCAGCAAAGGTGGTGAGGTAGTTTACGAAGAGGACTGGGGCCTTAAGCAGCTTGCTTACCCAATCCAGCACAAGACCTCAGGTTTTTATCACCTGATCGAATTCAAGGGCGCACCTGAGCTCGTAGCTAAGCTCGAGACCCAGTACCACCGTGACGAGCGTATCATCCGCTACCTCACAGTTGCTCTTGACAAGAACGCTGCAGCATACGCAGAGAAGAGAAGAAACAACCGCCAGGCTAAGGCTCAGGCAGAAACAAAGGAGGCATAAACTATGGCACAGACAAACGCACAGAACAGCGAGATCCGTTATCTGAACCCTCCTACAGTAGAGGTTAGAAAGAAGAAGTATTGCCGCTTCAAGAAGGCAGGTATCAAGTACGTTGATTACAAGGACGCTGAGTTCCTCAAGAAGTTCCTCAACGAGCAGGGTAAGA
>JAKSJP010000029.1 GCA_024398105.1 Bacteroidales bacterium | reverse complement strand
AAGTGCCGTCGGCTATTACGAGATATGTGCGCTTCTTGCTCTGTACATTGATGGCGGCACCGTTAGGATTTGTAATCTCCACTCCGTTCAGGACAATAGCGCTGGCTTTCTCGCTGTAGAGCTTGAACCTCGCATCCGATGCCTTGCCACTCAGGATGAACTTGTATGAATCGGTGACATTCACTGTCACTCTGTTGCCTTCGACGGCAACAGAGCCTTCCGGTTCTCCTGTTACCGATGCTTCGCCGTCTGATCTGTACTCGACTCTGATCTCTCCCTTGAAGCTCTTGTTTTCAATATAGTCTTCATCTCCTGACGGAATGGTCTCAAATTCGGCATGAGCGGATGTATATGGCTCCACTGTGAAAGTGGCAACTTCGCCCAATGCGGTTGCATCAAAATTTCCGGCCTGACCCATGCCTCCCTGCATCCCGGGACCATCAGGGCCACCAGGACCGAATGGGCCATCTGGACCGAACGGCCCCTGAGGATCGTTTTTGTCACATCCGCAGACAATGGCTGCGAATGCCATCATGATAATCAATTTTTTCATGTCTATCTTCATTATACTTGCACAGAGATTTAGCCAAGGATATGCCAAAAATGGGACCAGATAAAGAAGAAAACATCATAAAAATTGTATATTTGTGACCATGCAAAGCACTCATGATTTCTCTGTCCGCGCTATCCGCGAAAAGACTACATCCCTGCCGCAGACCTACACGGGAAAGAACTGCAGCGTGTCGTTGAATACCGGCGATATAGTAAGGGCCATAAGTGTCAATGGCGAGGCCATGCTTTTCAGCGACATGGCCATTACATTGTGCCTGTCCGGCGAGGCGGTTTCTGAAACAAACTTTGTAGGCAACAGAATCATTCCCGGCACGCTGGAACTGTTCAGTCCCGGAAGTATATTCCAAGTCAAGAAAGCAAGCGATGATGCCAGCTTCATTGGAATCAGTTTCACGCCATTTGCTGTGAAGGAGATATTTCAGGGAAACACACCTTGGGAGCTGCTGACACATAAAAGAGACCTTCGCGTCCATCTGACGGAGCCGAAAGCCATGCTGTTCCGACAGATGACGGAGGTGTTTATCAGATTGCTCCAGGAGAGTGGGGAAGAGAGCGAAAGCTCAATCAAGATGGCTGGCAGTATCCTCGCTTATGCTAAGGAGTGCTTCAAGGATGCGGAGACCGGCAATGATGCGGGAATAACAAGATCTGGTCTTCTGTGCAGACGATTTCTTGGACTGCTTGGAGAAGCCCGGGGACAGCATCATGGCATCAGCTGGTTTGCCGACAATCTGTGCGTCAGCAACCATTACCTGAGCGTCGCTGTGAAGAATGCCACGGGCAGTACGGTCAAGGAACTCATCGACAAATCCGTCATAGCTGAGATAAAGATCAGATTGGCTTCAAGTGACAAAAGCGTGGCTCAGATTGCAGAGGAACTATCTTTTGCAAGCAGCAGCCTGATGTGCAAATTCTTCAAGTCACATATCGGCCAGTCACCCATGCAATATCGGAATTACATACTGAGACACAGTATCTGAACCTGATATCTATTCTCATTGCGTAGCAAAGTTTTGTAGTACAGATTAATATTTGTAACTTTGCAGCCCCTTTTTTGTGGGTGAATAAAATAGAATATGCGCATTAATTATATTTTTAGAACTGCCGCTGCGGTTGTCACCGGCATTCTGTTATTTTCATGTTCGGAAAAATTTGATCCAAGCTATCTGGAGCAGAAGATCGAGGAGCTTGAGAACCGTGTCTCAAGGCTTGAGCAGGCTGCTGCAAGTGTAAATTCTTCAATTGCGACCCTTCAGTCAATCGTCAATGCCCTCAGGGAGAATATCTTTGTCTCTTCTGTAGAGAAGACAGACAAGGGAACAGTCATCACATTCTCAGACGGAACTGTATCAGTCATCTCGGCGAACGCCGGTGGCGCCAATGCGCCGGTGGTCGGAGTCGCTGAAGTCGACGGCGTCTATTACTGGACTCTGGATGGTGCGTTCATCCTCGACAAGGATGGCAACAGGCTTCCTGTATCCGGAAAGGACGGTCAGGACGGAGAGGATGGCAAAGACGGCTCTGCACCTGTGGTCGGCGTCCAGAAGGAAGGAGATACATACTACTGGACTGTCAACGGCGAGTTCGTCGTCGATGCCCAAGGACATAGGGTCCCTGCCTATTATGATAACCAGAATCAGGGTTCGGGATCAGCAGCTGACTCAATCTTCAGCTCAGTGGTCGTGAAGGACGGAGTCGTGACCTTCACTCTTGCAGACGGAACTTCATTCATCATCCCGATGAAGGCTGCCGCAGAACTCAGGATCGAGGCAGGCAAGCTTTACTTCAAGGCGGGAGAGACAAAGACTGTACATATCGCTGCTGAGAACATCGTAGGCAGCACTGTCACAGAGGTCCCTTACGGATGGAGAGCGTCGATCGACGGCTGTGCCCTTTCAATCAAGGCCCCTGTCTCTTCTGATGGCGATGAGGCTGGCTACATCGCTGTGCTTGCTACATCAGGCGACCAGACATTCATCGGAAAGATCCGTGTGACTACAGAACAGCCACTTTTTGCCATGAACATAGATCCGACAGGCGTCATGACCCTCGAGGAACTTGATTCGGACCTCAATATGCCAGGCTTCATAGCCGGATTCGTGAAGGCGGCTGACTTTGACGCCGCAAAGGTCATCGAGCCTGCGAAGGAGTACAATTCTTCCAATGCTGACGATATCTATCAGTCATGGAACTCGACTCAGCAGGGCAAGACTCTTGAGATTCTCATGAGCGAGAGCGGCATCACCCCGGTAGTCGGTGAGAGATATGCTGCTTACTGCTATCCTGGATACTATTCAAGGATGATCGGCGTCGATCCTGATCCTTACAACGTGTCCGTGGTCTACTTCACCTACATCAACGCCAACGTCTCTTTCACCAGCGTAGGAGTCGACAAGGCTACCGTGTCTGCCAACGTCTATGGTGCCGATTCATTCTACGGTGGTATCGTAAGGTATTTCGACGGCATGGACATGGATGAGATCAAGGCTGCGTTCCTTGAGGATGCAGAGGCTCCGATCAAGGGCTTTGGCGACGGCATGTGTGGTGTCATGATGAAATCATATTCAGGTGCTCTCAACATGTTCGCCGCTCTTGATGACGGAGAGGGAAAGAAGAATGCCAGGTCCATCGTGCCAGGTGCTACCTATGCCATCGGTATCCTCGCAAAGGATGCAGGCAGGGTATATGAGGAGTATTCAGCCAGTGAGGTCATCATCAGGATGGTTGAACTTGAGCAACCTGTACAGACTACCATGTCACTGGTGACAGTGGAGGCAGGTGAGTGCTCGACTGTATCGGCTTCAGCTGTGTTCGCTATCACAGGCCAGGTCAGCAAGTTCTACTACACACTTGTCCCTACCGATAATCTCCAGCAGTCAGGACTCTCAGCGTATGACTATGTGACACGCTATGGTGTCATCTGGGACAGAAGTGTGATCAAGGCGACCGGCGCGGTCAGCGGCATCGACATCAGGGAGACCGGTCTCAAGCCAGGCCAGGAGTGTACTGCGATCGGCGTAGGTTTCACCTCTGCAGGCCAGTACTATATGGTTACCAAGACTGTCAAGGCCGACGAGATCGTCCTTTCAGAGGGTACCCTCTCGGTGGATTCTGTATCCCTGACTCCTATCTCTGCGAACAGCATGCAGGTAAATGTCAACTATACCGCTTCCTCTGAGATCCGCAATGTCCGTTATGTCAATATGACCGCTGATGCCTTCCAGTCAGACTATGGTTCATCAGAGGATTCTGTCTACAGCACTCTTGCTGCCGGCAGCAGATGGGATTACACGGAGATCTCAGCAGGAGAGGAGATTGAACTTTATGTATATCCTGAGAAGGTAGATTACATGATCTTCGCGATCGGCGTCGATGAGGCAGGTAGATTCACATCTCTTGCCAAGCTTACATACCAGCCTGCACAGTAATGATGAGACTTCTCAATAGAATTATAAGTTCAGCAGCGGCACTTGTCCTGGGCATAGGCATCTCCTTTGCCCAGAACACTGTTGTCGTGAGCGGAACCGTCACTGATTCTTCAGACGGCAGTCCTGTCGTCGGAGCGGGCGTGCTTGCCTCTGCGACGAACGGCACCGTGACCGACCTTGATGGTAGATACACCATCTCGGTGGCTCCGGAATCGGAGATCATGGTAAGTGCCCTTGGCTATGTCGAGAAGAAGATTTCAGTCCCTGCCGGAGTGGCTTCCTACACTGCGGATGTCGCGCTTGACCCTGACAGGCTCATGATGGAGGAATCCGTCGTCATCGCCTATGGTGTCAGGAAGAAGGGATCGGTTGCAGGAAGTGTCGCTTCTGTCAAGTCCGAGAAACTTGAGAACACACCGACGGCCGCGTTCGACCAGGCCCTTCAGGGACAGGTAGCCGGCCTCAGCGTAATGTCGAATTCCGGAGAACCAAGCGCTTCTGCCACCATGACCATACGAGGCACGAACTCCATCAACTCAGGAACCGCGCCTCTCTACATCCTGGACGGCGTCGCGATCTCGGCGGCTGACTTCAATACAATCAATCCAGCGGACATCGAGAACCTCTCGGTCCTCAAGGATGCTACAAGTACGGCTATCTACGGAGCGCGTGCTGCAAACGGCGTCATCGTCATCACGACGAAGAGGGGCCGCAGGGCTGATGTTCCTCAGATAGATTTCCACACACAGCTTGGCATCTCGCGTCTGGCCTATGGCAACTGGGACCAGATGGACACTGCTGAGCGTATCCAGTACGAACAGGAGATCGGCCTGACAGAGGGCAAGAACTATGATTACCTCTCGAAGACTGACGTCAACTGGATGGACGCCGTCTATTCTGACAATGCGATGCTCCAGAGCTATGAGCTCAGTATTTCCGGAGCGGATGAAAAGACAAGCTACTATATCTCAGGAGGTTACTATGACCAGGACGGAGTAGCCATCGGCTCTCTCTTCAAGAGATATTCTTTCAAGACCAACTTCGAAAGAAGAGCGTCGTCATGGCTTACGGTCGGCATGAACTCGAACCTCAATTATCAGGACATATCGCAGGCGGACGAGGGAGCATATACTCTCGTGACGCCTATCTCCGCTTCGAGGTTCATGCTTCCGTACTACAGTCCATGGAAGGAGGACGGCTCCCTTGCCAGCGTCAATGACGGATCATGGAAAGGAACCGGTCAGAACCCGCTTGAGTGGCTTGACAACAATCCTCTTACGTATAAGAAGTATAAGCTGTTCAATACGGTCTATGCTGAGCTTACACTTGCCAAGGGCCTGACATTCAGAAGCCAGGCTTCTGTCGATTACTCCCATGTGACCGCGTTCAGCAAGTCGAACCCAAGCTATGCTCCGAACCTTGGAGAGGGCAAGGCGACACGTCAGAGCACTGACGGCATGAGCCTCTCGATCACTAACACATTGAATTACACCTTCAACATCGATAATGTCCATGATTTCCATTTCCTTCTTGGACAGGAAGGTGTCGACTATCATTTCGAGTCGTTCAGCGTGTCGACTGCGGGCCAGACCAATGACAAGCTGACGGACATCTCGACTGCGACAAGAGCCACTTCATGGGGCAGCACTGCTGACTCGGACTATTCCTTCCTTTCATTCTTCGGAAGAGCCGAGTACAACTATGCGAACAAGTATTACCTTGAAGGCTCGCTCAGGACCGACGGCTCGTCACGATTCGGAAAGAACAACAGGTGGGCGGTGTTCTCTGCCATCGGTGGAATGTGGGACATCCGTAACGAGGATTTCTTCGCTCCATGCAGGGACTGGTTCACTACTGCGCAGGTGGCGCTCAATACCGGTACTTCAGGTAACTCCTCGATCCCGAACTATGAGCACCTGTCACTTGTGGTCGGCGGCGCGGACTATGTCGGAGAATCCGGTATGGTCCCTTCCCAGCTCGGAAATGACAAGCTTACATGGGAGACGACATGGTCGACCAACCTCGCTCTCAGGGCAGGCTTCTTCTCGAGGATCAACGCAGACCTTGAGTTCTACCACAAGAAGACTTTCAACATGCTTATGGAGGTGCCTCTTTCATATACGGTGTCCAACGGCTTCGGATACAGGTGGGACAACGTCGGCGGCATGGTGAACCAGGGTGTCGAGCTCAATGTCGATGCTCTTGCTATCCGTAAGGGCGACTTCATGTGGAATGTCAATGCAAACGTGTCATATAACAGGAACCGTATCACTGAGCTCTACAACGGAGTCACCGAGTACGAGACTGCCAACACCAACACGAAGCTGGTGGTAGGCCATCCGGTCGGAGAGTTCTTCATCAACAGATATGCAGGTGTCAACCCGGCCAACGGCGATGCTCTCTGGTACACGGCTGACGGCGAACTTACGAATGTCCTCCGTGACTCGGACAAGGTGCTTGTCGGCAAGACCTATTTCGCTCCATGGCAGGGTGGATTCGGCACGAACATGTCCTACAAGGGACTGTCCATGTCTGCCCAGTTCAGCTGGGTGGCTGACAGATGGATGCTCAACAACGACAGGTACTTCGATGAGAGTAACGGACGTTTCCAGGTGTACAACCAGTCAAGAAGGCTTCTTGACAGGTGGAAGAAGCCGGGAGACGTCACAGACATACCTCGCCATGGAGTCTATGGAGAATTTGACAGCCATCTTCTCGAGGATGCGTCATTCCTCCGTCTGAAGAACCTCATGGTCTCATATTCCCTTCCATCCCAGGTCCTCTCGAAGACCAAGGTGATACGCTCTGTGAGACTTTATCTCCAGGGACAGAATCTCCTTACCCTGACGAAATTCTCAGGACTTGACCCGGAGGGAACGGCCAACGTCTACGCGGCTCAGTATCCTATGGCCCGTCAGTATACATTCGGAATCGACATAACATTCTAGGCATATGGGAAAGCAGATTATCAACAGATTCAAATATTTCGTTCTTGCTCTTGCCATGTGCCTTGGCATGAATTCATGTCTTGAGAAGGAACCTGCCGACTTCATCAGGACTGAAGAGGCGATGACCAGCTACTCTGAGGCAGAGCAGCTGCTTGTCGGCATCTATGCGGACTGGAAGAGCTCAGCCCTCTACAGCGGACTTCTGACTCTTCTTCCAGACATCCAGACCGACCTTGTGTATGCGATCAACGGCAACACCAATACCTACGTGGATATCTGGCAGTGGGATATACTTCCGACCAACAGGTATGTGGAATCGGTATATGCGGCCCTCTATGGTGTGATCGGGGACTGCAACTTCTTCCTTGACAAGCTTCCTTCTCTCAGGGAAAGCATCAGTGACGACACTCAGCTTGCTATCCTCGTCGATTTCGAGGGCGAGGTGAGAGTGTCAAGGGCTCTCGCTTATTCTGAGCTTATCAAGCTTTTCTGCAAGGCATACGACCCTGCGACTGCGGCGAATGAGCTCGGAGTAGTCCTGGTCAGCCATTACGACGGCAGTGAACCAGCAGTGAGGGCATCGCTCAAGGATTCATACGAGTTCGTGCTTTCTGACCTTGAGCAGGCTGAAATCCTTCTCCTCGAGGAGGACGACCTTGGATATAACAGCGTATACTTCACTCTCTCTGTAGCCCAGAGCCTCCACGCCCGTGTGGCTCTCTACATGCAGGACTGGGACGATGCCATCAGGTATTCCACCCTCGTCCTGAACAAGAAGGAGAAGTTCGAGCTGTCAAACGCAAGGACTGTCTACGATGCCGCGGGAGTGTCATATTTTGACTATCTCTGGCAGTATGACTCAGGATTCGAGGTGATCTGGAAAGTAGGCTTCACCGCTACCTCGTTCGGAGGTATGCTCGGCTCGCCTTTCCTTCACCTTACGACTGACTATGCCCACTACTATCCTGATTTCGTGCCGTCGACCTACGCTCTGTCGCTGTATGATCCAAGCGACCTGAGATACGATTCCTATTTCCTTGACGTAACGACAGGACATAGCCATGGCCTTACATGGCCGGTGCTCGTGAAGTATTTCGGTAACAGGAACTTCATCAACAGCGCGAACCTTTTCGAGCTCCAGATGCCGAAGCCTTTCAGACTTGCCGAGCAGTTCCTCATCAGAGCAGAGGCTTACTGCCGCAAGGGCGAGTATTCGAAGGGCGCAGCAGACCTGGGAACTCTCCGCAAGGCACGTTTCGCAGTCGGAGGTACAATCTCGATGAACGCTGACAACTGGCTTAATACCATCAGCGAGGAAAGAGCACGCGAGCTCTATATGGAAGGATTCCGACTCAATGACCTCAAGAGATGGGGCATGGGTTTCGAGAGGAAGCCTCAGTCAGAGAGCCTCTCGGAAGGAAGCTCGCTGAAGATCTCAGCCGGCGATCCGCTGTTCGTGTGGCCTATCCCTAAGCATGAGCTTGAGTCTCCTGGCTCACAGATCCAGCCTAATGAAAGTAACAAGTAACAGTGTCCGCCATGAAAAGAACAATATCCAATAGCATATTCAGGATTGCAGCGGTCACTGTGGCTCTGCTTTCGGTTTTCAGCTGCCGTCAGGAGTATATCACTTACCATGATGCCGAGTACCTGATGTTCGCAGATACGGCCAAGGTCTATGTCGTAAGGGAAGACATGCCGACATTCGACGTCCCGGTCGTGTCGACCGTGGCCTGTGACTATGACAGGCATTTCGCGGTGGAGATCCTTGACTCAGGCTCGTCGGCAGTCGAAGGACGCGATTTCTCCTTGGTTTCAAACAACTTCACGATCCCGGCAGGGGAACTTGTAGGAAATGTCACCGTGGCCGGCAACCTCGACAATCTCAACGGAGGCGAGGACCTCAGCTTCACGATGAAGCTGGTCATGCCGGAGGAACTTGTCATGCCGCTCTACGGCGACGAGACTGTCGTGCATATCAGGCGTACCTGCAAGTTCAGAAGAGAGAAATATACAGGCTGGGCCGTCGTGACGTCCATGTTCCTCTATCAGTTCTCACTTACCGGGGACTATCAGAGGCTTATAAGGACGAGCGCGGATCCGGATGATGAGAATACGGTCATCCTCCACAGCTTCCTTGCGGACGGGTATGATGTCAGGATAGGCTTCGATGACGAGACAGATCCTGCGAACCCTGCTGTCACGATGCCTTCAGGCCAGGTCGTGAGTGACGAATCCAGTGTGTTCGGAACCGTCCATGGAGACAACCACATCCTTATCGAGACAAGCAATCAGGGTCCAAGCTATTTCTTCACCCATAAGAGCGTGGCTCTTCTTGTCAACAGATTCTATGTCCAGAAGATCGGAGACGATGTCGGTACTGTCGGACATTTCATGTCGGAGATCGACTGGATCTCGGACGAGGAGGCTGACAGGCTTGTGAGAGAGGACGGAATGATCAAACATTGATAGACGATGAGACATTTGATAAAGATAATGACAGCATTCGCGCTTCTGGTGCTCAGCAGCGCATGCAAGGATCCCAATGCGGCTCCCCGGGAGAAGGTGGAACCTGTGTTCCCTGATGCCTCGGAGAGATACATCCCTGCGGGAGTGCCTCTGACTATATTCTTCACCGCGAACATGGACTGGACGGTAAGCATTCCGACCGACTGTGCGGATTTCTTCTATATCAGCGACAAAGGCTTCAAGGACTATAAGGTCAGCGGAAAGGCTGGCGACGTCACCCTTGACATCTACGCCCTCGAAGTCCAGGGCAACTACGAAGAGAAGGTCTGCCCGGTTTATCTTACCATGGGAGATGAGACCAAGGAGATATATAAGGTCCATCTCATCGCTGGAAAGAGATCCATCAGCATATACAGCGCGGCTCTTGATGAGAACGGAACCTTCCATAACATCGGAAGCGGTGAGTATGCCTATGAGGAGGAGAAGTCCGAGACCCTTGCCATGAGCTGGCCGAAAGGACTTTCGAGCTTCATGCTTCCTGTCAGGGTGTCGGCGAACTTCCCATGGTCGATCAAGGCGGACTATCCTTCATGGATGGATGTCTCGGCTACCTCGTCCGAAACCGGAGAGGCGGTCCTCATGATCAAGGGAAATCCTGCTGACTATCCGCTTGAGGAGAGCGAAGGAGTGATCACGTTCCTCGACCTCGAGTCGGGAGAGCCTGTGTTCAACATTCCTGTGACGATCCCTGGATGCAAGGATATCGCCTATGTCGATACTGACGTGAAGTCGGTCGAGCTCAACATTCTCGGAGAATATAAGCAGAACGGCAACTGGAGCTCGGACGGATACGCTTTCTATCTGACCAGTACACTTGACGCGGACATCATCGCTGTCGACTGCTCTGAGGGCAGGTATTCCTACAGCAAGGATTCATGGGTGAAGCTTTCGTCTGCATACCCGTCGGGATCTCCTACCCAGGATGTCGTACAGGACAGGATCTACAGGGTTTCGGCTGACAAGAACCCTGGCAAGGAGAGGGAAGCGGTGCTTCTCGCCGTCCCTGGCCATGTACTCGCATCGTCTGACCTTGAGTCGGAACTGGTATCTGCGGACGGGAAGGGTATCTCAGAGAAGTTCGCACAGTACAGATGCCTCTCAGTAAAGCAGCTTGGCTCGGATCCATCTGAAGGATGGGGACTCATCACTCCGGTCAACTCAGCTCTCGTCATGGCTGTAAGGGGCGCAGGCCTCCACAGGATGGGAGAGTCTGAGGCGCATTACTCAGAGCTTCTCTCGAAGTTCGGTACTGACGAGATATATACTCTTGAGTACAACAACTGGTTCTCATTCGAGGGCGCAGACCTCGCGGTCGGATTCGAGATCAGCAGCATAGGATACCATAGCGCCGACGGAGCGTCCGAGGATGTCGACGGCTGCCTTGCAGTAGTCACTCCGGATGAAAACAACAAGAGTCTCATCGAGATTGCGGTCGAGTACTTCGACGAAGGCCGTGAGGAAGCTGTAGTCCTCTCCGACGGAGGAGACAATACTGCAGTCATACTTGTCCGCATGACCGAGAACTTCTGGCCTGACGTCAGGTTCGATGACATACGTTTCGTGGCCTATGACATGGTAGGCGAAGGCGATGAGCCGGACGACTCTGTCATTCCGCATGGCGTCGTCCTCGAGAAGCTTGAAAGCGGTGAGATCTATGACCAGTACTCTTCATACGGCATCCCGGTATGGAGACTTGTCTATGAGACAGTCTCATCTGACAGGAATGCCATGATCTATGTCCCTCCTTTCCCACTGGGAGAGGCCAGTGCGGTCGACATCACACCGTCTTCGTCATGGATCAAGGTGGAGAGCGCAATGTCAGAGAAGAATATGCCATATATCCATGTGTCCATGTCAGACAAGGATCCTGAGAACGGCAATGTAGGACACATTGTCCTCCAGGGAGCAGGAAGACCGCTCTTCGTGCTTGTCTGCGAGAGAGCATTCATGAATAACTAAGGAACTATGCAGATAAACAGAATATTCAGATACATGTTGCTGACGGTCTCAGCCGTTGTCCTTGCTGCTTCCTGCCGCAAGGAACCTGCTGCTGACCATGAAAGCGGCTATGGATATGTACAGTTCAGACTGTATAAGGAGGCGTCGAAGCCTGATACCAAAGGTCTGGTAAGCCAGCTTGACTATCTTTCCCAGGCGCATAAGATCCAGGTCAGCATGATGTACGAGGACCAGACCCTGTCACAGACCCTGGTCCTTCAGGAGACTGCTGCAGAGGATGTGGAACATGGACTCAGGAGCGAGAAGCTCAAGCTCTTCGCAGGTCACTATGAGATCATCAACTACACCCTTTTCGATGCTGTTGACGAGCCGGTCTACGTCGCGATTCCTCAGGTCAGGGAGTTCGACGTGAAGAAGGATGCCATGACCGTACATGACGTATATGCGAAGGTCACAGCCAGAGGCAAGGTACGTCTTACCTTCACCAAGGATATGTCCGGATTCGTGGATACGCCTCAGACAAAGGCCCCTTCAAGGCAGTACACATTCGACGAGATCAGGTACGCGGACGTCACGCTTGCCAATACCGTCACCAACGAGAGAGTGTCTTTCAACAACCTGAAGACAAAGTTCGTCATTGACTTCGACGGCTCAGGCACGGGCTACCAGACCTCTGTCCTTACGACAGAGAAGGACCTTGACCTCAAGGCTGGAGAGTGGAAGGTCATTTCCTACAATACATACTCGTTGGACAAGATCCTTCTTGAGAAGAACACTTCGCCTGCCCGCAGTACCTTCACTGTCGAGGACAACAAGGTCACTGATGCCAAGGTCCCTGTGACACTCTATGAGGCTGACGAATATATCAAGGACTACTATGCTCTCTATGAGATTTGGAAGAGCCTCGGCGGACCTGACTGGTACTACAATGGAAATGATTTCACCAGAGGAACCAACTGGGACTTCAACAAGGATCCTGACCTCTGGGGTGACCAGCCGGGAGTCCAGGTATACTCCAACGGCCGAGTTGCCATGATCAATCTCGAGGGCTTCAACTTCTCCGGCTATCTTCCTGCGGCCGTCGGACAGCTTGTCGAGCTCAATCAGCTCTATCTTGGCAACCACAATGACCCTAGCTTCCTTCCGACCAATCCAGACGACCCTACGATGTCGACAGCGACCTTGTTCAGCCGCCATAAGGCAAGGATGGAGAGCCTACATATGCCGACCCCGATGAGCGAACCTGTCGCCAGGGCCCTCAAGGAACATGGTATCACTATCCCGGCGACAGCCATGTATGACCATATGACAGAATCTCAGCTGATCGAGAAGTCGACCGGCAATACGATTCCTCAGATCAGGTTGATGGACAATGTCCATGGCGTGTATTCAAACACCCTCAAGGGAATTGACCCTGCTATCGGAAACCTTAAGAACCTTCAGTATCTGTTCATCGCCAACAGTACCCTTGAGTCACTTCCTGATGAGTTCAAAGGTCTTACCGCGCTTACGGACTTCGAGATCTACAACTGTCCGAAGATGACAGAGTTCCCTATGGTCATCTGTGAGCTTCCGGAACTTGTATCGGTCAATATCTCAAACAATGCCCAGTGGAGTCCTGCTGAGATCCTGAAGGGCATCAAGGGCCTTGCCAACGGAGCGTCAGCCGGCAAGATCCAGATCCTTTACATGAGCCAGAACAATCTTGAGGAGCTTCCTGAGGATGTGAAGAACTTCAAGGCGCTCGGACTTCTGGACGCGATGAGCAACAAGCTCAGGAAGGTCGCACCTTTCGGACATGACATCAATCTGGTCGACTGTTACCTTGACAACAACCAGCTCACTGAGATCGGTGTGGATGAGACAGGATTCTTCTGCGGCATCGAGGACATCGAGACATTCTCAGCTACATATAACCAGCTGACGGAGTTCCCTGACATCTTCAGCGCGAAGTCAATGTACACCATGGGAACTGTCGACTTCTCATACAATCAGATCACAAAGATCCAGAACGCAGGAGAGGGCTTCAAGGGAATCAAGGTGTCAACCCTGACCCTTGCGAACAATCCTCTCACTGAGTTCCCTACAGCCTTCGCCGAGTCTGAGTCATATGTCTCATACTATAACCTCAGAGGCTGTGCGATCTCCACTGTGGCGAAGGAAGCCTTCGACAGCAAGAACAGCGTCGTGACGACCTCGATGGATCTCAGCTACAACCATATCACCGAGCTTCCTTCGGATACGTTCAACAGCGTCTACATGCCATATATCTACGGCCTTGACCTTGGAAACAACCGCTTCTCGGAGTTTCCATATGCGACCTTGGATTCGGCATATCTGACTGTCCTTTCTCTCAGAAGCCAGAGAGACGAGAACGGCAACAGATGCCTTCGTGAGTGGCCTCAGGGAGTATATCAGCACAAGGGCCTGAGAGGTCTTTACCTCGGTTCGAACGACCTCAGGAAGATCCAGGACACCATCTCGCCACTCATCTACTACCTTGACATCAGCGACAATCCTAACATCACCTTCGATGCGTCGGATATCTGCTATGAATGGAGAGTCGGAGCATATATACTCATATATGACAAGACCCAGAATATCATCAACTGCGACTATATGCTATAGGAAACCATGAAAAAGACAACAATCATCATAGCTGCAGCATTGGCAGCAATTCTTATGGCATCGTCCTGCCAGGAGAAAGAGCCTAAGGCGAAGCCGGCGTTCATGGTAAGCCTTGACCAGGTCGAGTCTCCTGCAGAGGGTGGATCTTTCAAGCTTGACCTGACATCGGGCGACCTCTGGATGGCGACTTCCAACGATCCATGGATCTCGGTGTCTCCTGCAAACGGCGAGGAGTCTGCCCAGTGTGTGATCTCCATCGACTCGACAGTCGTCAGTACGCCTCGAAGCGGAATCATCCGCTTCAAGAACTGCGTCACAGGAGACAATAAGGATGTGCGTGTCAGCCAGGACGGCTTCGGATACAATATCTCGCTTGCAGACAAGGAAGTGTCGATCAAGCATTATGACAACTTCGACTCCAGGGAATTCAGCGTCAAGGTCAGGACCAACGTCCCTTTCAAGGTTGACATCCCGACCACCGCTTATTCCTGGCTGTCCTGCGAGGTTCCAGAGATGACCTTCGACAGAGGCGCGAGACCTAGGGACATAACCGTAAAGTTCAAGTGGGGAGTGAATTCCGTCCCTCTCGAAAGACAGGTTAACGTAAGGTTCATTCCGCACGACGGATATACAGTGGACTCTGCAGACGACCTCATGGTCTTCCAGGCGGCCGCACCGGAGATCACCATCGGCCATGAGGGTGACTCGATCGTGGTTCTCTCGATCGCACGCAGCATCGGTATGATGCAGGAGATCGTATCGGCTCAGCCTATGAGAGACTGGGACAATGTGACACTCTGGGAGGATACCGACGAAGGATATACACCGGAAAAGAAGGGCAGGGTAAAGTCGGCTACATTCACCCTCTTCACCACATACGAGTCGCTTCCATACGAGGTGCAGTACCTGACGGAGGCAGAGGAGCTCACCTTCTTCTCCAACACCAATTCATTCATCCATGAGTTCGACCTTGGAGAATATGTATGCTCGCTGAAGAACCTGAAGAAGCTGACTGTGTCTGCCTATGGTATCGTGTCGCTTCCTGATTCGTTGGCGAACCTCTCGAACCTTGAGTACCTTGACCTTTCAAGCAATAACTTCTCGGAGCTTCCTTCAGTGCTTACTCCGGAGAACTTCCCTAAACTGAAGACCCTCCTCCTCAATACATGTCAGAGAGGATATATCCTTGACCTCAGCAATACGACAGCGACAAAGCTCGGCGGATTCAAGGGACCGTTCCCTCGCAGGCTGCTCGAGTGGGAGAACCTTGAGAAGCTCCGCCTGTCCGTCAACTATTTCGAGGGAGAGATGCCTGACATGCTTGACTACGAAGTGAAGTATACGGAAGAGGACTGTGAGGAGATGAACTTGCCGAAGACCCTCGTCGGTACGCCGAAGGTCCTTCCTAACGCTAAGTTCTTTGCGTTCAACCTCAACAGGATGTATGGAAACGTCCCTGACTGGATCCTGTACCATCCTAACCTGGTTGACTGGGAGCCATACCTTCTCTGCTATCCTCAGGAAGGCAGGGCAAGCAACGGCAGGGCTGCATTCTTTAATAATGTTCCTACGAACATGGACTACTACTGGAAGTTCTATGAGGGATATAAGGAACATGTGGACATTTATCTGGGAGACTGATGAAGAATAGACTATATAGAATAATGGCTGCGGCCATGCTGGCGGGTGCTTCGCTGTCTGCCATCACCGGCTGCGAGGCGGAACCTGTCGAGGAAGAGATCTCGATCAAGGATGCCGCGGTCAAGGGAGAACTTCTTGTAAAGTTCATCCCTGAGGTCGCGGAGATCCTGGAGTCGCATGCCTATATGACAAAGGCAGGCATCCCTTCGGTCGATGAGATTCTCGATATCGCAGGTGCATATGAGTTTGAAAGAGTGTTCCCTGTGGACTCGAGGCACGAGGACAGGACACGTGAGGCAGGACTTCACCTGTGGTACATCGTCAGATTCGACGAAGGAGGCGACATCGAGGAGATCGGAAAGAAGCTCGCTTCGCTCGGACAGGTCAGCGGTGTGGAGTACAACCATACCATCAAGAGAGCCTACAACGCGGAGAAAAGGGCGATTCCGTTCGACATCGCCTCTGCGGCCCTTGCGACCAAGTCTTCCGGACCGGCTTCGGCTTTCAATGACCCGCTTCTTGGGTATCAGTGGAACATGGTCAATGACGGAAACCTCTGGGGAAGAGGCTTCGCTCCGGGTGCTGACGCGGGCGTCAAGGATGCATGGGAACTTTCGACCGGAGATCCGTCCGTCATCGTGGCGGTCGTGGACGAGGGCGTCTTCTATGACCATCCGGACCTCGCTGCGTCGATGTGGCATAATACAGGTGAGATATTCGCAGACCCGAAGGATAACGACGGAAACGGCTATTCGGGAGACTACTACGGCTATAACTTCGTGAAGGAGACAGGCCAGGTATCGTATTCACTCTCGGCTGACACTGGCCATGGTTCGCATGTGGCCGGAGTCATCGCGGCCCAGAACAACAATGGGATCGGAATCAGCTCCATCGCGGGCGGTAACGGTTCGGTTCCGGGCGTGAAGATCATGTCCTGCCAGATCTTCAGCGGCAACTACGTCGCATCCATCCTTGCGGAGGTCAAGGCTGTCAAGTATGCGGCGGACAATGGTGCCGTCATCCTGCAGTGCAGCTGGGGATACACCTCCGGAAAGGCGGATCCTTATGACTGGGGGCCTCAGTACAGTACTGACGAGCAGTGGATGACCGACTGCCCGATCGAGAAGGACGCGCTCCTTTACTTCATCCACAATGCGGGCTCGCCTAACGGCCCTATCGAGGGCGGCATCGGCGTGTTCGCTTCCGGAAATGAAAGCGCGGCTGCTGCCGGCTACCCAGGCGCATACGGTGACTTCGTGTCAGTGATCGGAACTGCTCCGGACTTCACTCCTGCTGTCTATACGAACTATGGAACAGGTGCGGACATCTGTGCTCCGGGTGGAGACCAGGACTACTTCTACGACTTCGAGAAGAATGGCCATTACGGAGAGATAGGATGTATACTCTCGACTGTACCTTACCATGTGTCCGAGTCGGGCTATGCCTATATGGAGGGCAGCTCCATGGCTACTCCTCACGTGTCTTCAGCCCTTGCTCTTGCGATCAGCTATGCTGCGCAGAACCACCGTCACCTCTCGGCAGATGAGTACAAGGAACTGCTGTACAGGAGCGCGACTCCGGTCGACGACATACTTGAAGGTCCTAAGTTCTATTACAAGTATGTGGCTGATCTCGGGCACAACCAGAAGAAGAGAATGGAACTCGCTTCGTATAAGGGAAAGATGGGTGCCGGCCAGCTCAACGTCGGGGCTCTTCTGAGGTCTGTCAAGGATGCAGGCCGTCCTATGGTCTTCCCTAACGTCTTCGTGTCTCCGGGAAAGAGCATAGTGTTCGACGCTGCGAGGTATTTCGACGACACGACAGGGCTCAATATCGTGATCAATGACCAGATCGTCGCTGCAGCGGCTGTATACGGGACCCGCATCGTATTTTCCGGATTCGCGGAAGGCGTGACGACTGCTACTGTCTCGTGCGCATCCGGAAGCCAGGATATCGTCATCACAGTAAAACAATCAAGCGGCAATGGCTGGCTTTAATCTTTGTCCATCTATGAGAAAGTATATAATCGCGATTCTTGCCTGCCTTGCACTGGCCTGCTCATGTAAGCGTATCGATCCGGAACCAGAGGTGCCTCAGCTACCTGTGACTTTCACCAATACCTCCGGCGACTGGGTCCTCGTGACCTGGAAGGGAGAGGACATGGGCGCAGTCCCTGTGTATGTCCGCCTGAAGGACAGGAGGTTCTCACTCTGGCAGAGTGTCGGCTCCATGTATCCGGTCAACTATACCGGAGACTATAACCTCTATGAAGAGGAGGGACTTGGAATGGTCATCAGAGGAATCTATGACTATACATATGAGTACTGGTCCCATAAGTACTGTGTGACAAGCCTTACTGCCACGACTATGGAATGGACGTCTCTTGACGACCCGACCGATGTCTCGCTGTATGAAAGGACTGATTCATTCCCTGAAGAATAGGACCTGAGATGAGAAATTCCGTATTGAAGATATTCCTGTGCCTTGCGATGACGATATTGTCGCAGGGCATCATGCATTCTCAGATACGGATCATATCCCAGCAGAAGAGGGATTCGGTCGCACGGGCGGCAAGGACGCTGTCAGCAGCCGAAGGTCTCTCTTTCGACAGCCTGAGGGTCGATTTCGGCACGGTCAGGGAAAGCGATGCTCCGGTCATGGCAAAGTTCCGTTTCGTGAATACCGGCAGGACCAGCCTGACCGTCAGAAGCCTGTCCACTTCGTGCTCATGCGTCAAGGCAACTCTGTCAAGATATGTGCTGAAACCGGGGGAGTCTGCTGAAATTACAGCGGAATACGACCAGAAGGGACATCCCGGAAGACATGACAGGTACATATATATGTTCATGGCAGACCGGAATGACGGTCCGTCAAGGCTTGCGGCGACGGTGATGCTGACCGGACTCGTCGTTGAAAACGGCGAGGAACAGTAGAGACGGCTTCTGGGCAAATCGTTTAAATGTAAAAATATTGCGTTTTGTGCGTTGATAATTAGACGATTATTTGCATAAAATCTATAAAATCAGTAATTTTGCGCCCGCTTGACGAAAGAATTATAAGTTTATATATATTACTATTTCGGTACAATGAAGTTCAATAGGATTTTTGCTGTTGTAGCATTGGCAGCAGCCCTCGTAGCGACAAGCTGCGAAAAGTACGACGATTCAAAGTTAGTTAGTCGTGTAGACAACCTTGACAGCAAGGTTGAGGCTCTTGAGAGTGCAGTTTCTTCACTTAAGAGCGCAGTTGATAACAAGTACGCTGTTGAAAGCGTAGAGCAGACAGCCAACGGCTGGACAATCAGCTTCACAAACGGAAAGAAGATCGAGCTTGTGAACGGTGATTCATTCCTTAAGTCAGTAGAGGAGAACGCAGAGTATGTGGTCATCACTCTCAATGACGAGAACAGCACAGTATTCATGCTTCCAAAGGCAATCAAGGTAGTTATCGGTGACGCAGAGTCAACATATATCCTCATCGATGACGAGAACAACGAGGTAGCGCTTGACGTCCCTGCAATCGAGGGCATCGCAGCAGTATCCGGTACAGTATACTCTTCAACAGGTTCGACAACAGACGTAGTAGTCACAAAGGCTAACGAGTCAGGTTGGACAGTGAAGATCGCCCAGGACTACAGCTCAGCTACAATCATCGCAGACGGTGCTCCTAAGGGAAGCCGCGCACTCTTCGTAGTGACTGTGACCAAGGTAGACGGCACAACATACACAAGCAGCAAGCCACTCATCTATTTCATGACAGATGATGCAGCATACGAGCTTTTCGCACAGGAGGTAGAGCAGCTCGAGAAGAACTGGACAATGATGAGGAACTCTACACTCGGCAACGAGGAGTACGAGGCATACATCACTGAGGAGATCGAAAGCGAGGCACTTACACTCCTTTCTTCAATCCAGCAGATGATCGATATCAAGAAGACCTGGGCTGAGGAAAGCTATAACGCCGGTACACTTGTAGCTGACCTTGATGAGATCCTTGCTTCATTCGAGGAGGTCAACATCATGCTTACCCAGTATTACAACTGGTTCAATGCACAGATGGACGCAGCTGCTGAAGATGCCGCATACGAGCTCTTTGCACAGGAGGTAGAGCAGCTCGAGAAGAACTGGACAATGATGAAGAACGCAACACTCGGCAACGAGGAGTATGAGGCTTACATCACAGAGGAGCTCGAGGATGAGGCACTTTTCCGTCTTTCTTCAATCCAGCAGATGATCGATATCAAGAAGACCTGGGCTGAGGAAAGCTATAATGCCGGTACACTCGCAGCTGACCTTGACGAGATTCTTGCTTCATTCGAGGAGATCAACATCATGCTTACCCAGTATCAGAACTGGTTCAACGACCAGATCGGCTCAGCTCAGAATGACGCAGCTATGGAGGAGATCTCAATCGCACTTGAGGGCCTCAACCAGCAGCTCACCCAGATGATGAATGTCACAGTACGTGACGAGGAAGCATGCGCTTGGCTTGATGAGGAGACAATCAACAGCGTGACTGCACTCTTCAGCGGCGTCTCTCAGCACATCATGACACTCCAGACATGGGCAGAAGAAAGCTGGGCTGCCGGTACACTTGTAGATGAGATCAACGATATCTACGCTGAGTTCGACATGGTAGGCAGAGAGATGACACAGGCTAAGAACGTATTCGACGATGCAGTTGCCGAGGCAAAGAACAACTCTGCATTCGAGGCATTCAACTATGAGTATGAGATGTATCAGATGCAGCTCACAGGTCTTGAGCGCCTTGCAAGAGAGGATGAGAACGACGAGGCTCTTGCTGCTATCAGCGCTGTCTCTCAGCAGCTTGGTGAGCTCATGACATGGGCTACTGAGTCATATGAGGCAGGTACTCTCTACGAGGACCTTGAGGAGATCATGGCAGAGTTCCCTACAATCCAGTCTCTCATCAACCAGGTAAGAAACACATATTTCAACGACTAATCCTTAGTCAGGAAAGATAATGCAGTGAGGGCGGCCGTGCGGTCGCCCTTACTTTATTTTGCCGATTGGCGACAAAATATTAAATTTGAGCCTACAACACATTAATTATCAGATACAATGAAACACTTACTCAGCATTGCACTCTGTGCTGCCGCTCTCGCGTCTTGCTGCGGCAGATCAGAAGAGATCCCTGGAATCAAGGATTTCATCAAGGATGACTTCAAGATCGGAGTCGCAGTCTCTCCTTCAACCGTGCAGGGAATGGAAGGCGAGATGATCCTCAAGCACTTCAACACGATGACAGCGGAGAATGTCATGAAGCCTGCCCAGGTCATCCAGAGAGATGGCAGCTATGATTTCTCACAGGCAGACAAGATCGTTGAGTTTGCCCAGAAGAACGGCCTTACCATGCGTGGACATACTCTCGTATGGCACGGTTCTACCCCAAGAGGCTATATGAACGATGCTGACGGTAATCCTCTCACCAAGGAGCAGGTGATGGAAAAGCACGAGAACTACATCAAGGCTGTGTTCGAGCACTATCCAAAGGATGTGGTGTTCTGCTGGGACGTAGTGAACGAGGCTCTCGCAGATGAGCCAGGTGAGTCGATCTACAGGACAAGAAGTCCATGGTACCAGGCATTCGGCGGTCCTGAGTTCATCGAGTGGGCTTTCCGTACGACCAAGAAGTACGCTCCGGAGGGAGTGCAGCTTATCTATAACGACTATAATGTGGTTGATCCGGCAAAGCTTGACAGAGCCTGCCAGATGCTCTCAGAACTTCTCGAGAAGGGTGTTCCTATCGACGGCGTAGGCCTTCAGGCACACTGGGACAACTCTATCACACGTGAGCAGATCCAGACCGCTATCGACAGATTCTCTGCTCTCGGACTTGACATCCACATCACTGAGCTCGACCTTACCTGCTTCGACAACTACCATGGAAACGGAGCTGCCGAGCGCCAGAAGATCAAGAATTCGATCCATTATACCGATGAGCTTGCAGATGCACAGGCTGCTCAGTATGCGATGATCTTCGACGTCCTCCACCAGAACCGCGACAAGATCTCATCTGTTACTTTCTGGTGCCTCACCGACCGCACAAGCTGGCTCAACAACTTCCCGATCAGAGGCCGACTGGATTATCCTCTCCTCTTCGACTCGCAGCATCAGCCAAAGAAGGCGTTCTTCGCTGTGAAGGATGTGTTCACAAAGAAATAACCGGTTGGACCCGGAACAAAAAAAGAAGGCGTACAGCCTTCTTTTTTCGTTTATCTGAGAGTGTCGTCTTCGCCTATGCTTCTGACGATGTTGACTATCTCTGTCACTGCAGGCTTTGCCTCAGGGATAGGATAGAGCGGATAGACATGCCCCATCTTTTTCCCGACATGGAGGTGCGCCTTCGTTCCTCCGGCATTCATGCCGTCTACGACTGATCTGCAGTCATCGATGAGCACTTCCCATGAACCAGCGTAGATGTCTGCCTCAGGAAGACCTTTCAGGTTGCCGTATAAAGGCGATACGATCCTGTTCCTGACGTCCAGGTTGCCGGCCCAGGCGATTCCATACCTCTTGACGCAGTCAAGGTCGATCATCGCATCTTTTCTGTCGAGGTCATAGTTGCCGCCGTCGACATCGACCCATGGCGACAGGAGAACCATCCTTGCGGGCAGAGGCAGGTCTTCGGCCTGAGCCTCTTCCATCAGGGCAAGAGCGAATCCTCCTCCCGCGCTGTCTCCCATGATCACGGTCCTGCTCATGTCGTACTTGCTGACGATCTCACGGTAGAAATCCATCATTACCGGATGGGCATCTTCTGCATTGTGCTGGGGGAGGAGCGGGTAGTTAGGCACTACAAGTGCACATCCCGTCCTTCTTGCGAGCTTCGAGAGGAATCTCCAATGGTATTTGGTGAAAGTCTTGATATACGATCCGCCATGGATATAGATGACAGTCAGAGGACAATCGTCTTCCGGATCCATGTAGAACACCTGCATTCCTGCTGTTATCCTGGTGCTTACCGGTCTAGGGAACTGTATGGATTTTGGAAGGTGGTAGATCGACTTGTCTGTCTCGATGTCTGCCATCAGCCTGTTGACCATCCTGTCGTTCGGCTGGTGGTTGCTCCTCAGATACCTTCCTACGACCCAGGCAGCGATGGACCTTCGGTTATGCTTCCATTCCTCTTCCTTCTCCTGTGCCGGTAAGGATACAGAGATTACCAGCATTAAGAGACACAAATACAGTATTTTGTGGGATCCGGGCACGTAGAGGCGATTGTGGTTTATACAAATGTAACTTATATTTGTGATAAAAGACAACTTTATTTGAGAAGAATAAAAAACACACATATGCGAGCATTAAACGACAGGGATTATTTCGAGGAGCAGGGTGACTGGCCGTTCTTCTGGGCCGAGAATGAGGGAACTATCGTAGGTAACACTGCCTACATCATCTTCGGATCAGCATTCAAGGCACTGGTAAAGGGAAACTAGATGAGCAAGAGACTGGTCATGTTCGACATGGATGGTGTCCTTTTCGACACCATGCCACGCCACGCACGTGCATGGAAGCTCGCCTTCGATGAGGTAGGGCACCATGAACCTGAAAGCGCGTACTACATCCATGAGGGACGTAACGGAAAAGGCACGATCCAGACGGTCCTCGGCGAGGATGCCGACTGGGAACCTGTCTACAGGCGCAAGTCGGAGTTCTTTGCGTCCCTGCCCGAAGGCGGGCTGATCCCTGGCGCGAAGAAGGTCGTGGAGATGGTCCATGGTGCCGGGATTCCGGCGATCGTCGTGACCGGTTCCGGTCAGGCCAGGAATTTCGACCGTATCGCGGCTGAATATCCGGGACTTTTCCGTACGGAATGGATGGTTACGGGAAAGGATGTCACAAAGGGAAAGCCTGATCCGGAGCCATATCTGACAGGCCTGCGCAAGGCCGGTGTCGCCCCGCAGGATGCAGTGGTGGTCGAGAATGCCCCCATGGGCGTCGAATCCGGACATGCCGCCGGCTGTCTGGTCGTGGCGGTCAATACAGGCCCGCTGCCGGACCAGTGTCTTCTCGACGCGGGCGCGGATTATCTGTTCCCAAGCATGGACGCTCTTGCTGAACATCTGGAAGAAATTCTTAGATAGCAAAGAATCATCATTAATCGGTATTACATCTGTAATGCCGATTTTTGTATCTTTGCAGTATGAAAGCAACGATCCAGACAAAAACATTCAGTCCAAAGAACGGAAGTGGTACCAGAGAGTACCACAGCTTTGTCAGGTTCCCTCAGGCAGGCGTGCCTTTCGGGGAGCAGATGGCCGCAGTCGTGGAGGCTGTCTCCAGCCTGTCCGGATCGTCTGAGATCCAGTTCGTAAGATTCTTCCTCAGCGATGCTGCGAACCAGCAGGCTCCGCTTGCGGAGGCTGTGGGAGGAATGTCTTTCCCGGTGTCGTATGTCCAGCAGCCGCCTTTGGACGGAACAAAGATCGCGGCGTGGGTATATGCAGTGGACGGTGGCGCAGGTACCATGGGCCTGGAGTGGGATGCCTATATGACATCCGCTTCCGAAGGCTCGCTTGCCCAGATGTCGGATATCTTCACTGACTATGGCAAGGCCCTCGAGGACAGGGGAATGACCGTTGCGGACAACTGCGTACGTACGTGGATCTTCGTCCATGACGTCGATGTCAATTATGGCGGAGTCGTCAAGGGAAGGCGTGACTATTTCAATACCATAGGCCTGACTCCTGATACCCATTTCATCGCCAGCACCGGAATCGAGGGACGTCATGCTGAGCCGAAGAGATACGTGATCATGGATGCCGTCTCGCTTCCTTCAGTGCGCTCTGGACAGATCCAGTATCTCTATGCCCTGGACCATCTCAGCCCTACTGCGGACTATGGCGTCACCTTCGAGAGGGGTACAGCCGTGCATTTCGAGGACAGGACCCATGCCTATATCAGCGGAACAGCCAGCATCGACTCGAAGGGTGAGGTGCTCTATCCTGGAGATGTCAGGATGCAGACGCAGCGTATGCTGGAGAATATCGACGCCTTGCTTTCAGAGACCTCTGCCGGTCTTGGCGATATCGTAATGGCTGTGGTCTATCTCAGGGATACAGCCGACTATCTCACCGTCAGGTCTATGATCGATGAGAAATGTCCCGGACTCAATGCAGAGTTCGTCCTGGCTCCTGTCTGCCGCCCAGCATGGCTGGTGGAGATGGAGTGCATCGCAATAGTCTAATTGAAAGATTCGCTTTCAGCCTTGTACATCGCCCTGGTAGTACGCTTGTTCATGCCGGTGCTTTCGCGTGCGAGGTCAGGTACGTTGAAGGAGTGGAAGTTCGTGTCGTAGAAGCGCGACGACTTCTGAGGAAGGAGGAAAGGCTTAGTAGGATTTCCTTCGTCATCTATGTGGCAGAAGTACGCCTTGCTGTACTGGGCGTCGCCTCTCTTGCTTGCGAACACGAACCAATGGCTGTCTGAAGACCATGAATGGAATGTGTCTGAATTCTCTCCCTTGATGCTTGAAAGCTCGTGGATGTCTCCGTTCTGGAGATCGATCATCGTGAGAGTGCTTTCGTTGTGGTTGATAGGGAAAGTGCCATAGTCAGCCACTGTGAACATCATCCATCTTCCGTCCGGAGATGCCTTAGGATAGCAGACAGATGCGTTGTGCTGCTTTGCGTTCCAGAGAGTGTCGACCTGCGTTCCCATCTCTCCTGTCTGCGTGTCGAAAGGAACCTGTACGAGATGGTAGAGCAGCTTGTCGACGTCCTGAGGGACAGGAAGGGTGTCTGCGACGCAGTAGATCACCGATTCTCCGTCGGCGGAGAAACAAGGGAATGTCTCGAACCTGTCGGCACGTGCGGTATGAGGCAGGTTGATCATCCTGTTGTTGTCGAAATCAGCGACAGTGAGGTCTGATGCCGTATCGTACACTTCCGTACGCATCCTTGACATTCCGTGAAGTCCAGGGATGATGATGTTGGTCGAGAATACTCCGAACCTGCCTGAAGGATGGAGCTCGCCATAGACCGTCGCAGAAAGCATTCCAGGGGTCTTAAGGGTAAGTTTCCTGATTTCTCCGTCACGGTTCAGGATGGCACCGCCGTTCTCTCCACGGATATAGAAGATGGAGAGGTCGCCGCGCTGCTGGCCATGGATGTGGCAGTTCATGCAGGAGTTGTCGGTGACGGTATAGTCGCTGATGACTGTCTCGTCGAAATTCTCTACGTTGCGCTCCATGATAGAGACGTTGTCCCACATCTGGAAAGCAGGCTCGATCAGTCTGTATGTGAGGTATGGGTCGACAGGCTCATCGCAGACGTAGATCGACCATGAGTCCTCGATCGTCCGTCCATCGACCTTGACGCTTGCCTTGACATCGATGGTCTTGCCTTCGGCGCCTTCAAGGAAAGCCTTCCATCTGCGTAGGTTCCATTCCACCTCGGTACCATGGACAGTGACACTCTTGCCGTCCAGCGTGAATGTGGTCGTCGCGCTGCGGACACCCTTCATCGCATAGCGATAGTTGAGTGGAGCGATGTTGGCAGGTATGGTGACTTCCTTGTAGTCCGGATAGATGATTGCCGGACCCTCACTGCCCGCGAGGGAAGTGGAAAGCTCGGTGTAGCAGGATGTAAGCATTGTGAATGCCAGGACTGCGCTGAATATTCTGTATAGGGTCTTTCTCATGGCTAGTCTGCTGTTGTGTACAGATAGTAGTACCAATAGGTGTTCTTGTACTTGTCAGGGAAACGATAGAACTGCTCGATTCTCTGAACGGTCTGTCTGCTGATTCCGTATTTCGTCAGTTCTTCATCGCCCGTCCTGTTCTGGACAGTCAGCCAGATGAGGGCTGCCTGCTCGTAGACTGATCCTTTGATCAGCTTTGCGCTGTAGTTGTTGAAGAAATCTTCGACGTACAGGTTGAGAAGGTCATAGACAAGAAGGTACTGCCTTGCTATCATATTGTCCGGGTTGGCTTCCAGAAGCTGGAGCATGACATCCCTGAAGTAGAAGTTGCTGTCATAGATCATGTCTTCCTTCGGCAGGTCTGCACGGCGGTCTGCGAGCCATTTCTTCTCCTCTGGACCCTGGTTCTCAGGGACCATGCTGCGAGCCCATTTCCTGTAGACGAGCGTCCTGTTGAGCATGTTGAGGTACTTCATCGCAGCGCCGTATTCCTCGGTGATGAGAGTGATCTCGGCGAGTCTCTTGATATATTTGGTTCCGGTGTGCTTGGCCGACTGCTGGAGGGCCACGATTGCGCTCTGCTCCGCGAGGGTCATGTTACCCATATGGTACCATACTTCACCGGCCAGTCCGACTGAGAACTGGGACGACTCTCCGTCTACCCAGAGGAACAGTCCGTTTGCGTAGTTCTGAGGGTAGTCAAAGAGCTCGTTGCCGAGCTGACCCTTCATGGCGAGTGCCAGGTTGGTCATATATACGGCCTCGTTGACGAGGATGCGTTTCTTTGCGATCTTGAGGACCTTGTCCCAGTTTTCCCTCGATGCCTGTACGTCGAGGGCAATCACCTTCTCATTCGTGAACTCAGGAGTTCCCCACAATTCACCATAGTACTTGTGGTATGGATTGCCGATCGCATAGACGCCTGCACCCAGCAGCAATGCCGCCGCGGCCGCCTGCTGCCATCTCTTCTTGAAGAGGAAAGCCATGAAAACCAGTGCAAGGTAGGAGAGGACGGCTATCGAATACTGAGTGATATACAGGTTGCCGGTCTCTCTCATGAACGCCCATACGTAGAATACGAAGGCTATCCCCAGGGAAGCCCATTTTCCGAGCCATCTGCGGGAGATCAGATAAGGTATGGCCGCGATGCCAAGGATTATCAGGGCGATCAGGACCGGACCCAGGACAGGGAAGTAGAGGAACTGCTCCACGAAGTCACCGAGGAAGTGGGAAAGCCATCCCATGCCCCTGTATGTCTCGCGGATGTATTCCCAGTCATACAGGAACAGGTTCATCTGTTCCCTGCGCATCAGATGGTATTGATATCCGAACTGGAAGAAACCGTAGGCAAGGGCGAAAGCGATGAGAGCAGCGACTTTCCCGAAGTATCTTTCTTGTATTCTGAGTTTCATTGGCGTGTGCAATATGTGCATTCACAAAAGTAATGTATTTTTCGCTCACGGGCAAATGAAAAAGCCGGCCAGGATGGTCCCGGCCGGCTCTTGGAAAAACTGTCCTGAATGTTATTTCGCAGGAGTGATCACACGGTAGTTGCCGCTGAGATGCATGAATGCGAAAAGTCTGAGGATGCCGTCGTAGTATGCGTCGAAGTATCCGTCCTCGTAAGGCTTGTTCTCGCTGTCCCAGAGTCTCTGTGCGAACTCGATTGCGATGTCGTGGTCAGCTGCGAGTGAAGCAGCCGCCAAGGTCGCTACGAGGCCGACTGAATGCCTTGTGCCGGTTCCCTGGTATGTGCCCTGGCCTGCTCTCATAGGGTTCTCGATCTCAGTTCCGTCGACATTGTACTGGTCAGCGAATGTGTCGATGCCCTTTGAGTAGAAGAAGTCCTGGATGGTGTTTGCGTAGTTGTTCTGCCACTCCTTGTCTGCACAAGCCCATGAGTAGTCGAGCGCCATGTTCATAGGAACTCTCCATGAGTCGTAGCGGAAAGACGGCTTTGCCATGAATCTGCCGCGTACCATGTCTGAACCGTCGTAGTTGTTGTAGTCCGAGTTGAGACCGGTCTCAGGGTTGATTGACTTGTGGAGGTACTCGCGGCTTGCCTTTGCGCACTCGCGGTAGAAGTCTGCACGGCCGTCATCAGCCCAGCGTGCCCATACCTCGTAGAAAGCAGGGAGGTGGTATGAAGGGTCGGTGTAGTTGACTCCGAATCCGTCAGGTGTGAAAGTGATGAGGTGCTTCTCCTTGTTGATGAAAGGCATGATGCCGGCCTCGCTGCCATCCTTCTCCCATGAACTGTTGAGGATGTTCTGAGCCTCGGCCAGATAGTTGATGTCACCGTCGTTGCCCCAGCGGTTTGAAGCGAAGATGAGGGATGTCACGAAGTAGAGCTCACCGTCTGAAGCAGGACCTCTTCCCTTGATTGTTCCGTCGGTCGCGAGGCTCCATGCGAAGTATCCCTTCATAGGGCCTTCCTGGTACTGCATGTACTTCTTCGCCCATCTCCAGATGCGGTCGAACACATCCTTCTTGTCGAGCTGGACTGCGATCATCAGACCGTATGACATACCTTCGGTACGTGCGTCGTAGTTCTTGATGTCGGATACGTATCCGAGAGAGTCACCAACCTCGAAATAGACCTTGTCCGGTCCTTCGAACACTTCGTAGTAGATCTGGTTGAGCTTGGCGTCGATCTCCTTCTGGGAGTAACCCATCTCCTTGAATACATTACGGTACTGGCCGGTCTCGAAACCGCCCTTTGACCATGGTTCCTTGAGCCCATGGCTGCATGATGCCGCAGCTATCGCGGCTGCGATGATGATGAGGATTTTCTTCATATTATGTCCGTTGTTATATTATCTGTCCCTGAGGTTCCACTTAGAGTTGTCGGAGCTGAAGTCGTATGTGCCGAGGCCGACTGAGCTGTCACCGGTGCTGACGAGACAGAGATGCTCGTTAGCCTTGCCGCCGATGCTCTTAGGCATGATCCTGTATGTGCCGTCGATAAGCTGCTCGATTCTCCAGAGCTGCTCGTCTGCACCTGTGTACTGTGGTACTGAAGTGAGGTCAGCGTCTGCAGTGGCTGCAAGGGCCCTGTCTGTTCCAGCGATGGTGATCTTGTAGTATGGCTGTCCAAGGTATCCACCCTTGTCTGTGACTGCTGTGATGGTCCACTTCTGGTGAGGACGGAACATATAGTCGTTTGCTCTTACGTCGATGTTGCCCTCCGGCCAACCACCGATCACATCCTCGAGCTTCTGCTCCTCGAGAGATACTACAGCCTCGTTGTCCCTTACGCCGAATGCTCTCATGCCTCCTGCGAGTCTTACGAAATCGACTGCGATCTCAAGAGCGTAGCCTCTTCTCTCAGACTCGATCTCGAATGTGCCCTCCTTGAAAGGTTCGGCAGCCACAGGCCAGCCGTTCTTCCAGATAAGGCTTCTGATACCGAGGGTGCTGCGTCCGCTGCGGTCGAAGTCTGCCTCCCAGTGGAATGACATCTTCTCACAGCCTTCATCCTCTACATAGAGTCCGAAGTGACCAGGACCTGTAGCTCTGTTGCCGGCTGAGAGAACCATTCTTCCGCCACCCTCGAGCATGTCTCTTCCGACATTGTCGAGATATGGTCCGGTAGGGCTCTTCGAACGGCCGCAGACGATGTTGTATGTAGAGTTTGTGCCGTCGCAGCATGTACCGTGGGTTCCGAGGAGATAGTACCAGCCATCCTTGTACATGAGGGCTGTGGCCTCGCAGTCGATGGCTACGTCTACAGGCTCGTTGCCTTCTACTCTCTTTCCTGTCTCAGGATCGAGCTCGACGATACGGATGGCTCCGAAATAGGTACCGTAAGACATCCAGAGACGTCCTGTGGTAGGGTCGAGGAGGAATGCCTGGTCGATAGCCCAGCAGTCGTCGTCCGCACCTGCCCATGCGACGAGCTCCTGCTCTGAATAGCCGAAGTCAGGAGACTCAGGATCGAGGGTCTTTGTCCATACTGTGATGACGTCGCCCTTTGTGTATCCGCGGGTTCCAGGATAGTTTGAGCTGTAGCCTACAAGGTATCTGTCACCGATCTTGATGACATCAGGAGCGACACCGCCGCCGGTCCTGACTGCGCCTGTACGCCATGTATAGCCGTCGTCTGAGATAAGACCGCCTGAACCTGTTCCGAATGTATAGTACTTACCGTCGCACTTCACGATGGTAGAAGGGTCATGGATGTAGATGTTTCCGGCAAGCTGTGCCTGTGCGCTGAGACCAAGGGTCATCAGGACGAACGCAAGAATATATGTCTTTAAGCTTTTCATTTCAGTCAGAGATTATTCGTTAGTGATTTTGAGGTTCCTTACAGGATTTCCCTTCTCGTCGAGGAAGCGTACGCAGAAGTCGCTCATGCCCGGACCGTTGATGATCTGGCCGCGGAGCACGTTCTTGCCTTCCTTGAGGGTGATCACCTTGGAGACGACATCGTCTACGACCATGCGGCGGTCATTTGAGAGAAGGAGCACGTCCTCTCCGTTGAGCCACCACTGAGAGCCTGAGTTCGAGCCGACTGCGAGTCTTACCTTCATCTCTCTAGGAGCCTCGATTACAGTCACTGCCTGGTAGAGGCCTTCCGTAGCGTGGAGACCGAGACCTGTGGCGAAACGATAGAGCTTCACGTTGAAAAGCTTGCTGTCTACGCAGTGCCACTTGAGGATGGTCTTCTTGTCGAGCTTGACCTTGTCACCGTCCTTAGGGATGACTGTCATCTGTCCAGGGAAGACTTCCTTCGCGAACTCGTTGCGGAGCCAGCTGTCAGTGAACATGTTGTTTGACCTGAGCTCAGGCTTTGCGATAGGCTCAAGGAGAGACCATCTCCTGATGAATCCCTTTGCGTCAGGCTTTGCAGGAGCAGTTGTGGAAGAAGTGAAATAGTCTTCGAACATCGGCTGAGTCACGTCCAGGTAGGACTGTGCGTCTGCTTTTGTGAAGAAAGACAGGCTGAGTGCGATTATTGCGACAGCCGCTTTGAGTGTTGATGATTTGAACATGTGAAGTAGTAATATGTGGTTTTTGTTTCAAATATGTATATGTAAAACTATGAAAAAAAGAGGAGAATACCACAGGAGGGAAGCCAAATATGTCCATCGGGATGTGTTTGTGATATATTTTGACTGATTTCGGACGGAAAATTGATATTCCTGCCCTATCTTTGCGCCCATGACACTGGACATAGTAACACTGTTCGACTACCTGGGTACTTTCGCATTTGCGATAAGCGGCGTGCGCCTTGCCGCCGCCAAGAAATTCGATATCTTCGGAGCATATGTCGTAGGTTTCGTCACCGCTGTGGGAGGCGGTACCATCAGAGACCTCTGTCTTGGCATCACTCCGTTCTGGATGATCCAGTCGTCATATGTCATCATCACCGCGATCGCGCTTCTCTTCACCATAGCGTTCAAGAAATGGGTCGTTCCGCTCAACGCCACATTCTTTTTCTTCGATGCCATCGGCCTGGGCCTCTTCACCGTCGTAGGTCTTGAGAAGAGCCTCGCCGCCGGGTTCCCGTTCTGGGTGAACATAATCATGGGATGTATCACCGGTGCCGCAGGAGGTATGCTCAGAGACGTCCTGATCAACGAGGTCCCGCTCATTTTCAGGAAGGACATCTATGCCGTCGCATGCGTCGGCGGTGGCGTCATCTACTATGTCCTGGCGAAGTGCGGATGCCCGCTCATAGTCGACCAGTTCGTGACCCTTTGCTCCGTGATTCTCATCAGGGTGCTTGCCGTGTATTTCAACGTGAACCTCCCGTCGCTCCGGCCTGTCGAGGAAGGTAAGAAGAATAATTTGGATATATAACTAAATGTCAATATCTTTAACGGCATGAACAACATCGTGATATAGTCCCTATGTTTGAAACCCAAATAAAAATGGAGTGAGCTTCGGGGAAGCTCATGAGGAGCGCTCTCAGGGGTTCCGACCCCTGCCGCTAAGGCAGACCCCCGGAAGTTTTTCATGAGTTTGAATAAAAATAAAGCTGTCGATTTTTTGGTTACATTTAAGTGCTAACAAAATGAAAACCTCTAAATCACAGCTTTATGGAACAAAGACAAAGTAACAAAATTAGTTTCAAAGGACAAAACATCTACGTAGGATTGGATGTCCATTTGAAGAGTTGGTCGGTGACAATATTGTCGGAGACGTCATTCTTGAAGAAGTACAGCCAGGATGCAAGCCCTGAAGCACTGCACAAGACCTTGACAACAAGCTATCCGGACGCGGAGTACTACTCCGTATATGAAGCAGGCTTCTGCGGGTTCTGG
>JAKSJP010000028.1 GCA_024398105.1 Bacteroidales bacterium | reverse complement strand
GTTAGGTACAGGTCTGCAAAACCTGGTAGAGCGGTTCGATTCCGCTAGGCACCTCTCAATGAGCTCCGAGGAGAATCTCGGGGCTTTTTTTGACAACTATAATAATCCCACTGATGAAGAAAGCTCTACGCTTCTCAATTGTCATCTGCATACTTTCCTGGATCCTTTACACTGTTGCAATGGGTCTTTTCAGTGATTTTGTCATGTCGAAAAGATTGTATGTGGTTCTTCTTGAAGTGGCATTCATGGCGGTTCCGCTGCTTTCGACTTTCTTCGTCCAGAAGAGGACGAACGATTTCTCGGCCTTCAAGCTCCTTAAATTCAATCCTTCATTGACCTGGGGCGCAGGCATAGCCCTGATGGTCATTGCCATAATAATGGTGGTTCCGGTCAGTGCACTTCTCCCAGGAATTACCTTCAATTATGGTCCTGAGCAGCTAATGGCATTGAAGGGTGTAGATGAGGAAGTGGCGGATCAGATCAGACTTCGTCTTAGCTCCATGCCTCCTTATGCTGTTGTCGGCGGCACTCTGATACGTGGACTGATAGGAGGCCTGACGATCAGCACCTTGTTCTCGCTTGGAGAGGAATTCGTGTGGAGGGGATATCTCATGACTTTGCTCAAGGGACATAAGTTCGCCTACGTTGCGCTCTTCATCGGTTTCTTCAATGGAATCTGGCATGCTCCGATGATCCTTTTCGGCCACATCTATCATCAGCATCCTGTTGCTGGCGTCTTCATGATGTCCGTGCTCTGTATCCTTACCGGATGCCTGATCATGTATTTCGTGCTCAAGACCGGTTCGGTCATACTTGGTGCTGCGATGCATGGTGTCGTAAACGGTCTGGTCGGTATCGTCTATCTCCTGACCTTGGGTGGAAGTGACCTGACTGTCGGCTTCTCAGGATTTGCCGGTTTCATCACTCTCGGAATCCTGATCGCAGCCCTATATTATTATGATACGTATGTCTCTAAGGAACGGATCATGAGCTCAACTGTAGAAATCTGATGAAAAGAGGCCGTCCAGGTCTCTTTTTTGTTTTTTTCCTGCAGTATTTCCACATCGGCTGCATTTAAGCAACAGAATAACAAAAATAACAAAGGATATTTATGAAAAGAATCGCAAAACTTATCGTTGCAGCTCTTGGCGCTGCTGTAATACTTCCATCATGCTCGATCGACAGCACCGATGTCCCTGAAGGATGGTGCAATCCTAACATGGTGGTGACAATCAGGAAGACTGACAAAGGCTTGACCTACTTCCAGCTTGACGAGAAGACAACTCTTCTTCCTGTCAACTACAAGAGTGTATCAAACAATACCCCTGTCAGAGCCTTGGCGTACTGTGAAGAAGTAAACCAGGATCCTGCTCCGTTTGACAAGGCAGTCAAGGTCCATATGCTTGAGCCTGTACTCACAAAGGCCATGGTCGCAACCGAGGGCTCCTCTGAGGCAGATGCAGCCAAGTATGGAAAGGATGGCATCGAGATCAACAACAGCTGGCTGACAGTCGTTGAGGACGGCTTCCTTACCATCAGCTTCACTGCTTACTTCGGAAATATCGGAATATCACACTATGTGAATGTCGTGACAGGCGTAGATCCTGAAGATCCTTACACAGTCGAGCTCAGACATGATGCAAAGAATGACTATACAAACGTACAGCAGCGCGCTGGCGTCGCAGCCTTCGATCTTTCGTCTCTTCCTGACACAGAGGGCAAGACAGTCAAGCTTACAGTCAGGTACAGAGGCTTCAACGCTGACAAGACCATCTCGTTCGACTATTGCACAAGAAGCGAGAAGTAAGTACATCTACTAGGTGATAAGGTTTTTCCCGAAAGACGCTGAAGCCCAGCTGGTGCGTAAGGCAAAAAGTGGAGATACCGCAGCCGTAAAGTCAATCTATGACAATAACGTGCGGTATCTTTCAGCTGTGTGCCGCCGATACGTCCCGGACGATGACGAATTAAAGGACGTCCTTCAGGAAGCCTTCATCAAGATATTCTCTAATCTCGACAAGTTTGAATATAAGGGATCAGGCTCGCTGCGGGGCTGGATGTCACGCATCGTGGTGAACGAGGCGCTGATGTTCCTTCGCAGATCCAGCAAGCATCCGCTGCTCAGCCTCGACGACCCTTTGCCGGATATTCCGGAGACTGAGGACCCGGATGTGGATGGTATACCTCCGCAGGTGCTTCAGTCCATGGTCGAGGAACTTCCGCCTGGGTGCAGGACCGTGCTGAACCTTTTCGTCTTCGAACAGAAAAGCCACAAGGAAATCGCCGAGATGCTCGGCATCAGAGAAAATTCATCAACATCACAATTCCATAGAGCAAAGACGCTGCTCGCCGGTATGATAAAACAATACAGAAATGAACAAGGATTGGACAGATAAGATGCGCGAGTCGCTGAGTGACTGCCAGGTGAACGAGCCTGACGGCCTCTGGAAGGGCGTACAGGCCGGTCTTGATCATGGTACCGGCTCGAGGGTCCGTCCTCTGTTCTGGATTTCGGCTGTCTCTGCCGCTGCTGCGGCTGCTGTCGCAGCTCTGCTGTACCTGGGAAATAACGATAAGCCGGTAGTCGAGGACAGGGCTGTCGCCAATGCTGATTTCTCAGTCGTTGAGACCGTCCCGTCATTTGAAGACGACCTGGAAGACGACCAGCCTGTCTATGGCCAGCCTGTCAACGTCCGTGCTGTCGAGGTACAGGCCGGAGAAGACTTGATTGTCATGGAACTGACTGCAGAAATCGAAATTGCGGAAGTCCAGGATCAGCCTTCTGCTGATGTCAAAGACGAAGAACCTGGGCAGACTGTCGATCCTGATGATCGCAGTGGGACCGATGACGGAGAGGCGGTCAGGACGTACTGGGACGCTGTTTCAGGTACCATGGACATAAAGCCGAGACAGCGTAGGCTGTCGCTCATGGCTTCGGTCGGTGGCCTGTCGAAGGGGGAGAATGAGTCGTTCGGAGGATACGGCGCTTTCCTGAATTCGGAACCTCGCATCCAGTTCTCGCCTATGATGGACTCGAAGTCGAACGGCGACTTTGCGGACTGGCCGGAAGATGTTCCGCTCTTCTCGGAAGCAAATTCAGTGATCCTTGCCAATCTTGACAATAATGATGTCAGGTCGGAGACTCATCATCACCAGCCGATAAGATATTCGCTTGAGGTTGAATATATGTTCGCGGACAGGCTTGGAATCGTGACAGGCCTTTCGTACAGCCGACTTCTGTCTGAAATGACTTCCGGCTCGGAGATCAGCAGCTACACTGTCAAGCAGAAACTTGACTATCTGGGCATTCCGCTCGCCTTGAGCTGGCACATGGTCGACAAGAATCGCTTCGGGCTTTATGCCAGGTTCGGAGGAATGGGGGAGAAGGCACTGTCGGGCTCATCTGTCACTGCCTATGACCATGGCAACGGTCTCCATGATGGCGAAAAGAGGAAATTCAGCGAGGACCGTCTTCAGTGGTCGTTTGCTTCTTCCTTAGGTGCAAGAGTCGGTCTCTGGAACAGATTCAGCCTTTTCGCGGAACCGGGAGTGTCATATTATTTCAAGAATGGAAGCGACGTTGACAACATATATAAGGAGCGTCCTCTTAACTTTAATCTTAATCTAGGTATCAGGGCCAGCCTCGGCAGGTAGGCCCTGATATTCTTTTGTCTACAGACGCTGTATATAAACAAAAAAAGAAGACCTTCAGATCGGTCTTCTTTTTTTACTTTATGAGCTTTTACGCATCACGCGCGAAGGCTCATCTAACCACATAATTAATAACACTAAAACTAATAACCACTGTAATCTCGATTGTGAGAACCACATCTTGATTACATTGCAAAGGTACGGCTTTTTTATATATCGGCAACATATTTTACTAAAATTATTATTAAAATTTTGTTATCATTAAAAAATATATTGAGTATCAGTGATTTAAAACGATTACAATCTCTAATTAAAATTATTTAAATCTTGATATAAAATTCATAAAACGGTTTATCGTGGCACTCAGTTAGGGGGTGATATTCTTATTTAAACATTTTAATTACTAATCGTAAGCAAATTCTTAAATTTACTTTCATTATATTTGTACTGATTAAAACACTTGAAAATGAAGTACTCTATCAAGATGGAGCTTCCTGAAGGCTGGAAGTCATCTGTTGAAACAACTCCGGATCCGGACGGAACAGAGATCACACATCTCGCTGCATACCTTTCTGATGAGAAAGCTCAGGCTGACATCTCTGACATCGATATCTATGTCGGCGACATGCCTTCTGACGGAGATGCGCAGGAGCAGGCCATGCTCAATTATGTGGACATGGTAGGCTTTGATGAGAATGATCCGGAGGACCAGGATCCTCTTACCGTATGGCCGTTTGCCGGTAAGAAGGCCTATGGCTTCGAATGCCTCTGCGAGGATGATTCTCCTATGAGAGTGATGTTCTGCGAGATCAAGAAGGGTGCGCTTGCAATCGTGTCAGTCGTTGCAAAGGATGACGAGACACTCGAGAAGTATGTCACACTTGTCGACCAGAGACTCAGAGTAAAAGTCGTAGAGGAGTAGGGGCTCAGCCCAGGAACTTCTCGAGAAGAGAATATACGATGTGGACCGGAAGGCCCATGATGTTGAAGTACGATCCTTCGATCTTGCTGATGCCGATGTATCCTATCCATTCCTGGATACCATAGGCCCCGGCTTTGTCGAAGGGTCTGTAGTTTTCTATATAGTAGTCGATCTCGCTGTCTGTCAGTTTCTTGAACCAGACGTGGGCCGTGTCGGATACGGTCTCCATCCTGTTGCGGTCCCTGACCGTGACTGCGGTTATGACCTGATGGGACCTTCCTGAGAGCAGCCTGAGCATATGTGCGGCTTCTTCCGGACCCTTCGGCTTGCCCATGATGTCGGTTCCGCAGAGTACCATGGTATCGGAAGTGATGATGATCTCGTCGTCTTCCAGCTCTCTCCAGAAGCCGAGTGACTTGCCCTCTGACATGAGTGCAGGGACTTTCTCGTGCGGAGTCGAAGGGTCATAGCTCTCCTCGAAGCTGTTGCGTGTGTCGACTGTGAATTCCACATCAAGACCAGCGAGCAATTCTTTCCTTCTTGGTGAATTGCTCGCGAGTATGATTCTTTTTCCTTTCAGGTCCATTGTCTGTCTAGAAGAGCTTCTTGTAAAGCATCGTGTCGAACTCCCAGTGTCCCTGGGACTTCAGAACCTTCTCGATTGCGTCGCGTACGCAGAGATGCCCGCCGTTGTATTCAGAGACGATGTCGGCCGCAGCCTTGACTTCAGGGACAGCGTCGGCAGGACACATTCCTATGCCGACTGCGATGATTACGTCGAGGTCTGGGATGTCATCTCCGATGAAGAGCACCTGGTCGGCGTTGAGGTAGTGCTTCTGGCAGAACTCCTGAAGCTGCTCGACCTTGTTCCTTGCGCCGAGGAATACATCGTCGCCCGGCACGCCGCTGGTCTGGAACCTTTCTCTGATGGAAGTTGACTTTCCGCCTGTTATGATGCCTACCGGGTATCCTTTCATCACGGCCATCCTGACTGCAAATCCATCCTTCGCATCAAATGTCCTGTAGAGCTCGCCGGTCTCTGTGGCAAGGACTCCGCCGTTGGTGAAGACGCCGTCCACGTCAAACGCGAATGCGCGTATCTGTGAGAAATCTACCATTATGAATTTCCTCCGATCGGACCGAAGTCCTCAAAGTTGAAAGTGCCGCCCTTCTGTCTCTTCTGTTCGTCAAGAAGAATGGTGCCGAACTGGTTCTCGAACTTGATGATGTTGTCCTGGAGGGCTAGGAAGAGTCTCTTTGCATTCTCCGGGTTCATGATTATCCTGCTCTGTACTTCTGCCTTCGGCATTCCTGGGAGCATCGCAGCGAAATCCACAATAAACTCATTCTTTGAATGTGAGATGATTGCGAGGTTAGAGTAGGTGCCTTTTGCCACGTCAGGGCTGATGTTGACACCAAGCTGCTTCGTTTCGTTATTTTCCATAATATAGATGTGTCCTTTAATGTTCTTAGCCTTACAAATGTAGCGATTTTTCGCTATATTTGCACGAATATGCACTATTGTGCATCGGCGTAATGCGAAATATAATAAAACAGATATACAACTAATGGAACTTTCGGCAAAGTACAATCCCTCTCAGGTAGAGGACAAGTGGTATGCCTACTGGCTTGAAAAGAAGTTCTTTCATTCTGAACCAGATGAGAGACAACCTTATACAATCGTGATCCCGCCACCGAATGTGACCGGTATCCTCCACATGGGCCATGTGCTCAACAACACATTGAACGACGTGCTCATCAGAAAGGCCCGCATGGATGGCAAGAACGCCTGCTGGGTGCCTGGTACCGACCACGCTTCGATTGCTACTGAGAACAAGGTCGTCGCTCGTCTCAAGACTATGGGCATCAACAAGACCGACATCACCCGCGATGAGTTCCTCAAGTATGCGTGGGAGTGGAAGGAAGAACATGGCGGCATCATCCTCGAGCAGCTCCGCAAGCTCGGCGCATCATGCGACTGGGACAGGACACGCTTCACAATGGAACCGGCTCTCTCGGATGCAGTCATCGCTACTTTCTGCTACTTCTATAAGAAGGGCATGATCTACAGGGGAGTACGTATGGTGAACTGGGATCCTGTCGCTCTTACCGCCGTAAGTGACGACGAGGTCATCCACAAGGACACCCAGAGCCATTTCTACCATCTCAAGTACTATATCTCAGACGGTCAGGGCAATGCTACCGACCAGTATCTCGTGATCGCCACCACACGTCCTGAGACGATCATGGCCGACGCCGCCATCTGCGTCAACCCTGATGACGAGCGCCATCACTGGCTCCGCGGCAAGAAGGTCATCATCCCTCTCATCAACAAGGAGATCCCTGTGATCGAGGACGACTATGTGGAGATGGACTTCGGTACAGGATGCCTCAAGGTGACACCTGCACACGATGCACACGACTACGAGATCGGAATGCGTCACAACCTTCCTATCCTCGAGATCATCGATGACCATGGCAAGCTCAACGAGAAGGCTCAGATCCTCGTAGGTGAGGACCGTTTCGTGGCACGTAAGAAGATCGCCAAGATGCTTGAGGAATCAGGCAATCTCGTGAAGATCGACGACTATACCTCTCCTATCGGATATTCAGAGCGTACAGACGCTGTCATCGAGCCTAAGCTCTCTGCACAGTGGTTCCTCAAGATGGAGGACCTCGCTGCAACCGCACTCGACAGCGTTGAGTCAGGAAAGATCAAGTTTATTCCGGACAAGTACCGCAACACATACCGCCACTGGATGGAGAATGCACACGACTGGTGTATCTCACGTCAGCTCTGGTGGGGCCAGAGAATCCCTGCATACTATCTTCCAGACGGACAGATCGTAGTGGAGGAGACTGCAGAGAAGGCTCTCGAGGCTGCACAGAAGATCAACCCTGCATACACTGCAGCTGATCTCCGTCAGGACGAGGATGTACTCGACACATGGTTCTCAAGCTGGCTCTGGCCTATCTCAGTGTTCGACCCTGAGCGTCCAGGACATCCTGAGCACGAACCAAACAAGGACCTTGCATACTATTATCCTACCAACGACCTCGTGACCGGACCGGACATCATCTTCTTCTGGGTGGCACGTATGATCATGGCTGGTAACGAGTTCATGAAGGACATTCCTTTCGGAAACGTATACTTCACAGGTATCGTCCGTGACAAGATCGGACGCAAGATGAGCAAGACTCTCGGTAACAGCCCTAACCCTCTCGACCTCATCGAGAAGTACGGAGCTGATGCTGTCCGCATCGGAATGCTCCTCTGCTCATCGGCAGGTAACGATATCTTCTATGATGAGTCACAGGTAGAGCAGGGTAGAAACTTCTGCAACAAGATCTGGAACTCATACCGTCTCGTACAGGGATGGAAGGTCGATGAGTCACTCGCACAGAGCGAGGTCAACAAGGTGGCAGTGAAGTGGTTCGAGAACAAGCTCAGCCAGACTGTCGCCGCTGTTGAGGACCACTATTCGAAGTTCAGGATCTCAGATGCGCTCATGAGCATCTACAAGATCTTCTGGGACGACTATTGCTCATGGTACCTCGAGGCCATCAAGCCTGCATACGGTGAGGCCATCGACAAGGCTACCTTCGATGCTACAAACAAGTTCTTCGAGGCTCTCCTCAAGATGGTCCATCCAATCATGCCGTTCATCACAGAGGAACTCTGGCAGTCAATGGAGACAAGAGAGGCAGGCGCTACAATCATGTTCGAGAAGACACCTTCAGCAGGACAGGTCGACGCCGACTATATCACTGGCTTCGAGATGGCACAGGAGGCAATCAACGGAATCCGTGGTATCCGTCAGCAGAAGAACATCTCTCCAAAGGAGGCTCTTGAGCTCAAGATCAAGGGTGCGTTCCCTGCAGAGTTCATTCCAGTAGTCGAGAAGCTCGCCAATACATCTTCTGTCGAGACCGTCGCTGATTTCGGCGAGGCAACCGGCGTATCGTTCATGGTAAGGACTGTCGAGATGTTCGTTGTTCTCGGAGGTCTCGTGAACGTCGAGGAGGAGATCGCAAAGCTTGAGGCTGAACTCAAGTACCAGCAGGACTTCCTCGCATCAGTAAGGAAGAAACTCTCCAACGAGAGCTTCGTTGCACATGCTCCGGAGAAGGTAGTTGCGATCGAAAGGAAGAAAGAGGCTGACTCGCTTTCGAAGATTGAGAGCTACGAGTCTCAGCTCAAGGCACTTAGAAAGTAATTGCCATGCTTGAGTATTCGGTAGAATTTCCTGTCCGCTATTACGAGACGGACCAGATGGGCATAGTCCATCACTCGAATTACATAAGATACTTCGAGTGCGCCCGTCTTAAGATGATGGAAGATTGGGGTTACCCGCTCCAGCGTTGCGAGAAGGAAGGCATCACCATACCGGTCGTCTCAGTGGAATGCAAGTACAAGCACTCCGCCTATCTTGGAGATACCCTCAGGGCTGTCGCAGCTATCGACGAGAAGGAGCCGATGGCTAAGTTCGTGATCCATCAGTCGGTCTACAACCAGAACGGGGAAGTCTGCGCCTATGGTGATGTCGTGCTGGGATTCCTCAACAAGGAGACCGGACGCCCGACCAGATGCCCGGATCAGATACTCGAGGTCATAAGGAAAGAAATCGAAAACCATAAATAGAAAATACCATGGTATACCCACTTGGAATCATCGGTCCGATGGAGATCGTCATCATCGCTCTTGTAGTTCTTCTTCTCTTTGGTGGAAAGAAGATTCCTGAGCTTATGAAGGGACTTGGCAAAGGCGTCAAGAGCTTCAAGGAAGGTCTCAACGAAGTAGAAGGCGAGATCAAGGATATCAAGAAGGACGTAGAGTCTGATACAAAGAAAGACTAGATGGCGGACAACGGCGAGATGTCATTCTGGGACCATCTCGACGAACTGCGCGGAAACATCTTCAGGTCACTGACCGCGGTCTGCGCACTCGCCGTCGTTGTGTTCTGCTTCAAATCCTATGTATTTGATGGATTGCTTCTGGCTCCTGCCAGAAGCGATTTCTTCATGTACAGGCTGATGAAGTCAGACTTTTCCATGAACCTTGTCAACCTTGAGATCTCGGCCCAGTTCTTCATCCATCTCCGCGTATCGATAGTGCTTGGCTTCGTCCTGGCATTCCCATATGTGGTCTATGAACTTTGGAAGTTCATCGCTCCGGCTCTTTACGAAAGGGAAAAGAAAGCCATCAAGGGCGCCTTCCTCTTCTCCGGCCTTTTATTTTATATAGGTATAGCTGTCGGGTACGTCCTCGTTCTTCCGTTCGCCCTGAATTTCTTCCAGGGCTATTCGGTCAGCGACACGGTCACGAACACAGTCTCGCTGAAGTCATATATCTCGATGTTCATGTCTCTGGTGCTGATGTTCGGAATCGTATTCGAATTCCCTGCAGTCATCGCAGCTCTTTCCAAGATGGGGATAGTCAGCAGGGATGACCTTAGGAACGGCAGAAAATACGCCCTGGTCGCAGTCCTGGTGCTTGCCGCCATAATCACGCCGGCGGATCCTATGTCCATGGTGATTGCAGCCGCACCTCTGTACCTGCTGTATGAAGTCAGCATTATTGTATGTAGTAAGGAAAGTGTTGAATAATGATATCGATCAATAACCTGACTGTATCTTTTGGAAGTTATAATCTTCTGGATGATATCAGCTTCCATATAAGTGAGAACGACAAGATCGGCCTCGTCGGCAAGAACGGCGCGGGCAAGTCTACAATAATGAAGCTTATCTGTGGCATGCAGTCTCCGACCAGCGGCCACATCGACATGCCTAACGGCATAAACATCGGATATCTTCCTCAGATCATGGACCACCATAAGGGCAGGACCGTGATGGAGGAGACGATGACTGCCTTCGAGGCTATGCATGCTCTTGACAAGGAACTTGCGAAGATCAATGCGGAGCTCGCGGAAAGGACTGACTATGAGTCTGATGAATACATGGAGCTCATCAACAGGCTCAATGACATCAATGACAGGATCTCGCTTGAGCATTCCGAGCCTCCTCAGGTAAGGGCGGAGAAGACTCTTCTCGGACTTGGTTTCAAGGATCAGGATTTTGACAGGAAGACGGAGACTTTCAGCCAGGGCTGGAACATGCGTATAGAACTTGCGAAGATTCTTCTGCGCAGTCCGGACGTCCTGCTCCTCGACGAGCCTACCAACCATCTTGACATCGAATCGATCGAGTGGCTGGAGGATTATCTCAAGAACTACCGCGGATCTCTGATGCTGGTTTCCCATGACCGTCGATTCCTTGATACTGTCACCAACAGGACGGTCGAGGTCCTTCTCGGCAGGATCCATGACTATAAGGTGTCATATTCAAAATATGTCGACCTTCGTGCTGAGCGTATGACCCAGCAGATGGCTGCATATGAGAATCAGCAGAAGATGATCGAGAAGACCGAGGACTTCATCGCCCGCTTCAGATATAAGCCGACAAAGTCCAACCAGGTCCAGTCCAGGATCAAGGCTCTCGAGAAACTTGACAGGATCGAGGTCGATGAGACAGATAATGCAACCCTGACGGTGAAGTTCCCTCCTGCACCTCGTTCCGGAGACATAGCCTTCAAGGCGACAGACCTTACGGTGGGATATCCACAGAAGGTGGTGTTCCGCAATGCGGAAGTCGAGATCCGAAGGGGAGAGAAAGTGGCATTCATCGGAAGGAACGGCGAGGGCAAGACTACTTTGATGCGCGTCATAATGGGTCAGCTTGATCCGATCAGCGGTGAGGCGAAGATCGGACATAACGTCCATATCGGATATTTCGCCCAGAACCAGGAGGACATCCTTGACAAGAGCCAGACTGTGTTCAGCACTCTGGACAATGTCGCTGTGGGAGATATCAGGACCAAGCTCCGTGACATACTTGCGCAGTTCCTTTTCAGAGGAGAAGATATTGACAAGAAGGTTGCAGTCCTGAGTGGAGGAGAGAGGGCGAGGCTCGGAATGGCCAAGCTCATGCTTGAGCCGTACAACCTCCTTGCGCTCGATGAGCCTACCAACCATATGGACATCAAGTCCAAGGATATCCTGAAGCAGGCGCTCAAGGCCTATGATGGCACATTGGTTGTAGTTTCCCATGACCGTGACTTCCTCAATGGACTCGTCGACAAGATGTATGAGTTCCGTGACGGTAAGGTCAAGGAGCATCTGGAAAGCGTCCAGGATTTCCTCGACAGCAGAAAGATGGAGAATCTCCAGGAACTGGAGAGAAGGTTCAAGCCTGCCGACGAGAAGCCTGCGGTCAAGGAAGAGACCCTCGCGAAGAAAGAGTTCGAGGCGAAGAAGTTTGTCTCGAAGGAAGAGAAGAAGATCAAGAACAGGATCGCATTCCTTGAGAACGAGATTGCAAAGGTAGAGACGAGGATGAAGGAAATCGAGGCTCTGCTTGCGGATCCTTCTGACAAGGATGATATTATGGAACTGACCCGCGAATACCTCGAGTGTAAGAGAGATGTCGACGCCAAGACAGAGGAGTGGGCAAGCCTGCAAGAATAACTTATAAATCTTTAACAATATGAAAAACAGGATTTTTGCTTTTACTATTGCAATTATTGCTTTAGGTTGTTATAGTGCAAAGGCACAGACTGTCAGCGGACAGCAGGACTTTACAAGCGGTTTCTCAGGAATCAATGTAAGCGACCGTTTCGTCGTTACTGTCAGGTCTGCGGACTATTATGGAGTCGAATGGACGGTCGAGAGTTCTCTCAAGAATTATTTCCATGTATATCTTAAAGGATCCGAGCTCGTAGCAACTGTTGACAGGAAAGCCATGGACAAGGAAACCAAGAAGCAGGTGAGCGGCAGGAAGTCAGATCCTGTACTCAAGGCAACGGTCTATGCTCCGATGCTGAGTTCAGTCGTCGCAGCAGACGATGCGAGAGTCGATCTCAACAATATTGACATCAAGACAGAAAGTTTCAACCTTGATATTACCGACAATGCCAGAGTCGTAGGCCTCGCAGTGAACGCCGGCTCAGCTATACTTACAGCTGCCAAGAAGGCTGTGCTTGAAGAGGCGATGATCGATGCAGGAAATCTTTCCATCAACAGCCTCAACTCTGCGGAAATGACAGTTGACCAGATATCAAAGAATCTTTCACTTCAGGTCAATGCGACTTCTGTGATGAGGGTGTCAGGTGAGTGCGAGACAGTGGATGTCAATGCTGCCAACTCTTCAAAGCTCAACATTGAGGGTCGTGCGATTACCATGAATCTTAATGGCGGTTCAAAGGAAGTACATGCAGAAGAACTTAAGGTAAATGATGTAAAAGTCGTTGGTTCAAATAATTGCAAGATGTTTATCGTTCCTTCTGAGACACTTTCTCTTGACCTCAAGGGCGGCTGTACAGTAAGCTATGGCGGAAAGCCTGAGATCGAGATCGTGAACATCCAGAACTCTTCGGTCAATCATCTTCACTAGAATTTAAGGTATTCTATGATTATTCTGGATTCCCATTGTGATACGCCGTCTCAGCTTCTGAGGCGGCGCGATGTATGTATCGACAACGAACATGGCCATGTCGACATACCTAAGCTTAAGAAGGGCCATGTCGATGCTTCGTTCTTCGCTCTTTATACTCCGGCATCTGTTGAGCCCGATGCTGCGACCCGTTATGCGATGCAGATGATTGCTGCTACAAAGGATGTGATCGAGGCGAATCCTCAGGACCTGGCTCTTGCATGTTCGGCTGATGATATCCTGAGAAATAAGGATAAGGGGCTGGTTTCCATTCTCTTAGGCATGGAGAACGGCTCCCCGATACAGACTTCTCTTCCTCTTCTCAGGGAGTTCTACAGGATGGGCGTGCGATATATGACTCTTACCCATAACGGTGACAACGAGATTGCAGATGCGGCTTCCCATGGTCATAGATGGCATGGGCTTAGTCCATTCGGCAGGGAAGTCGTCGCTGAGATGAACCGACTTGGAATGATAATAGACGTGGCGCATGCGTCAGATGAGACTTTCTATGACTGCATCAGGTATTCTACGAAGCCTATTGTGTCTACTCACTCATGTTGCCGTGCGCTTGCCGGACACAGGAGGAATATGACCGACGATATGATCAGGAAGATGGCTGACAAGGGAGGTGTAATCCAGATCAATTTCTATCCGGTCTTCCTGTCTGACGAGTTCGGACGCCTTTTCGACGCTGTCAATGCTGAGCATCTTGAATATGATGAAGCAGACAAGGCCTTCAGGGCCGATCCAGGAAATCCCGAGATAAGAAAGGAGTATTTCCGTGTGATGGATATACTCAAGACTCTTGACAGGCCGGGCGTCAAGGAGGTAGTGGATCACATCGACCATGCTGTCAAGGTCGGAGGTATCGACCATGTCGGTATCGGAACCGATTTCGATGGCATCGAAGTTCCGCCATCTGGTCTCGAAGATGTGTCCAGACTAGGTCTTGTATTCGATGAAATGTCACGAAGAGGATATAGCGTCGGAGAGATCGAGAAAGTTGCCGGTGCTAACTTCATGAGAGTGCTCCGAGAGGCGTAAATCCGCCGAAAATAACCTAAAAAGGGCTATAACAAAAATGTTATAGCCCTTTAACTATTTTGTTACACATATTGATTGTCAAACAGATAGCTCTTGATTTATCTTTTTGAGAAGAAAAACAAGCGCAGCCTCGGCAAAACGCTCGATGTTGCCTTTTCTGTCAAGATTGCTGTGGAATTCCATGGTCTCGGTGCCTGATTCTGAGCTCGCTCCGATCCATACGGTGCCTTCAGGATAGCGTTCATCTCCACCTCCGGGACCAGAGAATCCTGTCGTTGCGACAGAGTAGTCGCTTCCGGTCAGGCGACGTACTCCTTCTGCCATCGCGGCTGCAACCTGTGAGCTGACGACGCCGTTGTCGGCGATGATGTCGGGAGCGACGCCGAGAACTTTCTCCTTGACCGCGACTGCATATGACGTGACAGACCCGAGATAGTAGGCTGACGAACCGGGTACAATTGTAATCATGTGGGATATCTGGCCACCGGTACACGACTCGGCGGCGGAAAGTGTCAGCCCGTGTTCCTTGAGAATCTTGCCCAGGGCTACTTCGACAGCTTCTTCACATGTTTGTGAATTACTTGTAGCAACGATTTCAGACATATCGTTCAATTATCTATTTTCCAAATACTTGAGTGTATGCTTTACGAGGTGAGGACCTTCGTAGAACAGACCGGTATAGAGCTCAACGAGAGATGCTCCCGCATCCAGCATCGCGGCCGCCTCTTCAGGAGTAAGGACACCTCCGCATGCTATGATGTCAAGCCTTCCTTTGCAATAGCCGTCTATATGCTTTACGAGTTCCAGGTTCTTCTCGAACTGATTCACGTTATTCTTGTTCACGTCTCCTGCCACTATGCCGTCGACTCCTGAAGCCATGGAATAGGAAAGAATGGAATCAAGCTGGTCGTATGGTATGTCTGGCGATACTTTGACAAGAACAGGCTTCATCTTGTCCATGGTCAGTCTCCTGTCGAGGACCACGTCCATCGCCTCAGAGAGGATCTCAGGGTCCTCCATAGGGGATCTTTTCATCTGGCTTTTCTCGGAAGCGTTGATCACGAACATGTCCGCGAAGTCGTACAGGAGCGAGAAACTCTTGTCGTAGTCTGCGACAAGCATTTCGTCTGAGGTCGACGAATTGTGGACTATATTGGCTGCAATGATGGTCTTGGGCCTGCGGTCCTTCAGGTTGGCTATGGTCGCGAGAAGACCGTCGTTAGATATGTCGGTGCCCGATTCCGGCTTTGGCGTGATCGGACCGAACTCGATGAAGCCGAATCCGAGGTCGCTGATGACGTCGCAGAAGCGTCCGTTCTTGTCAAAGCCGGCCGCAAATCCTATAGGATTAGGGAAAAGGATGCCCAGACTCTCGGTCTGCAAGCCGGACCTGCGTCTTCCGTATATCAGCTTCACAAGCTTTCTGGTGAGGAAGAAATTCCTGAAGAACTCCAGAGCCGTGAGTGCCAATGTCTGTGCACGCTTAGGCTGGAGCTTGAAAATGATCGGACGTATGAACCTTCTGTAAATCATTGCCGGAATTCTTGATGGCAACAAATTTAGCAAAAAATCAATTATCCCTTGAGCTCCTGGAACGTATTGTCGCTATAGAATACGATAATCTTCGAGACGGTCCTTGCCGATGAGACGGGAGGAACCGGGGCGGAAGCGTGGATTTCAGGCTCTTCCTGGGCTGTGAACAGGCTTTCCTGGACCATGGTGCCATTTTCGTCCTTATGTGCCTCTAATGGGGCCGGAACGGGCGCAATTACAGGGGCTTCAGCCTGCGGAGCCTTCTCGACGGCGCCTTTGTACATCTTGCCTTTGCCCATGAGAATCCATTCGGAGTTCAGGCTAGGGTAATGTTCAAGCAGGCTGCAGATGAAGTCGTAGCCCGGTCTGTTGCGTCCCGCGAGGATATGTGATACGCTTGCTCGTGCGACGCCGATCGTCTCCGCGAACTGTGATTGAGATATGTTTTCAGCAGCGAGGAACTGCTGCAGTCTTTCGTTCATTTTCTTAACGGTTGTTTTAACAAAAATAAACATAAAATGAATCATTTACAAATCTTGACAAGACGGGGAGTAGGGGAGTTTGTACGGTAAAACGGTGTAAATTATTTGAATTAAAGAATTAAGTAAATATGCATAAACTAACTGAAAATAAAGTAGTTGAAAATAGAATAACATTCAAAAATACACCTAAAACCTGATAATTGATGTAAATTATTAGCTTGTATACAATTCATATTGATACAATTAGTTTAGCATAAGTAATGCAAAATGCTGACTATTAGTAATATATTAATTTAATAAGTATTTGATAACTTTTACTTATTTAACAAATGTAATGAATTTGAATTTGGAAATGTAAACAAATGATAAATATTGTAAATTATACAAAACTGTACATTTACAGTAGATTTGGAACTGTTGAAAACATGTTGAAAACCCCGATTTTATTATTTGAGTTCTTATGCGTATTTTTACAGAATATTAGATCAGACAGATGATACCAGAACTCCATATAGAAGATTACAACTATCCTCTCACTGATGAACGTATCGCTAAGTATCCTTTAGCTGAGAGAGATTCTTCAAAATTGCTCCGTTATATCGACGGCCATGTAGATGAGCACATCTTCCGCGATCTCCCGTCGCTCTTGCCTGAAGATGCGATCATGGTCTTCAATGATACCAAGGTTGTTCCTGCCCGCCTTCATTTCCAGAGGTCGACAGGTGCCCATATCGAGATCTTCTGTCTGGAACCGGTGTCTCCGAATGAGTATAATCTGGCCTTTGCCCAGACCGAGAGATGCGTCTGGAAATGCGTGATAGGAAATGCCAAGAGATGGAAGGACGATATTCTTTCGCTCTACAATCCGCAGGAAAGCAAGGAGATTGCTGCCATGGACCTGAAGGCAAGGCAGATTGAACGTGACGGCCAGACAGGCCTTGTCGAGTTCACATGGTCAGACGGCTCTCCATTCTCAAAGGTCCTTGAGTCTTGTGGAAACGTACCTATTCCTCCATATCTCAACCGAGAGACGGAGTCAATTGACCTTGAGAGGTATCAGACCCTGTATGCTCATATCCGAGGCTCGGTTGCAGCTCCGACTGCCGGTCTTCATTTCACGGAGAATGTGCTCGAGCGTATCAGGGAAAGGGGAATTGACACTGAGACTGTCTGCCTGCATGTCGGTGCCGGTACTTTTCTTCCAGTGAAGAGCTCGAATGTCGCTGAGCATTCCATGCATAGGGAGCCTTTCGTCGTATCCAGGGATTTCATCCAGAAACTCGTCGAGTCGGACAGACCGGTGATCGCTGTCGGCACCACTTCGGTCAGGACGCTTGAGTCTTTATATTATATAGGTGTAAGCATCATCGAGACAGGCTCACCTGCAGATGTCGCCCAGTGGGCACCATATGAGAGGGTGTATCCTTATACTACAGAAGAGTCTCTTGCGGCTATCGTGAAGTATCTCGATGACAACAATCTTCCTGCTCTTGTGGCTGGAACCAGGATCATAATCGTCCCTGGCTTCGCATTCCGTATCGTCAGCAGACTCGTGACGAATTTCCATCAGCCTGAAAGCACGCTTATCCTTCTTGTGTCGGCTTTCGTCGGCGGTGACTGGCGCACGATATACGACTATGCACTTTCACATGGGTTCAGGTTCCTGAGCTACGGAGACAGCTCACTGCTTTTCAGGGCGTAAACTCTATGTAATTAGCATTTATTTGGCTATCTTTGATAACTGACAAACATAACCTATCATGGCTGAAATCATCAACGAATTCGCAGATATATGTCCATATTCAGACGAGCAGGCGTGTGCCGCATTTTCTAAGCTCGCTGACAGTCCTCTTGCTGTAAGCGTATCGAAACTCCTCTTCCCGGACAAGGAAGAATCTTATTTCGGTCAGGTCCTTTCCCAGATCAAGACGGTCGACCAGTTCCAGAAAGTCGTCATCGCCGCCGGTATCCAGTGGGTCCTCAAGACTTCCGTCGCTGAGTTCACATTTGACGGAACGGAGAATTTCGACAAGGTAAATGGACGCTATCTCAGTGTCTCTAACCATAGGGACATCATCGTTGACCCTGCACTCACCCAGTGGGTGATGCATATCAACGGTCTCGAGACTTCGCAGCTCTGCGTCGGAGACAATCTTCTGCTCAATCCATATGTCGAGCTGGTGCTCCGCTCAAACAAGATGATCAAGGTCATCAGAGGTGTCGGTGCAAGGGAACTCTATCAGACATCGATGACCCTTTCGAGATATATAAGGAAGACCATTACTTCCGGAGAAAGCTCTGTATGGATCGCCCAGCGTGAGGGTCGTGCAAAGAACGGTATCGATGCTACTGAGCAGGGCATCCTCAAGATGTTCGACATGAGCGGAAGCGGAGACTTCGTCAATGACTTCCTTCAGCTCAATATTCTTCCTATCAGCATCTCGTATGAGTATGAGCCATGTGACATCCTCAAGGCCAGGGAACTCTATATAAGAAGGTCTGTCGAGAAGTATGTCAAGGGTCCGGACGAGGATTTCAACAGCATCATGACAGGCATCCGCCAGTGGAAGGGCAACGTCCATCTGAACATAGGCGAACCTCTTACAAAGGAAGAGATCGAGGCAGCTGCACAGCTTAGCAAGAATGAGAGATACCAGAATCTCCGTCAGGCTATCGATGAGCGCATCATCAGGGGATACAGGCTCTGGAAGAACAACTATATCGCCTACGACATCGTCAACTCTTCTGACAAGTATGCAGAAAAATATACCGCCCAGGAAAGGGCGGCGTTCGAAGCTTATATAGAGAAGCAGCTTGACCAGCTTGAGCCTGAACTGTCAAGAGCAGATGTGAAGGATATTCTCCTCCACATCTACAGCAACCCTGTTCAGTCTAAGGAAGGCTTGACCAAGTGAACATCGAGCTGAGGGAATGGGAACTGGATTCCGTTCTTAGGCAGCTCGCAATAGATTTTCTCATTTATCGCATAGGTCACAGGCCAGAAGTCTCCGACGTTCACCCAGGCGTAGACTATCAGGTCTACTGAGCTGTCGTTCAGCTTGTTTACATGAACGGCTGGATCAGCAGCTCCCGGGGTCTCAGAATTCAGTATCCTTTCATCTTTTGCGAGGAAATCGAGTATCACCTCGCGTGCCTTGGCTGTGTCTGAACCATAGGCGATGCTGACATTCCATGATATCCTGTGCAAAGGCTTGTTGGAGAAGTTGTCGATGTTTCCATTGAAGAGCGCACCGTTAGGAAGCACTATGATAGAATTCGCATAGGTCCTGATCTTTGTGCTTACGATTGTGACCTCTGTCACGAAACCTTCGTATCCCTGTGCCTTGATATAGTCTCCCACCTTGAAAGGCTTGAAGAGAAGTATCATCAATCCACCTGCAAAGTTCTGCACGGTTCCGCTGAGAGCCATACCGATAGCCATGCCTCCTGCTGCAAGGATCGCCGCAAATGATGTGGTGTTGATTCCTAGTGCACTGATGGTTATGATGATGAGCAGTACTGTAAGAGTGATGGTCACGAGACTTGTGACGAATGACGTCAAAGTCGGTTCGGAACCTCTCTTCTCGAAGAATTTTTTCAGGACGATCTTGATTTTCTTGATTATCCACGCTCCGATGATGTAGATCGCGAACGCTGCAAGGATCTTCAGTCCGAAATCAATGGCCTGCTGGCCGAGACCGACAAGGAACTTGTTAGGGTCCTTGCTGAATTCCTCGGCCATGCTCTTGAGAATCACTTTGGCTGAATCAGCCTCGTTGACTATTTCCTGGCCTTCGGCAGCCAATGCTGTAAACTGTAGAATATTCATCTGTACTAGAACAATTTGTCAACGGCAGCGATGATCTCCTCTGCAGGAAGGTCCTGGCTGAGGATGAGATCAGGCTCCTTCTGGATGGCACCATGGTTGGTTGCATTGAGCATTCCACCTCCGGTGATGTTGAGCATGATGACTTCGTCTTTCTTGACGTCACCGTTCTCGACTGCCTGTGCAAGGCATGCGACTGCACAAGCTGCGGCAGGGAAGATGTCGACACCTTCCTTCTTGAAGAACTGGAGGATTGCCTTTACGATCTGGTCGTTGTTAGCAAGGTACATGTCGCCGCCTGATGCCTTGAGGACATCATAGAGACCACCTGCGATTGAATAAGGCGGTTTCCTGTTTGAGAGTACGGTCGCGAGGATGATCTCCGCGTCTCTTCTGGATTCTTCAGGAGTGATAGGGACAAGCTCTCTCTGACCGGCCTTCCATGAGTCGTACATGAGAGTGTATGGAGCGTTCTGGCAGGCATAGATCCTCATGTTGTTCTTTCCGAAACGGCCGTCAGCTGCAAGCCTCTCTGCGTTCTCCCATGCAGCGATCGCACCTGTACCGCTTCCGACAGCCTGGAAGTAGGCGTCAGGAATGCGTCCGATCGTCTCGACTGCTGAGAGGACAGTTGTTCCCATGCCGTCACGTCTTGCAACGTTCTTCGCACCTCCTTCAAGGACGAAACGAGGGTTCTTTGCGAGCTTCTCTCCAAGAGCGATGGCATCATAGTAGTCGGTGCCCTTAGGGGTAGCGATCACCTTTACGCATTTTGAAAGCGGCTTTGCGAACCAGAGGTCGTTGATGTTGTCCTGCGGGATGCAGATGACGATAGGAATGTTGTTGTCAGAACATACTCTTGCGAAGGCTCTTGCAGTGTTGCCGGCAGACTGGACTACAAGCACCTGCTTGTTGTTCTTCTTCGGCATGCGTGCGCATACTGAGAAGGCTTCGGTCTCCTTGAATGAGCAGGTCTCCATCCTGGCGCCGATCTTTGGCCAGTAACCGGAGAATGTGATATAGAGGTTTGAGAGACCGAGAAGCTCGGCGAGACCCTTGCTCTTGTATGTCACAGGGGCGTGGGAGTTCTTCAGTGTCCTGCAGATTGGAAGCCAGTCTGCATATCTGTAAAGTCCCTTGAGGTCTTCTCTAGGAGTGAATCTAGTCTGGTAGATAGCTCTCACAAGTGATGGAGAGGTTGCCTGTGGATCGGCGAGGGTCCATCCTTCATCAAGGAAAACACGGCCGTCTGCTACGTTCTCAAGCTTGTAGGAAGTAGGTTTGAATGTTGCCATTTTTGGTATAGGTTTTTAGTTTATATTCATGAATAGATATGTGAAGTATCCGACGAAACAGAGCAGGAACAGGACACCGTCAAATCTGTCGACCTTGTTGTTCTTTCCTGTCCATGCCGATATGAGAAGAAGCAATGAGCTCAGCAGCAGGACTCCGAGATCGATGTAGTTGATCGATGCGAAGGAAAGAGGACGTATCAGTGCGGAACCTCCAAGGATCAGCAGTATGTTGAAGAGATTGGATCCTATGACGTTTCCGAGTGCAAGTGAAGGATTCTTCTTCGCTGCAGCTACGACACAGGTGGCAAGTTCCGGAAGGGAAGTGCCTCCTGCAAGTATCGTCAGTGCTATGAATTTCTCACTGATGTTCAGCCTGTGGGCTATGTCGGTTGCGGAATTCACGAACAGGTTGCCTCCAAGGATCAGTCCGGCGAGTCCTCCCATGATCATGATGACCGACATGGCGGTACCGTACTTCGGTGCTTCCTGTCCTTCCGTATTGTCTGACGAACCTTTCTTGAAGGAGTAGTACATGAACGCGGCGAAGAAGCATAGAAGGACAGCTCCGTCAATTCTGCTGAGGGAGTCGGATCCCAAGCCGGTCAGGGTCGCGTTCATGCCGAGTGCTATAAGAAGCAGGACGACGAAGATGTTGTACGGGATGTCGACCTTCCTGTTCTCCTTGGTGATCGCTACGGGCAGGATCAAAGCTGTCACTCCTGCGATCAGGAGGGTGTTGAAGATGTTCGATCCGATGACGTTTCCTATGGAGACATCTGCGCTTCCATGTATGGCGCCGATGAAGCTGACTACCATCTCCGGGGCGGATGTTCCCATTCCGACTATTGTCAGACCGATCACGAAGTCACTGATCCCGGATCTCTTGGCTACGCAGGTAGAACCGTCTACAAGAGCATCGGCACCGACTACGATCAGTGCCAGACCTGCGATCAGAATCAGTATCTGTAGTACCATGGTTATTCAGCGCTGTTCTTAAGTCTCAGCGCACATACGTTCTCGACATGCTGGGTGTGAGGGAACATGTCGACGGGCTGGACTTTGGTTATCTCATATTTATCGCAGAGTATGGCGAGGTCCCTTGCCTGCGAAGCAGGGTTGCAGCTGACATAGACCATCCTTTCAGGGGCGGCGTCGAGGATCACCTTTGCTACGTCAGGGTGGATTCCGGCTCTCGGAGGGTCAAGGATGATGACGTCCGGTCTGCCGTGCTTTGCGATGAAATCGCTGTTGAGGACATCTTTCATGTCTCCTGCGAAGAATGTGCAGTTGGAGATGTTGTTGTTCCTGGCATTTACCTTTGCATCCTCGATGGCCTCAGGTACATATTCGATGCCGATGACCTTTGACGCTTTCTTGGACACGAACTGGGCGATGGTGCCTGTTCCGGTGTAGAGGTCATATACGACTTCGTTTCCGGTTAGCGCCGCAAAGTCCCTTGTAGTCGAGTAAAGCTTGTATGCCTGAGGGCTGTTCGTCTGGTAGAAAGACTTCGGTCCGATCTTGAAACTGAGTCCTTCCATGGTCTCGACAATCGCTTCGTTTCCTTTGTAAAGGATGCAATCCTGATCGGAGATTGAATCGTTTACCTTGGTGTTTATCACATAGTAAAGCGATGTTATCTGAGGGAATGCTTCAAGTATGGCGTCGAGCAATGCCTCGCGTACTTCCTTGTCTTCATAGAAGAGGCAGATGATCAGCATGACCTGTCCGTCCTCAGTAGTCCTGATGAACATGTTGCGGAGGTAGCCATGGTTCTCGCGTATGTCGAAGAACTCAAGGCCGTTCCTGACAGCATAGTCCTTGATGAAGAGCCTGATGCTGTTCGAAGGCTCTTTCTGGAGGTAGCACTGCTTGATGTCAAGCACCTTGTCGAAGAACTTTCCTACATGGAATCCAAGTCCCATCCTGTCGTCAGGAGCGACCTGGTCAGGATCCTCGTCGCGATAGAGCCAACGTTTGGAAGAGAAAGAATATTCGAGCTTGTTCCTGTAGAATGTCGTGTTGTCCGAAGGAAGGATAGGGGATATCTCAGGTACGTCGAGGTGTCCTATCCTGACGAGCTGGTCATAGACCTGCTGGGTCTTTGCCTTGAGCTGCATCTCGTATGGAAGTGGCTGCCATTTACAGCCTCCGCATACTCCGAAATGGCCGCAGAAAGGCTCTAGTCTATGTTCAGAAGGCTTCACGATTTCTGTGATATAGCCTTCCATGTAGTTCTTTTTCTTCTTTGTGACCCTGACGTTTACGACGTCACCAGGTACGGCGAATTCGACGAAAAGCACTGTTCCGTCGACATCGTGGGCAATAGCTTTCCCTTCTGCCGCTACGTTTTCTATCACCACGTTCTCAAGAACGAGGTCAAGCTTTTTCCTAGCCATTATCTGAACTGTTTGTCAAGTGATTGTGAAACATTGATGATAAAGTCACCCATAGCCTCGAATTCAGAGATCAGGTCAAGGAAGTAATTGATTGACTGATAGTTCTCTTTAGAGGACTCAAGGATGCTTATTGCTTCGTCCCTATATTTGTCGCGAAGCTCATTGATCTTATCCTCAGCTTTTTCGGCAGCGGACATGTTGAATGCATGGGTGCCGACGTTGAGGAGGTTGTTGTTCATCACGGAGAGAGCCTTCTCGACATGGTGTATCATGTTGTTGAGCTTCTCGGTGGTGGCTGAATCAAACTGTATGTTATGGATGTTTGTTCTCTGGAGTATGCGGCTGATGTTCTCGCCGCTGTCGCCAAGACTCTCAAGTTCGCCGATTATACGATAGAGGATCTTGATCTCGCCGTTCTCCTCAGGTGTGAGCTCATCGGCCTTGAATCCACCAAGGAATTCAGCGATGCCGCTTTCCATCTTGTCGGTAATCTCTTCATATTCAACGAGTTTCTTTCTTGCATACTCGAAGTTGTCCGTATTTTTCTCGTTGAGTGCCATTGGGATGAAGCTGAATCCCTCATAGCATATGAGACCGTAGTTTACAGCCTCGCGGTAGGCGAGTGCGATAGAAAGTCCAGGGGCTCCGACACTTCTGCCGGTGACATATTTGAGACGTACCTTGTCGAGGTCCTCGACAGGCGCGATTTCCTGCTTAGGCTTGAACAGCTTGTCTGCGATCTTGTCCACGAACCATATAAGGACTATGGTTCCTGCAATGTTGAAGAGCGTGTGTGCAACACAGATTCCGTATATCTCTGAAGGTACAAGGGATGTGAGCGCCTTGAACGGAGCGAAGATGACCAGTACGATCACCGCGATGCTCAGGTTGAACCAAAGATGGACTCTGGCAGCCTGACGGGCCTCGTCGCTTGCATTTGATACAGAGAGATTTGCCAGAAGGGTAGTGCCGATATTGGCTCCGACCATCACTCCAAGTGCGTTTGCATAATTGATGTAACCGCTTGTGAGAAGGATCATTGCGAGAATGATAGTGACACTTGAAGACTGGAAAAGAGCTGCGATTACGAAGCCGGCGATGACATATCCAAGGACTGATATGAAGCCGTGCGATCCGAATGAAGTCATTCCTTCAGAAATTGACGGGTATGCCCAGAGACCTTCTGACGAGCTCTGCACGAAGTTCAAGGCGACGAACATGATACCGATTCCGATAAGCATATGGCCGATTTCCCTGAGCTTGTCGTTGCTCTTGATCGCGAATCCTGCAGCGACTACGATATATGCGAATGAACCGATGTTGCAGGTGTACTGGAGGAATGCGATGATCCATACCGTCAATGGAGTCGCGATGTTGGCTCCCATGATCGAGGATACGGCCTGTCGGATGTTCATGAGCCCGTTATTGACGAAATTCACGACCATAAGTGTCGCGGCATTCGAGGACTGGACAGCAGCAGTCAGACCGAAGCCGCCGGTGACATTCCTGAATTTGTTGTCAGAGGTCAGAAGCGGAATGAATTTCCTTGTGCCTTTGGCAGTAAGTTTCTGCAGGCCGTTGCTCATCATACGCATTCCATAGAGGAAGAGTGCGAGAGCGCCTAAAAACGTCAATAACTGTAATATCATTTCCTTATTTACTGTTTTCTTAACACTTTACTTAACATAATACAAATTGTATAACAGGTAGCGCAAGGGGAGTTGAGGCTAGAAACATAAGGCTGTCGAGAATCTAATTCCCAATATGTTAGCCCAAGATTCCCTTAAATCCTGCGGTCTTACCATACAATCTGAATATGGATCATATACATCTGTCGGAGACACGACTGCGTAACAGATACCAAGTGAATGGTCCAGACATATCCTGTCGGCGATACGTATCCTATATCCGGCTCCTATCGCACACGCAGGCGAAATCTTGTCCTTTCCCTTGACTGGAAATCCAACGCTTCCGTCTATGAATCCAAACAGGCCTGTCGTATCTTCGCGTCTGTGCATCATTGCCTTGATTCCGACAGGTATAAGCTGTATGTTCTTGTCAAAGCCTTGATAGCCAACATGCAGCAAGGCTTCCATATGTCTCAGCGCAATCCCGACATTGTAGCAGGCAAAGCCGTTCAGGTGATGTATCATCTCCTTGGTGCTTTTTTCCGCCAGGAACTGGTCCTGGGTCAGGAACAGGCTGTAGGTAAACTGATAGTAATTGAACGAACCGCCCCATTCTATGCCATGCACGAGTTTCAGAGGTTTCTGGTCCTGGGACCATGCACCTTGACTCAGAAGCACGCATATCAGTGCTGTCAGTATGTGTCTAAGCCCGTTCAAAACCTATAAGCTATTGATATTTCAGGTATAAATGCCTGATATATACCATGTTTCCAATAAGAGAGCCTTGTGTCATGCGTATCTTTTGCGCTTAAACACAGTCCAAGTTCGCCGCTCAGACCGATTCCAAGCACGAAGCCGCTGTTCAGATGGTAATAGATACCAGCCATGCCTTCAAGTCCGGCCAAGGCGCTGAAATGACTGGCACCATGGTCCTTGACCAATCCAAGCACTGCTCCCGGTCCGGCGACCAGGTTGATCTGGTTCCCGTTCAGGGATTTCCATGTCTTCATCGGGTAGGCTATGCTGTAGACTCCCCTTACGCCTGGTGTCCCGGTCTTCCCTCTCACTACGTCCATCATGTCAGCGACTATCCTGGCCATATGCCATGGTGAGCCGTCCAAGCTGCTCGAAGTATAGGTCAGGCCGATTTCCTTCGGAGAATAGATCGCACCCCATTCGCTCCTTGTTCCCTGACCATAGAGGGTCGTGGACATCAGGTTGCCCATAAGGGCAAGCAATATGAGGCAACAGCGTTTAGGCATCTCGGCACTAATCTCTCTTATCTAGCAAATTTAATAAAAATACGGGGCATTTACTTCATTTTTGTTACATTTGTTGTCGCGGCCCCACTGCGGGTCTTAGAATTAGTGAAAATACCCTATTAACAAAAATGTTAACACAATTAACACTTTTGTTTTATATATTGATAATCAAATGAGTAGTATTGTTGCACCACTTCCAGAGCGAATGAGGCCTCAAAACCTTCAGGATTACGTCGGACAGCGTCATCTTGTGGGTGAAGGCTGCGTTCTCCGCAATCTTGTGGAGTCTGGGAACCTCACTTCTTTCATCCTTTGGGGTCCTCCGGGAGTCGGAAAGACTACTCTTGCGAGAATCGTCGCTTCGACACTTGACCGTGAGTTCTATACTCTTTCCGCTGTCAGTGCCGGAGTGAAGGAAGTCCGTGAAGTCATCGACAGGGCAAAGGCCGACAGAGGATCGGTCTTCAACACCGGCAGGCCATCCCCTATCCTCTTTATCGACGAGATCCATCGTTTCAGCAAATCTCAGCAGGATGCTCTGCTCGGAGCCGTCGAGGACGGTACAGTCGTCCTTATCGGAGCTACGACTGAGAACCCTTCTTTCGAAGTCATAAATCCACTTCTGTCAAGATGTCAGGTGTTCGTACTTAAGTCCCTTGATACAGAGGATCTTGCGATACTGCTTGACAGGGCTCTGAAGGAAGATGAGATACTTCGTAATCTGAACATCAAGGTCGAGGAGACAGATGCTTTGTTCCGCTTCAGCGGAGGTGATGGAAGAAAGCTTCTCAACGTCCTTGAGATCGTCATAGATTCCAACAGGCACAAGTCTGAGATCGTAATTGACAACAAGACGGTGACTTCTTGTCTCCAGGAAAATGTCGCAAGGTATGACAAGGGTGGTGAGATGCACTACGATATCATCTCGGCCTTTATCAAGAGCGTGAGAGGCTCTGACCCTAACGCGGCTGTGTATTATATGGCAAGGATGCTTGATGGTGGCGAGGATCCCCTCTTCATCGCGCGCAGGCTTTGTATCTCAGCTGCCGAGGATATTGGACTTGCAAATCCTAATGCCCTTCTGCTGGCAAACAACTGTTTCCAGATAGTTGAGAAGATCGGTATGCCAGAGGCACGTATCCCTCTGTCCGAGACCGCGATATACCTTGCTTCGTCTCCTAAGAGCAATTCAGCCTACATGGCTATCAATGCTGCTATGGAGGTCGCGAACAAGACCCAGACCGCTGCAGTTCCTTTGTATCTGAGGAATGCGCCTACAAAGCTCATGGAAGAACTTGGATACCACGACGGATATCTCTATGCCCATGACTACCCCGGCCATTTCGTCGATCTGGAATTCATGCCGGAAGAACTTGCTGGAGTCAAGTTCTACGAGCCTGGTGAGAATCGTCACGAGTCTGGACTCAGGACATACCTACAGGCTTGCTGGCCAAAGTATTATGGTTCTGCAACTGAAGAAAAGGATAAATAAAGTAAAGGCAGCTCTTAAGGGCTGCCTTTACTTTATTTAGAATGGATAACCCACTCCGAAATGGAATCCAAAGTTATCTCGCTTCAGCCATTGTGAAGGTGATATCCACCTCTCCCCTTCATCCATTGCCGGATCGTGGAACTGCATGCCGAGGTCGAAGCGGACGAGGATGATGTTGAGGTCAAGTCTCAGTCCAAGACCCCAGTCTGCTGCTATGCTCTCAAGGAAGGTCGATGCCTTGAGCCTTCCTAAAGAACTGTTCTCGGATGAGTTGGATTCCTGAAGGAGCCAGATGTTACCTGCGTCGACGAATGTAGCACCCTGAAGCTTCCAGAACATAGGGAACCTGAACTCGATATTGGTCTCGAGCTTCATATCTCCGGACTGGTTAGGGATGATGAATGTCGCTTCAGGCTTTGAAAGGCCTGGACCTACGCTTCTGGACTGCCATCCCCTGAGGCTGTTGGCGCCACCGGCGTAGAAATGCTGCTCGAAAGGCAGTACGGATGAGTTGCCATAGGCATATCCTGCTCCGACGAGCAGCCTGGTGGCAAGTCCCATCTCTTCGTCCTTGCCGAACCTCCAGGTCTTTCCGAGGGTAAGCTCGCTTCTGACGTACTGTGAGTATGGGGTGTTCCAGATCATCGCTGCTCCGTTCGCATCCTTCTTCATGATGCCTTTGAATGCACTGAGCAGATTTCCTGCAAGTCCGAAGGTGAGGCGGGCATATTGGTACGAGGTCTTAGGGTTGACGTCGCTGTTTGTCGTGTAGTAAAGAGTTGTTCCAAGACCAAGGTCAAAGTGGTTCTGGAATGAGTTCAGCATGAATGGATTGGTGACAAGCTTCTTGTAGAAGTCCTCCTGGATGTTGTAGAGCTTTACGATGTTGAGCTGTAGCGGGAAGAACTGGAAACTGAAGTTGCCTGCGTATCCAGAATAGCCGTAAGAGGCTGATATGATGCTTCTTGTGTACTCAGGACGGTCCTGGTAGTTATATGATGTCTTGATGTCGGTCCTTGGAATCTGGCCCTTGAACACCCTGATAGGCAGACCTACGAATCTAGGAAGGCTGATTCCGGCTGAGACACCATATTCAGTTGACTTGACATGCTGGTTAGGCTTGAACTGGAAGTTTCCCATGAAACTGAGATTCAGCAGCTCGCCGCCATGGAAGACGTTCCTGTGGAAGAAAGACAGCTCAGGCGAGATACCGAGCAGTCCGGTCGAGTTCGACGATCCTTCAAGGTTGAGCTTGAAGCCCTGCTGCTTTGCCGGGTAAAGGCTGATCTCGCAGTCTACGTTCGTTGAGTCGACCTTTGTCAAGGAAACGGATACATTGCTGAAAGACCTGATCGATGAAAGCCTGTTATAGGTGTTCGTCACGGCGCTTTCGCTGTAGATGTCTCCAGGATGGATCGTGTTCATGTTCTTCAGCACATTCTCCTTGATGCTGAAGTTGCTCGGGTAATTGATGCTGATGTTCCTGAACTGGGACTTCAGCAGCGGCATGGCCTCGTTCGAAGTCTCATTCCTGGTATATTCCCTCACGGCTTCCTCGAGAACTGCTTCCCCGGGGAAAGAAAGAGTGTCGGCCTCGAAGGAATAGTAGTTCTTTGAAAAACCGTAATAGCCTAGCTGTCTGAGATATGCGGCTGACCTCTCGGCTTCCTTCTCAAGCAGTTCCTCGGACAGGAAATCGCCGCGATGTATCATGATAGACGAGGTGTCTCCAAGGAAATCCTCGGCTATGTCTCCTCTTTCGGGCAGCAGGAAGCTCAGGTCCTTGATCGGGAACTGCTTACCCAGCGTCACGACATATCTTGCCCTTACCTTCTTCTTGTGGACCTCGATGCCGGCGTCGACCTTGGAATCATAATAGCCCAGATACTTGAGCCTTTCCTCGATGTTGACTGCAGAGCTGTTGAGCATGTCCGGACTGTAGACGACCGGAGCCTGTCCGATCTTCCTGAAGATCTTGCCCAGGCCTTTCTCGCCGTTCTTTCCCCAGTTGTATACGCAGAGGAGAGGGTTCCATGGATCCGGCCTCTGCCTGATGTAGGACTGGATCTTCTTCGTCTTGAAGGTCTTGTCGTTAGTGACCTCGATATCGTTCTTCGTCAGGCGATACTGTCCGTCCTCAAGTACCCTTGTGGTACTGCAGGAGAACGATGATACTGCCAGGATAAGAAGCAGGACGATATGGAATAGACGGGTCTTCATCTAGGTTGCTTATCATACAAATTTAATTTAATTAACTGACATATTCCCAAAAAATCAATAGCATTATTGAAATCGGAAAGTTATATTTGTATCATAGCAACAAATTACACAGGATGCCACTTCTTTCAAATAATCAGATAAAGTTCATCAAGTCGCTGAATGATAAGAAATTCCGTGATGAATACGGAATGTTCGTCGTCGAAGGCGAGAAGATGGTTGCGGAAGCACTTTCCTCGGGTCTCAAGGTCGAAGCTCTCTACCGTAAAGACGAGGTCGGCGAAGATGCGATGAAGCGTATCAGCGCCCTTGTCACCCCGTCTCCGGTCCTTGCTGTAGTCCATAAGCCTGTGGACCTGGTCGCAGATGCTGTCAGTCCGGACAAGGGTCTGTACCTCGCACTTGACTCGATCCGTGATCCGGGCAACATGGGCACGATAATACGTCTGGCCGAATGGTTCGGCATCGACGCGATCTATGCGACTGCTGATTCTGTGGACATCTTCAATCCGAAGGTCGTCCAGTCGACCATGGGAGCGATTTTCCGCGTCAAGTTCCATTATGCGGACATCTGCAAGGTCGCAGAATCGTTCACCAAGGCTGGCGGAAATGTCTATGGTACCTTCCTCGACGGCGGGAATATCTATTCGAAGGACCTGGCTCTTGGCGACGCTTCGCCGGTGATGATCGTGATCGGCAACGAGTCGCGCGGAATATCCGAGTCCATGGCAACCCGCGTCACTGACCGTCTCTACATACCGCCTTTCCCACCGGACCAGCCTGGTTCGGAATCGCTCAACGCAGCTGTCGCTACGGCTGTCACCGTAGCTGAATTCAGAAGAAGATTACACAAATAACTGTCTGTTAGACAGGAACTCAGATAGATCCGTCGTTGGAATCAAGTCTTAGGACGATCGCATCAAAAGCCTTTACAGCAACCCTGAGCGGCGCATCTGGATTCAGCTGTGCTGTCTTTTTCAGTCCCATCCAGCTGAATGCGTGTTCAGGAATACGTACGTCGAGTTCGGAATCCCTGTCCGAGAAGTTGCAGACAAACAGAAGGGTCGAGTTCTCGTAGTCTCTGAGGAAAGCGAAATGTCTGTCTCTGTCGAATCCCCATGAACCTAAGTTGCAGTAGCAGAGGTCGTAAGTGGTGCCTTTGATCACAGCGGGTTCGGTCGCGGCCATGGTAAGAGCCTTGCGATACTTCTCAAGCAGCTCCCTTTCTTTCGGCAGCAGGGCGTCACCGCCATGGATCTCATCGTAGAGACGGCTTACTGACCCGATCTTCCACCAGTCGAAAATGGTTGTCCTGTTGTTCTGTCCGCTCATACCCTCGACATCCTGTCCGCACTCGCCTACTTCTTCTCCGAAATAAACCATGAACGGCGCCGTGTTGAGGAAAAGCGATGTATAGAGCGAAGCCATGCTGTTCTCCGGGTCTCCGCAGATCTCCGGCGAGCCGAAACGAGGCTCGTCATGGTTCTCAAGGAAATTCAGCATCCTAGGCTGAAGGTCTCCGAGGAACTGCCAGTTGCCTGTGATCCTTCTTGTGCTCTGCCACTCGCCTGCCTGTGACATACTGTCAGAAGTGTTCTTCCTTACGATGTCCTTTATGGCGTCATAGAGGCCGGACTTGTCATAGAGATAGTCGAAGCCCACCTTGCGTACATATGTCGAATACTGATGCTTCTGATATACCTCTGCGATGAAGATCAGGTCCTTGTATTCTGCCTTGGCAGACTTGATCAGCCATGTCATGAACTCAACAGGAACCAGCTCGACCATGTCGCAGCGGAATCCGTCGACTCCCTTGGAAGCCCAGAAACGGATGATTTCCAGTACTTTGTCCCAGGTCGATGTATGGAAGTCGCAGTAGTTTATCCTGATAGTGTCGAACCAGTCATTGATGCCAGGCTCGGCTGTGAAGCAGTTGCCTGAGGCCTTCGCAGGGTATTCCTTGTAGGACGAACCTTTGACAGGAAGCCTGAGATGCTGTCCAGGGTAATAGTAGAAATCATTCTCTGCGGTCCAATGGACTGACTTGTCGTCATTTGCGCCGAGCACAGGGTGCCCGTTCGCATCTATTCCGTTGATTATTGGTTCAGGAGAATGCTTGCCATAGTCACGGGCCACATGGTTAGGCACGAAGTCGATGATGACCTTCAGTCCTGCTTCATGCGTCCTTCTGACAAGATCCTCGAACTCTGCCATTCGGTTGTCAGGGTTGTCAGCCAGATAAGGGTTGACGTCGAAGTAGTCGCTTATGGAATATGGTGATCCGGCGTTGCCTTTGACCCATGATTGGTCGGATCTTGAACATCCTCTTGTGTCACAAGCTGTTGCATGACGGATTATGCCTGTGTACCAGACATGGGAGAATCCCATTGAACGTAGGTATGCAAAAGTCTCAGAATCAATGCCTGAGAACGTTCCAGTGCCGTTTTCCTCTACTGTTCCCCAAGGTTTCTGCCCTCCTCTGATGTTGCCCCAAAGTCGTGGTAGCATCTGATATATCAACGGTTTGCTCATAAATGCATTATTTTCTGTAT
>JAKSJP010000027.1 GCA_024398105.1 Bacteroidales bacterium | reverse complement strand
ATACGTAAGTAATTGAAATTTATATAATTGTTAAATTTTTAACGAATCATTGATATAAATGAACATAGCATTACATGTATATCGAAAACATCAATTCACCAGCCGATCTCAAAGGACTGGATATCGAGGCTCTCCGAGTAGTATGCGACGAGACCCGTGCGGCAATAATCAAAAGAGTCAGCAGACATGGTGGCCACGTAGGCCCCAATCTTGGTTTCGTAGAAGCGACCGTAGCATTGCATTATGTATTCAACGCACCGACTGACAAGTTCGTGTTCGATGTCAGCCATCAGTGTTATCCTCATAAGATCCTTACCGGCCGTGCATCTGGCTTCTATGGCGATGATGACCAGATGAATGCCGTCAGCGGCTTTACTTCTCCTGCCGAGAGCCCTCTTTACGACAATTTCGAGATAGGCCATACTTCGACTTCGATAAGTCTTGCTACGGGCCTGCAGAAAGCCCGCGACATCAAGGGAACCAAAGAGAACATCGTAGTGGTCATAGGCGATGGCTCGCTTTCAGGTGGTGAGGCCTTCGAGGGATTTGACGAAGCGTCTGAGCTTGGAACAGGTATCATCATAGTCGTCAATGACAATGAGATGTCCATTGCCGAGAACCATGGTGGCATATATAAGAATCTTCGCGCCCTGCGTGAGAGCAAAGGTCAGTGCGGACATAACTGGTTCAAGGCTCTGGGCTTTGATTATCAGTATGTCGAGGAAGGACATGATGTAGAGAAGCTTATCGCGGCTTTCCAGAGCGTGAAGGATACAGATAAGCCGACTGTCGTGCACGTCCATACTGAGAAGGGCCATGGCTTTGCTCCGGCTGTCGAGGACAAGGAAGGCTGGCATTGGGGCAATCCGTTCGACCCGAAGGATGGCAGCCGTCCGGAAAGTCCGGCATCTGAGTCATATGAGGAGCTCTTCAGTAACTGGATGCTTGAGCAGATGAAGACAGATCCGACCATCGTCGCCATTTCTGCAGGAGTGCCGATCGGTGCCGGTTTCGATGCTGCCAAGAGAGAACTGGCAGGCGCTCAGCATGTCGATGTGGGCATCGCTGAGGAGCAGGCCTGCGCGATGGCCAGCGGAATGGCCAAAGGTGGCCTCCGTCCGGTATGGTCCGTCCATTCTACCTTCATCCAGCGTACCTATGACCAGCTTGCCCAGGATCTTTGCGTGAACCAGAACCCGGCGGTCGTCAATGTGACATTAGGCGGAATCGGTACCATGAACGATATCACTCATGTCTGCCTTTTCGACATTCCTATGCTGTGCAGCATCCCGGGCCTTATCTATATGGCTCCTACGACATGTGAGGAGTATTTCGCGATGCTCAGCTGGGCGGTACGTCAGGACAGGAAGCCGATAGCCATCAGGGTTCCGAGCAACGGTGTCGTGCATAGCGATGCCGAGGTCGACGCCGAATACAGCTATGAGCCTTCATACAAGATTGCGAAGAAGGGCAGCCAGGTCGCTGTAATAGCTGCCGGTTCATTCTATCAGAAGGGCGAGTCTGTGGTCCGTCTGCTTGCGGACAAGGGCATCGATGCGACTCTGGTAAATCCAAGATATCTTCACAGTGTGGATGCTGCTGTGCTTGATTCGCTCAAGGCAGGCCATAAGCTTGTCGTCACTCTCGAGGACGGCTGCAAGGACGGAGGTTTCGGAGACCGTATCGCTTCATACTATGGTGACAGCGACATGAAGGTCCTTGTAGGAGGTATAAAGAAAGACTTCTACGACCGGTTCGACCAGCAGCAGATCCTTGCGGATAACCGTCTGCTTGACGGACAGATCGTAGAAGACGTCCTTAGGATTCTGTCCAGATAGATTACTTCTCGTATCTGGCTGGGATTCCATATATAGTAGCGGTCGGCTTTCCTCCGACTGCTACTTTTGTCATAAGCTCGATGCGTGTCTTGTCCTTTGTCAGGTAGTTGCTCTGGCCATAGCCGCATGCGCCGACCTTCATCGGCTCTCCCTGGGTGCAGCCTTCCGGTATGAGGCCGCGCTTTGCAAGCATGTCCCTTGAAGCGTCTACGTCTTCGACGTCAAGACCGATGTGGTTCTGGCAACCCATCTCTGTCTGGTCGAGCTTTGAATCATAGAGCATGATCTCGATGTACTCCTTGGTAGGACTGTCCGGCATGGCAAGCTTGATCCACTTGCTGGTGTTGTCGTCAGGACCGCCGCGCCAGTACTCCTCGAATCCGAGGATGAAGCTGTAGAATGCGAGGTCACGTGAGAAGTCGTCACAGAGCCAGCCGACATGGCGCATAAGGTCTGAGACACGTGTGTCAGGAAGGTCCTGGCCCTTGTGCTCGGCGAGAAGACCGGTGCCGATGTACTGGATGAACTCGACATCATGACCACTGAAGTCCTTGATGAAGAAGCACTTGAAACCGAATCCAGGGTCCATGGTCCCGTCAGGGACCTTTACACCCATCATCCTGAGATAGATGCGCATGGCTTCGATGTCGTCGGTCTCGAATGCGGTGTGGCGGTATTTCCATTCTCTGCACTCGTCGTCCTTGACGAACTCCATGTACTGCCTGTCATTGATCTTGATGAACATGATGGTAGGCTGACCTGGACGCTCGACGTAATATGGCTTTCCATATCCGAAATAGTCGGTGAAGAGAGCGGCGGTGTTTTCAAGATCGTCGGTATACACACCGAAGTGGGCGATTCCAAGAATCTTCGGCCTCTGTGGGCGGATGTGTTTTGGGTCTGTCATGTCTATCTGATTGTTTCTCTATGTCTGATAAACTGCAAGTCTGACAAATTTAATAAATAATTGGATTAACTTTGAACCATGATTTGGTTGAAGGAAATTTTTACGCAGGAAAGCGCTGCGCAGACCGTGCTGTTGCTTACAGCGATCTCCATTCTCGGACTGGCACTGGGCAGGATCAAGATAGGTAAGTTTTCATTAGGAGGCAGTTTCGTGTTCTTCGCAGCTATCGCTGTGGGACATTTCGCCAATCAGTGGGGAGTCCAGACGAACGCCTCGATGCTTGACATGGCCAAGAACTTCGGTCTTGTCATCTTCGTGTATGCTCTCGGACTTCAGATGGGTCCGGGATTCTTCAGCTCTCTGCGAAAGGGGGGAGTGAAGCTTAATCTCAGCGCCATGCTGGTCACCGTCCTCGGTTCTCTGCTAGCGCTCGCCGCTGCGTTTGCCGTAGGCCTGAGCATCCCTGACGCGATGGGTATCCTCTCGGGTGCGACTACCAATACACCTGCCATGATCGCGTCCCAGCAGACCGTTCTCGACATCGATCCTTCTTCCATCCAGGCGTCGCATAATGTAGCATCTGCCTATGCGGTGGGCTATCCTTTCAGTGTCCTGACCGTGATCCTTTGCGTCGCGCTGCTCCGCCGTATTTTCCCTGAGAGCGCGGAACGTTCGTCCGGCCGCATTGGAGACAAGTACACAGCAGTCACTGAGGTACGCGTCCTCAATCCGGCTTTCTATGGAATGGCTGTGAAGGACGTCGTCGCGAACAGCGGCTTCCATTTCGTCATCTCGCGCCTCTGGAGAAACGGCGGGGTGATGATTCCGGTATCGGATACGGTACTCCATAAGAATGACCATCTGATGATTATCTGCAGCAAGGACGACATACATAAGTTCGGTCCTCTGTTCGGTCAGGAAGAGGAGACAGACTGGAACCGTCCTGACATCGATTGGAACATCATCGACAAGAGACTCGTAAGCGTGCATCTCAGAGTAACTCAGGACAGTGTCGTCGGAATTCCTCTCTCCAAGCTCAAGCTCCGTAACAAGTTCGGAGTCAATATCACACGTATCAACCGAGCTGGTATGACCATCGTCCCTCAGGCCGGGACCCAGCTTCAGTTCGGTGACCGTCTGACCGTGGTAGGCGACGAGGAGAAGATCAAGATCCTCGGCAAGGCAGTCGGAAATGAGGAGGCCAGGCTCAACGAGCCGAGACTTATCCCGCTTCTGGTAGGTATCTTCCTCGGAGTACTTCTCGGCAGCATCCCTGTGGCTATCCCAGGCATGAGCAGCCCTGTCAAGCTCGGTATCGCCGGCGGCCCTATAATCATGGGTATCCTCATGGGAGCTTTCGGACCTAAGATCCATATCACGACCTACACGACCCGTGCGGCGAACCTTATGCTACGCCAGCTGGGCATCACTTTCTTCTTCGCCAGCCTCGGCTTCAGTGTCGGCGGTACTTTTGTGGAGAATGTGTTCTGTGCCCGAGGACTTGAAATGGCTATTCTTGCTGTCGTGCTCGCAGCTGTGCCGATCCTACTCGTCGCCGTGTTCAACGAAAAAGTGCTTCATCTTGAATTCAGCCAGAATGTCGGACTTCTCTGCGGAAGCTATACCAACCCTAACGCACTTGCTTATGCGAACAGTCTCCTTGACAATGACAACTCAGCAGAGGCATACGCGTCGGTATATCCTCTGGCGACCTTCCTCAGGGTCTTCCTGGCTCAGTTCATCATCATTATATTCGGTGTAGGGTAGAGTGCAGGACTAACGTATGCCGTCACCCTTGACTTCCTCGATGCCTTCAATCTCGTAGAGAGACTGGAGCGCGATGACCAGTTCCCTTACGGAGTGGACGAGGAAGGTGATCGAGCAGTCTACGATGTCGTCCTTCGTAGTAGTCGTCATCGAGTCGATGGAGAGACCCAGTCCGTTGCTGATCTTCTCGATGATGTCCATCAGAAGGTGGTAGCGGTCGATCGCGCGGATAGCGACGGTGACAGGGTAGTGTACTTCAGGATCCTCCTTGAAATCAATGTTGACGACGCTGTCGCCTGCCTGTGAGGCCTGCTCGATTATGCTTGGGCAGCTGCGGCGGTGGACCATGACATGTCCGCTCGCCTCCCTGAATCCTATGATGTCGCCGCCAGGAATAGGCTGGCAGACAGGGCAGCGGCGGACAGGCTCGTCCTTTTCCATGTCCTTGAGTACTTTGCGGATAGAACGCTTGGCGTTGTAGGTCTGCACGCATTCGAGCCATCCCTGCTTGACGGTGATGCCGTCGTCAGTTCCGATCTCAACGCAGTCGCCACGGTTCAGGATCGTCTTGATTGATGAAAGGTGGCCGTTGATGCGCGCGTACTTTGCATGCTGGGCTTTCTCCGGATCGACTTCGAATGCGAAATCGAGGGCTGAAGCACCCTTAGGAAGAATATATGCGTCGCCTTCTGGAGTGAAGACCATGATATCGTCGTAGTACAGGGTAGACACGATGCTGTCCATATAGTCTCCTTCAAGGGAGTTGTCGGCCATGTCTTCGAGCACCATCTTGAAGCGCTTCATCCATGAAGCTACGTTGTTGCCGTCCTGGAACTCGGCCATGCAGCCGAGCTTGGATACCGCAAGCATGCGCTCAGAACAGATCTGGACGTCCTCCCATATGCCTTCGTCGCTGAGAAGCTGGACCTGGATGCACTTGTAGGTGTTCTCCTTAGCCTGGTCGATCTGGTTGTAGAAGCTGAGCGGCTTCTCCTTGAATCTGTCTGTAAGCTTGGAATAAATGCGCAGGCACATGCTCTTCTCAGAGTGCTCCTCCTGGACAGGAGTGAGCTTGACGTCCTTAGGTCTGTCGAATGTCACCCGGATGTAGTAACGGTTCTCTACATGCTTGTAGTCGACGTTGGACGCCTTCATCTTGCGCCAGATACTGTATGGACGGCGGTAGAAGACTTCTGCCTTTCCGTCTATGCCGTAGTTCTTCAGGATGTCGTCGATCTGCTTCACGAATACGTCGAGCCTGTCCTTGTTGAGAGCCATGTCCTCCTCGATGTCGCGCACGATGTCGTTGTATTCCATCTCGCAGCGGTATTTGAAGGCGAGGTTCTCAAGGTCGCTCTTTACGTCGAAAAGACCGAGACGGTTGGCGAGAGGAGCGTAGAAGTAGTCTGTCTCTCCGGCTATCTTCATCTGCTTGTCAGGACGCATGCTCTCGAGGGTACGCATGTTGTGCAGACGGTCGGCAAGCTTTACGAGAAGGGCACGTATGTCGTAATGCATCGAGTCGAGCAGCTGCTTGAAGTTGTCGACCTGCTTGGATGCCTTGTAGGTCTCTTTCTTCTTCTTTGTGACTACATCCACAAGGAAAGCCACGTCTTCGCCGAACAGTTCCGCAAGTTCTTCCTTCGTATGGGGAGTGTCCTCGACCACATCGTGGAGGAACGCACACATTACACTATGGAGATCGAGCTTGAGCTCCTCTGCAGCGATCCTTGCGACAGCGATTGGATGGATGATGTACGGATGGCCGGACTTGCGTTTCTGGTCCTTGTGGGCCTCACGTGCGAATTCGTATGATTTCTTGAGAAGCTCCATCTCGTCCGCAGAAATGCGTGGAGCCATCACATCGAACACCTTCTGTGCCGACTGCTGGATGTCAAAGTCGAATGCCTGTTCCATAAAAGTAATATTGACTTAACCGATTACCAAATATAGCGTTTATCTGTAACATGATGAAAGGGAAACATAAATTTAGTTGTTAAATTTGCATAGAAATGTACAGCCCATGTCTTCTGCCCGTCATCGTGCAGCATCCTAAGCTTGGTTGCTGTCGACAGCCTGGGACTGACAGAATAAAAAAAATTGCGTATATTTGAATACCTAAGAAAATCAATATGATACGCAGTCTTAAAAGATTATTTGCAGTCTCTGCCACAGCTCTGCTGATACAGATCTCAGCATTCGCTCAGCACGTAAATGTCAAAGGTATCGTCTCGGATGAAGCCGGTGAGGCAATTCCTGGCGTCTTCGTATATACAGGTGAGTATCTTCTAGGAACGACCGATGTCGACGGAGGATTCGATATCTCCGTACCTGCGAAGAATGTCATCCGTTTCGTAGGCTCGGGTTTCTCGACCATCGAGACCAAGGTCAGCAAGAAGTCTGTATATAAGATCGTGATGGCAAGGGACACTGAGGACATTGCCTATGGCAAGAGGAAGAAAAGCCAGATCCTAGGTTCTGTCACCCGTATCTCCGGCGCGGACCTCCAGCAGGTCCAGGAGGCCGACGTCATCTCGGCTCTGCGTGGCAGGATCCCCGGAGTCAGGATAGGTGAGGCCAGGCCTGGCGACCAGATCGACATCATCATCCGCGGCCAGAAGTCTCTCACTGCGAGTGAGCAGCCCCTCATTGTACTTGACGGCATTCCGTTCATGGGAAGCCTCAGTGATATTCCGCAGGATGCAGTCAAGAGCGTCACTATCCTCAAGGATGCATCGGAGACCGTAGCATACGGTTCCAGAGGTGCAAACGGTGTCATCCTCATCGTGACACGCGAGGAGTAGAATTCAGCGCAGCTGTTGAGAGCTTTTATCTGAATATGACAAACTAATCAATAAATATGAAGAAGACCTTTATTCTGGCGGCTTTCCTGGCCGCTGCAGTCTCATGCTCGACATCTGTCCCTGAATCCAGCAGGGAAATGGTGCTTTGGTACAATGAACCTGCCGGCGATGTATGGCTGGACGGTCTGATAATCGGTAACGGCTATATGGGTGGCAATGTATTCGGAAGGGTAGAGAACGAACGTATCGCCCTGAATGAATCGACTTTCTGGTCTGGACGTCCTCATGATTACAACGATCCGGACGCAGGCAAGTACTACGGACAGATCAAGGAGCTTATGTATGCGGGCAAGTTCATCGAGGCTGAGAGACTTGCTGACCAGCATTTCTATGGCATTCCTCACGCACAGCAGACATATGTCCCTGTCGGAGACCTTCTTCTTGATTTCGACAGCGATGCATCTGCAGTCAAGGACTACTATCGCGAGCTTGACATGGAGACGGGTATCGTCAAGGTCAGCTATATGGAAGGCGATGTCAGGATGACCAGGGAAGTGTTCATGTCATATCCTGACCATGTGATGGTGATGAAGGTGTCTGCCGACAAGCCTGGCAAGGTGAACCTGGAGGCAAGGCTCGACAGCCCGTTCCTCAGGAAGGTTAATGCAGACGGCAACCATCTTACCATGAACGGAACATGGAGCTATCTTCCTCAGAGAAACTTCGACCTTATCGCCAAGGTTGAGGGAGATGGTATGAGTTTCCAGACAGATCTCATCGCCCAGACAGAAAAGGGCAGTGTGGAGGCAACAGATTCAAGCCTTGTCATCAAAGGTGCCAACTCTGCTGTGTTCGTGCTTACGATCGCCACAGACTTCGTGAACTACAAGGATATCAGCGCTGATCCGTCTGAGCGCTGCGAGAAGATTCTCGCCCAGGTCAAGGGAAAGAGCTACAAGCAGCTCAAGGCAGACCATCTGGATGATTTTGCAGGACTGATGGGACGTGTCCACCTCAAGGTCGGTGACGGCAGCATGAACAGCATCCCTACCAACGAGCGTGTCGCAGCCCTCAAGAAGGGCGAGTCTGACGTCGACCTTCAGGCAAAGCTTTTCCAGTTCGGCCGATACATCCTCGTTGCCAGCAGCCGAAAGGGAAGTGAGCCTGCGAATCTCCAGGGCCGCTGGGACCAGGAACTGCTTCCTAACTGGGGCAGCAAGTATACTATCAATGTGAATACACAGATGAACTACTGGCCTGCCGAGGTGACCAACCTCACAGAGTGTACTGAGCCTTTGTTCAGACTTATCTCAGACCTCGCCGAGAACGGCGCGGAGACTGCGAAGGTCTACTATGATGCAAAGGGCTGGGTAGCTCATCACAACACAGACCTCTGGCGTGGAACAGCTCCTGTGGATGCTGCGCGCTTCGGTATGTGGCCAATGGGTGGAGTATGGCTCTGCCAGCATATCTGGGAACATTATCTCTACACAGAAGACATCGACTTCCTCAGGGAGAATTATCCTGTGATGAAGGGTGCAGCCGAGTTCCTTCTTGACATCCTCGAGGTCAATCCGAACTATGGCTATCTCTCGATACCGCTTTCTATGTCTCCAGAGCAGGGATTCTTCATCGGTGACAATCCTGTAGAGAACACTCTCGCGCCTAACACAACCATGGACAATGCCCTTATCAGAGATCTGTTCCCTCATTGCATCGAGGCAGCGTCCCTTCTTGGAATCGACAGCGATTTCAGCAAGACCCTTGCGGAGACTCTCGAGAAGATTCCGCCATATATGATCGGCGAGAACGGCATGCTCCAGGGCTGGATCGAGGACTGGAAGCGCGGAACTGAGAACCACAACTGGTCAGGAACCTTCGGCTTCTATCCTGGAAATTCAATCACCCTCCGTGGTACTCCTGAGCTTGCAGAAGCTGTAAGGACATGGTTGGAGCCTCGTCCTGTCCTCTCATCATGGAACAGTGCCATCGACATCAGCGACTGGGCTAGATTCGAGAACGGAGAGAAGACAGATGAGATACTCAGGAAGATATTCATGCTCCCTGCAAACCGCAGAGGCGGCTTCGGAAACAATCTCCATAACTCTGGATCAAACCAGTCCGACATCAACTATGGTATCACTGCAGGTATCGCGGAGAGCCTTATCCAGAGCCATGCCGGCGAGATCTCCATTCTCCCTGCGCTTCCTGTAAGCTGGAAGGATGGTTCAGTCACAGGTCTCAAGGCCAGGGGTGACTACGAGGTAAGCATCAGCTGGAAGGACGGTAAGATGGAATCATGCGAGATCAAGTCAAATCTCGGCCATCCATTCACCGTACGCTACGGCGAAAAGACAAAGGAATTCAACCTTGCAGCTGGAAAGAGCATAAAGCTTGGCGCTGACCTCCAGACAATCTAGCAATATAAAAAACATCGATAATGAAAAGAACAGCAACAATTCTTGCGACAATGGCGGCGGCATGTCTTGCCGCCAATGCCCAGAACCCAATAATCACCGGTATGTTCGCACCGGATCCTGCACCATATGTCCACGACGGTAAAGTCTATCTTTTCGTCGACCATGACGAGCCGGATGCAACCTTCTATTTCATGAAGGACTGGCATGTCTTCAGCACTGAGGACATGGTCAACTGGACACATCTTGGAGCACAGGTATCAACTGCTACCTTTGACTGGGCGGTCCAGGGAGACAACGCATGGGCCAGCCAGGCAGTGGAGGTCGGCGGTAAATGGTACTGGTACCTCAGCATCATCGAGAAAGCTACAAGGGCACAGGTTATCGCCGTAGCCGTGGCCGACAATCCTATGGGACCATGGAAAGACGCTATCGGAGGTCCTCTCGCAAAGGGCGAGGGCTCATTCATCGACCCTACTGTCTTTGTCGATGACGACGGTCGTGCATACCTCTTCTGGGGAAACAAGGGCTGCTGGTACGGCGAGCTCAACCCTGACATGGTCTCATTCAAGAACGGCTTCAAGGAAGTGCCAGGCTTCCATGATCCTAAGTGCTTCGGTCCTGCTGTCATGAAGATGAACTGGGGAAAGGGCGAGATGGAGATGATGGTCGGCTATGAGGAAGGCCCATGGGTGATGAAGCGCAACGGCATCTACTATATGAGCTATCCTGCAGGCGGCGTCCCTGAGCATATGGCATATTCTACCGCGAAGAACATCAATGGTCCTTGGACCTACGGTGACAAGATCATGGAGATTGCACCTAACAGTTTCACCATCCATGGAGGAAACGTCAATTTCAAGGGTCACGACTATATGTTCTACCACAGCGGAATGCTTCCTAACGGAAACAGCTACCGCCGCAGCGCATGTGTCGAGGAATTCAAGTTCAATCCAGACGGTTCAATCCCGTTCATCCCGGCTACGACAGAAGGTGTGGCACCAGTGGGCACTCTCAATCCATACAACAGGGTAGAAGGTGAGACCATGGCTCAGTCGTACGGAGTGAAGAATGACAGGCTCGCTGGCAAGAGACACTACATCACATCGATCCATCAGGGTGACTGGATCTGTATCCGCGAGGTGGATTTCGGCACAGAGCAGCCGAAGGAACTTACTGCAGAAGTACTCAATGTGAAGCACCCTGGACGTGCTGAGTTCTATCTTGACACCCTCTACATCCAGGAAAAGCGTGTGCGTCCTATCGCTACGATCAACGTCGAGGAAGGAAGCACGGTCATCACTGCACCTGTACGCGGTGAGGTCAGCGGAAAGCACGACGTCTACATCCTTTTCCGTGGAGGAGACGACGAGCAGCTCTTTGACCTTGACTGGTGGCAGTTCAGCAAATAAATTCAAATCGCTTGACAAAAACTAACAGACCATGAAGTGTATTAAATCTGTACTCGTGTCATTGCTCGTAGCAGCAATGGCTTCATGCAGCCAGCCAGCTCCAAAGGTTGACAAGTATGCCTTCGATCCAACCCAGATGAGAGGATTCAACTATACCCCTGCAGGTGTGGCTGAGCCACGTCACCATATCGACACCTGGGTGAAGTATGACGAAGAGGTTATCGCCCATGACCTTGACCTCGCAAAGGGTCTTGACCTCAATTTCTGTAGAATATTCGTCCCTTATCAGGTCTATACCGAGATCGGTGACACATTGGTAGGCAGGCTCCGCGATTTCGCTCACAAGTGTGACGAAAGGGGAATGAAGATGATGCCTGTAGTGGGCAGTGGCCGCTGGACCAGGGACAGCACTCTTCTATATCAGGCAGAGGAGTGGGTGGATTTCCTTGTAGGTGCACTCAAGGACGAGCCTAACCTCGCTATGTGGGACATCATGAACGAGCCGGACCTCAATGTAAGGATGCGTGAGGCTAACTTCGAGAACTGCAGGAGAATGTATGCACTCTTCAAGGAGAAGGACCCTGACACACCTCTTACAATCGGTTTCCAGCTCGTCTCAAGCATGATCAAGATGGGTGACTATGCTGACATCCTTCAGTTCCATGACTATTCTGAGACAAGAGTCGAGGTCCGTGACACCATCGCAAGGGCTCAGGCCTATGCCGATCAGGTCGGCAAGAAGATCTTCAACGGTGAGATGGGATGTGTCGGACGTGCAAATCCTTATGACGTGACCCTCGAGGAGCACATGAAGGCCAACATGGGCTGGTGTATCTGGGAGCTTATGGTCGTAAGGAAAGGATGGGGTATGATCCATGGCGTCTTCTACGAGGACGGCACAGTGCGTGACCCTTCAATTCCTGCCGCTATCATGGGATACTTCCGTAACCGTGAGGATATCGTCCTCGAGAGCCCTGACAGGGAGGACAGGATCACCAAGGCCCTCGCTGGAATCGATCAGTGGAAGAAGGACGGAGCAAAGGACTGGGACCAGGGTATCAGACTTGCTGAAGTAAGTGCAAATACACTCGAGGCTTGTCAGCTCGCTCCTATGCGTGAGGCACCTAACTGGCAGGTCAACCAGCTTCGCAAGAGCGGTGACCTCAAGGAAATGAAGGATCTTCTTGAGAGATTCTATGCAATGATGAAGCCTTACAAGAAGTAGCCAGGACGGCTACTTCCTTGTAAGGTCAAGGATTCCGTTGATTACGGTAAGTGGATGCGCCGGGTTGCCTGGAATGTAAAGGTCAACCTGGTGATTGTCCAGGAATGAACGGTCAAGGTCTGGAGAACCTGCGAACATGCCTCCGCTGATGGCGTCAGTGCCGTCAAGAACCACGATTCTAGGTTCAGGGCACGCTTCATATGTAAGCTCCAGCGCCTTGGCCATATTTGCTGATATAGGGCCTGTGATAAGCACACCGTCGGCGTGTCTTGGCGATGCCGCGAACTCGATACCGTAGCGTCCGAGGTCGAACTGTACGTTACCTGTGGCGTTGAGCTCCGCCTCGCAGCTTGCGTCACCTCCTGCAGATACCTGCCTGAGCTTCAGAGACCTGCTGAAGATGCCGCGGATCTCAGGACGGACTGCATCCTTGTCGACTTCGATAGGCTTGTCCTCACCCTCGCGGATGATAAGTCTCTCGCGTACGTTGGTAGCGAGGTGTGTGTCGTCTGTGAAGTGGACCTTGTTCGGGAAACATCTTTCGCATTCTCCGCAGAAAAGGCACTTTCCAAGGTCAATGCTGACAGGAGAAGTACCTATCGCACCGCTCGGACAAGTATCTGCGAATGCTTTCTCATCAACAGCTTCTGTTGAGATCACAGGGCGGCCACGGAATACGCCTGGAGCCTTTGCAGTACGTACGTCAGGAATGAACTGCTTGCCCTGATGGAGGAATATCTTGAGGTTCTTAAACATTTCTGGTTCGATTAAAGGTCGTGTCCACAATAGGACAGATTGAAGCTTTTGTTACAGATAGGGAAGTCTGAGATCTCGTTGCCACGCACTGCAAGTGCAAGCGCCATCCAGTTGTGGAATGACGGATCCTTGATCTTGTACGCGGCGAGCTCTCCGTCTGCGTCTGTGACAGCGCAGTGGCAGATTTCTCCGCGCCAGCCCTCTGTAAGTGAGATGGCGAAGCAATCAGCCATAGGCTCGCCCATAGGACGTACCTGAGTGTTGAATGCCGGCATGTCCTCAAGCAGGGTACGGACGATGGCGAGTGACTGCTTGACCTCGTCGATGCGGAGTTCGGTCCTTGCCAGGACGTCGCCTGTGTCCTTGACGACCGGCTTTATGTCCATGGTACCATATACTCCGTATGGATGCGATGCTCGTGTGTCACGGCATACACCTGCACATTTGGCTGCCATTCCAACTGCTCCGATAGACTCTGCCTGTTCTGTGGTGACGATTCCAGTACGGTCAAGACGGGAAAGGACGCCAGGGAAATGCTGGATCTTGTCACTCATCTCGAGGAAGTCACGCTCATATGCCTTGAGGTCGCTCAGGAGCTGCTGTCTGAGTTCTTCGGTGAATGCGTACGGTGCGTATGCAGGGCGGACATTGCCTTTGCCGAGACGGTTGCCGCACCAGCGCTGCGAGAAGTTGACGATTGGTGTGCGGAGACGTCCGTAGACGGCTGCTCCGAGCTGATATGCCACGTCACCGCAGATAGCGCCGAGGTCACCGGTATGGTTGGCCATGCGCTCGAGTTCTGCAGCAAGGGTCCTTGCCCAGAGAACGCTCTTGTCAGGCTGGATGCCGCAGAGCGCCTCCCATACGCCTGCAAATGCGGTCGAATGGCTTACTGATGTGTCTCCTGCGATTCCTTCTGCGAGCAGTACACGCTCGATCGTACGTTTCTTGCTGAGCATCAGATGCTCGACACCTCTGTGCTGCCAGCCGAGCTGGATCTCGAGGTGAAGCACGTCCTCGCCGTTGCAGATGAAGCGGAAATGACCTGGCTCGATCACTCCGGCATGGACAGGGCCTACACCGACCTCATGGAGCTCTTCGCCTTCCATCTCGAAGAACTTGTATTTTCCGGGCATGAAATCGCGTACCGGCTTGTACCATGGATGCTCCTCGAACTCGAGTCCCCAGTTCTCGTGGATCTCACGTTCGTAGCGCTCGAGTGCAAGACAGTCCTTGGCTGCAGAGACAAGGCTATCGCCTTTGTTTACATCGCATGCGAAGACTTTGATGTCGTGTGCAGTGTCGTCAGCGATACACATCATGAGCCTCAGCCCTTCGGCACATGGATATGCGAAGTAGCTTGAACAATGCCTTGCCTTGTCGCTCATGAGCTCAAGGGTGGTGGCACGGAAGCAGTCATAGCTGAGCACCGGTATCTCCGATACTTTCACACAGCTTCCGTTCTTGATATTTAATACTTTGTTGTCCATGACGTTACGAAATCATTGTTGCTGCCTGCTCGATGAAGTCAAGCAGGAATGCAGGTGGGTTGAATCCGATGTAGGCAGCGAGTGCGAAAAGGATGAGCTGGGTAACTGATTCCCATGCTGAGATGCTGATCTTTTCGACTGGCTTTGCTGCAGGAAGGAAGATGATGCGGAACATGCTTCTGGCAAATGCCCAGAGAAGCACTGTGAGCAGGAATGCAGATATTGCGAATACTACCCAGCTGCCTTCTGCAATCATTGCCTTGAATACGAGAAGCTCGCTGAAGAAGAGACCTGATGGCGGAACTGCAGCGATGCTGATGAATCCGAAAAGAAGCACGAGAGCACCGAATGGATTGAGCTTGAGATAGTCACCCATGTCATCGAGCATCTTGCTCGAATAAGTGCGCCAGATCTGCGTGAAATGGAAGAAAAGGCCTGACTTCACGAAGGTATGCATGACCATGTGGAGCATGGCTGCGATGAAACCGGCTTTTCCGAAGCAAAGACCTATTGTTACGACTGACATGTGCTCGATACCGGAGTAGGCGAGCATACGCTTCACATTGCTGATCCTTGCCATGTAGATGGTCGCGATGAAGAGTGTCAGGATCGCAGTGACGAGCATGAGCATACGTGCCCAGTTTCCGACAGGCGTGCCGTTGATCGACGCGTAGATCCTGAAGATTCCGCAGAATCCGAGATTCATCAGTGCACTTGCAAGGAGGGCACCGGCCGGTGCAGGGGCCTTGTCCTTGGCGTCAACTCCGGCTGTGAACATAGGGAAGAGTCCGAGCTTCGCTGTGTATCCTGCAAAGATGAAGATGAAGCCGAGTGTCATCCAGAATCCGTTGAGTGTCGATGTGTGCGCCATGAGGTCAGAGTAGAAAAGCTCTGAGCAGCCGTCATGGAGCAGCGCAAGGCTTATGAAGAGGATTCCCACGAACACGAAGCAGATGCTGATCGCACATACGAAGACATATTTCCATGTCGCCTCGAGAGCAAGCTTGCTTCTGTGGTGATAGATAAGGATCGCGGCACTGAGTGTGGTGATCTCTGTGAAGATCCAGGTCACTGCTGCATGGTTTGCAAGATAGCCCATAGTCATCGCTGCGATGAGAAGTACGCATGATGCGTTGTATGCAGCGGCGCTTGAAGCTGTCGCCTTTGGCTTTGAAAGATATATGCGGCTGTGGATCAGGGCCGGATAGCTGATGATGCTCAATGTCAGGAGAAGGATGAGTCCAAGCGCGTCGAAGCTGAAATAGTTCAGTTCAGTGAGGCCCGGGTTCATCAGTCCATGGACCGTAAGCATGGTCTGGACTCCGAGGAAAAGTACTCCGAGTATGTCTGAGAGGACTGTTGAGCGGCTGAATGCCAGACCGATGACGATGCAGACGACTGCTGCGAGGTAAATTGCTGTAATCATGGCATTTAGTCTTTAAGTCCGCTGAGAGCGTCGATGTCGACGTCATGGAAGACGTCTCCGATCTTGTTAGCGAATATTCCTAGGATAAGTACTGATGCGAAGATGTCAAGCATCACACCGAGGTTCACCATGGCAGGCATCTCGTTTCCTACTGCGAGAGAAAGGATGAAGACACCGTTCTCGATTACACAGTAGCCGACCACATGGGTGAGGATCTTACGGCGTGAGACAATCAGATAGAGGCCGGTGAAGATCGCTGAGACAGCTCCTACGAAGAAGAACTTGTCGAGGATGATGTCGTCGATGCTGCCGGAAAGAAGGATCGAAGCCACTACGATGCCCACTGTGATCAGAAGCGATACGAAGTTTGGCAGGAACGGCTCTGTCTCACGGGTGATGCCGTTGTGACGGATGATCCTCTCGATGCAGTATGGGACCGCTACGGCCTTGAAAACTATGGTCTCAAGGAGAATGACGATCAGATTGAAGATGTTGAAATCCTTGAGGTGGAACGCTGCCACCAGGAAAAGCAGCAGACCCTGGTATACGAGGAGCTTGATGTAGTTCCTCATTCTATTGGCGATCGCCAGATAGAACAGGGTAGCGAGGAATATGATAATGAATGTTTCCAGCATATTTCCTTAGATAAGTTGTCCTGACATAAGCATCACGCCGAATACGGCGAGAAGAGCGATGCAAGCCAAAGTGAATATGAACTGAGGGTTATGGTTCATCCTGAATCGTGCGGTGAATGACTCGTTGATGCCGATGATGACAGCCGATACGAACTGTACTGCGAAGAATACAGGAATTCCGAAACCGACAGGGATGCTGCCGATGAGCAGGTTTGCAATGAGAGCAGCGTACATGGCGAACTTGAGGAAGCCTGTCACGAATATCAGACCGAGGTCGACGCCGCTGTTGTCCAGTACCATGACTTCATGGATCATGGTAAGTTCAAGGTGGGTCTTAGGGTCATCCACAGGCATACGGCTGTTCTCGACCATGGCAAGTATCAGGAATATGAACGCTGCGATGACCGCCAGGGCCCAGCTCATAGGGCTGCTTGGGTGAAGGTCTGCGAAGATGCTCTCGAAAGAGGTATGGCCTGTCATGAGCGCGAGAGATCCCATGATCAGGAAAAATGCCGGCTCGGCGAGCATTGAGTAGGTTGCCTCACGCGAAGCACCCATGCCCTCGAAGCTTGAACCGGTGTCAAGCGCTCCGATGATGCAGAAGAACTTGCCGAGCGCAAGAGCGTAGGCGAAGAATACGAAGTCGCCGTTGAAGCTTATGAGGCCGGCCTTGTTGCCGAATGGCACGCAGAGGCATGCGACGATGACAGATGCAAGGTAGACTGCGGGTGCGATCTTGAAGACAGGACCGGTGGTCTCGCTGTAGACGCTGCCCTTTCTGAGAAGTCTGGCGACGTCGAATACAGGCTGCATGATGCCTGGACCTTTTCTGCCTGCGCAGATGCTCTTGACACGGCCGATGATGCCGTTGAAGAATAAGGCTGAGATGAGAATTAGAATCAGACTTGTCATGGCGCTAGCAGGATATGAAGGTTATGATAAGTGTGCAGATAATGAAGATGATGCCGTAGAGCACATAGAACTGCATCTTTCCGTTCTGGAGGAAAGAGAACATGTCCGTGAATCTGCGGTATAGTCCAAGAGGCTTGTCGATCAGAGCGTTCTCCAGCTTGTCGTAGGATTCGGACTCGAAGTGGCCTGAGGCAGGGAATATCTCCACAGGACGTTTTTCCTCTTTCTTTGTGCCAAGGACGAAGGAGAATAGCTGGACGTATGTCTTTACGAAAGAAGTCGCTGTGTACTGGATCCTGGCAGTACCTTCGGTGTAGCCGCAGCCCCATGTCGGTCCTTCGCTGACCTGACGTTTCCTGTTGACTCCGCTCTTCGCGAAATAGATGAAGGCGGCAATTGCGAGGAACACAAGGCTTGCGATACCGACGATGCTGAGGTCGGTCACGCTGCCGAGCGCTGCGCTGTCAGCGTATGGGAAGCACTCAAGGGCGTTGCCCGCAAGTTTTGCATAGAAAGCAGGGAAGATACCGATTGAAAGCATGATAAGCGCTTCGATTGCTAATGGCACGATGCGGCAGGCTTCCATCTCATGGGCTTCGACTTCAGTCCTTGGAGTTCCAAGGAAGATGATTCCGAACGCTTTGGTGAAGCAGAGGATGGCGAGTCCGCCTATCATCACGAGTGCAAGGATCGAGAACACTGCACCTGTGGTCGCGCTGAGGTCAGCGCCCTGCATCCATCCGAAGAGTCCGCTGTAGATGACGAACTCCGAGATGAAGCCGTTCATAGGTGGCAGTCCGCAGATCGCTACAGATGCGATAAGGAAAAGAGCCGCTGTCCATGGCATCTTCTTGGCAAGTCCGCCAAGTCTTTCGACGTTGAGCGTGTGGGTGCCGTGATAGACGTTTCCTGAGCAGAAGAAAAGGACTGACTTGAAGAGAGCGTGGTTGAGCGTATGCAGCAGTGCTCCGGCAAAGCCGAGGCTTGCGAGCGTGCTGTTTCCTGAACCTACGCCGATGCAGCCTAGACCAATGCCCATTCCGATTATACCGATGTTCTCGATACTATGGTAGGCAAGCAGCTTCTTGAGATTGTGCTGAAGGATAGCCATCATCACACCATAGAGGCCGGATATTGCAGCCACGGCCAGGATGATGACGCCTGCAGTCGTGAAGTCAACGGTGAAGAGGGTGATCATACGGAGGATTCCGAAGATACCGATCTTGATGATGACTCCGGACATGACGCCTGAGATGTGGGCAGGAGCGGCTGGATGCGCATAAGGCAGCCAGGTGTGGAACGGCACGAAACCTGCCTTTACAGCGAAACCGGCGAAAAGCAGCAGGAATGCTGCCATGCCGTTGTTCTCTGCGCAGTAGCGTGGGATTTCACTGAATGAGTACGATCCTGTCCTGACTCCGATCATCATGAAGCCTGCGGTAAGGAGTATCACAGAAATGTGTGACTGTACGAAGAAATTGATGCCGGCCTTGATTGTCTCCGGCTTTTCGCTCTCGTAGATAACGAGGAAGAAGGAACTGAGTGCCATGATTTCCCAGCTGACGAGGAACGCGATCGAATTCTGAACTACGCACAATGCCATCATTGAGACATAGGCGACGGCGTAGTTGATCCAATGCAGGGTGTTCCTGAGGGGCCTTCCGCTGTAGTGTTTCATGTAACCGCTTCCGTAGACCGCACCGCATGCGAACACGAGGGTGAAAATTGCCATGAACCACAATGAAAGCCCTGTCTGAGGCTGGTTGAACCAGGATGATAATATGTCTTTCATCTTGAGATAATAAATGCGGCGCAAAGGTACATATTTCTTTTTGGAATACGGAATTATATTATATCTTTGAAATCCCTAGTATTTACGAACTTGACAAAAAGACATAACATCCCCGGAATGTCAGCAGTGCTGATGTTCCTTTCAGCTTTCGTGTTCTTTGCGACGGCTCTTCCGTATTGTCTGATGAGAAGGGAGCAGCTGAATCTTTTCCTTTTCGATTCTGACTATATCAGGGAAACATACCATGGTGTCGGATGGCTATCCCGTTTCGCAGGCGACTTCTTCGACCAGTTCCTTTGCTACAGGATAGTCGGCCCGATCCTGGTCGCTCTCGTCCTGACCGCTGTCGGTGAGGTAGTCTACAAGATTTCAAGAAAGGCGTTCAGTCCAGGTGTCTCCCGCATTGTCGCTTCGTTCTTCTTTGTCTGGGCAGTGATGCGTGAGACAGATTCCCGCTACCTTTCCCAGTATACGATCTCGACCCTGGGCTACCTGTCTCTCTTCATGGCGGCCTTGCATTTCAGGGAGAAATGGATGAAGCCTGTGGCAGCTGCAGTCTTCCTCTCGATAGGAATATGGGCATTCGGCGTTCCATGTCAGAAATATTATGGCAAACTCTGGAGTCGGCCTAATTTCACCTATGACAAAGTGATAGGAATGGATGTGGAAGCTTCGCGTGAGAACTGGGACAAGGTCCTCAGGATATCAGACAGAAATGATATGCACATAACGGAGGTCGACTATTATTATAACCTTGCATGGGCGATGAAGGGAGCGCTTGGAGACAAGATGCTCGACCATTCCCAGAACTATGCCAACGGTGTCCTGCTCACCGTCGCCGAGGATGAATCTCCGTTCACGAACGGAATGGCAGGGGAGGCATGGTATCAGCTGGGGGACATGAGTCTTGCCGAGCAAAGTACCATGATCGCGCTCCAGGCCTCGCCTAAGCAGACGGGAACCCGCTTCCTCAAGCGTCTTGCCGAACTGAACCTTATTTCCGGTGAGACCGCGACCGCCCAGAAGTTCCTTACAATGCTGAGCAAGACGATGAGATATAGGAAATGGGCGCTGAGGATGATGCCGGAGAACCACGATGACGAGATTACGCAGTGGCTCGAGCAGTCACGCTCGAAGCTCGCCAGGACGGATTTCGTCTACGGAGATGCCGACTACCGGCCTGTGCTGAAGGGACTGGTTGAATCGAATCCGGAGAACCATGCTGCCAGGGAATACCTCCTTTGCTATGATCTTATGTACTTCGACGTACCTTCGTTCATGGAGGACTACAACGACAGAAGGATCCCGGGAAGGATGTACGACGAGGCATTCCTGATCGGATTGAGCTTAGATGGACTGAGTGAGGAAAGGGCCATGGGCGAAGGTGTAAATCCGCAGACATATAAGAGGATGCAGAACTATTTCCGCAATCCAGAGAGATATAAGAACAGCTATTGGTATTACTATGCAAATTCGCCGATCGCTCATTAGGACAATGCTCCTGGCAGTTGTCTGCCTTGCCGCCGCGTGCTGCAGCGGTACGCCGTCGACCTCGCTCTCGGGCAGCGAAGGCCCGGTTGTAATATACCCAGACTACAAGGATGTCACTATTCCGGTCAACATAGCTCCGCTCAATTATCACTATGCAATGGCCGGAGCGTCCTCTGCTGTCACCACTTTCAGTCTTGATGGAAGAACCATCAGGTTCAGAGGCCTGAAAGTTGAGTGGAACCTCAGGAAATGGAAATCATTCATCGCGGAAGCCGCAGGCAAGACAATCACAGTCAGCGTAGACATCAAGGTAGAAGGCCGGAATGTAAGCGACAGCTGGTCAATATCTGTCATCGCTGACAAGATTGACCCTTACCTTACGTACAGACTGATCGAACCGACATACCAGACATGGTCAAACGTGAGCATACGCGAACGTAACATAGAGAACTTCGATGAACTGACAATCAACGACTACCGATACACGGAAAACTCCTGCATGAACTGCCATATCCATGGCAACAGCCCCGAGAATCTCTCCATGTACTATGTCCGCGGTCCGAAAGGGGGCGCTGTCCTCAATCGGGACGGAAAGCTTCGCAAACTGAATCTCAGGGCCGAAGGAATGCTGTCAGGCGCGGTCTATGGCGAACTGCATCCATCCGGACGCTACGGCGTGTTCTCCACAAACGTCATAATCCCTGGAATCCATGCAATGGCAGGTGGACGCTCGGAAGTATTCGACACGGCATCTGACCTGACTGTAGCCGACTTTGACAGCAATACGATGATCAACCAGCCTCATACCTCGCGTGCAGACCGTTTCGAGACTTTCCCATGTTTCTCAGCAGACGGAAGCGAAGTCTTCTACTGCGTTGCAGATACGGTCCATGTCCCTGGCGATCTAGGGAACCTGCTCTATTCGCTGGTCAAGGTCTCCTTCGATGCCGGTACCGGAAAGCTCGGAGAAAAGGTTGATACACTTTGGAATGCGAGGGACCATGGTACCTCGATCTGCCATCCTAAGGCTTCTCCGGACGGCCGCTGGATCATGTTCACTGTCTCTGACTACGGTACTTTCCCTGTCAACCATGACGAAAGTGCGCTGCAGATGATCGATCTTCACACCGGTGCTGTCCATGATCTTGCGTCAATCAAGGGAAATCACTCTGACACATTCCATAGCTGGTCGTCTGACGGCCGATGGTTCGTATTTGCCAGCAAGAGGGGAGACGGACAGTTCAGCAAAGCATATTACTGCCATCTGGACGAATACGGCAATCCGAGCAAGCCGTTCGTCCTTCCACAGAAGTCTTCACGTTTCTATATCAATAACCTCAAGTCATTCAATGTCCCGGACATCGGACGCGTCAGCACAGGCATGAAGGCAGGAAAGGAGGCGAAGACTCTTTACGAAGCTGTTGCAGAGAAATTTGCAGTGATGAATTATTAGAGTTATATTAGCAGAATCAATATGTTTTTAGGATAACTCTTTAATTTTTCTGCTCAGTGATAAGGATAAAGGAAGTAACCACAAGGTCTGACCTTAAGAAGTTCGTGCGCTTCCCGAACACTCTCTACAAGGACAACGAATACTATGTCCCCCAGATCGAATCAATGGAGCTCGATACTCTGTCTCCAAGCAAGAACGCCGCTTTCCAGGTATGTGAAGGCAAATACTGGCTAGCCCTTGATGACAAGGGAAGCATAGTGGGCAGAGTAGCCGGCATAATCAATCACAGATACAACAACAAGATCGGATATAAGATCTGCCGTTTCGGCTGGCTCGACTATATTGATTCGCAGGAAGTCGTCGATGCCCTTATGTCAGTCGTCGAGGACTATGCCAGGTCCAAGGAAATGGAGATGATGGAGGGTCCTGTCGGGTTCCTCGAGTTCGACGTCACCGGCATCCTGGTCGAAGGTTTCGACAAGCTGCCTACTGCCTATGGCAAGTACAACTACCCATATTACGCAGCCAGGCTGCTGGCAGCTGGCTATGACCCAGGCAATGACTATGTGGAATATCTTATAACTGTCCCGGACAACTTCGACCGTTACCACAATTTCGCCGAGATTGCAAAGCAGAGGTACGGTATCCATGAGGCTGAATACAGCAGCAAGAAGGAACTTGTAAGAAAGTATGCCGACGGTATCTTCAAGGTCATGAATGAGGCTTACTCAGGACTCCATGGCTACTCTGAGCTCTCTCCTGGACAATGCGAAGACCTGAAAAGACAGTTCCTGCCTAATCTCATACTTGACTATGTCTCGATCATCGTAGACGCAGCCGATGAAGTGGTAGGTTTCGGCATCGCAATGCCGTCGTTCTCAAAGGCGCTTCAGAAGGCCGGAGGCCATTATCTCCCATTCGGATGGATGCATCTGCTGAAAGCGCTCAAGGAAAATGACACGGTCGACGCCTTGCTCATCGCAGTGCGTGACAGCTACAGGAACAAGGGTGTCAATGCCATGATCCTTGGCAAGATCGGTGACGGAATCCATAAGAACGGCATACGCTATGTCGAGAGTACACGCGAGCTGGAAGACAACAACCGCGTACAGAACATGTGGACACGTATGGACCGCAGCCTCACCAAGAGGGTGAGGGTATACACAAAAGAACTTTAATACCGGCTATGTTGATATGAAAGATAGATTCAGTTACCTTGACACCGTGAACTTCGCGGCGACGGTATGCGACAGGGAAGGCATAGTCCTTTACCAGAATGAGCGCGCGATCCAGCGCGACGGTGATGTTACAGGAAAGAACCTCTACAACTGCCATGGCGAGAAGGCTGGCCAGATGATCCGTCGCATGATCGAGACAGGTACGACCAATACCTACCAGATCATCCGCCACGGAAAGCACAAGCTTCTTCATCAGACTCCATGGTTTGATGAGAACGGAACAGTAGCTGGCCTTATAGAACTTGCCATCGACCTTCCGGACAACATGCCTGTATTCGACAGGGACAACGCGGCGCCAGCGGCCAAGCCTGTCTGCCAGCACAATCCTTCGATCCTATAGATAACCTGAATGAAGAGAATAGCGTTATTGTCAATAGTCATGTTCGCCCTTGCGACGGCATGCACACAGAATCCGGATGACATGGAGTTCATCCGTGACATGTATGAGAAGGTCCTGTACGAGGACTATGGATTCCTTGAGCAGCATTGTACTGAGAGTCTCCTGACGAAACTCTCTGAGGCATACGACTATGAGGGGGATGGATACGCGGTGTGGGAATTCCGCAGCGGTGCGCAGGATGGCCCGAGCGACGAGCATTCGGTTATAAGCATCGAGGACCAGGGGAATGGATGGTACAGATACGTTGCCATGGACATGGGCCTGACCTTCACGAAGAGGATAAGGCTCTCGCATGAAGGTAGAAGGACTATGATAGAGGATATCGCCGACGACCATAAGCTCATAGCTCCGTTGCCATCAGGACTTGACATCGAAGACCTGAAAGATTGCACTGTGCCTGCTGCATTCACTTCGGATGATTTCCGATGGATGGGAGGCAACCTGAGGATGACAGTATACAGCAAGGACCTTTACGATGCGGTCGAGATCTCCCGGATGCAGGTGGGTGACACGCTTGTCTACACAGCCGAGCCGATGGTCATCGAGTCTATTGAAGAGCTCCATGGCGGAATTGCCATCAACGGGGACATCGACAACGGTGGATGTTGCCTTGCCGGCTATGAGGGTGGCACATACGTGGCCCGCAATTGGGATGACCATGCTACCTATACAAAGCTTGGGACTGCTGAGGTCGCACTGGCCGATGACTTTGTGATCATTGACTGCGGTGAGTTCCCGACTGATCCTGCAGACACCATACGCACGGGCCAGAAGCTTTACCTTGAGAGCCTCAAGGACAGCCGCAGGGAATTCTTTTCACTGAACACCCTTGTCACCATAGAAAACGGGATGATCACTGAGATCAACCGTAGATGGATTCCCTGATTTAGATGCTCAGTAAACTCTATATATGGCCTAGGCCTATGTTGCTTATTGCCAATGGCTTGATCTGGTCCTTTCCGGGGACCAAGATCCTGCTTTCAGGCATAGATGCAGTCAGAGAATATGGAAAGCCGGTGGTGTTATTGTTGGCACTGGTGGTCTTCATCGGCTTCCATTTCATGTTTCGCTCCATTGTCCGCAAGAACGTTTCGCGCGTGGATTCGATGACCGAAGAACGCGTCGCGTTCTGGAAGATGATGCCCCTGAAATCCTGGCTGATCCTGCTGTTCATGATGAGCCTAGGCATAGCCTTGAAGGTCACAGGCATAGCGTCTGTGTTCTTTATTGCATTCTTTTATTGCGGACTTGGGACTGCTCTGTCCGAAGCCGCGTTGACATATATAATCAAAGGAATATGCAGATTGATCCACTGAAACTCGAAAACCATATGCCATTGCTCCTTATCTGTGCAGTGGCATTGACCATCCAAAGCTGTTCATGCAACAATGGCAGGACTGCCAGCCATTATGGCCAGGTTCAGGAATCTGATTCAATCTATGATATGCTTGCGGATGACATGGTCATTGTCAAGACTGACTCCGGCAGCTTCAGCATCTGCAAGTACGAGGTAACCCAGAAATTATGGAAAGAGGTGATGGGGGATAACCCTTCGCAGATGCAAGGCGATGATCTGCCTGTAGAACAGGTGAACTGGGATCAATGCCAGGCATTCATTGCCAAGCTTAATGAGTTGACCGGCAAGAGTTACCGTCTGCCCACAGAAGCGGAATGGGAGTTCGCCTGCAGAGGTGGTAAGAAGTCACGAGGCTACAGGTACTCCGGCAGCGACGATATTGACGAGGTTGCCTGGTACGATGGCAACAGCGAGGAAAAGACTCATCCAGTTGGTCAGAAGCAGCCGAACGAGCTTGGTCTTTATGACATGAGCGGAAACGTCTGGGAATGGTGTCAGGACATGAATGATGGTACAGGTATGTGCCGTGGCGGCAGCTGGATCCACAATGCCAGGAACTGCGACCCCTCACTTCCCAATGAGACACCAAGAGGGTTCTGGATCAACAGCCTCGGGCTGCGTTTGGCTCTCTGAAATGCTGACATAATTCATAAGATTTCCTTAACTTTGCAACATGAAGAATGCAATTACAGAGGAAGGAAAATGGGAAGTGAAGGACTGTGTCAGGATTCTCGACCGTACAGAAGTGTTATTGATGTAATCCAAAACGACAAGTAGCTATGACCGTAGGAGATCTGTACAACATGTTCCTCCGTCTTGTGATGGCGGCTAAGGAGGATGAAAGCGAGTTCCGCTTCGACACGGGCGTTGAAGGCGCTGAGCCGCTGGGCATAACGGCCGTCGATCTCGATGAAGACGGCGACGTGCGCCTGGAATGCGACAGCCGCTGCCCGGTGTGTATGGGCGCCATTGAACTCGCCAGCGAACTGAGGAAGTACGATGGCTGCAAGACTGTCTACTTCGTGTATATAGGCGCGGATGGATCGCGTGATATCTACAACATCAAGGACGGCGGCACCCGCGACAGGCAGAATCCTGAACTCAGGATGATCAGGGCATCCGAGCTTGCCGATCTCCTTTGCGGTCAAGATAAGGACAGCATTCCGTATTTCGAGAGCGGCACCGTAAACTTCACGGTAAACTCAGTCTACATGGACGAGCAGGACTGTCTCTGCCTGGAGTCCAACGAGATCGAAGAACTCGACAACTACACCTCAGGTCTCCTCGTCGAGGAACTGTCACAGGTCGATGCTGACACCAGGGTCTACCTGTACGACGATGACTCAAAGGAATACTATGGCATATATGTGAACGAGCACAGGACGGATCCTGACGGGAATCCTTGGATAAATGTCAGATGATTTCAGAAATGAGGGGGATATGACTTCGTCCGCAGGATGACTTGCCTGGCGAATGTGACAATCAGTATCGATACAGTCTGAAGTGTTGGATGTCAAACTCACCGACAGGTATACGGACATGACGTCCCTGATGCGTCTGGTCTCCATTGAGGTGACGCCTGACATGCATGGTTCCATCCGTGATGCTGACTGATTCGCACTTCGCAATCCCTATGCGTGCATCACCGGGCTTCCATATCTCTCCAGACTTTGCATCAGTGCAAGTGATGACAACTCCGCTTCCGATGACAAGATAGTCCTCCTTTCCGATGCGTAGGATAATGCAGGCAGCCTCAGGCCACTCTGCATCTCTGGCTCCAGGCTCCCAGCCCAGCGAGTAGCTGTGCCTTATAGTGAGGCGGATGTCGTCATTGGTGATGATATCCGCTTCACGTTGTTCATCGTCAAGCAGCACGGCATCCATGTCGCTGGTGCCCTGCCTCTCCAGAATAAGAGGCTCAGCTTGACGAAGGATTCGGTATGAGGCGACAATAGGGGAGATGTAGGTACTTCCGGCAGAGAATGCGTTCAGCTGATCATCCTGCGACAGGTCCATGCCGCTCATGTCGCTGTCCTTCCTGTCTGTATGGAGTGGATAGTCCTCGATGCTGAACGGACAGAACCCCATAGCTCCATGATGGCCGAACGCATAGAGTGCATACATGGCATCTTTGTCCTCCAGACGTATCTCCGGTACGAAGAGCGGATTGTCCGGCAGATGATATTTCGAGAGCCAGGATCTGATTCCGCTGTCGTATATGTCGACCCCAAGCACATCGATGGATGGTGCTCCGCAATGCCATAGATCGATCAGATGAGCAAGGGGGCCACCTGAAGGGTACTGGCCAGGCTTGCGGTCTCGGCTGTCGAGCGCAACGTTGACGTACATCGGCAGATTGTAGACGGCACGCCCTGCCTTGGCGATCTGCTCGACATATGTGGCATATGTCCATGTCTGGAAGATTTCTTCGGTATAGATGTCATCTCCAAAGAGTTGTGTCCATGTTACATTGTTTTTTGCCTGCGTCTGAATCTTCTCCTTAAGGTATGGGTGCAGTGACTTCTGGTTATTCCTTATGTAATCCGCTAGCTGGCGAGGAACGGCACTTCGGTAAAGCTTTTCAGCGTCTGCGGAGTAGTCCCGAGGCACGTCGATCATACCTATCTCATTCTCCACCTGCACCATGATCACTGTCTGTTCCGTTGCATCATGATCCCGAAGATATTCCATGATGCGACAGAAAGCCCGCCTGTCGGCTTCAAGAACATTCTTGCTGAGTGAAGATGCCTCTTCCACAGGCTTGCCTTCAGGAGTGTGAGCACGTGGAAAGCGTTTCGTGTCGCGCTTGAACCACTCCGGTGCATAGCAACTCATCGAGTTCTTCCATGTCCCGAACCACAGCAAGACGACCTTCAGTTCATTGCGACGTGCTTCCGTCAGGATTACGTCCAACGAACTCATGTCGAACTGTCCCTCCTCGGGTTCAATCAGTTCCCATGATACCGGGGCCAGAACAGTGTTCAGCCCCATCTTGTGAAGATGCGCAAAGCTGTGCTTGACGTCCTCAGGCGTAGAGGCTGAAGAATTGCCAAGCTCGCCACCGATCATCAGCATCGGCTTCCCGTTGACGACGATTCTTGCCGTGCTGTTGTCCAGACGCTCAATTCGTGGCTGGGCGTATCCAAGCAATGGTAGGATGAATGTTGCGGTTATGATTGTCAGTATTCTATTCATGTCCTGTTGTATTGACTGTACATTCGAAACATCAACAAAGGTAATTTTTTTCTGTACATTTGCATTATGAAAAATGCAATTACAGAAGAAGGAAAATGGGAAGTTCTGAAGAGTGAGTATCTCTTCAACAGACCTTGGCTCACCGTCAGAAAAGACTGCGTAAGGATTCCAAGTGGTGAAGTCAATGATGAGTTCTATGTCCTTGAATACCCGGATTGGGTGAATGTGATCGCGATTACTGACGAAGGCCAGTTCGTTCTGGAGAAACAGTACAGACATGGTCTTGGCAAGACTTGCTATGAGATACCAGCAGGAGTAATCGAAAAAGGGGAGTCTCCTCTTGAAGCTGCCAGGCGAGAACTCCAGGAAGAAACCGGCTATGGCGAGGGGACCTGGCGTGAGCTCATGTCCGTGTCCGGAAATTCAAGCACTACGAATAACCTTTCACATTGTTTCATTGCGACAGGAGTACGCAAGATCTCAGGTCAGAACTTAGACCGTACAGAAGATCTTGTGGTTTGTCTTATGGACAAGAATGATGTCCTTGACCTTTTGCTGAATGATCAGGTAAAGCAGGCCCTGATGGCAGCTCCTCTTTGGAGATATTTTGCAGAACTGTTCAGGAGATGATAATGTATCTATATTTCGTCGATTCACAAGTATAATCGCAGCCTGTTCCGCTGATGTCATCCAAAAGAATCTTAAATAGAACCGGAAAGATGTTTAACAAGCACGATATCACACGCAACACCTGCCAGCTCACGGGAGCGCAGGCAGAACAGGGATACGACTGGTGGTGGCATTCATTCACTGGATATGATGCCCAGACGGGGGAGGCTCGTCCGTTCTTCATTGAGTTCTTCCTTTGTAATCCGGCATCGGGCACATCCGATCCCGTATTCGGGCAGATTCCGGAAAACAAAGAGAAAGGTATCAAGCCTTCGTATCTTATGGTGAAAGCCGGAAGTTGGAGCCAGGACAAGGCCCAGCTTCACCGCTTCTTCGGCTGGAAAGATATCCATGTCGACATGGGATGCCCTTTCAGCATAGAGGCTGATGACTGCAAGTTGGGGGAGACCTTCACCAAAGGCAGTGTGCGTGTGAATCTGAACGACAGCATCGACCACCCCGAGTGGATGTGCCAGTCTGGCGAGATGTCCTGGAGCCTGACCATCTCAAAGAAGACAGCTTTCAACGTAGGTTATGGAGCAGGCAGACTATTCCGAAAGCTTCAGCTTTTTGAGATGTTCTGGCATGCCGAAGGTATGGCTACGGAATACCATGGGTATGTCATGTGGAACGGAAGGAAGTTCCTTGTCCGTCCCGAGGACTGCTATGGCTACGCCGACAAGAACTGGGGCAAGGACTTTACCAGTCCGTGGGTATGGCTGTCATCATGCAACCTTACCAGCGAAATCACCGGAAAGAAACTGGCTGACTCAGTGTTCGATATCGGAGGAGGCCGGCCGAAGTGCGGGCCGATAGTCCTGGACAGGAAACTTCTATCCGCATTCTGGTACGAGGGCAGGGGATTCGAGTTCAACTTCTCGAAGTTCTGGACTTGCTGCCGCACCAGGTTCGACTGCAGGGAAACCGATACGCAGATAATCTGGCACGTCGATCAGAGGACATGGACAAGACGCATGATTACAGACATTACCTGTGAGAAGAAGGATATGCTTCTTGTAAACTACGAGGCACCGGACGGGCAGAAACGCCACAACCGCCTCTGGAACGGCGGTAACGGCAAGGGATCAGTCCAGCTTTATCATTGGGGCAAGCTTATTGACCGCATTCATGCAGAGAACATCGGGTGTGAATGGGGAGAATACACTGTATGAGTCACGAGTTCAGAGAATCAGAGATGTGTCCCTGCGACAGATGCGGGGAGGCCTATCCTGTGGATGAGATGTATCAGCTCCGGGATGGCCACATCATCTGTGAAGACTGCTACAGCGAAGGATGGGAGGATGACGATGAAGATTGAGGAAGCGATAGTATATGTGCTCGCTGAGCGCAACGGCGGTCTGAAGACGGAGCAGATAGCGGATATCATCAACCGCCGCAAGCTGCATGTCCGTAAGGACGGACAACCGGTCACCAGCGCCCAGGTATATGCCGTGGTTATGAGAAACAGCCAAGTCTTCGTAAAGGCTGAGGGACGCATAATGCTCTTGATGTAAGATGAAAACACATGCATATGGTATAAAAGGAAATCCGAGTCTGATGCTCCTGCCGGGCCTCGGTGTCTCCTATGAGATGTTCCTGCCTCTCATCAAGATGCTGGAAGACAGGTTCTACATTGTCGCCATCGAAGTCGATGGATTCATCCTTGGCGAATATACCCGCTTCACCAGCGTTGATGATCAGGCGGGGCAGGCAATCGCATACGTCAAGGAGAACATGGATGGGCGGCTTGACTGTGCATACGGACTCTCTATGGGAGGGAAGATTCTCTCGCGTATCCTGGAACGTGACGAGATTGAAATCAGCCATGCAATTATGGATGCAGCACCGCTGCTCCCGTTGCCAGGGTGGCTGATCGATCCGCTACGGTATTACCAGTGCTGTAACGTGTGGACCTGCTATCACTGGACGGGATTCTGGAAGTTTGTATTCCACTCCCATTATTTTGACGTAATCCTCGATGAATGCAGAAAAGTCTGGCCATACGGGAAAGGTCGTGCGGTACTGGATGGCTACAAGGATATATACACTCACAAGCTGGAATCGATTGCAAACACCGACATCCATTTCTGGCACGGAACAAAAGAATCCGTTGTCGCCAAACCGCAGGTTAAGCATCTTCAACAGATTCACCCCGACGTGCATGTAGAAGTATTCGACGGAATGAATCACGGTCAGCTTCTCGCCGACAGACCAGAGGAGGTAGCCGCAAGAATCATTGAACTGATATGATGGAAACAGAAAGACTGATTCTCCGCCCTTGGCTGGTATCCGATGCCGAGGCGCTTTTCAAGTACGCCTGTGACCCCGATGTTGGACTGGCCGCAGGATGGCCACCGCACAAGGATGTCGCGGAAAGCCTTTCCGTGATCAGGACATACTTTGCCAATGACCGGACGTGGGCAATAGTGTTAAAGGAAACCAGCGAACCGATCGGCTGTATCGGGTACTACGTCCACGGCGAAAGCAACATCGAGATAGGGGAGGAGGATGCCGAGATAGGCTACTGGATTGCCAAGCCATACTGGAACCAAGGCATCTGTACCGAGGCTCTCCGTGCGATGATTGACTACTGCTTCAATGTGAAGGGATTCATCACACTGTGGTCAGACTTCTTCGTGGACAATCCTGCATCTGGCCGCGTGATGGAGAAATGCGGATTCGTCGATACCGGCAAGGAGAACATGTGTAGCCACTTGTTCCATGGTGATGACCGGCCGGTACATATAATGAGACTTGATTACGCACTTTAATTGATTATCTATAGAAAATGAAAGTATTGGTTATATCAGCAAGTCCAAGGGTCGGAAGCAACTCCGATGCCCTGGCAAACGAGTTCGCCCGTGGCGCTCAGGATGCAGACCACGATGTCGAGAAGGTGAATCTCAGAGACTGCAGCATCCAGTTCTGCAAGGGCTGCCTTGCATGCCAGAGAGAAGACGTGAAGGAGATGTTCCTGGCAGGGGACTGCTCAAAGGCATGTGTCATCAAGGATGATGCAGCATCTATCATTCAGAAGATGCACGATGCCGACGTCATCTGCTGGGCAACGCCAATCTACTACTATGAGATGAGCGGTCAGATGAAGGTCATGATCGACCGTGGCAACCCTCTATACACAACAGACTACAAGTTCCGTGATATCTATCTCCTGACGACGGCGGCAGAGAATGAGCCTGAGACGCCAAAGCGTGCAGAAACTGGTCTTTCTGGATGGATCGACTGCTTCCCTAAGTGTTCACTGAAGGGATCAGTCTTCTGCGGTGGGGTTACATCTCCTGGCGATATCAAGGATAACGACAAACTGAATGAAGCCTACGAAATGGGCAAGAACATATAGTCGGATGAATATTCCATTAATCGGCTTCGGAACTTACGACATTCCACGTAAGAATACGGAACGTTGCGTTCGTCAGGCAATAGAACTTGGCTATCGTCTCATTGATACAGCTCAGATGTATAACAATGAGGCAGAGACAGGCGTGGCTGTGCGTGAGTGCGGAATAAAGCGAGAAGAGCTCTTTGTCCAGACAAAGCTCTCATCACCTTGTCGTACTGTTCAAGCAGCCGTTGACTCCTTCCATCAGTCGTTCGACAGGATGAAACTCGACTACATTGATCTGATGCTCATTCATTGGCCACAAGGAGGAGAAACAGAGACCTGGAAGGCTTTGGAACAGATTCAACGTGTTGGACTGGTCAAGCACATCGGCGTTTCCAACTTCTATCCGGGGAAATGGGGAGAACTTTGTCAATCAGTCAATGTGAAACCATGTCTCAACCAGATAGAATGCAATGTATTCTATCAGCAACGTCCGATGCGTGAATACATGGCTAAGGCTGATTGTATGGTACAGGCTTGGCAACCACTGGGAGAAGGAGCAAGAAAGATCTTCTCTAATGAAACAATCAGAGAAATCGGTAGTGCTCACAGGAAGACAGCAGCACAGGTTGCCCTGAGATTCCTTGTCCAGCAAGGTATCAGCGTGATACCTCGCAGTCAGAATCCGGAACACATGAAGGAGAATATCGATATCCTCGACTTTGTATTGACCGAGGATGAAATGAATAAGATCAGAGCCTTGGACACAGGTCATTCGCAATACGGATGGCCGAGTGACGCATGGAGGTATTAACGATTGTAGTAATGGAAGAAATACGCATAGATGTAAAAAAGCAGACGCCAGAGGAACTGACCCTGGCAGCATATCACGCAAAGCTGGTCCACCGCTTCAACATGGCAGAACCATACTCGGAGGAATGGACTGAACTGATGCATGAAATTTTCAAGGGCAAGATAGGTGAAGGCTCGCGCGTCATGTCTCCGCTCACTGCTGTGCGACCGCATATGGTCAGCATCGGCAGCAACGTCATTGTGATGAACGGCTGTCTGATGATGTCGGCCGGAGGCATCACCATCGAGGACGATGTTCGCATCGCCGCCAACACGCAACTCATATCAAACAACCATGACCCGTACAACAGGGACGTCATAACATGCAAGCCTATACTGATCAGGAAAGGAGCATGGATAGGAGCCGGCAGCACCATCCTTCCGGGTGTAACAGTTGGGAAATACGCGATTGTCGGTGCCGGATCCATTGTCACGAAGAATGTTCCGGATTACGCCGTTGCCGTGGGTAATCCTGCAAGGGTCATAAGGTATCTTGAAGAAGACAAGTTCAACGAATAGTGCACAGGATCATCTTCCATATCGATGTCAACTCGGCATTCCTCTCCTGGACCGCGGTGCAGCGACTCAGCAGGGGAGAGACGCTCGATATCAGGACTGTCCCGTCCGTTGTATCCGGAGACCCGAACGACCGCAGGAGCATTGTCACTGCAAAATCCATCCCTGCAAAGAAATACGGAATCAACACCGCCGAGCCGGTATCGATGGCCATGCGAAAATGTCCGAACCTGATAGTGGTAGGGGGAGACTGGGAGTGGTACAAGAAGTGCTCCGAGGCTTTCATCGCCATATGCAGGACATATTCTCCTTTACTCCAGCAGTTCTCCATCGATGAGTGTTTCATCGACATGACCGGAAGAACGGATATGAAACATGCCGTCGATGCTGCGAACAGACTGCGTGAGGAAATTAAGGCCAGACTTGGCTTCACTGTAAACGTCGGTGTCGGCTCGAACAAGCTCCTCGCAAAGATGGCCTCCGACTTCGAGAAGCCGGACAGGGTCCACAGCCTGTGGCTGAGCGAGATCGAGGAGAAGATGTGGCCGCTTCCGGTAGGCGACCTGCTGTGGGTCGGCAAGAAGAGCGCAGAGAAGCTGACGGCATACGGCATAAGGACCATCGGGCAGCTGGCGGCAGCGCCAGAGAACGTTCTTCTTCATCTGTTCGGAGCCAAGGGTGCGAAGGCGACCCATGACAGCGCCAACGGCATAGATGACTCACCGGTCAGCACAGAGGAGGACGAGGCAAAGAGCTACAGCGCAGAGAGGACATTTTCAAGCGACATAACTGATCCGAAGCAGCTGGACAGGCAGCTCTTCAATGTGGCATGCATAGTCGCGCACAGGATACGCAGGGACCATTTCGCAGCAAGCAATGTGTCCGTCTTCGTCAAGACGAAGGACTTCGTCAGCCGGTCCAAGCAGCATACGATCACTTATCCCACTGACGTTACAGCCGTGATCCTCAATGAGGCCAGAAGGCTCATC